>JAVBPS010000100.1:0-3765 GCA_031549495.1 Rikenellaceae bacterium | reverse complement strand
GAGGCCAGGCCGTTGGCGAACGAGGTGCGGATCTGGTCGACGGTCTGCTGCACGGTGGCGTGGCTGGCCTTGAGCACCAGGATCTCCTGGTCGATGCGCAGGACGTTGAAGAACGCCACCTTCACCTCGTAGCTCATGTTGATGCGCGAGGCGCGGGCGCTTTCCAGCGCGGCCCGCATCTGCTGGTCGTTCAGCTTGAGGCTCTGGTAGACGCCGGGCACGAACAACGGCAGGTCGACTTTCGCACCGAAGCTGACGGTGTTCGTCGGCTCGAACGACAGGCCCTTGGTGATCTCGTTCTTAACGATCGAGTTCTGGTAGGCGGCCGTCCCGGAGACCGACGGGAGCAGGTTGCCCCAGGTCTCTTTCTTGACGTAGTCCTGCCGCTGGATCTCCATATCGGCTATTTTGATGGTCGGGTTGTCGCTCAGCGCGATGCGCAGCGCCTCCGCCAGGTCGATCTCGACGGGTGTGCCTGAGGCAGGTTGCGCGGCCCTCGCGCTCCCTGCCAGCAGGACGGCGGCCACGGCGGCCGCCAGGATGATCATGGTTCTTTTCATTTTTTCGATTAGTTATTATTTAAGATTGATTTTTCGATCAGGTATTGGTCCACCATCCGGATCCCCTCGGGGGTCGACATCCCGCGCACGAAGAACACCATGCTGAAGCGCAGCATCTCGGCGATCGTGTAGTCTTTCGGGGGGGTGATGGCGTTGAAGCGGTTGAAGATCGTGTCCATCAGTTCGACGAAGAACGTGATCAGCATGTCGGGGTTGACGTAACGCACGAACAGCCCCTCGTCGATGCCGCGGTCGATCAGTTCGCGCATGTGGCGCGTGCCGCTTTCGTAGCTCTCCTCGACGATGCGGCGGTGGATCTGCGGGTAAAATTTACGCAGGTCGGCCATCACCGAAACGCCCTGCTGGATCACCTCTTCGCTGGCCGCCATGTTGCGCAGCAGCGCCTCGATCACGTTCTCGGCCCCTTCGGCACATACTTTGTCGTGTGCTTCTTTTTTGTGGAAGAAGTGCATCAGCGCCGAGGTGATCAGGTTTTCCTTGTCCCCGAACAGTTCGTAGATCGTCCGTTTGGAGATCCCCATCTGCGACGCTATGTCGTCCATACGCACGCTTTTAAGCCCGTAGGTGGCGAACATGGCCGCAGACTCTTCGATAATGCGTTCTTTTATAGACATTTTTATCCGATGTTGGTTTCAGGGGGCAAATGTAAAGCAGAAAACTTTAAAAACAAAAAAAGTTTTCAAGTTTTTTGAGTTTTTTTGAAATTTCCCCTTTTTTTTGCAAAACCGGGGAATATTTTCCACCTTTGCAGAAATTGGTCGACCAATTTTCCGGTATTCCGATCTGTTTGGGGTTTTGTCATTCAGAGCGAAGCGAAGAATCTTGGTCGGGCTGTGGGCAGAAAGCAATTTAGACCAAGATTCTTCGTTGCGCTCAGAATGACAAGCCCGGAGGTACAGCCACATTACGTATGACGAAAAAACCATAATAATATTTTAAGAAATGAAAACAAATTATGAAGTGCGTCACGCCTCCCACCAGGACGACGCCAAACATTACGACACGGAAACCCTGCGTAAGCACTATCTGGTCGAGAATCTGATGGTCGCCGACGAGGTGAACATGGTCTACTCGATGTTCGACCGCATCATCGCCGGGGGCGCCATGCCTGTGAACGAGGAGCTGGAATTGCAGCCGATCGAGATCCTGCGCTCGGAGTTCTTCACCACGCGCCGCGAGGTGGGGGTGATCAATACGGGCGGCCCGGGCGAGATCGTAGTGGGCGACAAAGTCTACCCGGTCGATTTCAAAGAGGCCTTATACATCGGCCGCGGCGATAGGAAGATCGTCTTCCGCAGTAAGGACAAGAAGAACCCCGCCAAATTTTACTTCAACTCCGCCACCGCCCACGCCGCCTATCCCGACAAACTGGTGACCCGCAAGGACGCCGTGGTGATGGAGATGGGATCGGCCGCCACGAGCAACCACCGCTTCATCAACCGCATGATCGTGCAGGAGGTGGTGCAGACCTGCCAGTTGCAGATGGGCATGACCGAACTGCAGACCGGCAGCGTCTGGAACACGATGCCCGCCCACACGCACGATCGCCGCATGGAGGTTTACTACTATTTCGAGATCGACCCTGCACAGGTGGTCTGCCACTTCATGGGCCAGCCCGAGCAGACGCGCCACATCTTCATGAAGAACGAGCAGGCGGTCATCTCCCCCCAATGGTCGATCCACTCGGCCTGCGCCACGGCGAGCTACACCTTTATATGGGGCATGTGTGGCGAGAACCTCGACTATAGCGATATGACCCCCGCACCGACGGTAGAGTTACGTTAGAGCCCGTAGGGGCACCCCTTGCGGGTGCCCAAAAAAAGAGGGCATCCGCAAGGGGTGCCCCTACATAAGCGAACAACTTTAAAACACACATAAAATGAAAGGTCTCCAAATGTTTTCCCTGGAGGGCAAGCTGGCCCTCATCACCGGCGGTACCCACGGCATCGGCATGGCCCTTGCCAAAGCGATGGCCGCCGCGGGCGCCCGCATCGCCGTGAACGACATCATGCAGGATAAACTCGACGCCTGCAAAGCCGAGTACGCCAAAGACGGCATCCAGGTGCACACCTACCTGTGCGACGTGACGGACGAGACGGCCGTAAACAAGATGATCGCGCAGATCGACAAAGAGCTGGGCGGCGTGGATATCCTGGTCAACAACGCCGGGATCATCAAGCGCGTCCCCTCGATGGAGCTCTCGCTTAAAGACTGGAAACAGGTGATCGACATCGACCTGACGGCCCCCTTCATCCTCTCGAAGGCCGTCGCCCCCGGCATGAAAGCCAAAGGCGCGGGCAAGATCATCAACATGTGCTCGATGATGAGCGAACTGGGCCGCGACACCGTAGCCTCCTACGCCGCAGCCAAAGGCGGCCTGAAGATGCTCACGCGCAACCTGGCCACCGAATGGGCCCGCTACAACATCCAGGTGAACGGCATCGGCCCGGGCTACATCGCCACCTCGCAGAACACCGTGCTGCGCGAGGACGGCCATCCCTTCAACGACTTCATCATCAAGCGCACCCCCGCTATGCGCTGGGGCACGACGGAAGACCTGATCGGCGGCGCCGTATTCCTGGCCGCCCCCGCCTCCGACTTCGTCAACGGCCACGTGCTGTATATCGACGGAGGGATCCTTGCGTCGCTCGGGAAAGCGTCAAACGAGGAATAATCCTCGTTTGACGCTTTCCCAAACGACGCAAGCCCTTGCGTTCCGCTGCGCTGGCGGTAACGGGCGAAAGAGACCGCCCGCTACCTCCTTTTCCGCTTCCGCTGCGCTGGCACATTCCCCCCCTGCCCCCCTTTGGGAAAGGGGGGTACGCCAGTCCAACGCACCCTTTGCTCTACCCAGCCATTTTGAGATGTCTCGACTAACGCTCGACATGACGAGAGAAAACCGTCCGTAGCCGAAGGCGGGGGTGCGTGGGGATGAGCGGCGGCCAAAGCGCGCTGGCCCGGCGCCATGAAGCGGGAGGCTTGGGCCCCGCCAGGGTTTTCGGGGGACAAAGGGCGGAAACTGTAGCGGGAGGCCGGAGCGTCAGCGGAGGCGTGCGATGTGGCCTGTGCGCAGCGGAATTTCCGCACGACTTCCCCGAAAACCCGTAAGCGGGTAAGCCGGGAGCGCGGCGCCTTGACTTTTTTGCCTACTTTTTTGGTCAAGCAAAAAAGTACGGTCGCCCGT
>JAVBPS010000020.1:0-94856 GCA_031549495.1 Rikenellaceae bacterium | reverse complement strand
TTTCTGGGCGGTCGCGATTATATACAACGGAACTTTATAACCACAAAAGACACATCAAAATTTACAAAACAACGTCGTCCCGAACGAAGGTGAGGGAACTTCCTTATATCAAAAAGATAAGTGGAAGTTCCCTCACATTCGTTCGGGATGACGTTATGATATCTCTTTACTTGATACCGAACCGATAATTCGCCGAGAGCAAGCCGCTGCGACGGCCGCCGAGCACGTTCACTTCGGTGCGGAACTGCCAGCGGCGATTGAGCTGGTATTGGGCGCCGATGATCATCGTCCAGTTGTTCACCGGGCGTTTGGTGAGCGAGTAATTGATCACGTCGCCCTTGTTTTTGTCGACGAAATTTTCGACTGTGCGGTCGACAATATCCTGCACACGGGGCTTAAGGCCCTGATACCAATCCGTATTCTGGTAATTGCCGCCCAGATCGGGCGCCACGTCCGCCAGGTTGATCGTTCCTTCAGTGATGCTGTTCAGGTAGACGCGCCCTGCACCGAGCCAGAGGGCCACATTACTCTCCGGATGTTTCAGGTGGATGACATAACCCGTGCGCAGGGAGAGGTTCATGGCGGAGTTGTCCTTGGCCATCTGGTCGAAATGGGTCCAGACCATGTTATAGTCCAGCGAGGCGAAGAACGAGTGGATACCGCCCGTAAGCATGCCGCCGAAGCCATACACATACCCGTCGAATTTGGCACTCGTGCTGATGTCGACGGGGGAATCGAGGATCCGGTCGATGCTCACGTCGGTCTGCACCCAGGCCTTGCCGAAGATGCCGTAAACATCCAGGAAAGGCAGGACCCAAACGTCCGCGCGGGCGTTCACGTTATTGATCACGGCCTTCACCTCCCCGAAATGGACCACATCGTCGAGCGAGGTATAGGGGATCACCGGGGTCCCCGCACTGTTGTTGATCCCCACCGAGAGGTCCGATATGGAGACCTGCTGGCTGCCGTTGAACGCGTTGAGCATGATCCCCAGCGGGTAAGGCAACAGGAACCCTTTGCTGGCGGCCTTTTTACCCAGCAGGGGAAATGTGTATGGATATTTGGTTTGTTTCACGCTGTCGAGCATCTGGCCGTCGTCCTGGCGCTGGGTCACTTTCACCCCCGAATCGACCTGGGCGAATACGATAGCAGGGAGCAGGAGCGCGGCGGCGGTCAGCAAGGATAGGATTTTTTTCTTCATTTCCGGGATAGATTGTGGGTTATTTTTCTCTGTATATCATACGGTTTGCGGTTATACGTTACAAAACCTCTGCCAAACTATTCAAAATAAATCCGGCAAAAATTTGAGGTTTATCAAAATTGGTTTACTTTTGCATCCTCAAAAGGTCCTTTAGCTCAGCTGGTAGAGCACGACACTCTTAATGTTGGGGTCCAGGGTTCGAGCCCCTGAGGGACCACTTAGACCGAGTACGTTATGTGCTCGGTTTTTTTTGTTTCTATCTGATTTTCATTCCGTTTCGGAAGGTTTTTGCAAAACTGCAAATCCGGAATTAAGTGGTATTTTCCCTAATAAAGCAGCAAAAGTTTAAGAATTTCTTAAACTTTTTTTGTACCTTTAGGGTACGTTTCTTAAAGTCGTAGGATATGAGAGTGAGATTTTTTTTAGCCAAGGCAAAGGACAAGCGAACGAGCATTGCTGCATTTGTCCACTACGAAGGGGTAAGGTATGATAAGGGCCTCGGTATTTCTATTGAAACGCGGTATTGGGACAAGACTACGCAAAGGGCAATCACCAGGAACTACCCGGACGGCAAGGAGATCAATGACCGGTTGGATATTTGGGAAGATGCCATTAAGTTAATATTGCGTCAATCCCGCAAGAAGGATATTGACATTACCGACAAAAAGCGGTTTTGGAAACTTGTCGAACTTGCTGTAAAACGGGCCGAGGGCAAAGAAGTCACGGCAAAAGAGGAAAGAGAAATTGATGCCCCAAAGATTCCCGAATATACTTTTTTGGAATATTTTGAGAAAGTATTCATCCGCCGCTTCCTGCTGACCAAAAGCGAGGAACGGATCAGGCGTTTCCACGTAGTGCTCCACAAGCTGAAAGCGTTTGAGGAAGACACCAGGAAACACTACCGGTTCGATGAGATGGGTTTGGTTTTTTACCGCGACCTGCATCAGTACATGAATGGCCTGGATCATTCGACCAATTATTTCGCCACCTTTGTCAAGGTTATCAAGCAGGTATTGAAAGAGGCCCACGTGATCGACAAGTTCCACTACAATACCGAGTACCAGCACGCCGATTTCAAAGCGATAACCCAGGAGGTAGATACGGTTTATCTGACGGAGGCCGAATTACAGAAAATCTACGCCATTTCACTGGATCAACGGTTTACAGACCGATTCTACCCTCGTGCCTCCCCCTACACGGCGAATCAAATATTGAAATCCTACACCACGGTAAGAAACCGTTTTTTGATCGGAGCCTATACCGGCCTGCGCGCTTCCGATTTCAATACCCTCAACGAAACCCATGTGAACGGCAACTTCATATCCATCATTACGGATAAAACAGGGGATCGGGTGGTAATCCCGTTACACCCGATATTAAAGGCCATCCTATCGAGCGAGCATTTCAATTTCTCCGACAGTTTGAGTATCGATAAAACCCGCAAATACATCAAAGATATTTGCCGGTATGCCGGAATCACGGAAAAGATAGAGGTCCGCGAAAGCATCGCCGGTAAAGTCGCCGTCAAGACTTACTGCAAATGCGACCTGGTAGGCACCCATACCGCACGCCGGTCGTTCGCCACCAACGCCTATCTGGCCGGTGTCCCCACGATCGCAATTATGAAGATCACCAGCCATAAATTGGAATCGACGTTTATGCGCTATATCCGTATCAGTCAGGAGGAAAATGCCAAAATATTATCCGAGCATCCGTTCTTTGGCGGCTCGGAACAAGATGAAACGCAACCACAACCTCAACCCTGGATGGGATGGCGGCAGCCTACCGTAGTTTCTTAACCTGTTTCGCGTCAAATTAGACGGTGATTCCCTAAAGGGAAAGCACCGGAGGACCTGATTCAGGCCGTGGTATCGAGCATCCCGAACGACCCGTTCACGGTCATCGTCCTGGAGTCGACCGCCAAAGGGATCGGCAACTATTTTCATAATACCTGGTGCGGTGCCGAGGAGGGGGCGAACGCCTATGCCCCGGTATTTGTGGCCTGGTTTGAGATCGATATCTACTACCGGGCATTCGTAAGCGAGCGGCAAAAACGGGACTTCGTCGCCTCGATGACCCCCGACGAGCACTACCGCTTCGGCCTGGGCGCCACGCTCGAAGGCCTGCACTGGTACCGCGAGAAACGGCGCGAACTGCCCTCCGACTGGCGCATGTGCTGCGAATACCCCTCCACCCCGCAGGAGGCGTTCACCACGACGGGCCGCTACGCCCACGACCCGCGCTACATCGAACAGATGCGCGCCTTTGTCAAACCGCCGCTCCACATCGGCGAACTATTCGCCGACGCCCCCTCCGGCCGCGAGGCCATCGGCCCCTCGCTCCACTTCTCCGAGGTGACGGGCGGCACCCTATGGCTATGGGCCCTGCCGGACCGCACGCGCCGCATCTCGAATCGCTATGTGGTGAGCTTCGACATCGGCGGCCGCACCGACGGGGCGGACTGGCACGTGATCTCGGTCATCGACCGCTACCCGCTGCTGCTGGGCGGCATCGAGGAATGTATCGGCACGGGCCGTTTCCACCTCGACCAGGACCTGGCGATCTGGCGTGCGGTACAGGTGGCCCGCTTCTACAACAACGCCCTGTTCGTCCCCGAGGCCAACTCCCTCGACGATAAAGGCCAGGAGGGCGACCATTCGCTGACCATCCTGGACGAGGTGAAGGATTATTATCCGAACATCTACTACCGCGACGACCCGCAAAAGCTCCGCGAGCGCCTCCCCGCCCGCTACGGCTTCCACACCAACCGCGCCTCGAAAACTGACCTGGTGACGCAGATGAACCGCCGTTTCCGCGAGGTGGGCCACATCGAATACGACAAGCGCGCCCTGGACGAGGCCCAATACTACGAGATGAAACCCGACGGCACCTACGGCGCGATCGAAGGCAAGCACGACGACCTCTATATGTCTCGCGCCATCGGCCTGAAAGCGAGCGACACGATGCCTCCGCCCCGCGAGATCACCGGCGAAAACAAACCCCGCCGCCCGAAACCGGACAGCGGGGATGTGTCTTCTGAAGCGACTTTCTAAACAGTCCGAATTTGGAAATCGTTCTAAAGATATGTAAGCAGATAGCGTTCAAAAGACGAAACCCACAACGGCGGGTTTTGTTGTCATATGCCAAATTGCAAATTTGGTTGTGTTTTCAAACGGCATTATAAAAGATGCCGCTAACGGGGGTCACTCAAAAAAGACATGATAATCTTTATCCTCAATAAAAATCCTTTTGAGGTGATCAAAATATTCGTCATTACCTTTCGTGGCTTTGTGTAGGGAATCGATTTCTTTAATTACGTTATCCAAACTTTCCAGTTGAAGTTTATAATGAAATATTTCCATCAACATAGTATTTGCCCAAGAAAAAAATACTTTATGTTCATCTTTACGTCTGAGCATCCATTTGAAGACAAATTGAGTATCTTGAATATATTCTTCATAATTATTTACAATTTCCTGATATAAAATTTTTAATAAAACACTATCTCCTTTTATTTGGGCCTGTTTGACTTTCATCTTATCGATCAAGATATTCTTAAATTTCGAGAAAGGCAGTCCACCGTCTACTTCAGCGAACATTGTAATCGCTGAATCATAATCCTGTTTTAAATAATAAATCTCCGCTTTACGCATACGAATATCATTCTGCCATTTGGGGCATTGATCCTCTATCTCCCGGATGACAAACAAAGCTGAATCCAAATACTCTGCTCTATGTTTGAACTCAAATTCGTATACATATTGTTTACTGGCAAAGAGTCTTTCTTCACACATTTGTGATTTCTTGCTCTTACAACCACATAGAATGATAAGGGTGACAAAAATTAAAAGCCGTTGCATACTATTTTTTTTGCAAATTAATCAGAATATTAAACCATCCCCCCGTTAAGCGGCAATTGCAATGCCGCTTTGAACATTTCCGAATTTGTAATTCGGATTATTTTGCCTGCCCGGTTCATCAAGTGTCAATCCGAATAATATCCAGCACACTTTCTTTGCCCGCATAGTTCCGTGCACTTGAATAAACATACTCTTCCGGAAACTCCACTACACCTGACCGCACGGGATTATTGTGTATATAACCGACCTTTTGTGCAATAAATCCCGGAGAGCATACTACTTCGGCATGACTTTCATGCGTCCAAAGCTGATACTCGCCCTGTTTGTTTTGCCGTTTGGCGGCATGGGCGAACAGCCGCAACATCCACTCCCGGCGGCTCTCCGGCCCGGTTGTTATGGCCTCGATGATCGCCTTGCTGGTAAATTTCTTAAAATCGCGTACGGTTCCGCTCAAATCGTCACAGCCGCTGCGGGCCAGCAGATGGATATGGTTCGGTATGATCACATAAGCGTAAATCTCCAACGCTTTACGCTGTTGGCAATGCCGCAGGCTTTCGATCACGATATCCCGGTAGGTTTGCCGCGTGAATACGTCGATCCAATATACGATCTGGAACATAAGATAGTACGCTTGTGACTGGTCTTTGATTTGGTATCCTGTCGGCATTCCCGATTTGGAAATTATTTGCCTAGGATAGCGATAATTTCGCTTGAAAACACATCGGACAAAAAAATCACCCGGTCGGATTCCGGCCGGGTGAGAAGGTTATTGATGGTGAGGGCTATCCCTTTGTATGTCTTTCACGAATTACAAATTCGTGCCTGTTCACCGACGGCATTGTAAATGCCGCCGAACGGGTGTTTCGTTGTCATATAACAAACTGTCAAGAAATTCGAATATGCCAGTTTCTGGTTCCATGAGCTGTCCTTTATGTACAATATTTTGAAATTCCCCAAACATAAACTCCATACTATCCCGTCCATCTTTGAATCGAAGTATTGCGAGAACTCTTGCATCATAATTATGTTGATCCTTGGATATTTTCCACTCATTGACAAAATGACAGTATGTGCTAAGAGTTTTAAGGTCGGTTATTACCGCATCTCTTAATATCTCTTTATAATCAAAAATATCGGCCGGTTCGGTTATTGCAATATCAGTATTTGTGCCTTTGGGAAGATATATAAATCTGATACCTGCAACACTTTGTGTGTCAACATGTGTCATATCCTGATTACTACAAGCCAAGAATGCGGCACAAATTATTACGATATATGCATATCGCAATGATTTATAGACATTTTTTTATCGTTTCCTTTTTTGCTCTTCATACTGTTGCGTCTTTTGGGTATCTATTTGGTTAGACGTTACGCCTTTTGTTATTACCTGCCTTCCTCTGTGGTTTGTTCGGGTCACTTCACCTTCTTTTATTTCACCATTTGCACGCGCGGTTTTTTGTTCTGATCCAGTGATGACCCTGCGTTCTTCTTTAGTATCATATTCTCGATCTCCTTTCTGGACGTCGTTCTCGAACTGTCCTCTGTTTGTTGCCCTTTGTACTGCGTGGTCAAATTCATGATCTGCCACAGATGCAGGAGAACGGAGATTGAACCGCCTCTCTGTGCTTATATCCATTCTCTCTTAATAGCTCGTATAAAATAGAATGGATTATAAACAAAATTGAAAAATATAATGTAAAATCGATGAGTACCATCATCTTTAGTAAACGCCAAGCCAAGATTCTTAAACCAAAGGACGCACGAGAACATTGTTAATATAATTAAAATTGTTTTTTCGGGGAATGAATAAACCACGTTATTGCCATTGGTTATAAATAAATAGATGCCATATACATTATACCCAAGGCCTAGCACTAGCATTAACGCATTGGCAATAAAACAAATGTAGTATAGCCTTTTCATGTTAGTTGGTTTTCCATAATGGTTTGTAATGATATTCTTCAAGATCATCGTTATTTGTTTTTACGTCATCAAGTTTTATTGGTGCAGTAGTTTCTTGTGTTGTGCGTTTGGTGAGTGGAACGTCTGTTTTTTCAGTTTTAACATTGACACCGACTTCTCCATTGAAAAGAAATACTCCCACATTCGCGGTGACTCCTACTGAGTGGTTTTCTCCATCCGTGCTGTAAATTAAGAATCCGGCTCCTTCTGACGTGTTGAATCTGGTGTCTTTACTTACATTGACCCCGTCAATTGTGTTCGCATCGTATGCAGTATTCATTTCGGTGGTATTGTAGCCAGAATATGGGCCGAGAGAAAATTCCGCACTATGCTTTGTCGATGGTTGGCTGAAAGTCGCGCCAATGCCAATTTTCTTCACATCTGAATCATATACTAAATATATATCCCATTGTGATCTTCCTCCACCGATAGGAGCTCCATAATATCCTGCCCCAAATCCCAAGATGTCTGCTTTTAGACCAATATGGCCAGATCCCATAGAAAAAGACACATTGAATTTGTACCTCTCTTTCCCATTGGGATCGATATAGGTAATTGGGTTATTATCGCAATAACCATATGGGGTCATCTTTGCATACTTCCACGCTAATGCATCCATTCCATCCCAGCGTCCGGTTTGCGGATTGTAGTTACGCGCTCCGTAATCCAGCCGTCCAACCAGGCCTATCGACTCCTGTGATTCCTTGCCGTTGTAAAGATACCGGTTCACGTTAGCCTGCTGGCTGTCCCATCTCAACCCGAAAGCATGGTAATCGCTTCGCTCGGGGGCGTCGGTGCCGTTCACCACGACACGCGTGCTGCCCAGGTGGTCGGTCAGGAAATAATTCGGCGTGTAGGTCGTCTGCGATCCGTGGCTGGCCAGGATCCGCCCGCCACCGAACGCCGCCGATTCCAGCCGCAGTCCGTCTGGAGTATGCTCATATACCAAAGAACCTAAATACTCGAATCCATGTTCTCCCGTGCCGTCCAAAACCCCGGCCTTACGCCCGTCGGCCAGCCAGCGGTAAGCCGCCTTCAGAACACCGCTATGGCCCGGCGTCTCTCCTTCCCCTGGATCGGCAGGGTCCTGCGGATCATCCTCCTGATCTTCTTCGTCGCCCGGATCCTCCTCATCTCCCCCAGGATTGTTCGGGTCTTGCGGATCAGCAGGATCACCTGGGTCACCCGGATCGTTCGGTTCGCCCGGGTCGCAGGGATCATCTGGATCATCCGGATCATCCGGATCATCCGGCTCGTCCTCTTCCTCGTCATCTGACAGGGTGCGCATGACCGTCATGCCGCCCTTGCCCGAGGCCGCTGTCCCCCGCATACCGGACGCCTGCCCGGCCATCGGCGCATTGCCGCCCGTATCCTCGTCCTCCTCTTCAGCCGCGTCGTCGGGTAGCTCTTCAGACACGTCACCGGACGCTTCGCGTACTTGGGCTATCAAATTTAAGTAATTATACGATAAATCCAAAAGACGCAACCCGACACTACGGCCGGGTTGCGTTGTTATATGCCAAATTGCAAATTTGGCTGTGTTCTCAAACGGCATTATAAATGCCGCTTAACGGGAGCGATTTAGCCGTTTTTCCAATATACCATTAATCATAAATTATTCTCTGATGAAATACGTTTATGAGTTTACCGTGATTATTAAACAGGAATAAATATTTTGTAGATTCGGTAAATCTCCAGAGATATGATCTGCTTGACACACTCCCAATAGGCTCGTAGTATTCGTTTTTTACATTCGGCATTTCTTCCTTGAAATCAGGTAATGTCTCAAATTCTAAGTGGTTTAATTCTTTGTATGTTATTGTCATGTTCCTTTTCCGAGCTACAAGTTCGGCCGTAAGCATATTGTTTATTAAACGAGAAAATATCAAAATCTTATTTGCATCACTCCCCTTTTCATCCCTGAATAAGGTTGCTAAGATCGGTGAATACGTAATTGGGTGCGTGTCATTTATCACTCTCTTGTTATACATTTTGATCCTTTCCTGATATTCTTCACGGGCTTTCTGGGCAATGTCTTTCTCCTTTGGATAGTTATCTAAAAATCTAATAAACCGGTGAGTCTCACTTTCAACTAAAGAATCCACTACAAAAATTGTATCTCCCCGATTCAGGGAATCTCTTGCTATGTATTTATAGGCTGCAAGATACATCTGTCTAAGTTTTATGCTATCAGCATGAGTTTGTGCTCTCCCGCTTAATACAAGAAGGAAACATGCCGATAAGTACAGGAGAATTTTCATGGGAATTATTTTGGTTTTATTGGCAAAGTAATGTATTGACTCATAGAAACATTATCCCAGTTTATCAAATTGTACCAACTTGATAAATTAAAGGGAATAACGCCTGCTATTCCTCCTCTGGGTAGCATAGTGTATGTCATGCGTTGTCCCATATTCCACCCTTGCTCGTTAAGTTCAGCTCTGACAGCATTCATTTCCGTTACAACTGCTCCGGGATTCAATCGATAAGCACTATTCGGATTATCGCTTAATCCGCCTCCGACTTTTGTATGATGCAATTCATGTAAAAGAGACATTCCAAATCCCATAGTCCTGTTATCCACGCCTACCGCACCATTGATGAAATCATTGATTTGAGAATCACTAAGTCTAATTTCATTAGTCCCTGGAGGTACTTCTGATTTTGTACCAGCCACTACACTTACTTTCTCCTTGTGATCTATCGCATTAGTCAATAATCTTCTGGCCGAAGCACTTCCAAGTTTCTTGCCATTATCATCTTTCGCGATCACGGCTTTTCCATTTTCCATTGCGTATTCCAACTTTTCATCATCAGAAACAGTAATGGTCAAACCAGTAATTGCAGATAAATCGTTAAGCATTACCTGGAGGTTGTCAGTATTGTTACTCCAATCAGTAAAATCAACCCAATCTCCATTTATGTCTATAAATTTGAGAGGGTTGCCCATTACGTAGCCGAGTGGAGACAGCGAATAGTATTTTTCCGATAATCTATCCAAATTAAACCAGCGGCCTAAACGATTATCATACATTCGTGCCCCATAATCGAGATATTTCAACCCGCCTGTTGTTTGCTGTTCCTTCCCGTTGTAAAGGTATCGGTTCACGTTAGCCTGTTGGCTGTCCCACCTCAACCCGAAAGCATGGTAATCGCTCCGTTCGGGGGCGTCGGTGCCGTTTACCACGACGCGCGTGCTGCCCAGATGGTCGGTCAGGAAATAATTCGGCGTGTAACTCATCGAGGCTCCCGAACCGTTGCCGGTCTGTGAGGCGATGATCCGCCCGCCGCCGAAGGCCGCCGATTCCAGCCGCAACCCGTCCGGGGTATGCTCATATACCAAAGAACCTAAATACTCGAAACCGTGTTCGCCCGTGCCGTCCAAAACTCCGGCTTTGCGGCCGTCGGCCAGCCAGCGGTAAGCCGCCTTCAGAACACCGCTATGGCCTGGCGCCTCCCCTTCCCCTGGATTGTCAGGGTCTTGCGGGTCTGCAGGATCATCCCCCGGATCTTCTTCGTCGCCCGGATCATTCTCATCTCCACCGGGATTGTTCGGGTCTTGCGGATCAGCAGGATCACCTGGGTCACCCGGCTCATTCGGTTCGCCCGGGTCGCAGGGATCATCCGGATCGTCATCATCCGGCTCGTCCTCTTCCACTTCATCTGACAGGCCGCGCATGACCGTCATGCCGCCCTTGCCCGAAGCCGCCGTCCTGCCCATGCCGGACGACTGCCCGCCCATCGGCGCGTTGCCGCCCGTATCCTCGTCCTCCTCTTCAGCCGCGTCGTCGGGCAGCTCTTCAGACACGTCGCCGGACGCTTCGCGTACTTGGGCTATCAAATTTAAGTAATTATACGATAAATCCAAACGATTCAGCCCATCGGTGGTCGTATTTCCGTTCGCATCGTAGGCGTAGGAGTATTTGGCTGGGTTCTTTGTGCCGGTATTTTTCAGCGAGATCAGTTTGTTACCCTGGTAAGTGTAGGTGAAGTCGTCTTCCGGTGTCCCGCCCGAGGTGCGTTGGAGGGTCTTGATGTTGCCATTGCGGTCATAGTTGAGTCCATGCTCGATGAACAGGTCTGCGCCCGTGGCCGGATCGGCGCCTTTGTATTGGGCGGTCTCTTTCAGGCGGCTCAGTTTGTCATAGGTGAAAGCATAGGTATTCCATGCAGGATCACTCACATCCGCGCCCTGGTGTTGCCAGTCCCATTCGGTGATGTTGCCCGTGTAGCTCGGATCGGTGCCTTTTTGCGGATCGTAGTAGTGCAGGTTCATCCGGAACAGGTCGTTTTGCTGTTCCGTCAGCCAGCCTTGAATGTTGTAGGTGAGGTTGTCGGTTACGGTACCCGGTTCGCCCTCGGGGCCATAAGTTTTGGCGATCAGTTGCCCGAGTTCGTTGTAGTCGTACTTCACCACGGCAGGCGTACCATTGTTCAAAGTCGTCGTCTCGGACAATAATCGACAGCGGTGGTCGTAGGTGAAATGCTTGACCAGTTCATCGGCTCGAGCCCCGGCGGCGGGTTGCACAGACTCGTGTTGCGTGAGGATATTGCCCACGAAGTCATACTTGACAGACGTGCGGCTGATGCCGCCAAGGTGATTCTTCTCCACGGTTTGGATCACACGGCCTTTATAGTCGTAATAGTAGGCCCGTTCGACGTATTGCATATGATCTGTGGACGTAACCGAGGGGTCGAGTATTGCCACCTTGTCGTAGATTTTCAAACCGACAGTACGTTTGTCCAGAACGGCATCAGGTAGGATGTCGTCATGGGGGCTTACGAATGAAAGCGCAGATGGTTTAGAATCTCCCTGGTTGGCGAGATCGATCTGGCTGCCTGACGCATCAGGAGCGGGTTCGCTACCCAACACTCCGGTAAAGGTCGCGATATTGGAATAGGCAGAGGTCGTATTATCGCTTACCTTACGGCGGTAATATTTATCCATATCTTCCCAATTCACCATGGGTAAATATGCGAATGTCTGATCGGGGATAACGCTCCAGGCCTGTCGGTCCGAGCTGATTTCCCAACTATAATTAAGAGTGCCGTCACCACCATTTGCAGAGGATATATTTCCGATCTGCAGAGACCTCATAATCACACAACCGCCGCCTGTTTCCGCCTCTCTGGCTTCGACACCGCCTGCACACAAAGGTTCGTTAAAGCCTACGGTATAAAAAATGTAAGCCACTCCCGGATAACGGGGAGGTGGGGGGTATGTGCCGTCTGGAAGAGGGATTAACCCGCCCCTAGAAACAGACTCATAGTTAATAGTAATGACCCCATTCTTCGGCAGAGTACCCGTATTTTGACGGAAAGTGATATTCCCATCGGGCAACAGGCTCTCAACCATATTGCCTGAATCGCTATAGGAGCTAAATGAGAAAGAAAGAAAAGTGGCAGGGGAGAAGCATACGGATCTGCTTCCTCCGGAGGCTCCGACTTTCAGATAATTGATATCTGGTTGGAATGCCCCATAAGGCTCCTGGGTCGGCCACCCCGGCCATTCGTCAGAAGCATAAGTATACCCGCCGTAATGGGTTTCAGAGATAACAGCCTTTAGACTGAAATTATTATCAGCAAATGGTTTGTACGGGTCGGAACTGCCGCCCAAGAACGGATAACTATTGTCGAAATTAGAGCCGTCGTAACGATACTGCAAGTCACTTCTTTTAACCACCTTATCGGTTTTCACCAAACTCTGCGAAATAAGCCGGTTATGGTTGTCATATACGCTGTATAGCCAAGTCTTATTCGAGCGCATGTTCCCGTCCTGGCTCAATACCAAACGGTCGCCTTTGTCGTATACAAAGTATTCCACTGCCTTACCGGGAAGTTTACGCTCAATAGTACGACCGCGGCCATCATATTGATATATATAACAATATTCCATTGCCTCTGTCGAATTAGCAGTCAATACTCCATTATAGGGAAAATGTGCCACACCCTCCGGCGGAATAACCCAAACGAGGTTCCCTAGATCATCATATATGTAGTATGTATCTACTTTATCCGCTCCGAATAAAATTCGCTCCAAGATTACTCTGTCGTTTTTGTCTTTAAATGTTTCAGACACCACATTATCCATGTTTGTAATTGCAACTTTAGAGAGCACTCCGGTCGGATAAGGTCCCTGATGCTCGATCGTGCCCCCAGAATCCTTGACCGCAAACTTTCGTACCTCTCCACCTGCATTAACTTGATAACTTGTCACATCTTTTTTGTCCTTCTGTCTGAATATTGACCCGATCTGATATTGCTGGTTAATACGATTAAGTGGTGACGCCTCGTAGATATTTTCAACGTATGAATAGGCGCTGTCAGGGGTATGGAATAATTCTTTATAGAACGAATTTTGCTTGCGGATCGATTTTTCTTTAAAAATACCATTCATACTTTCTGACATGTATGGGGCATACACTTTGGCGTCATCGCGCATCATGTTGTCATAATCTACTGTCTGAACTATGTCAAATAATGACGGGGCACCGCCGACTTCAATAATTTGTTCCACCGCCCCAAGTCCATTATAATATGTAATATCAGTCATCGCAGAACCTCTCCCAAACAACCCAGTAGTTTGCATTGCTTCCAATGGAGTAATTGCGCTAATGAAATTATAATAACTGCTGGCTCGCTTCTCCCCCAAGCTAAATTCCTGAGTTACGTTCAAAAGATGTCGCCCATGATCTGAGTAATATTTGACGATTCTCTCTTCTGGTGGATTCGAGCCTGCTTTAAAGGATATGATTCCTTCGGAGCAACTGCCGACCTCCGGATTATAACCGGTGATTTGTAATACCTTTATCCATTTGGTTGACAACATTTGCTTAAAGTTTTCCTCGGAAACGAATACCCCATTTTCGGACATCGTATACGGAATATCAAATGTTAACACTCCTGTGGGTAAGGTAATGGTATTAACAGAGAAAAGTAAATTATCCATTACCGTCAGTAGTTCAAAGTCGTCCGAATGATACTTTATCGAGATTGTGTTGTTCATGGCAAGCATATCCCATTGAATGAAATATCTTCCGGGTAAATATGCTCCATTGAATGAGATGGGGGTGCCTGTTCCCATCACTGTCTCGATTATTTCATCTGGAATTCCATTACCTTGTTTTATCAACTTATAGATCTCCCCATCCCTGGAACCGTCCAAATGGAAGGTAACCGTTTCCCCTGGCAAAATCATGGTTTTCGGACATTGCAGGTTGTAGATACCATTGTGAGGGGTCGGCTGATTGAGTTGGGTAATGCTGAATATCGGAGATCCGTCATCCGTCCCGTCTTCTTCGTTTCCTTCTTCAGGGGGGACTTGCGCACTTGAGAAATAAGCACTTCTGGACGGAGCCTCTGTAGATAATGGAGACACAGAAAAAGAGATTATCCCTTGATATTGTTCATTGACAATGGTTCCTGATATATTTGAGAACATAATCCATGAACAATTGGCGCTCATCAAACCATTTCTTATTGAAGACGAAAGCAATGTCGGGGTGAGGTATGACGCCGCACAATAATGAACCTGAACTACGCCGCCTTCAGCATACATACTGATTTCAGTTTCTTCAACCTGAATAAGAAAATTCATGGGTATTTCCAGAGATTGTCCGTAAACAATCTTGAGCCCCGAAAGCAATATTAATGCTATTACAATTAATTTTTTCATAATGTCGCCTTAAAAGGTTTAAGTTTATTGATCCAACATTCCGTCATCCTACTCCTCTTCATCCTCCAATCCAAACTGAAAAGCTATATTATAAGCATACTGTTTCAGTATGTTTCCCTGATCGTCCTTCACATTAAATAATTTTCCATCACCATAATACTCGTAGGTAATTTTGCGCCCGGCAGGATCCGTAATTTTAGATACTCCGGTTAAAGGTATATGCTCATAGGTTGTAACCATTGCATTAACCAGCCCCGAAGAGCCTCGCATTGCATTCAATGCGTCAAAATCAGATGCCATGGGTTGCGGATTGTTCGCTATACGTTCGATTATATGATCCCCAAGGAAATTTGCAACCCTTTCGTATGAGGCATTCTCGATTTTGGCCAATAATAAAAGTCCCCCGTACCCCCACAAAAAGGTGGTCGGCAACCCTAGCTCATCTATGATTTGAATAATATTACCCCTGCTGTCATACCGGTATTTCTGTATGTCACGGACATAGACTGTCGAAGGCGGATCATCGCATCTGTAAGGGGTTTTTATGTCAGCCTTTCGGACCTTGTCGAGAAGGGGTAGACTACCCACATAAGCGTAATTGTTATATAGCGCGTCGGTTAATAGCCAATATGGATTATCTTGCTTCTTGATATATGTCTGGGTTGCTATAGGAAAACTCAAAAAATTATTTTGAACCATTGTGCTGGCAACCGGATCCTCTGCTGTAACGTCTTTCGCAAACAGGTGTTTTGTTTTTTGGGAATCTCCATTGCTTGCGACTGTTGTAATCTCGGTTGTTTGCCCCAGACTGTTATAGGTAAAAGAGGTTTCTTTACTTATCTCTTTATTGCCAAAATATTGGGTACTAATTATCTTGTCTAACGGATAGCTTTCGGTCAGTATCCGATGTCCATATGTCGATGCTCCAGTATGCAGTAAATCAGTAGTATATTTTAATTCTTTATTATAATCATAAATATAATACTCTGCAGCAACAGGATCCCCTCCTGCATGAAACATCTTTTTACTCCGCAGTTTGCCCCGATCCATTGCATGCGAACATACCTGGCGCTTGTAATTACACATTTTGGTATGGTTCGGGCTATATATCCAACTTGATGATTCGGAATTATAGAGAGTCACATCATCTTCGATGTCTTCATATGAAGAATAGCAATACTCGATATAAGAGCCATCGGACAAGGTCTCTACGACCCGCCCGTATTGTATGTGCGACTCTCCCGGAGTGTATACACACATGTTGTTCGGGGCGGTAAGAATTTGTGTATCGCTTCCTCCCTTGTGATTGTATCTGCTAAAAAACATGGTATAGACCGGGATATTCAGCACAATCCCTGAACTTAACCCATCGGAATGTGTGTATGAGAATTCTCTAACGGTCGTTACTCGTTGTGACGAATTAATGAGATCACCATTGTTCGTTAGTTCAGTGGGATTAGTATTGTCTTCGGTAGGGACTGGATCCTGTTCAAGCGAAGAGATCGATGCACTGGAGTCTGTTATTCTTTTAATTCTAACTCCTCCCACTTGGTTACTTCCCGGGAAAGTTTTATTGATATATGGTAAGCTATAGGGATTCAAGATGGGCAGTCCGTTATCCGAACCGCTTACTTCACGAGAGACTTTTTTCGAAGCCGAATTGTTCTCATATTCAAAATAGGTACACCCTCCGGTCGGATATTTAATTCGGGCAAGCATCCCGAGCAAAGCTCCGGTTTCAAAAACCGGTTGTCGTTCCGCAACATTTAACTTTGGTAGTATATTTACACCGGCCGATGCATTGAAATCTATATTCAAGGCGTCTATGTGATATCGCCCATTACCATGGTAATAACCCCAGTAATCACTGGAAATCGTTCCATTAAGAGGGAATGATTCCTTCTTCCCGTAATAATCCAATTCATAAATATGTCCCGAAACAGAGACCGTATTTAGGAATGTTTTTTGATTTGGATAACCAATCTCCGTATAATTCAGATTTATCAATCTTTTGATATTATCGGCGCCATCCCATATAGAGATAGATGAAATTTTATCAGGGACTTTAGTTTTTACTGCAGACCGAGCAACTTTCTCATCCTCCTGGTACATGCATCTGTCACCGTCAATAATATTTCCATAATTTATATTAACACTGTTTTCCTGATACCCTTGTTTATATAAAAACTCAATTTTACAATTGCCATCAATGTCTATAGATTCTAAATTTCGAACCCGTGTTTCATATTGAATACAGGCAAGATTATCTGATGTAAGGCCCTCTCCGTAGTAGTCAAAACTTGAATAGGATCCGCCTGGTTTTATTGATTTTACCAAATACGGATCTGAATACTTCAATTTTATCTCACGTCCGTTAGGTGCTTTTACGCTTGTAAGTAACCAAGACGTATACTCTTCTGTCTTAAATGACGTCTGTGATTCATCTCTACGATTAAAAAGAGGAGAAGATTTGTAATATAGATATTCCATATCTACGTGGGTGTCGGATATTTTATCAATCCCGCCAAATGTATAAACATATCCATCGCCGGTTTTTATTTTTATGCTGCTTTTGGCATTTGCATCCATAGGCCTGAATTCGGACATGTCGATCTCGTATTCTCCCTGAGGAGTTTCCGTATCATAGACCACGATCTTATTATTGTCCGTATGCAGGTGAAATTTACCTTTATGCCCCAAAAAACGAAAAGAAAAGATATCTGGTGTAGTTTCATAGCGTTGATAGGGCTCCTCATCTAGTTTTGTCGGATTTATTGATAAGTGCTGACTGAGGAAACAGATGACTGCGGTTTGATAAGTACGAGGCAGGCCGCTGTATGTATATTCGTTACGCAATACGTTATATCCACCTCCCCGTAACTTATTATAATATGAAAAATATCCACCTCGCCCATCATGAGCATAATGTTCAAATTGATCAAGATAACGATACTGAGGCGTCGTCGTTTGGTAGGTTTCGTATTCGTCCGGCACTCCTCTGACTTCACGAGAGATCATACCTCCGGCATTCAGCACCCAACCGTGTCCCACCGACCCTGTTGGGATGTTAGGTATAAAACCGTCACAAGCATAATCGATCGACAAGGGGAGCTCAAAATCCTTATCTTTATAAGTGTAAATTGGGATTGAGGGACAAATCCGACCGGTAAATAAATCGACCGGCGTGTTGCCGTAACGCATGAAACTCCATGCGTCGACTGAAGGGATAAATTCATGTCCCTGTTTCTGTGCATTACAGATTATACTATTAAAACTGATAATAGCACATAAAAAAACAAAGATGATATTCTCCAAGAATTTGTACAATTTTCGCATAATACATTCAGATTAAATTCAACAATTAGAGATGGATGCTTTTATCTCAAAAGTATCATATATAATTCTAAGTATAAGAAAAATACGTATAATCAAAATTTATCATAACAATTGACTGTCAGTTTATTACACAAAATCGTATAATCACGTTTTTAGAGGCGAAAAATGAGATCAATTTCCTGTCTAATTTTTGTAGATCGGATGGGAAAATGCATACAGACTCCTCTCGAAATAAAGGGGCAAATCAACGGAGAGGACATCACCAAATGACACGCTTTGATATGACAATTGGATTTTGAGAAGCTAAAACATTTTGAAGACATACAAACTAATTGTGCTCCATTACCCCCCCGAGCTTAAACATGGGCAGGTACATTGAGATCAGAATCACGGCGACGAGCAGTCCGACCAGCAGGATGAGTACCGGCTCGAGCATGGAGCCGAGTTGTTTGAGGCGGTACTCGAGTTCGCGGGTGAGGTCTTCGCCCTGTTTGGCGAGCATCTGCGGCAGGCGGTTGGTCTCTTCGCCTACGCGTAGCAGGGTGGTCAGGCGTTTTTCGTATAGCGAGGGGTAACGTTCCAGACCTGCGGAGAAGAGTTCGCCCCGGGCGAGATCCTCCGCCACGCTGCCCAGGGATTGGCGGTAAGGGTAAAAGGTGATGATCGAGCGCAGCATCGTGATGCCGTGCAACAAGGGGACGCCGGACGAGGTGAGCAGGTAAAGGAGTTTGCAGAAATGGGCCTGGTGGTTCTTTTTGAGGATGCCGCCAACTAACGGTAGATGCAATAACACGTAAGCGACTCCCCGCTGCACCTGCTCATTGCGTCGCAACGAATAAAGCGCCAATGCGAATAATGAAACGACCGTCAGGGCAACCGAAGCATATAAAGGGAAATTCCGCGAAAGCGCAATGATCCGCCGTGTCATGCCCGGCAACTCGCCCCCCATGCGCGAATAAACCTGTTCGAACATCGGCACGATCACCGCGAGCATGAAGGCCACCACGACCACCGCCATGCAAAGAATAATAGCCGGGTAGCTGACTGCCGAGTTGACCATCCGCCGCTGGACGATGCGTTTGCGGTAGTAATCTGCCAGGAATTCGAGTGCCTCGCCCAGCCGCCCCGTCTCCTCTCCGATGCGCACCACGCCGCAATCCAGCGCAGCGAACCGTCCGCTGCTTTCCAACGCCTGCCAGAGCGGTGATCCGGAGACGACCTGCGTGTAGAGCCGTTCGAGCAGTTGTTTTACCTGTTTGTCGCTCTCCTGCCCGATCAGCAGTTGGAACGCATGCGAAAAATCAAGCCCCGCGGAGAGCAGAGAGAGCAATTCCGAAAAAAGGAGTTCCTTTTTCGCCTCTTTCAGCGGGCGGTGAAAGTCAATCGTAGCCATAGTTCTCTTCCGTTTCTTCGATGCTTTGCCGGGTTCGGACAGCCTGGGGTGGGATCACGGGCAATGTGATGTTCATAACCCCGCCGGAACGTACGAGCGAAACCACGAGGCTGTCCGGCTGTCCTTCCCGGTTCAGGGGATAGGCCACAAAGGAAGCCAACCCGGAGAAAAGCGTATCCGTGCGCTGCCGACGCAAGACCAACAGCAGCGAATCGCGCTGGTAAAGTACCCCGGCCTGCTGCCCACCCCGCCAGGCCGCGATGCGTCCTTCTTCTTCCGTAAGGCTGTCTGCCGTCGAGGTCATGTGCTCCAACAGGTAGTAACTCTCCCGGAACCGGCTTCCCTCGCCGATGCGTACCGCCAATCCCGAGGTGTACCGCCCGAAGATCCCCATGCCGTCCATGACGGCCGCCAGGACGACGGCCGAGACCAGAATCACGACAAGCATTTCGGCGAGGGTTGAGGCGCGCAGTTTAGTCATTCAGCCGTTCGATGATGTGTTTGTATTCGATCCGTTTGCGGTTCACGGCGGTGGAAATGGTGATCTCCTGCAACTCGTCATAATCGCGATAGGACGCGATCGTTATCAGAATTTCGCCGCGGTTGTAAGAACGTGTATATTCGCCCTCCTCATGGCGGCCGTCGGCCAGTTCCCGGAAACAACTGAGGATCTGGCTGTCGGCTTCCGCGAAAGCTTCGCCCTCCGCAGGGTTAACAGCCAACCGCGTGATGGTATGTAAGGAGATAGCGAAGATGGTCAGGAAGATCACCGAGGCTACGATCACCTCGACTAAAGTGCTCGCCCGCAATGTTCCGGGTTTTGTAGGGGCACCCCTTGGGAGTGCCCTTCTTCTTTGGGCACCCGCAAGGGATGCCCCTACGGTCAGCCCACAGCGCTTCATTGCACCCATACACCTTCCTTTCTTTGCGGCGGCGTTTCGAGCCAGAGGGGATAACAGATATCGGGGGAGTCGAGCACCGAAGCGTCATAAAGCATGTGGCGATAATAACCCTGCGAAGAATAATAAACCGACTCGGAGATAACGACCGCCCCGGTAACGATGCCTTGCAGCATGGCAATCCCATTCACATAAAGCAGCCCCCGCAGCCGTGAAGTGCGCGATTTACGCATATTTGGCTTTTTTACGTCGGGTTTGTCCGGGCAGTCTACGATTAGGTAGCCTTCCAGTATGCTGTCGTCCCCCAACTCGGCATAACGCCCGCAGTAGACCCCGGAAGGGAATTGCATTTCGACCTTTTTGCCGACCACGACCGTGTCCGAAGCAAACACCTGCATCCGCCCCCGGAAGCCGTCGCCGACAGAAACCGAGCGAGCGACCACGATGATGTCGGTCAGGCGGCATGAAGCGTCGAAATGGAGCTTGTCGCCGCGGATGATCATATTGCCCGAGAACGAGCAGCCCGAGAGGGTGCCACTACCCAAACTGCCGACAAAGGGAGGCGTGGCATAAAAGCCTATATGCAGGCTATCTACCTTAAGTTCTTCCCCCTGTAATTCGAACAGCCCCCGGACAATATCAGCGGCCTCGGACGAAGGTGCGGGAATCTCCGCCTTGCTGCGCCGGATGTCGGCAGGATTCAGTTTCTCCCCATTAAAGAATACGGATTGCATCTGCCCGTATATCAACCCATTGTAAGGAAGATAGACCTCGCCGTGCAGGTTTGTGCGCCCCGAAACAGTCAGCGACCCATTGTTATCACGATACCAGAACGTCCCGCAATCCGTCCCCGGCCGGGCGGCAGCCATCAGGCGCGTGGAATGAATTCGGCCGTCGGCAGAAGCCACGTTTACCGCTTCGTACAGTCCCCACGGCCGCCGGGTGATCTTCATCCGCGAACCGGGCAGCGAGTCGTAAAGCAGGTAGGTGCTGTCGGCATCGAGGCGTTCCAGGATCGACGGATCGGTGCGGTAGAGTGTGAAAGCGGATTGGATATTGGCCAACTGGATGCGCTGGTAATTGGTGCGCGAGAAGAGCAGGAAATCGGATTCCCAGAGCCAAAGCACTCCGGCCAGTAGCAGAAGCAGCAGCGCCGAGGCCACGACCACCGTGGACAGCACTCCTGCATGCAACCGGCCCCCCTTTGTCATTCTGAGCGCAGCGAAGAATCTCAGACAGCCGTTTTGAGATCCTTCGCTATGCTCATGATGACAAACCTGTCGCCCAAGATGCCAGAACCGCCCCATTATTGTGAAAGTTTTATGCAGCATCGCTCCCCGTCGAAAGCAAAATGAAGCGAGTCTTCGAAGATGCGTTCTAGCCGGTAGTCATCCGCTGCATCACCTACCCGCATCGTGTGCGGGGCATTGTTGATCTCCACGAGCGAGTGTTCCACTCCCTGGTGCCGGATACGACCCAGGTAACGCACATTATGCTTGACGGCTTTCTTTGGGGTGGGGGGCAACGGGGCCAGGACCAGACCGACATCAGGAGCATTCGCCACGGGTGCGATCTTCTGCCCACTCAAGAACGGGTCGCGGTAATCGAGCAGCAGGGTGTCCGGCTCGTTCGCTGCCGCTTCCCGGACTCGGGCCGCAGGAGAACTGCCCCCGTCACCGGAGGAACCGCGGGAGAGCACTTTCCACCCGATCACGCCCCACACGGCCAGCACCACAGCCAGAAGCAGATATGTCGTGGCCTTCGATTTCACGGCTCGGTTTCCTCTTCGGGATCGGCGACGAACAAGGTATAAAACTGCTCCGGGGTGGCATAGGCGTCGTTGAGCGCCCGGATGCTCCACTGGTAATCGCCCGCCACCAAACTCAACCGCAGCGTCAGTTTCATCGAGAGCGAGTCATTGCACATCAGCGTGTCGGCAGCCACGGTCGATGCAGCGGCGAACGAGGGGCTCACGACCGTGACTTTATAAGCCCGCGCTCCTTCGGTAGCCCGCCACAGAAAGGTCACCTCTCCGGACGAAGCGGTCACCCCGTCGACGGGGGCGACAACTGTGACACTGCTGCGCGAGATGTCTTTTTCGAAAACGTCGTCGCACGATGCGGCGAGCAGGGCGAGTATCAACAATATTCTTTTCATATCAGTCTGTTATTCCGGTTATCTGTTGGATGACGAGCAGGGCATAAAGCTGCACCTGGCGACTGCCGCGCGGGGTGACGGCCCGCAGGGTGACGCTGCGCAGGCGTACCTGCGGCATGTTGCACTCCACATTGTCCACGATGCGCACCAGGCTGGCGTAATCGGTATTCAGCACGACCTCGGCCGTGTGTAGCGTCAGGCCGTCCGTGCTACCCGAGAGGTAAGGCGTGTACTTGACCACCTCGCAGCAGCCCGGGCCGCAGAGGATTTCCCCCAGCAACTCCCCGTCGCGGATCTGCTCCGTCGCGCTCACCGCCGCCGCCGAAGCGACAGGTGAAGCGGCCTGCTCGCGCATTTCGGGCAACAGCCACTCCATCCGGCGGGCCATACGCCATTGCGAGGCCGTATCCGCCAGTGCCAGCCGCCAGGCCAGCAGGGGCAACAGCACGAGCAGCGCAACCAGATAAGCCAATCCGCGGTATTTGCCGAGCACACTCATAACTCGAGGTTGATCCGAAAATTATAAAACCCTTTTTCGCGGTCATATTCCACCGAGGAGAGGCGCACCTGCTGCGCCATCTGCAGGCCGCCGAGGGCAGTCACATAATCCGATACGCTTTCGGAGCGCGGCGTACGGCCCGAGATCACCATTTCGCGCTCCGAAAAGAGCGGCTTGCGCCCCTCCTCGATGTTTTTCAGCAGGGGTTGCACCGAAAGCGAGGTAAGCGTGATGTCTTTCGGTAGCACTGTTGCCGCCCGGTCGCAGAGCCATCCGAAGCGTCGGGGCAGCGCGCGGCCCCACTCGGCCACGGCCTGCGCTCGTCCACGGGAGGTGTCGTCCGCCTTGCCGATCCGTTTCTGCAATGCGGCCATCTCGGTCTCGGCGGCCTCCCGGCGGTTGCGCACCTGCGGGCTCACGGCGGCATTCAAAACAAGCAGCAGCAATACGACACCCAGCACCGGCAACTGGATCCGCCGTGCGAGCAGCAAAGCCAGGGCGGAACTCGCAGGGGAAGGTCTCAGCAATTCCCGCAGCCGCACATGCGTCGCATAATATTGCACTGCAACCTTTTCCGCATCTGCCGCCGAAGCCCCGCAGGTCACCGCAAGAGGCGATAGTTCCGCAAAAGGCTCCATCTGCGCCTCGCGCACAAACGAAATATTCACTCCATCCGCACTCCACACAAATCCGCTCCCGGGCGCCATGACCTTCGCCGTTATTTCCGGCGCCGAGGCGGTATCCTTGGTAATCACCCCGTACCCGCAGGCCATCACCAGCAACGGCGCTTTGCCCGCCCGTTCGCGCACAGCGGCAATGTCCGGCAACGCTTCCGGCTCCCCGTCACCTACAGTCACCAGCGAAAGTTCATACGTAGCGGCATCTGTGAACGACACCACCAGCACCCGGCACCGGCCCAATATTTTTGCGATAAGCCCCATATCTTATTTTCGGGTCCCCGCCCGTTGCCCTGGCCCCGCGCCCGTCTACACACCACAAATATTTCTATCTGCGAGGTCCCGACTCACGCTCGACATGACGAACCGGGCGGGTATCGGAATATCGTTTCACTCGATCACGGTCGGTTTGATGAACACATTCAGTTTATGATCCACCTTGTTATCCTTGGTCTGCCCGAACAGCCATTTGAGCACCGGCACGCGGGCGATGAACGGAAGGCCCGAGGTGGTTTTGGTGACGGAGTTGCGGTCGATCCCGCCCAGCAGCACCATCTCCTCGTTCTGTACCCGGATCTGCGCACGGAAACTGCGTGTAGCCGTCCCCGGCGGGCCCTCGGCCTCGACGCGTGTGGTAAATTCGCTCTGCTCGATCTCGATGTCCAGCGTGATGTGCCGATCCTCGCTCACAAAGGGCGTGATCTTGATGCTCAGGTTGGCCTCGACGTCTTTCCATGTGTAGGATTCATTCTGAATCGGGGTCTGTGAACCGAAATAGGAGTTGATGATCTCTTTGTAATATTGCTTTTCACCGCTTTTCAGCGTGGCTTCGTGGCCGTTGAGCGTGGAAAGTTTCGGGGTGGAGTGGATCTTGATCGTCCCGTTGTCCTCCAGCAGTTTGAGGGTCATGTAGAAGTTGGGGGTCACCTTGCCCAGGTTGACCGACCCGAAGCCGTTGAAACGGCTGATCAGGTTATTGACCGACTGCGCGCCCAGGGTCATGTCGATGCCCGGCGAGAGTTTGCCCGAGGTCTGGGTGGGCTCGGTGCCGATGCCCATCCCCATGCCCGCCTCCATGATGTCGTTCTTGGTCACGTCCACGATCATCACCTCGATCGTCACTAGCGGCACGCGCTTGTCGATCGAGCGCAGGAACGACTCCACGCGCAGGGCCTGTCGCGCATCGCCCGAGGCGATGATGCTGTTCAGGTCGGGGAAGACTTTGACCTGCAACCCCTGTTTGATCGCATCGGGGATCACCTCGTCCAATTTAGCGACCGAACGGTTGACCAGCGGGATCACCCGCACGGCGTTCAGCCCGCCCTCCTTGCCCTGCGTGCCGAACATCCAGATGCCGTCCTCCATGTAATAGGTACACTGTGTCCCGGCGAAAAGCACCCCTAAAAGGGTTTCAAAAGGTACCGCACGTACCCAGACGCTCGTCTGGCCGGACAACGGCGCAACGAAGAAGTAATTGAGTTTCTGTTTTTCGCACAGGTCCGTCACGATGTCCTGGATATTCCCGCGACTGATCTGCGCGGTGATCAATCCGAGGCTATCCACCGAAAGTTGGTTGGCAGCGAAAGCACTGGTGCGCGTGTAGGCCAAGGGCTGGCGCGCAGGAGCGGCAGGTTGTCCGGGAGCGGGCGCCGGGGCTTCCGAAAGTTCCCAGGTGCCGTTCTTCGCTTTCTGCGCTTCCAGTCCGTTGACCGAGGCGAGCGTCGGAATGGCTTCGTTGAGCGGCATCCGGCTCACATATCCCGATACCTGTTTGGCGTACAACGTTTGTGGGGCGATGATGTTCACCCCGGTCAGCGTGGTGATCCGCTTGATCACGTCGATCAGTTTATCTCCGCTCAGGTCGTAACTTAACCCAGCGGCCACGGCGAAGTCGATTTTCGGCGGCTTGACCTCCGCGGGTGGGGCAGGTACGGGTTTAATGGCAATGATATTGCCGACCACGTC
The DNA here is from genome assembly GCA_031549495.1 of Rikenellaceae bacterium. GTDB lineage: Bacteria > Bacteroidota > Bacteroidia > Bacteroidales > Rikenellaceae > JAVBOW01. Next base: position 69,232 of record JAVBPS010000020.1, on the reverse strand, counting down.
GATATCAAGGTTGTACTCTTTGCAAAGAAAATAGATCAGATCCGTCACCCGCGCCCGCGAAAAATTGACCGTCACCTGCATATTCTCGGCCCCCTTCACGCTCAGGTTCACCCCGCCCACCTTCGCCACATTGCGCAGCATCTCCGAGAGCGCCATCTTCCCCACTGAAATATCCACCGGCTCGGCATACACGGGATCCGCGACCGCCACCGCTTCCAATTGTGTGCGGATGCGCACCAGGCGCACACTGTCGGCATCGGGCTTGGCAATGGTCTGCGCAACGGCCCCCATCGGGGCAAAAAACAAAAACAGAACAAGTAAATATCGCATCATATCGTCAGTTATTCAACATAGGTATGATCTCCCCGAAAGACGTCTCCCCGGCCGCGAACATCGCCAGGGCCGCCTCGCGCAGCGTCACGATGCCCCGTCCGGCAAGCAGGGACCCGATCTCAGTCAGGTTGCCGCGGGCCGCCTGGGCCAACTCGGCATCCATCGGAATCACCTCGTAAATGGCCTTGCGGCCGCTGTATCCGGTGTAATAGCATTTTACGCATCCCGAGGCGGTGAAATGTGTGTCCGATCCGCTCACGGTACGAATATCCTCCGAGGCCGCCTCCTGCTGCTTGCAATGCGGGCAGAGCAGGCGCACCAGCCGCTGCGCCACGCACATCACCAGCGTATCGGCGATCAGGTAGGGGTGCACCCCCATGTCCGTCAAACGCGCCACAGCCCCCCAAGCGCTGTTCGTGTGGATCGTGGAGAAGATCAGGTGCCCGGTGAGCGAACTGCGGATCGCCATCTGCGCCGTGTCCGCGTCGCGGATCTCGCCGAGCATGATGATGTCCGGGTCCTGGCGCAGAAAAGTCCTTAACGCGCTGGTGAACGTTAGGCCGATCTCTTCTTTTAACTGCACTTGGTTGACACCCTCCAAAGTATATTCTATCGGGTCCTCAATGGTCAATATATTGTCCGTCTCCTTGTTCAGCCGCCGCAGCGTGGCGTAGAGCGTGGTGCTCTTGCCCGAGCCCGTAGGACCGCAGATCAGCACCATCCCGTGCGGCCGGCCGGTCTGGCGGCAGTAATCCTCCAACTGGCGCGTGCTGAACCCGAGGTTGGCGAGTTCCAGCAACTCCACATGGCGCGTGAGCAGGCGCAGCACCACCTTTTCTCCATAAATAGTAGGCAGGCACGACACGCGCACATCGCATTTCTTATTCCCCTGGTTGAACAGGATGCGCCCGTCCTGCGGCAGCCGTCGTTCGGCGATGTCAAGGTTGGCGAGGATCTTGATCTGGTTGATCAGCGAGGCGTAGTTGCCCCGCTCGATCACGTAACGCTCGATCAGCTTGCCGTCCATGCGGAAACGTACCCGGCAGCGCTGTTCGTAACTCTCGATATGGATATCGCTCGCGTAGCAATCGAACGCCTCTTCGATCAGCCCGACCAAAAACCCCTGCCCGGCGCTGATCTCAGTGATCGAACGCGCCTGGGAGGGACGTCCGCCGCCGTCCGAACGATAGTATTTTTTCAGCAGCTTTTCGAGTTCTTCCGGCTCGATCTCCTCTACCGCCGCTGCGATGCCGTAGAGCACCTCCAACTCCTGCAACACCCCGTCGTAATCGCGCCCCCGCTCGCCGTAACAGGCCAGCACCGCCCCGTCCTCATACGGCACGAGCATATATTCCCACGCCTGCGGCGGCGTGAATCGCTGTATCACCTCTGCGGGTATCCGTTCCTTCATCTTATCGCACTATAAACCAACCAGACACAAACCACCGCCCCCATCGTCCCGACCAGCGGGACGGTCACATCACGCCTCTTTACGATCCGCATTCCGCCCCACCAAAGCAGCGAGACCCCCATCCCGGCCAGCAGCAACAGCAAATATTCCCTAACCCCGGTCAAGGGAGTAAGCCCAAGCATAAAGATCACGTCGCCCAGCCCGATATGCCCCTTGAGCGGATCGATCCACCGCCCGCGGCTCACCCGAAGGTAAAGCACGACTCCGGCGGCCATATAGACCAGCAACAACGTATTTAATGCCACATTCCACGTCATCCCCGCCGCACCATACTGCCATGCAGAAACCGTGACCACCCCCGCAATGAAAACTGCAAGCCACCCCGCACCGATCTCCCGGCTGCGGCAGTCGTCCCGCATCATCACGGCCAGCGGCGCCGCAAGCAACAGTTGATATAGGGCAGTAGCAGGCATCTGGTATTCATTATATGGATTCAGGCCTATCCGTCATGTCGAGCGTTAGCCGAGACATGACGGAAGAGGATTCGTTCATTTCTTAATCTTTGACCGTTTCGCGCAGCTCCTTATCCTGGTTGATCTCCCAGACATTACAGACCCCGTCGCCATCGAAGTCGACCACCGCCGTAGCCGTCGCCCGGAAACCGCTCTCCGAAGCCTCGACGATCTCGATCAGGTAGTTCGCCTGCCCGCCGTCTGTGACCAATTTCACCTGCTCGAAGCCGATCTCATCCAGCGAAGCCGAGTACCGCGAGTAGGTATAAAAATTATTCTTCTGCAAAGAGTGCAAAAAAGCCAGCTGCTGCTGCGCCTCCGTGCTCTTCGCTTTCGAGATCAGCGGCATCAGGTTGGGCAGCGCGATCAGCACCAATATGCCGATGATTACCAGCACTACCAGCAGCTCGGCCAGCGAAAAAGCAGATAACTTTTTCTGCTTCGGAATGTATTGTGAATAATAATTACCTTTGAAATTTTTGTTCATCTGAAGCTGTAATTTTAAAATTTAGCACTATGACAAAAATACAAAGAGAAAGACCTTGATTTATAGTTTTGTAAGAAAATTCGTATAATCAAACCGATAAGACAATTCTGTAAATCAGCAACATACAAATAATCGTATAATCATGGATTTTCAGTCATATAGCGAGGGGGAATTTGGAGTAATTTGAAGGGGAATATATAACTGATTACCTTTATGTCGAACAACATTTTTAACAAACACCGGGAGCAATTATGCGAATTATTGTTCCCCGATTTCGTAAGCCATCATCGAAAGGTAGAGCAAATCGCGTCATCCAGATTACTCTTTTTACGTCATCTTGTTGGCTTGTCATATACCTATTCGCATAAACAGAATTTGTTTTATCAGGCATTCTCAGATGCCGTCGGTTTGGATGAATGGGAAAAACATTCGGTCATTGATTTCGAGATTCCTGATGAGTTCTTAATCCAATATCTGATGGAATTTCAAGAAACGAAGGGCCGTAGAAATATCGACCAACAGATCGCAGCAAAATCAATACGCAGCATTTTAAAAAAACAGGAATATATGATGCTCTGTATGATGGCTCATGGGTTTAATCATAAGGAGTTGAAGGTTATTTGCAGGATGGGTCATCCAAATTCCATACCTGTGAAATTATACCGGATGCGACGAAGATATTTTGAGAAAGAGGAGGTTTATTGATTCTCTACCGAAACCGTCTTCCTGGGATTAGGTGCACTGGCTAAACCAAAACTCGCCACCTATTGGGACCGTGCTGCGAGGGCCGGATCGATAGATAATCCATTTCACTGGGCCCATTTTTCCGTCGAAACCGTCCGCCTATTGCAAGGGTGGCGTAACTATTGTAATATTACGTGCTGATAACCGTTCTATAATGCGGTGGGAATGTGCGGAATTGCCTTGTTGCGCCCGTGCTTTTCCCTGCCGCAGACACGTCAATATTGCTATCGATGGGAAAGAACACACCTTTAGATAAAAGGCTGATCGGGATCTGGCGGTCGGCCGAATACCATATCAGCACCTGTGAAGGTTGGGTATTCCATGAGGCCGTCGAACCGGACGAGATCACTTACTGGGAGTTCCGCGAAGACGGGATCGTCTTCGAATGGCCCGAGGCCAAGCCGGGGGCCATCGTAGTCTGCCGCTATACCCCTTCAACCGAAGAATTGTACGTCATGCACGGCTACAGCCCCTTCTGGCCCAGTCCTTTGGAACAGCGCTACCGGGTAGAAGTCATCTCGGATACGGAGTTATGGCTGTATGCGCTTGATGATCGGCCCATAAACCGTCCGATCATCTCCACCGCCTGCCGATCCACATGCTCCCCGGCCGCCTGCTTCAGCGCCGCCACCTGCGCCGGATCGACCTGCCCCTGCTGCGCCTTCCGGTTGAAGGTCTCCAGGTCGGCTTTGAGTTTTTCCGCGAACGGCACCGCAGCATTGTTCAGATAACCGGACAGAAATTATCCAACCACCCCACCGAGCCGGAACATCAGCAGATACATCGAGATCAGGATCACGGCGACCAGCAGGATGAGCATTGGTTTGAGCATCGAACCGAGTTGTTTGAAACAGTATTCGAGTTCGCGGGCGAGACCCTCATCTTGTTTGGCGAGCGTTTGCGGCGGGCGGGTGGTCTCTTCTCCTACGTGCCATAATGCGATCGTTCGTATGAAAAGCACGCTCCTGTTATCGGCCAGGGATGCGCAGTGTGCATTGGCTTGCCGGCGGGTTATAAAGGGCGTCGATACGATGAAATCCGCACGCAGGTTGTTGCAGATGTTCAGATAGTATTTGTATCCGAAAATGAAATTGAGTAGTCGATTCACAACTGTTATGTGTTGGTTGTCAAAATTTGATCGAAGGCCGTGATATAGCGGCGGTAAAGCGATTCTGAAAAGAGCATTTCATCATGGCGGCGCAACAGGTAGTAGATCCCGGTGCGCTCGATACCCAGCACATTGGCGATGCTGTCAAAATCATATCCCCGCAGGTGCAGGTAATGACAGATGGCCGACTTTGCAGGCATAACACGGGCTGGCGTGCGGATGTCCATGAAAATATCCTCGATCCCGAATCCGGTAATCTCTTTTACCGCCTCGGAGATAGTGCGAATGTCCTGTTGTAAGATGGTGGTCCCCATGATCCGATGATTGCTTTTGCGTCTATTTCCGTCTATTTTGATCTATTTTTTCATGCCTTTTGCAGGTTAAGTAGTTCTTAATGAAGGCATAGCAATGCTGATTCGTCTATTTTTGTCTATTTTAGACAACTTGTCGGATAATACGACATATCGTTACCTCTCTATCAGATTAGTATCGAGGGTGGTATCTGTGTCGGCCAACAGGCGGCCGTTGGGACGTGGCACCACGTTGCCGCGCCCCCGGTAGCCTACGTTTATCTCGCCGCTCTGTCTGTCGATACCGAGGATCGTGCCCGTCAGCGACCGGCCCGTCGATTTCCGAACAGATACTGCCGTGTGTCATAGCGCTCTCAATTCGTCTACTGTTTCGGGTTTGCGCATCATCTCCCCACGCCCGATGGCCTGTCGGTGCAGGGCGTTGTAGCGCCGGTTGTCCTGCAACAGATCCATCGTGGCCATGGCCCGTAGTTGAGCATCCAACCGTTCTTTCGTCGCCCGCTGCTCGGCAGCCTGTCGCAGCGCCGCCCGTTTGCTGTTCATTTGGTGGTCGAGGCCGGCCCATTTGCGGAACGAGGCGTAGGTGTTGCGCTCCGTCTGCTCGATGCCAGCCCGGTTGTTCAGGTTGAGCAGCACACGGCCGATGTCCTCTTTGCCGAACGCTCCGTAGCGTTTCATCACCTCCACCGCCTCGGCCAGATTCAACGGCTCGGCCATGCTGTTCAGGTGGGAGGCGTTGCTGGCGATCCATTCCAGCAGGGCGCGGGCGTCGGGCAGGTAGCGTTCATCCGCGGGGCGCACCTGGGTCAGCCGCCCTGCCTCGTCGCCGGATGCCGGCGGGGCGCTCGTGCGCGCGCCTGCCCGATCGCACTCATGCGTGCGCGCGTTTAGTGTATACCCAATCTTAAAATCTATGTGTGTATTATTATTTTCTCTTTCTTTATATCTTTCTTTCTCTTTGTCCCATTTGATGTCCCGGTTGGTGTCCCGGCCATCTTCCGAAAGGTGTCCCACAAGGTGTCCCGCCATTTTTTGCCCGTCCTTGCAATCGCTTTGAGCGCAGGACGATGCCTCGGCATAAGGTGTCCCGCAAGGTGTCCCATCATTTTCGCAAATGGTGTCCCGCGCGATGTCCCATTTGGTGTCCGGCGGCAAAATCGGCGAAAGGCTATGCGCGTTGTAGGTTTCGTAGTTCAGCACGACGATAATGGCCTGCCGGGTGTCCGGCACAACGCGCAGGTCGATCATCCCCTCGGCTTTCAATAGGGCCAGGAATCGGGCGACGGTTGATTTGCTCCAGCTCCATCGTTTCGCCAGAAACCGCACCGAAGCCCGGAACTCCCCCCGATCGATTTCGACCGGGGTGTCGCCGACGATCTCCTGCCCCGGCGTATGGTTGGCGCTGGCGAAGATATCCAGCCATGCCTCGGCCCGGCTGAATGTCCGCTGTTCACGCCAGAGGGCGTGCCGGAAGAAACTCCGGTAGACCTTTATATATCCTTTATCCCTGTTGTCATCCATAAGGGAAGGTCGGTTTTTTGCTCGGTGAATGAATCCGGTTACAGTTTGCCCTGCTGCTTGAGATAGAGTTTCAGGCAGGCCCCGAGCAGGTAATAGTGCGACCGCGCGTCGCCCGTGAACACGGGCACCAGTTCGCCGTCATTCTCCATCCGCTCTATGGTGGTGCGCCGCCAGCCGAAATTCCGCTTCAGATAGTGACGATCCACCTTATGTTTGCTGATCAGTTTGATGTTTTCCTCGACCGCGACCACATCGTTGGCCATTTCGGAGGCTTTGCGGGCGATCAGGTCGACAAGCTGCTCCGGCCCCATGGTCAGGATAATTACTTCGCTCATCGTAGTTTGTGTTAGGGTTATAAAAAAAGCCATCCTCCCGGTGAAAGGAGAATGGCTATTGGTCTTGCTTCGTATGTGGCTCCTGCCTGATGTAGAGTGTCCCTCCGTTTTCTAAAGCTGCCTTTCTTAAAGAATTAGACAAAGGGCTTTTCTTTGTTCGGCCTGTAAGCGCGTTGTAGACCGTTCTGACGCTCACATTGAATTTTTGGGCGAGAACTTTCTCGCCCCCATAGGGTAGCTTGATCAGTGTCATTTTTCTTTTGTTTTTTAGAAAGGTTATCCATATCTTTGAAACGTATTCCGATTACGAATATACACATTATTTACATACATGTGCGCTTTTAAAGCAAATATTCATACTTTTTTCATGGAAAAACTTCCCGAATTAACGGAGCGGATACAGCAAATAATTGAGCTTCACGGGAAACGAAGCAAGAAAAATTTTGCTGCCTTGATCGGCGTTCCGCACTACAAAATTGACCGTCTGTTCCGATTGGATGGAAGGACGGGGAAATACCCTATGCCTGCCACCGAGGTCATGCAGGCTATTATTAATAGATATGACACCATAAATGCCGTGTGGTTACTGACCGGCAAAGGAGCCATGCAGGAGAACGCGGGGTTACCTCCGCTCCAAAGCGCAAATGATATGGGTTCCTTTAACTGTATGGAAATCCTGCGCAGCAACGCAACAACCATTGACAGGATTACTTCGGAGAATGAAGAGTTTCGCCGGGAGGTCAAAGAATTGCAAAACGAGAAAGAGGCATTACGTCGGCAGATAGACAAATTGCAAAAGGTGCAGCCTAACGAGCAAAAGGGAATAAGTGGAAAATCGAATGCGGAAGGGCGGCGCAATCCCGGCCAGGTAGGTCGCCAAACTGCAAAGTAGGTTTACACAAACTATTTTAACTCACCATAATGGCAGCACTTGAGTTAAATACCTGAAAAGCCGAGATGATCCGGATGATTCTGACCGAGGTGAATAGATTCGATGGCGAGTTCCCTCCCCGGGGAAGCCTTGTCGCCCGTTCGAGAAATATCCATCCACACTCCTCATTACCACCGCTTTGGAGTCGATATAAAAATAATCGGGATCGATATACTTGTAAGCGTTGCTCATAACGCAGCCTTGAGGGCGGCAAGAAATTGAGAATCTTCGATTTTCCCGTTTCTGTAATCCAAATACAACCGGATCATTTTTTCGGTAGGCTCAAAACCCTCGAACATATTAGACCCGATGGCGTCCGCCACACTGTCGAGCGTTTTCAGATCAGGGAACGGAACACCCATGATCGTGAGATTTTTTCGGTCTATCTGAATCGGCTTATACATATCTTCCTTGCGCTTTCCTATAAGGGAAAGGGGTTGCACGTTTTAAGCTAATACGCGGAAATACCCTCGTTATTTTTTCTTTACTCTTACAGCCAATGTTTCCGGATTCTGTCGGCAGTCCCAGACCGCAATGATATAGATAAACTCGTCGTCGTATCTGTAAACAACTTTATAGGTCTTTTTAACTTTGGGGATTTTTATTACAAGTGAACGGTAACGATCGGAATCGCCATTTAGTAGCGGCTCGACTGCACCCATTTTGGGAGAGCCTGTCAGTTTTTCAGTTTGGTCGTAAATGGCATTGTGTATCTTAACCGCAGACTTTTCGCTCTCTCTCGCCAAGAAACGATAGGTGTTTTCCAAATCGGCTTGGGCGTCAGCGACCCAAACAATTCTCATCGCGGCATAACTTTACGTTTTATCTCCTCATGGGAGATAAAACGCCCGTTTTGAATGTCCGCTTCGGCTTTGGCGATTCGCTGCCGCATTTGCTCTACAGTAAACTGACAGGGAGGATTTTCCGCTTCCTTCGCTTTACGGATAACAGACAATACTTTCGATACGGTTTTTTCGTCATCCACGCTCATGAGCATCTCGATGATCTCCATCTTCTTTGCTCTCAATTCAATTGCAGTCATGGCCTTGCATTTTTCGTTCATTACAAAGATAACGCAATTTATGTGCAAATCAATGTGTCTTCATTGCGCTTTCTTAAAGAGAAAACTACATAACAAAGATACTCACATTTTTCATGAAAACCCAAAGGCATCGAAGTGAAAAACGACAAGAATGGCACCAATAAAGGGCCAGCGTTGTTCGATGGCGAATTCCCTCCCCGGGGGAGCCTTGTCGCCCATTCGATAAATTTTCATCCATGATTCAGGCATACCGAATACTTCGTGGACAATCTCGTGGAGATTTTGCCGGTTGTCGAATAATTTGCTTACTTTTGCTGCACGTTCCTTGGCTTCACTGGTGGAAATGCAGTTCTTTTGAACTTTTTCGAAACACGTTAAGAAAAAGTTTAAGAAATCCTGTAAATCGCTGGGGCATAGTGGCATTCTTGTTCCCTGAGGGACCACGGAAAAGCACTCATAACGTTTGTTATTGAGTGCTTTTTGTTTTACGTCAAGTCTTTAGGTATTGGGGTGGCATTGGCAATTCAGGCGCGAAAGAGTCAACCCTTCCGCGCCTGAAACAGATAATACTACTTGGGATTTTGCAGGATCAGACGCAGGTGTCATTCTGCAGGGATACGCCCAGTCCTTCGAGTGCCTGGCGCACGCGGGCGCGTTCCGTATCGCGGAATTTGCGGTACGGGAACGACATATGGTCATCGCAGATCCCCATCAGGGAGACGGCGCACTTGACCCCTTTCAGATAGCTCGACCCGTAGCGCCCCACCGTATAGATCGCCCTGGAAACAGCCATGATGCGCTGTTGCAGGCGCTTTACCTGCGCAACATCGCCGCTCAGGGCCGCCTGCCACATGCTGACATACAATTCCGGGAACATATTGGCGCCGCCGTTCACGCCGCCGTCCGCCCCCATCAGCACGGATTCGCCCGTCAGCTCCTCCGGGCCTACGAACAGCGCGAAATCAGGGTTTTCGCGCAGCATATGGAGCAACGTCTGAAAGTAAGTCATGTTGGCCGAGCTGTCCTTCAGCCCAATAATATTAGGATGCTGCGCGAGCGTGTATACCGTGTCGGGTTCCATGAAAACCTTTACGTGGGAGGGCATATTGTAAAGATAGAGCGGTAAACAAAGACTGTCGGCAAGTGCGGTATAGTATTCCACCATCTCCTGCTGCGAAGGAGCGAAATAATAGGGTGCTGCAGCCACCACGGCCGAAGCGCCGCAGTCACGTGCGTGGCGGGCCAACCGGAGGCTCTCGTCCATCGAAGTGTCGGTAATGCCCACCAGCACCGGGATCCGGCCGGCAATGAGGCGGCAGCACATCTCCACAAATTTATACCGGCATTCGTAAGAAAGGCTCTGGGCCTCGCCCGTGGTGCCGAGCAGGAAAATACCATGGACTCCGCCTGCGATCAGATGTTCGATAAGCCTCTGCGTCCCTTCGGCGTCGATCGTGTTATCCGCCGAAAGAGGCGTGATCATGGGGGGGACGATTCCCTGGAGTTTCTTCATGCGATTATATTTTAAGGTTTGATTTCTTCTGGCAAAGGCTGCGGTCGTGCCTCTTGCCATTATATACAATTCAGCCCTTTCTTTTCGCGGATTCCGGATGGTTTCACCATAGATTCGGGTTTCACTGTGCGAAAAAATTTTGCTGAACTGTATATAAATAAGTGCCCAAAACTGCGGTACTATTATCCCGGGCTTTTTTGTAGAAATCTTGTCTTGATGTGAAAAAACTCATAGAAGAACCCCGAGCGGGTAAATACCCGTGGGCCGTCGTGGCCATGCTGTGGTTCGTGGCGCTGCTGAACTACCTGGACCGGCAGATGCTCTCGACCATGCGGCCGTTCATGCTCGAAGATATATCCCAGCTGACCGAGGCGGCCAATTTCGGCCGGCTGATGGCCATATTCCTGTGGATCTATGCGCTGATGAGTCCCCTGTCGGGGGTCATCGCCGACCGGCTGAACCGCAAATGGCTTATCGTGGGAAGCCTGTTCGTGTGGTCGGGCGTGACGATGGCCATGGGCTACGCGCAAACCATGGATCAGCTCTATTTCCTGCGCGCGGTGATGGGGGTGAGCGAGGCGTTCTACATCCCGGCCGGACTGTCGCTCATCGCCGACTACCACCAGGGGCGCACCCGCTCGCTGGCTATCGGTTTCCATACCACGGGCGTCTATCTGGGGCAGGCCTTAGGGGGGTTCGGGGCGACGCTTGCCGCGGCGACCACCTGGCAGTTCACTTTCCAATCATTCGGCATCGTGGGGATGGCGTACAGCGTGGTGCTGATCGTTTTCCTGCGCGAGAAAAAAACCTACGCGATCCCTGCCGGGGGGACGCATCCGGCGGGCGGCGAGATCCGCATGGCCCTCAAAGGGCTCGGGATGCTGTTCAGCAACATCGCTTTCTGGGTGCTGCTGTTCTACTTCTCGGCGCCGAGCCTGCCGGGTTGGGCGACCAAAAACTGGCTTCCCACGCTCTTTTCCGAGACGCTGGGTATGGATATGCAGCACGCCGGGCCCCTTTCGACCATGACCATAGCGTTCTCCTCGTTCGTGGGTGTGCTGGCGGGCGGATACATTTCCGACCGGTGGGTGCAGCGCAACCTGCGCGGGCGGATCTTCACCGGGGTGTCGGGCCTGGTGTTGACCATCCCGGCCCTGCTGCTGATCTGCTATGGTCAAGGGCTTGCGGCGGCCATTACGGGCGCGGTCCTGTTCGGGCTGGGCTTCGGGGCGTTCGACGTGAACAACATGCCTATCCTTTGCCAGTTCGTCCCCTCGCGCTACCGCGCCACCGGTTACGGGCTGATGAACATGGCGGGCATTTCGGCCGGGGCCGTCATTACCGGGGCGCTCGGCAAGGCGCTCGACGCGGGCCATACCACGGGCGTGTTCCTGATGATGATCGTCGCCGTGCTCGTGGCGATCGTCCTGCAGGTCACCATCCTGCGGCCCACTACCATTGACATGAAAGAATCCTAAAATCTATTGATATGAGCAACTATCCGAAAATCGGCATCCGTCCCGTGATCGACGGCCGCCGCGGCGGGATCCGCGAATCGCTCGAAGAGACGACGATGAAAATGGCGCTGAACGTCGCCAGGCTCTACGCCGAAAAGCTGCGCTATCCCGACGGTTCGCCCGTCGAGTGCGTGATCGCCGACCGCTGCATCGGCGGAGTGAAGGAGGCCGCGATGGCGGCAGAAAAGTTCGCCGCGAGCAACGTCGGCGCCGTCCTTTCCGTGACGCCCTGCTGGTGCTACGGGGTCGAGACGATCGACATGGACACGCTGATGCCCAAAGCGATCTGGGGCTTCAACGGCACCGAGCGCCCGGGGGCGGTCTACCTCGCCTCGGCGCTGGCCGGCCACACCCAGAAGGGCCTCCCCGCCTTCGGCATTTACGGCCGGGAGGTACAGGATATGGGCGACGAGACGATTCCCGCCGATGTCGAAGAGAAGTTGCTGCGCTTCGCCCGCGCCGCCCTTGCCGTGGCGCAAATGAAGGGCAAGAGCTATCTCTCGATCGGATCGGTGTCGATGGGTATCGCCGGTTCGACCCCCTCGCCCGAGTTTTTCCAGGACTACCTGGGCATGCGCACCGAGTTCGTCGACGCCAGCGAAATAGAGCGGCGCGTGCAACTGGGCATTTACGACAAGGCCGAGTTCCACAAAGCCATGGCGTGGACCGAAAAATACTGCAAGTGCAACGAGGGCGAGGATTACAACCCCGCACATCTGGTCTACGACCGCAAACAGAAAGACGAGATCTGGGAATACGTGGTCAAGATGACGCTTATCTTCCGTGACCTGATGGTCGGCAACCCGGTGCTTGGCACGATGGGCTTCGAAGAGGAAGCGATGGGCCACAACGCCATTGCGGGCGGCTTCCAGGGCCAGCGCCAGTGGACCGATTTCAAGCCTGACGGCGACTTTTCGGAGGCGATCCTCAATTCGTCGTTCGACTGGAACGGTATCCGCGAGGCCTACACCTTCGCCACGGAGAACGACACGCTCAACGGCGCCTCGATGCTGTTGATGCACCTGCTGACCAACCGCGCCCAGATGTTCGCCGACGTGCGCACGTTCTGGGGCCCGGAATCCGTAGAGCGCGTGACGGGCAAAAAGCTCAAAGGCAACGCGGCGGGCGGTATCATCCACCTGATCAACTCCGGCTCGTGCACCCTGGACGCCACGGGCCGTCAGAGCGAAAACGGCAAACCCGCCATGAAGCCCTTCTGGGAGATCAGCGAAAAAGAAGCCGCAGAGTGCCTGGAGGCCACCACCTGGTACCCGGCCGGACGCGAGTACATGCGCGGGGGCGGCTACAGTTCGCAGTTCCTCACCCGGGGCGAGATGCCCGTAACGATGTGCCGCATCAACCTGGTCAAGGGACAGGGGCCGGTGTTGCAGATCGCCGAAGGTTGGGCCGTGGACGTGGACAAGGAGATCTTCGAGGCCATCAACAAGCGCACGGACAAGACCTGGCCCACCACCTGGTTCGCCCCGCGCCTGACGGGCAACGGCCCGTTCCGCGACGTATATTCCGTGATGAACAACTGGGGCGCCAACCACGGGGCGATCAGCTACGGCCATGTGGGCGCCGACCTGATCACCCTCGCCTCGATGCTGCGCATTCCGGTCTGCATGCACAACGTGGAAGAAAAAGAGATTTTCCGCCCGAGCGCCTGGGGGGCTTTCGGCATGGATCCCGAAGGGGCGGATTACCGCGCCTGCGGAAACTACGGCGCGACCTACAAAACGACCAAATAGTGTCGGACATGAGCGAAAAGTGTGTCGTAGGCATAGATTTCGGCACGGATTCCTGCCGCGCCCTGATCGTCGATGCGAGCACCGGGGCCGAGGTGGGTAGCGGGGTGAGTCGCTATGCCCGTTGGGCCCAAGGGCTTTATTGCGACGCGGCCGCCAACCGCTACCGCCAGCACCCGCAGGACTACGTCGATTCGCTGGTCGAAGCGGTACGAAATGCCCTTTCGCAGGCCGGTGCTCCGGTGGCCGGAGCCATCGCGGGGATTTGCATCGACACGACCGGGTCGACGCCCGCCCTGATCGGCCGTGACGGGAACCCGTTGGCGCTCTCACCCCATTTCGCGGAAGACCCCGATGCCATGTTCATCCTATGGAAGGACCATACGGCGGTACGGGAAGCGGAGATGATCAACCAACGGGCTCGCAGTTGGGAGAGTGATTACACGCTTTTCAGCGGCGGGACATATTCTTCGGAATGGGCTTGGGCGAAAGTTCTGCACGTGCTGAAGACCAACCCTGCGGTGCGCGATGCGGCTTACAGTTGGGCGGAACATTGCGACTGGATGACGGGCCTGCTGACCGGCAATACCCGGCCGCAGGAGATGATGCGCAGCCGTTGCGCTGCAGGACATAAGGCGATGTGGCATGCGCAGTGGGGCGGTTTGCCCGATGCCGGATTCCTTTCCCGCCTCGATCCCGCGCTGGGTGCAATGCGCCCCTACCTGTACGACCAGACACACGCCAGCGACACCGCGGCCGGGAAACTCACCACAGTGTGGGCCGAACGGCTCGGGCTGCCCGCGGGCATAACGGTCGCCGTGGGGACGCTCGACGCACATGCAGGGGCCGTGGGGGCCGGCGTCGCCCCCGGCATACTCACCCGCATCATCGGCACATCGACGTGCGATATCATGGTGGCGGATCAGCAGCAGTTGGGGAATCAATGCATCGGGGGAATCTGCGGACAGGTCGACGGCTCGGTCTTGCCGGGTTACATCGGCCTTGAGGCGGGACAATCGGCTTTCGGGGATATTTACGCATGGTTCAGACAGGTTATGGCCTGGTCGTTGGATTTACTCCCGGAAAGCGCGGAAAAACAATCCGCTTTCAACTCCATATTACCGACCCTTACGGCCCAGGCCGAAAAACTTCCGACCGACGTGACAGCCCCCATCGCTTTGGACTGGATGAACGGACGGCGCACTCCCGACGCAGACCAGAACGTCCGGGGCGTTTTGAGCGGGCTCACCCTCGGGACCACCGCCCCTGCGATCTTCAAGGCCCTGGTGGAAGGAACGGCTTTCGGCTCGAAACGGATCGTGGAGCATCTGCGGCAGAACGGGATCGAAATCAACGCCGTCCATGCGATAGGAGGCATCAGTAAAAAATCGCCTTTCGTCATGCAGATCCTCTCCGACGTGCTCGATATGCCGATCCGGGTCGTCGCCAGCGAACAGGCGTGCGCCTTAGGCTCGGCCATGTACGCATCGGTCGCCGCGGGCATCCATCCTTCGATGGGCGAAGCGCGCGAAGCCATGGGGTCGACATTCGAGGCCCGGTATACCCCGCGGCCGGAATTCGCGGAGGTATACCGCCTGTTGTACGAAAAGTATTTATTCACGGCCGGATATGCCAACGAATTAAAATAACTTCTTAAAATAAAGCAGATTCATCGGTCGCATAGATTGAAAATAATAAGGCGTATTACAATTTACACCAAAGGGTACACACCCTGAAACATTCGGAAGGGTGGGCTGCGGGCTGTTGGTTCGTCCCGATCGTGTGTATATACCTGCCCTATCAGATCATGAAAGAGTTATATCAGGAGACGAAGAATTTATTTTTCCTGAGAGGGGTGGATGTCCGGACGGATTTTACGACAAAATCATTGGGCTGGTGGTGGACGTTGTGGATATTGAGCGGCATAATAGGACAATTTGCATTTCGTTATTCCCTGCAAGCCGAAGCGGTTGATGAATTAATCGTAAGCACAGTTGCCGATATAATCGGCTGTATTGTGGGGATACCGCTCGCGTTGATCACCGTAAAAATCATCAAGGATTATTCGAACGTAGAGCCGTTGCTCAGCGAGATAAAGGACGAGAAAGAGGTGATCGCAACGGAAGAGTTGTGATATTTATCCCCGATTCCTTATCTTTGCCGCGTTGAATGCCTGTCGAAGCAGGCCGCATAAACGACCGCCCATGAAGATCACCTCCGCAGAATTTCAATGCAGCAGCGCCAAGATGAGCCAGTTGCCGGGCGACCGGCCGGAGTTCGCGTTCATCGGGCGCAGCAACGTGGGTAAATCCTCGCTGGTCAACATGCTCACCGGCCACAGCGGGCTGGCCAAAGTGTCGGGCACGCCCGGCAAGACGCGGCTGATCAACCATTTCCGGATCAACAACGCCTGGTACCTGGTCGACCTGCCGGGTTACGGTTACGCGCGCGCCTCGAAAACCGTGCGCGGCGAATTCGCCAAGATCATCCGCGATTATGTAACCCTGAGCGAGCGAATGACTATGTTGTTCGTGCTCGTGGACTCGCGCCTCGAACCGCAGCGCATCGACCTCGATTTCATCTCGTTTTTGGGCGAGAACGGCGTGCCGTTCGGGATTATCTTCACCAAAACGGATAAAATCTCCTCCTCGGAGCGCGAGCGCAACCTGGCGCGCTACCGCCGCACGCTGCTCGAAAGCTGGGAGGAATTGCCTCCCATGTTCACCTCCTCGTCGGCCAAAGGGTCGGGCAAGGAGGAGATACTCGGATTTATAGAACAATGTTTATAACTTTTTCGCCCCGGGAGTTGAAATTCCGGGGCGAATAGTATAATTTTGCAGAATTATAAACGCAAAGGTATCCCCTTGTGTTCTTGTTTGTCATTCTGAGCATAGCGAAGAATCTCAGACAGCCATTTCGAGATTCTTCGCTACGCTCAGAATGACAACACAAAAAACATAGTCCATCATTCATAATCAAAAAAATGGCGATCCACAAGATCAAGTTTTTCGCCGGCCGCGAGTCGCGCTACCTGGCCGAGAAAATAGCACGCAGCTACGGCACGGAACTCGGAGAAAGCTCCGTCCTCGAATTCAGCGACGGTGAATTCCAGCCCGCCTACAACGAAAGCATCCGCGGCTGCACGGTCTTTATCATCCAATCCACTTTCCCGCCTTCGGACAACCTGATGGAACTGCTGCTGATGATCGACGCCGCGCGGCGCGCATCGGCCTACAAGGTGATCGCCGTGATCCCCTATTTCGGATGGGCGCGCCAGGACCGCAAGGACCGCCCGCGGGTGTCGATCGGCGCCAAACTGGTGGCGAATCTGCTGGTGGCGTCGGGTGTGGACCGCATCATGACGATGGACCTGCACGCCGACCAGATACAAGGATTCTTCGATGTGCCGGTGGACCATCTGTATGCCAGCGGCATCTTCATGCCCTATATCAATTCGCTCAATCTGGAAAACCTCTCCGTGGCGGCCCCCGATATGGGCGGCGCCAAGCGGGCCAACGCCTATTCGCAATACCTGCAATGCCCGATGATCATCTCGCACAAACAGCGCGAGAAAGCCAACGTGATCGGCTCGATGACCGCCATCGGCGACGTCGAGGGGCGCAACATCGTTATCCTGGACGACATGATCGACACCGCGGGCACGATCGCCAAGGCGGCTGACATGCTCATGGAAAAAGGCGCGTGCAGCGTGCGCGCGATGGCGACCCACGCCGTGCTCTCCGGCCCGGCCTATGACCGCATCAACGCCAGCGCGTTGCAGGAGGTGATCGTCACCGACACCATTCCCCTGTGCAAGGATAAGGAGATCTCGACATTCACCGTGCTCTCGGTGGCCGACATCTTTGCCGACGTGACCGAGCGGGTGCATAACCACAAGGAGATCTCCTCGCGCTTTATTTTTTAAAAAATCATGAACCAGTTCAAGCCGCTGAAATGGATCGGGATCGCGGCAGGCGTCGCGACCCTGGCGTTTATGATCCTCTTTCCGCTGTCGTTCAAGCCGGTGGATACGAGCGAGTTCAACAGCAAGGCTTTTACAGGCACGCTGGCCTCGTACGTGCAGGACACCAGTACGTTCGACGTCGCCGTCCGGCTCGACGGGGTCAAAAACCGGTTCTATATCAACCGCGCCGAAGGGCGGACGGACGTGCTGGCCGGGCTCGACACGCTGCGGGGTAAACCCGTGACGGTCTGGGCGGCCAAATACTGGTCGCTGTTCTTTCCCCGTTCGAACTACACCCATGTGACCCGGATCGCCACCGGGGACGGGCGGATCGTTTACACGGAGTGGTAGGATTTTGTGTCGCTTTGTCATTCTGAACGCAGTAAAGAATTTTGGTCTGAATTGTTTCAGCACAGCCCGACCAAGATTCTTCACTGCGTTCAGAATGACAAGCAATGCAATCGTTTAATTCATGTTTAAGATGAAAAAGTTTCTTTTCACGACGGCGGCCTGCCTGGTCGCCGCATGCGCTTTTGCGCAACAGACGATCTATACGGTCGCCTACAACCGCTCGGCGGAGGGTAAAAATTTCCCGGTGATGATCGGCGGGGTGAACGTGGCGGACGGTAATAACCAAGGCTTGCTGATCGGCCTGGCGAACAGCGTGCACGGTTGGCAGCGCGGCACCCAGATGGGGATCTTCAACGCGGTCGGCGGCGACGTGCAGGGGGCGCAGTTCGGCATCGTCAACGCCTTCGGCGGTAACCAGCGCGGAGCGCTTTTCGGTGTATTCAACGGTGTGCGCGGCCAGGTGAGCGGCGCTCAGTTCGGGATTATCAACGCTTTTGCCGATGGTTCCGAAGGCGCGCAGTTCGGCGTGGTCAACCTGAACATGCAGTTCGAAGGGGTGCAATTCGGCGTGATCAATTTCAACGGGGGCGGCATGCGGGGGACGCAATTCGGCGTGATCAACCTCGTCCCGACCATGACCGGGGTGCAATTCGGCGTGGTCAACTTCGTGCGGCAGTACCGAAGCGGGGTGCCGATCGGCATCCTCTCTATCGTCCGGGACGGCGGCTACCAGGCCGTGGAACTCAGTACAAGCTCCATGTTTCCCGTCAACCTCTCGCTCAAAACGGGTATCAAGGAGTTTTATACCTCCATCATCATGGCTTACAGCCCCGATTTCCACAAACAGGTATCCATGGGGTTCGGCATCGGCACGATCGCGGACATTTCCCGCAAATTCTATTTCAATCCGGAATTCAATTGCATCTCCACGTTCGAGAAAGAATCCGCCTCGATCTATGAATTGCATCCCAACTTCGGCTATCGTCTGAGCGACCGTTTCTCGATCCTGGCCGCCCCTACCCTCTCGTGGCAGAATATCCAGCGCTCTTCGGCGTTCAACGAGCCGCTTTACTCGCTTTGGAATCACCGCATCGACAGCCGCAACGAGTTATATCTTGGATTGCGTTTCGCGTTGCGGTATCACTTCAACTGGTAAGCCTCTTCAATCAAACCGACAGCATTTGTCATTCAGAGCGAAGCGGTGCCGCCCGGCACTCGGGGAATATTCGTCATTCAGAGCGAAGCGAAGAATGACAAAATTGAAAGAGAGTTGCGATTGATCGCAACTCTCTTCTATTGAGCACAAAACAGCAAAATTTATTCCATGGACTCATGCACCTGCCATCCGGCGGAATTCTTGACCAGGTACAACAATTCGGATTGCAGGATATTCCCGTCCTGTATGAACTCATACTTTACCGTCGCCTTGTCCTCATTGATATCGACCGAGGCGATCGTCACCTGTGTGTTCGCAAGCGTTTTGCGTGCTTCTTCCCGCTGTTCGTCCGTCCAACTGTCGATAATATCCTGCTGATCCTTTAAAAACTGCGCGGTCGATCCGTCCCCGAATTTTTTCGCATCGTCGAGGCGGTAATCCACAAGGGCTTTCAGGTAACCCGCGGAAACCTCGCGGATCTCGGCCGTTTCATCTTTTTGCGAACAAGCGGCACCAGCCAACAGAATGAACAGGGCGAGAGTGAATAATTTGGTTTTTCTGATATTCATCATTCAAGGTTTTTGCAAATATACGAAACCTCACGGATTATTTTAATACCCCGGGTTAAGTATCGCCCCCTTGGTGGCGATCAGCTTGTCGATGGCCGCCACCAGCACCCCGTCCCCCTGCCCCGCGTACATCGAGCCGCACATGTTGGCGGCATAGATCGGCGAGTTCCACTTGCGGGTGTAATCGGCCAGCATACCCTGGTTTTCCTTGACGATCTCGCGGGTGATCTCGGCGTTGAGCAGGCCCACGTTCTTCAGCAGGGGCAGGTCGACATGTTCAAGCAGGCGCGAAAGGAAGATCGTGCCGACGAACGAGGGGGGAATCACCCCGTCCCGGTACGTATAGCGGTAACGGTCGATAAAATGCTTCGCCTTGATCCTCAGACTCGTATCCCCACTGAAACGGACCTTCCAGTCGGGATTGCGCACCAACGACTTGCAGGCGTAGATATAGAAATCGAGGATGCTGTTGCCCTTCACCATCACCGTCACGGCATTGCACACCCGTGCGGAATATTTCGTCTGGCCGAAACGGTTGCGCCACATCCAAAGCTCCCTGGTGAAAGCGAACTCTTCATTCACCTCGATCTCGAAGCGCTCCGGATCGAAAACCACGATGTCGGCATCGACCCAGATCGTGCGGTCGTAACCTTTGGCAAGCAACTCTTTCGCTATTTCAAGCCGGGCGAGGTCGGAAACCAGCAGCACGTTATTGCGCACTTTTTCGCGGTACCAGTCGGGGGCATAGCTGAACATCCGGTCGTCGACAAAATGGTAGTCGAACCCCTTCAGGGCAGCCCATGCCCGGACGGTCGCCATGCAGGTTTCGATCCAGGGGGGAACGTTCTCCGTGCGGAACGATTGATAGATAACGGTCTTGAGCATATATCTTCTATAAATAATAGGATAGGTTCACTCTCCGTTCAGGGCAGCCATTCGACATCCTCGCGGATCACGCGGGCGGGCACGCCGCCGGCCAACGCGCGCGCGGGAATATCCCGGGTGACGAGCGAATGGGACGAAACGATAGCCCCGTCCCCGATGGTCACTCCCTTGAGGATCGTCACGTTGATCCCGACCCAGACCCGGCTGCCGATCACGATCGGGGCGTCGGCAGGCCATACTTTGCCATCCCGGACGATCCGGTGCACGTCATGGTCACGGATGCGGACCCCCTCGCCGATGAGCGTGCCGGGGCCGATCGAGATGCGGTTCGCGCAATGGATCTGGGCGTTGATGTTGATGCTTGCCGTGTCGAGTTCCAGGGTTCCGCCCGGACTGACCGATATGTCTGCATTGCGGTATATGCGGTTCTTTCCTTTCAGGATCAGGGTGCTCTTTTCCCGCAGGCACAACACCGACCCCGTACGGTTACGCCCGTACCACGATTCGTTGAAACGGGTCTGCGATCCCGGCGCGCTGACGATGACGGCCCCTTTCTTCTGGATGAGCGAGAAACGGCTGAAGATGAATATCCGGGGTTTGCGGAGCGTCCCGGCCCGCAGGTTGATGCGGCAGGTAGCCCATAGGTTTATCCGGGCTAATTTTCCGATAACCGTTCCAAGTGTATGGCGTTCAGCGGCGGGGGCATTCTGCTGCATGAGGTGACAAATATTCGAATTCGTGCCAAATATACCTATTTTTCTGAAATAGTGTGCGTCCCGTTCTTATTATCCCGCATTCGCGCTATCGGTCAGAAATCGAGTCGTTGTTTCAACTGTTCGGCATATCCGTCCACGCGGCGCATTTCCGTCGGGATGTCGATCCTTTGCGGGCAGCGGGGCCTGCATATCCGGCAGCCGATGCAATGGTCGGCCTGGCGGAGTTTCGGCACGCTGCGGTCGTAGCCGACCAGGAACGCGCGGCGCGCCTGGCGGTAGTGTTCGTCCTTGGAACTTTTCAGCCGCTCACCCGCGCTGACGATGCGGTTGTAATGGCCGAAAACGCCGGGAATGTCAATCCCGTAGGGGCAAGGCATGCAATACTGGCATTCGGTGCACTGGATGTAATCGCTGTTGACCAGGATCTGCGTCACCTCTTCGAGCGCTTCGTATTCCGGCGCCGTGAGGGGCTGCAGGGGCGCGTAGGTGCGGATATTCTCCTGCAAATGCTCCATATAGACCATCCCGCTCAGCACGGTCAGCACATGTTCCGGGGTGCCGGCGTAGCGGAAGGCCCATTCGGCCGCGCTGTCCTGCGGGTTGACCCGGCGCATGATGTCGAGCGCCTGCACCGGTACCCGGGCCAGGCGGCCGCCCAGCAGCGGCTCCATGATCACGGCGGGGACGTTCTTTTTCACCAGTTCGTCGTAGAGGTATTCGGCATTGACGTTGCGTCCCGCCATCGCGTGCCGCCAATCCTGGTAGTTGAGCTGGATCTGGCAGAAATCCCACTGGATATCGTAGGCCAGCACATGGTCGAACACCTCCTGGATGCCGTGGAACGACCAGCCCAGATTGCGGATGCGCCCGGCCTTGCGCTCGCGGATGAAAAAGTCAAGCAACCCGTTGTCGATGAACCGCTCGTTGAAACTTTCGACGCTCGACCCCACGCCGTGCAGCAGGTAATAGTCGATGTAGTCGACCTGCAGGTCGCGCATCGATTTGCGGTACATGGCGATGCCCCCTTCCAACGTGTCGTCGGGCCTGCGCGAGGCCTTGGTGGCGATCAGGAATTTTTCGCGCGGGTGGCGTTTGAGGGCGATGCCGGTGGCCGTTTCCGACCATCCGCGGATATAGACCGGCGCGGTGTCGAAATAGTTCACCCCGTGGGCGATGGCGTAATCGACCAGCTCGTTCACCGTATCCTGGTCGATCTCCTCCTCTCCGGCGGAATTTTTCCGCAGCGGCCAGCGCATGCAGCCGTAACCGAGCAACGATACGTTATCTCCCGAGTGCGGATTGGTGCGGTAAGTCATTTTATCCGTGGGTACCTCGCCCACCGCCCCGCCCTCGGCCGAGACCGTGTTGCGGGGTTTGCATCCGGCCATCACGGCCGTGGCGGCGACGGCGCCCGCGCCCGTAACCTTCAGAAAATCGCGGCGGCTGATATTTTTCATCTTCTTCTCTTCCATGATCCGTCCTGTTAAACAGAGTGATGCCGTACATTGCCTTCCACGTAGATCGCGCTCAGCGGACGGGCCGGGCAAAGGTTTTCGCATGCGCCGCAACCGATGCACAACGTCTTGTCGACGACCGGTATTTTAAGCGATTTCTCTTCGCCGGGGTCGCGGGCGACGAGCGAGATGGCGCCCGTGGGGCAATGGCGTTCGCAGTTGTCGCACGACACCTCGTCCGTGTTGACCACGCAATTTTCTTTGATCCAGACGGCCCAACCGATCGAAATGGCCGATTTCTCCGCCGCCGTAACGGGTCGGATCGCTCCCGTCGGGCAGACCTGGGAGCATTCGGTGCATTCCGGACGGCAGTAACCCCGCTCGTAGGAGATTTCGGGCTGCATCAGCGTGGCCAGTTTGGCCGACGGGAGCAGGATGTCGTTCGGGCAGGCCGAGATGCAGAGCTGGCAGGTCGTGCAATGCTGTTTGAGGTGGGCTGCCCCCTGGGCTCCGGGCGGCACGAGAGGCGTTTTACGGTCAGGGACCTTTTTGTCCTCGATCTCCGCCAGGCCGCCGTCGACCTTTAGCTGCTGCGCTTTCAGCGTACCGGAGGCAGCCAGGAGCGCGATCACGGAAAGGGCGTCCCGGCGGGACATGCCTTTTTCTGCGCCATCGTTTTCCACGACCGGATCGGGTTGTTTCCCGGACACCCGGCGGGCGGTGTATTTCATCGCTCCGAACTTACAGCTTTCGATGCAATTGAAACAATCCACACACCGGCTGTGGTCGATGCGCAGGTTCGCCGAGTCGATGCAGGAGGCTTTGCAGCGCCGTTCGCAAAGCTGGCAATGGGTGCATTTGTCTTTATCGAACGCGACCCGAAAGATCGAGACGCGGGAAATGAAACCTAAAAACGTGCCGACGGGGCAAATAGTATTGCAATAAGTTCGTCCGCCCCGCCAGGCGAGCACGCCGACCACCACAAGCGTAAGGAGGGCGACAGCCAGCGTCACTCCGCTTCTCAGCCACACATCCACCGGGTAGAAAGCGTAACTGTCCGCGCGTTCGGCGCCCCAGGCCAGTGCGTTATTCCCCCAGCGGTACAACGGCGCGAAGAGGTTGGAAGCCATGCGCCCGAAAGCCGCGTAAGGGTCGAGCAGCGACACAACCGCGCTCACCCCGCCCACCAGAGCCACAATAAACAGCGCCAGCATGCCGTAGCGCAACCACGGGATGGCCGGTGCGTAGCGGAAACGGTTCTTTTTCCCCTTTCTTCTCCCCGACAGGTTCGAGATCCCGTCCTGGAGAACCCCCAGCGGGCAAATGACCGAGCAGTAAATCCGCCCGAAAAGCAGCGTGAGCACGATGAGCGCCACGACCACCGCCGCGTTGACGGCCAGCAGGGCGGGCACGAATTGGACCTTCGCCACCCAGCCGAGCCAAAGGTGGAGCGTCCCCGTGAAATCGAGCAGCAGCAACGTGACGGCCGCGAAGAAAACGACGGCGAGTATGATTCTGATTTTCCTGAGCATACGGAGGTTAATTTATCATGCCGATCTCGCGCAGCCAGCTGAGCACCTCGGCGTTCGAATTTTTCACGGCGCTCCCGCGGATGGGCAGCGCTTTCAAGAGGGTCGATTCGGGACAAAGTTTTTTGATCTCCTCGACGGTGCGGCCCATACGCGAGCCTTCATGGGTCATGAACGGTACTATGGTCTTTCCCGAGAAATCGCTATCCGACAAGAAAGTAGCCACCGGCGGCGCTACGGTCGCCCACCAGCAGGGCGAACCGACAAAAATCACGCCGTATTGCCCGATGTCGCCGGGTTTCGTTTTCAGCGCAGGCTTGTAGTTCGCGTTTATCTCTTTTTTAGCCTGCTCCACGCAGGTGTCGTAGTCGGTCGAATAGGGGATCTCGGGGACGATCTCGAAAAGGTCGGCCCCGGTTGCCCGGGCGATCTGCGTGGCCATTTCGCGGGTATTCCCGCCCCAGGAATAATACGCGACAAGTATCTTCTTGCCGGAAGATGCCGTTTGCGCGCTCAACCCGCCTGTGGATAAGAAAGTGATCAGGGCCATTAACAAATATTTATTCATGATCAAGGACGTTATCTTTATGTTCCACCCGCAAAATTCATCAAAGATATATTTTCGTCTCCGGTTTTCCAAAGACAAACACATGAAATGCAGGCAAAAACAGCGTACTCAAAACGCTCTTTCGCCACCCGTCCGGAAATACAAAACGCCGTATTGCGAAAAAATACGGCGTTTTATTCAATATTGCTTTGTAATCGATGAAGGAAAAGTCCTTAGCCAACCAACTCCGTCCATGTTTTTCACCTTAACGTTTACCGTCGAACAAGGCGAGCGACTCCCCCTTCCCTTCGAGGCTGTTCTTCTCGTAGGTCTGCAAAAACTGCTCCTGCCTGTTGAATTGGTTTTCCAGGTGAAGCCTCATCGCGGAACGGAACGCGTCGGGATTACCCTTCCTTAACAGCTTCACGAGCGTGCGGTGGGTAACCAGGTCTTCCTTGCGTTCCCCGAGTGTCTGGGGGGGATAGAGCGTGAACAGTCCGTTCAACAGGTATTGGAATTCCACAAGGCTTTTATTTTGCGACATCTGGTAAAGCCCGCTGTGGAATTTTATATCCAACTCCCGGAATTCATCGGATTCGGTACATTTTTCCTCGTTCTCCACGATTTGCTGCAAATAAGCGATGTCCTGTTCATTGCGGTAGCGGAAAATAAAATCCGCCATCCCGAGCTCCAGGATAAGCCGCAATTCATAGAGGTCTTTTATAGCGTCCCTGCCCAGCAGCCCCGACCCCAGGATCACCTTCAACACATTGAAAATTTTGGGCGCGATAAGCACCGTCCCCTTTTTCCGCTTGGTCTCTATGAATCCCAGCGCCCGCAGACTGCTCAACGCCTCCCGGACGATCACCCGGCTCACGCCCAGGGTATCCGCCAATTCCTGCTCCTTGGGCAGGACGGAGTTGAGCTTGTAGTCATGATCGCTTATGTACTTCAAAATATCTTTCTGCGTCTGCTCGACCAGAGAGATATTACACTCCTGGTCTATGCGCTCAACGATGGCCGTCATGGATCACGTCTGTTCTGGTTAATAAGACAAAGGTATCAAAATTATTTGAGTGGAGCAAAAAAACTGATTTTATGTAACACCTAAAGCCGACTATTTCGAAATAATTCAAATTTTTCATGAAATTATTCAATATTATGTAGGACGTAATAAAATATTTTCTATCTTTGTCTATCAGAGACTACTAAATTTTATGAAACGTTCTTAAAGGCTTGCGAAAAAGCCGGGGGAACTTAGCTGCAATCAACTGCCATTCAATCTGTTTGAAACGGGCGGGCGATGATTATGAGAAAACAATAAACCCAAATACCTAAACTGTCATGGAGAAGATTCACGGATTGATCAATGCACCTTTCACCCCCTTTTATGAAAATGAAGAGATAAACCTCGAACCGATCGGGGCTTATTGCAAAATGCTTGTCAAAAATGGAATCACGGGTGTATTCATCAACGGCTCCTCGGGAGAAGGCTATATGCTTACCGAAGAGGAGCGGAAAGTACTGGCCGAGAAATGGATGGACGTCGCCCCGAAAGATTTCAAGGTGATCGTGCATGTGGGTAGCACCTGCTCGAAAACGAGCTATAACCTGGCCAAACACGCCCAGGAAATAGGCGCCTGGGGAACCGGCGCGATGGCGTCGCCGTTTCCGAAAGCCGCTAAAACAGAGGATCTGGTCCGCTATTGCGAGCAGATCGCCTGCGGGGCTCCCGACCTGCCGTTCTATTTCTACCATATTCCCGGGCTGAGCGGCGTCTATCTGCCGATGCTGCCCTTCCTGCAAGCCGTGGACGGGAGGATCCCGAACTTCGCAGGCGTGAAATACACGTATGAGAACCTGTACGAGTATAACCAGTGCCGCCTCTACGCAAACGGGAAATTTGACATGCTGCACGGACAGGACGAGACCATTCTGCCTTGCCTGGCCATGGGCGGCGCGCTGGGATGTATCGGCGGCACGACCAACTACAACGGGCGGGAGCTCGTGGGCATCGTCGAGGCGTGGAACCGGGGAGACCTGGAAACGGCGCGCGAAAAACAGAATTTCTCCCAAGAGGTGATCAACGTGATCTGCAATTACCGGGGCAACCTGGTGGGCGGAAAGCGGATCATGAAACTCATGGGACTGGACATGGGGCCTACCCGGGCGCCGTTCGACATCACCGCGCAGGAAGAGAAAACGATGAAAGCGGAATTGGAAGCGATCAACTTTTTTGAAAGATGTAACGTGCTATAACTAAACCCTTAAAGCCATGAAGAAAATCCATCTTTTTACCGGTCTGTTGCTTGTGGCACTTTTGTCGGGCTGTAGCGACGACCCGAAACTCGATCCGCGGGACTATACCAAACCCAAACCGGGGAGTATAGTTTTGAACCTAAGCGCACCCCTGGAAGGACAGGGGGATTATATCTGGAGTTCGAACTCCCTGATCGGTCTTTTCTGCGAACAGATCGGGGTGGAGAACGAACGCTTCGGCGTGGCGGCCATATCGGCGGGAGAAGCCAACGGCCTGTTCAACACCGAATTGAAGTGGGAGGAGGCGACACAGCATGATCTATATGTCTATTCTCCGTACAATGAGGGTAACACCTCGACCACCATTTCGGCGGCGCTGCCTCCGTCGCAGTCCCAATACTCGGAGAGCAACACCCACCTTCAAACCAATGATATATTATATGGTGCCGTCCAATCCGTAAAGACGGACGAGGCGGTGAGCCTGTCGCTTTCATCGGCATTGGCTTTCATGGAGTGCCGGATCACCTCCGCAAGCGAGTGGAGGGGCTGGTCCGTAAAATCCGTCACCATTTCGAACGAAGGGCAGATCGCAATGGCGGGGGCCTATACGCTGGATCTGACCGACGGGGAGATCGCCTCCGTGGCGGGCTCCGTAAGCACTTCGGCAGGAGTGAAGATCAGCGACGCCAGAGCGCTCGGCGAGGGGGTTTTCTATGCCTTCATCGCGGCGCTCCCGGCCGGACTGCAAGGTGTAGAGTGCAACGTCGAGCTGACGGTTTAAAAAGAGAATGAAAGCGACAAGGTCCTGTCGGGCAAATACACGTTCACCTCGAACCTCGTCCGTTCGGCCACGACCTACCTCGACCTGGCGATCGACGGCTACGAAGCGACGGGAAGTATCAACAATTACATCGACCTGAGCAAGGCCAGCGGTACGGCGAACAGCTACATCGTCTCATTGCCCGGACAGACGTACGGTTTCCCGGCGACGATCATGGGCAACGGGGCGACCACTCCCGCGACGGCCGGCTATTCGAAAGGCGCCGCCCTGGCTCCCGGGATCATCCCGACGACATTGGCGCCCAAGTCCGCGAGGTTGCTGTGGCAGACGGCCCCCGGTTTGGTATCGGATATAACGCTCAAGAAAGACTCGGTATTCTTTACGACCAATGGCTCGCAGGTCATTCCGCTGACGGAGGGGAATGCGGTCATCGCCGTCTATTCGGGAGCGAATTACACCGGCGATATCCTCTGGAGCTGGCACATCTGGGTGACATCCGCCGATATCGAAGGCAATGCCCAGAGCTATAAGATGTACACCACGTACGAAAATGACGCGGCCATCCCCAAGGTCGTCATGATGGACCGGAATCTCGGCTCATCGAAGACGGGTTTCTGGGCGACCGCGATGAATGACGGGCAGGGATTGAAATACACATGGGGCAGGAAAGACCCGTTCCTGAGCGCCAGCAACGCCGCGTTCAACGGACTGACCTACCTGGAGAGTTACGACGCCCTGGGTAACGTCATCCCCAACTACATGGCCGGGGGCAACCAGACCGCCGCGACCGCCACGGCATTCAGCGCCGATATCGCCTGGAGGCCCGTAAGCGTGCAGGCGACCGTCGCGGACGCGATCAAATACCCGATGAATTACGTGATGAACGCGCAGACCTGGTGCGCCTCGATGATCGACGACCTGTGGGGCGACCCGTACTCGGCCAGCACATCGGACACGGGCAGTAAATCCATCTACGACCCCTGCCCCCCGGGCTGGAGGATCCCCCACCGGTTCGCCTTTACGGGATTCACCAAGACCGGAGCGAATTCCACCGCTAAAGCGGACTGGAACGTGGTCAACGCGACGACGGTGGCGATCGGCACGCAGGGCGGTTACGAGTGTTATTACGACGGGGTCAATACTTCACCCTTCCCCTCGACCGGGTTTATCAACAACGCCTCCAACGGCGGTCTTCAGCGAGTGGCCGGCGCCGGTTCCTCTTCGGTGTACAGCTGGCAATCGAGCCCCTCTGTGAACACCGCCAACCACGAAGCGATGACCGTGCTGTTCGACACAGGCAACATGAACGTTTCGCGCGCAAACCGCCGCTCTTACGCCTACTCCGTCCGCTGCATGAAAGAGTAAGACCATGAGAAAAGAGCAAATAGATTTTCTGAACGGCTGCGCTGAACTTTATCGCAGCGACCTGGTGAACGATATCCTTCCGTTCTGGCTGAAACACGGGCTGGACCGCGTGAACGGCGGCATCTACACCTGCCTCGATAGGCAGGGGACGGTCATGGATACCACAAAATCGGTCTGGTTCCAGGGACGGTTCGCCTATACCTGCTCGCTGGCCTACAACCTGATCGAAAAACGGGAGGAATGGCTGCAGGCCGCGGCATCCGCGATCGGCTTTATCGAGAAGCACTGCTTCGACGCAGACGGGCACATGTTCTTTACCGTCGCCGCCGACGGCACTCCTATAAGGAAGCGTCGCTACGTGTTTTCCGAATGCTTCGCGATGGCGGCCATGGCCGAATACGCCAAGGCGAGCGGCGAGCGGAGCTACGCGGACAAGGCGTTAGCGCTGTTCCGAAGAACGCAGACGATGCTCGGCACGAAAGGGTTCCTTCCTGCGAAAAGTTTTGTGGAAAGCCGGGGACACTCCATCATGATGATGCTGATCTGGGTGGCCTCCACGATCCGCGGCGCCGTTGCGGATGAGGTCCTGGATCGGCAGATCGAACAGTCGATGGCGGAGCTCAGGGATTACTTCATGCATCCTGAATTCGAGACCATCCTGGAAACGACCGCCATGGACGGTTCGCTGATCGACACCTGGGAGGGACGCACGATCAATCCGGGGCATTGCCTGGAAACGGCCTGGTTCATCTGGGACGCGAACAAGGGCGACAAAGCGGCCGTCGAGATGGGCTCCACGATAGCCAAATGGGCCTGGAAGTGGGGTTGGGATGAACCGTACGGAGGGATCATCAACTTCCGGGATTGTAAAAACTTCCCCCATCAGGATTACTCGCAGGATATGAAATTCTGGTGGCCCCAGACGGAAGCCATTATCGCGACGCTCTACGGCTACCTGGTCACGGGCGAGGAGCAATACCTCGAATGGCACCGGATGGCGCACGAATACGCGTACAAGCACTTCCCCGATAAGCGATACGGGGAGTGGTACGGCTACCTGCACCGTGACGGCACGGTCGCGCAGGACGCCAAAGGCAACATATACAAGGGGCCGTTCCACATCCCCAGGATGATGATCATCGCCTCGATTTTATGTCAACAGATACTAACCGGAAAAACCCAAACGATATGAGAACCCTAAGACTGAACTACTGCCTGCCGGCCATACTCTTATGTTCGCTGGCACTGGCTGCCACCCTTACAGCCTGCGGTAAAGACGAAAAAAAGAGGCCCGATGTCACCGAGCCTTACATGCCCGACGAACCGGGCGGCGGCGGTGGCGAGCTCGGCACGATCCTAATGTCGGACGTCAAACAGGTAACGGCATTCAATGCCGGCGACGATGGGGTCAACACGTACCGCATCCCTTCGATCGTAACGGCGAAAGACGGCTCGCTGCTGGTATTCGCCGAAGCGCGCTACACTTCGTGGCAGGACAAGAGCTATACCGACGTGGTGGTCAAGCGCAGTACGGACGGGGGCCTGACGTGGTCCGCGATGAATAAGATCACCGCTTCCATCAATGCCTCCGGGGCGTATGCCTTTATGGATCCGCTTCCCGTGGTCGATAAGGGCAGCGGAAGGGTATACCTGTTCTGCACGCGCTGGCTGAAGGGCAACGCGACCCCGACGACCACCAGGGCATTCATGTGCGTGTCCAACGACAACGGGCTCTCCTGGACGACCCCGTCGGATGTTACGGCCCAGATCGCGGCGACGGACTGCCTGATCTCGGGTTTCGGCCCGGGCGCGGGCCTGCAGATCGCCTCGGGGACATACGCCAACCGGCTCATCGTGCCCACCAGGCAGTACAACCCGACCACCCAGCTCACCTACATCAATACCGTTTACAGCACGGACGGGGGAAACAACTGGCTTACAGGCAAAGAGATCCGTCCCGCGGGCGAGTGTTCCATGGCCGACTGCGGCAATAACAAACTGAGCGTCAACGTCCGTTCCGGCGGAGCCCGTGCGGTGGGCAGCAGCACGGACGGGGGGAACAACTGGAGCGCTCCCACGACGGCCAATTCGGCGGGACTTCCCGCTCCCGCCGCCGGATGCCATGCAAGCGTCTACGGCACAGGCAATGGCGTGGTGTTCTTCGCCGGGGCCCAGGGCGGCGTGGCCACATCGAGCATAGACGACCGCAACAAACTGATGATCTTCCGAAGCGTCGACGGCGCCGTGTCGTGGGGTAAAAAGAAAGAACTGTGGTCGAAGGCGTGCAGCTACACCAGCATCACCCAACTGGCCGACGGTAAGCTGGCCATCGTTTTCGAATGCGGCGAAAACCAGGGATTCATCAAACAGGCGACCAGGCCCGCGGGCTGGATGCGCCTCGATGTGGTGATCATCCCGCAGGAAGTTACGCAAAACGGTTATTGGTTCGAATAAAAACAGCAAGGATATGAAAAGAATATTAACATCGGTATGTCTGATCATTGCTTTTAACCTATCCGCATTCGGACAGATCCAGATCAAGGGAAAGATAGTCGGCGACCAGGGGGCGCCGGTAAGCGGTGCGACCGTGACCGAGCAGGGAACGGCCATCGGAGTGAGCTCCAGCAACACCGGGGAGTACTCGATCACCGTAAAAAACGAGGTCTCCGTCCTCTCGTTCAGTTCTTTGGGGTATGCCACGCAGAATATCGTGGTCGGGGCGCAGCGAACGATCAATGTGACCCTCCGGGAAGACGCCATAAGGCTGAACGACCTGGTGGTCACCGGTTACGGGCAGACGGTGAGCAAGGATAAGTTGACGGCCGCCATTTCGAAGGTTTCGGGCGAAGTGCTCGAATCCGGGGTGCGCTCCAACGTGCTGTCGGCCCTTTCGGGAAGCGTGACCGGCGTTCGCGTCACGACCAACTCGGGACAGCCGGGCCAATCGCCGAATATCGTGATCCGCGGGGGCGCCGCGCTGGACGGCTCGGGAACGCCTTTGTATGTGATCGACGGCGTGCAGCGGGACAATATGGACGATATCAACAGCAATGACATCGAATCCATCGAGGTGCTTAAAGATGCCGCCGCGACCGCCCTCTACGGGGCCCGCGCCAATACGGGGGTCGTGCTGGTCACGACGAAGAAAGGGCGTGCGGGAAAGGCGGAGATCACGTTCAAGGCGAATTACGGGATCAACTACCTGCGCAACACGAATGATTTCCTCGCCGCCGACGACTACCTGTATTACCTGCGGATCGCGTCGTACCGCTCGGGCAACATCGCCGCGCTCAGTGCGGCAGGGCCTTTCGGGACGGGTAACGACTACTACGCGGACGGGAATAAATCCACCACGGGGCAGTACAGCCCCATGTTCCTCGGCGCCGACAACAATTTCCTGCTGGGGCAGGGCTGGAAAACCATGACCGACCCCATTACCGGCAAAGAGATCATTTACAGCGAGTTTTGCGCGAGCCAGGGATCGGTGCGCGACGTGGCCTCGACGCAGGATTACAACGTGTCGATCACCGGCGGGAATGAAAAAGGGCAATATTACGCGAGCCTGGGATACTACGACGAAAAGGGGTTCCCCATCATGTCTTACTACAACCGCCTCTCTTTCAACACGAACGGTTCGTATAAAGTAACCCCGTGGCTGACCTCCAACAGCGGGATCATCTTCTCCACCAGCGAGAGCGACAAGGTGCTCAACTACCGCTCCGCGGGAGAGGCGGAATTTTTCGGGATCATGTTCTCGTCGCCTCCCACGTTAAGGGAGCGTAACCTGAACGGGGATCTGATCGCCTGTACCACCAACTACCAGAACGGAAACTGGGAAGCTACCCTGCCCCAGCTTTACCGAAGGAATACGAACTACAAATTCTCACTCAACCAGGGGTTGAAACTCGACATAACCAAGCACCTCAACCTCAAAGTCAACGGGATGTGGTATTTCAACCTCAACGAGAAAGAGAGTTTTAATAAAGCGTTCACTTCCACGGCTACCACGACGGATACCAACCGCGCCACAAGCGCCGGGTATGACCGGATGCTGGCCCAGACGTACAACGCGATATTGGGCTACAACAATTCATGGTGCGGGCATACCGTATCGGCCATCGCCGGGGCGGAGTTCTACGACCGCTACCGGTTCGCCCTGGCCGCATCGGGGAAAGGCGCCGACAGCGACGATTTTATCAATCTCCAGTACAGCACCATCTCCGCCGCGAACACGGCCATGACCACCACGCATACCCGGGAGCGGATCCTCTCTTTCTTCTCGAATGTGGCGTATGACTACAACTCGAAATACCTGCTCTCCTTCTCGGCCCGTTACGACGGCTACTCGAAGCTGATCAATAACCGCTGGGGTATGTTCCCCGGGGTGAGCGCGGCGTGGAACATCCACCGGGAGAAATTTATGGAAGGTGCGTTGGGCGGAAACCTGACTTCGCTGAAGATCAGGGCCGGTTACGGGCAGAACGGCAACGTGAACATCGTGGCAGGCCCCTACGACCTGCAAGGCGATTACGGCCGCACGGCCAACTACAACGGCGAATACGGGATCCTGATCAACAAACTGCCCTACCCCGACCTGAGGTGGGAAAAGACGACATCGACCGATATCGCCGTCGAGGCGAGCTACAAGAGCAAATACCGCCTTATGGTAGGAGCGTTCAACAAGCTGACCTCGGATCTTCTGGCGACCGTTCCTTTCCCGAGCTCCTCGGGCGTGGCCAACCAATACACCAACAACGGCAGCGTCCGCAGCCGGGGCTTGGAGATCGAGGCCGACGTGGTGTTGCTGCGCAGCAAAGACTGGAACGTCAAACTGGGCGCCAACGCGACCTACGTGCGTTCGAAGATCATGACCCTCCCCTCGAACGGCAACCTGAACAACCGCCAGGGCGGCAGCCAGGTTTATGACCCGGTCTCCGGCGAGTTGATCTGGGTGGGAGGTTACCAGCAGGGACAGGAATACGGCGTGAGCTACGCCTTCCAGATGGTGGATATCGTGCGGACGGAGGCCGACCTGGAGCGGTTCGCCTGGTACGTGGATAAATTTCCGACAAAATCCATCTACGGCCCTGCCGCATGGAATACCCTGACGGCGGAACAACAGGCCACAGGCCAGAAACTGGGGCTCGGCGACGCCATCTTCTACGACGTGAACGGCGACGGGGTCATAGACGCTTACGACAAGATCAAGATGGGCAACACGGTGCCCAGATGGATGGGCGGGGTCAACCTCAGTGCGGACTGGAAGGGACTCTCCCTGTTCACGCGGTTCGACTTCGCGGCCGGGTACACGATGCAGAACTCCCGCAAGCAGTACTATATGGCCTGCAACCAGGGAACGTTCAACACCCTGACGGAGATCAAGGATAGCTGGTTGCCGGAGAACCCCAACGCCAAATACCCCGTCTTCATGTATGCCGACGGAAGCAACAGGGCCAATTACCGGACGAGCAACATATACTACGACGACGCCTCCTATTTCTGCGCGCGGGAGATCACGTTGAGCTACACGATCCCCCAGAAATGGGCCCAGGCGGTCAAAATGCAACGGATGACCCTCTCCGTGACAGGACAAAACCTGTTCTACCTGACCAACTCCACCCTGTTCAACCCTGAGTACGGTTCGGATGCGCAAGGGGGTTATCCCGCACCGAGGACCATCTTTTTCGGAATTAAGGCCACATTTTAAGACTTTTGAATGATGAAAAGGTTTAAGACATTACTTTTTTCTGTTGCAGGAGTGATTTTATGCGGGTGCTCCGCGCTCGATCTGGCTCCGACGGATAACTATTCGCTCGACAATTACTGGAACACGTTGCCGCAATGCGAGCGGTTCATCATCGGGTTACACCTGAGGATGAAGAACCAGCAGGAGAACTTCCTGCTCATGGGCGAGATGCGCGACGGGTTGTTCAAGACGGGGACTTCCACCTCCGTGGGGCAGAACGCCTACAATGTCCCCATCGTATCGAATAACCTCACCGCGACGAATTACGGGATCGCGAAATGGGGCGATTTCTACCGCGATATCTACCAGATCAACCACGCGATCGACATGGTCAGCCATGAGTGCGCGTTCCTGACCGACGCCCAGCGCAACACCTTTCTGGGGCAGTTGTACGGCATCAGGGCGTACTACTACTTCCACCTATTCCGTACCTGGGGAGGCGTTCCGCTTTGCGATGAGCCGGACATCCTGAAAACGCAGGATTTCAACAAGCTCGACAAGCCGCGCTCGACGGAGGCGCAGATCTACCAGTTCATCCGCGACGATGTCGACCGCTCCTACGCGTGCTACTCGTCCCTCCCGTTTGAAAAATACAAAAGCTCGTTCGTCTATTGGAACAAAGCCGCGACCTGTTGCCTGTTGGCCGAAGTCTACCTCTGGGGAGCGAAGGTCAAGCCGATAGGCGGGGCAAACGTCTATTCCACCACTATCGACGCCGATATGACCAAAGTGATCTCCGTCCTCGAAGCGGCAAAGGCCACGGTTTCGCCCATGAGCAATTTCGCCAATGTGTTCAAAGACAAAACGGCCACCAATACGGAAATGATCTTCGCGCTCTATTTCGGCGTGGGGGAATCATCGAATGATTTCGGACTCTTCACCTACCCCACCGCCACGTTTACCGGCTATACGGACGCCAACGGTACCGATCTGGTGGATCCCATCCAGGCGGGCGGCGGCGCGTTGCGTTATGAGTGGAAATTCCCGTTCTTCGAGTCGTTCGCCAACACGGACACGAGGAAGAAGGCCACATTCTACGACTTTTACAAAAAGGACCCGATCACCCAGGAGCAGATCAAGGGTGTGTTCCTGAACAAGTTCATCGGCGTGATCAATGCCGGGGTGAGGGTATATTGCGACAACTATCCGATCTACCGCTATATGGATGCCGTGCTGATGCTGGCCGAGGCGGAGTGCATGAAGGGGAACGGCGCCGCCGTGAAAGGGTATATCGAAGATGTGCGGAGAAGGGCTTACGGCGCAGGCTTTCCGACATTCACCTACACCACGCAGGAAGCGGCCGAGGAGGCGATCCTGGCCGAAAGGCAGAAAGAATTCGTGGCCGAAGGCAAATGCTGGTACGACACGCGCAGGATGCTGGGCGGCGAAATCGCGAAAGCGCTGGTGCAGAACGGCGACGAAAGGCTGGTGTTATGGCCCGTAGACCCCAACACGCTCTCGACCGACGCGAACGTGAAACAGACAGACGGCTATTAGGACATGAGAACTTGCTGGATATTCGGGATCTTATTGATATTTACCGCTCAAACCATTCATGCGGGAGGCAGGGTCGTGTACCCTGCCGTTCCCGTATTGATCAACAACGAGGTAAATGTCCTGGCGCAGATAGAGATCGACAACCAGGGGGCCGGATCGCTCGACTCGTTCGTGTTGACGCTGGACGGCGACCTGCCCGAGGGGAGCATTAAATCCGTGTCGTTATACTACGGGGGCACCATGTCCGTGCTCTACCTCTCCTCCTCTTCCCAGGCCCTGAAAGAGCATTTCAGGCAGAAAGGAGGCGGCACTACGGTGCAATACGGCAAAAAATACTCCATTCCCCTTGCCTGTGAGCCCTATCGTCCGGCCATAACCTTCCATCCGCAAAGGAAGTTGGTCCCCGGCAAGAACTATTTCTGGCTCTCCGCGCAGATCGACGAAGCGAAAATCGGCGATATCGGGAAAACGTTCTCGGTCAAAGTGTCCGACGTGATGATCGACGGCCGCAAAGCGGAGATCGCGCAGGGGGAGAATCTGCCCAAAAGGCTCGGCGTCGCCGTGCGCCAGAGCGGGGACGACGGAGCTTTTGCATACCGTATCCCGGGACTGGCCACCACCAATAAAGGGACGCTGATCGCCGTGTACGACATCCGGTACAGCACAGGCAAGGACCTCCAGGAGGATATCGACATCGGGATGAGCCGAAGCACGGACGGCGGACGGACGTGGGAGGATATGCGCGTGATTATGGACATGGGCGAGTGGGGAGGCCTTCCCGAGGCGCAAAACGGCATCGGCGACCCGGCGGTGCTGGTCGACGAGACGAGCGGCGATATCCTGGCGGGCGCGGTATGGACGCACGGGATAGGCAATGCCGTCGGCTGGACGAACGTCGGACAGGGCATGAAGCCCGCCGAGACCGCCCAAATGATGATCACCCGGAGCCGGGATGACGGATCGACCTGGTCCGAACCGGTCAATGTGACCTCCGACATCAAACGCCCCGAATGGTATTTCACCCTGTTCGGGCCGGGGAAAGGGATCACGATGAAGGACGGGACGTTGGTATTCCCCATGCAATATATCAATACGGACAGGATCCCGAGCGCGGGCATCATGT
The DNA here is from genome assembly GCA_031549495.1 of Rikenellaceae bacterium. Classification (GTDB taxonomy): domain Bacteria; phylum Bacteroidota; class Bacteroidia; order Bacteroidales; family Rikenellaceae; genus JAVBOW01. The sequence goes on along the minus strand of JAVBPS010000020.1, from coordinate 31,777 downwards.
ACTCCCGGGATGGCGGCAAAAGCTGGCAACACCACGCCGCGGCCAAAAGCAATACGACGGAATCGCAGGTCGTGGAGCTCTCCGACGGGGTGTTGATGCTCAATATGCGGGACAACCGCACCACGGGCCGGGCCGTATACACCTCCTCCGATATGGGCCGCACGTGGAGAGAACACCCTTCGTCGGGCCTGTTACGCGAGCCCGTCTGTATGGCGAGCCTGATCAATATCAAGGCCGAAGATAACATTCTCGGCAGGGATATCCTCCTGTTCTCGAATCCGGACACGCTGAGGGGCAGCCGCAGCAGGATGACCATCAAGGCGAGCCTGGACGGCGGGTACACATGGCCCGAAGAGAATTCGCTGCTGATCGACCAGCAGGAGAACTGGGGGTATTCGTGCATGACGCAAGTGGATCGGCAGAGCGTCGGGATCCTTTATGAAGGCAGCGGCGCTATGCTGACCTATCAGAAAATCCCGCTGACGGATATTGTGAAGAACGCATCCGGCGGGCTGAAAATTACCGACCTGCCCGCATTGCCGATGCCCCTCTCCGCCATGGCGTGCGGCAGGATCTCGGGAGAACTCACCATTGCCGGAGGTTCGTATTTCATTGGCGACACCAAACACTATTCGGATAAGATATTCACCCTCCGGGGGAATAAGTGGGTCGAAACGGGCAAGCTGCCTTACGCGGTATCCCACTGCGGATATGCCGAATACGGGGGTGGGATCGTGATGATCGGCGGCGTGAATGAAAACGGCGCTCTGGACGGTGTGATGAAGATCGGGAAAAACGGCAGGGCCACCGCGTTGCCCAAGTTGCCTTCGGCTATCGGCGAAGCGGTTGCCCTATCGCACAAAGAAAAGCTATACCTGGTCGGCGGCGCAGGCTCGGACAAGATATACCGCTTTGAAAAAGGGGGTTGGAAAGAGATTGCGGTCATGCCCGAAAAATTGGCCCAGCCGATCGCCGGGATCAACGGCGATCAATTATACGTCTGGTGCGGTTACAACGGCATCGAGGCTCTTTCCGGAGGGTATCGGCTGAATCTGGCCGACGGTGCCCTGACCGGGCTGGCCAACGACCTGGAGGTAACGTTCGTCGGCAGCTCCGCTTTTTCATCAGGCGGAAAAATGTTTGTCATAGGAGGGGTCGACAAGGGGATCTTCTCTAAAGCGGTTCATTTTACTGGCAAGGAAAAAGAGGATTATGCCAGGCAAAATCCCCCGGCATTCAAATTCAATAATAAACTGTACGTATACGATTACAGTGCGGCCGGTCATCCCTGGTCCGTCGCAGGGGAATCGGGCAAATTAGCGATCGTAGGCGCAGGTATCGTGGCGGATAAAGACGGCTTCATCGTCATCGGAGGCGAGCTCAAACCACGCGTCAGGACGGCAAACTGTTTCAGAATAGAGTTACGATGAGAGAACAAAAGCGGTTTTACCCCTGGGTGGTCGTCGCCGCCCTGTGGGTTGTGGCGGCGCTCAACTTTATGGATCGCCAGATGCTCTCCACGATGAGGGACAGCATACAGATCGATATCGCGGAGCTGGAGTCGGCGGTCAATTTCGGCCGTCTTATGGCGATCTTCCTGTGGATATACGGATTCATGTCCCCCGTGGCGGGAGCCATTGCCGACCGGCTGAACCGCAAATGGCTGATCGTCGGATCGCTTTTCGTCTGGTCGTCGGTCACCTACCTGATGGGGCTGACGGACAATTACAACCAGTTGTATTGGCTGCGCGCCTTTATGGGGGTAAGCGAGGCGCTCTATATTCCGGCGGCCTTGTCGCTCATCGCCGACTACCACACCGGCAAGGCGCGGTCGCTGGCGATCGGGATCCACATGACGGGTATCTATTTCGGGCAGGCGGTCGGAGGGTTCGGGGCGACGATCTCGGCATCCTTCGGCTGGCATACGACCTTCCATTGGTTCGGGATCGTGGGCGTCATCTATGCCGCCATTCTAATCCTGATCCTGCGGGAGAAACGTTCCGAGCCCCATGTCGACGCCGCATTGGAAAAGAAAATCCCGGTGGCGAAAGGGCTCGGGCTGCTCTTTTCAAATATCGTTTTCTGGACGATCCTGTTCTATTTTGCCGCGCCGTCGTTGCCCGGCTGGGCGACGAAAAACTGGTTGCCGACGCTGTTTTCGGAGAGCCTCAACATGCCGATGGCCTCCGCGGGGCCGCTTTCGACGATCACCATTGCCGTGTCTTCTTTCGTCGGCGTGATCTTCGGGGGCATCCTCTCCGACCGCTGGGTGAAAAAGAACATGCGGGGGCGTGTCTTTACCGGGGCGATCGGCCTGGGATTGACCGTTCCGGCCCTTATTTTCATGGGCTTGGGCGACTCCATGCTCGGGGTGGTCGGCGCAGGGATCTGTTATGGGGTCGGATACGGGATGTTCGACGCCAACAACATGCCTATCCTGTGCCAGTTCGTTCCTTCGAGGCTTCGCGCAACCGCTTACGGGATCATGAATATGACCGGGGTGTTCGCAGGCGCGCTGGTGACCAATCTCTTGGGCGTCTGGGCAGACAAAGGGGACCTGGGATTGGGGTTTGCCTTCCTGGCGGTCATCGTGGTGGCGGCGATTGCGGCGCAACTCTTTGTGCTCAAGCCCACTACCGACAATATGGAGTAACACGACAAAATACACTGAATTGATCATCACCCCCCGGAGAATATGAACGGATATCAAAGAATTACGGCCGCCCTCGCAGGGAAAATGCCGGACAAACGCCCCGTAATGCTGCATAACTTTTTGCAGGCGGCCGCACAATCCGGCATCAACATGAAACAATACCGGGAAGATCCGCGGGTTGCGGCCGGATGCCTGATCGAATCGGTGGAAAGATATGGCCTGGACGGCGTGCTGTTCGACGTGGACACGGCGTTGCTCGCCTCGGCCGTCGGGGTACCGACCGACTATCCGGACGACGTTCCCGCCCGTACGCATGAACCGTTGTTGGCGGATCTCGCCGATGTCGGCCAGTTGCAAGAGGTGGACCTCTCGGGCAACATCCGCGTTCAACATGCCCTTGAAACGGTCAGGATCTTAAAGAATCACTTTAAGGATGAGGTGTTTGTGAGGGGGAACTGCGACCAAAGCCCGTTCTCGCTCGCCACGATGGTGCGCACGCCGGTCAATTTCATGATGGACCTGATGCTGGACGAGGAAAACGCCGTCGAGCTGCTGAAATATTGCACCGCCGTTACCCGGCAGATGATCCGGCTGATGGCGCAGGCCGGGGCGGATATGGTTTCAACCGGGGACAGTCCCGCGGGCCCCGACATGATCTCCCCCGAGATGTACCGGCAATTCGCCTTTCCGTATGAACAGGAAGTCGTGGAGCAGGCGCATGCCTGCAATAAGCCATACCTGCTGCATGTTTGCGGAAATACGGATCTGATCCTGGGTGACCTGGCCCGTCTGGGGCTCGACGCGGTCGAGCTGGATTACAAAGTCCCCATCGGACGCATCGTGGATACGATATCCGACAAATGTACCTTGTTCGGCACGATCGACCCGAGCGGCGTGCTCACGTACGGCAGTTTAGCCGATGTCGAACATAAGACATTGGAACTTCTCCGGATTTACCGGGGCCGTCCGCGGTTAGTGGTCAATGCCGGGTGCGCCATACCGCGGGAAGCGCCTGAGGAAAATGTAAAACGCTTTGTCGACACCGTACATGCCTGGTGCGATTAGGGGTTAGATCTTGTATTTGAGACCCCGCGGTACCCTGCACACCGGGATCGGCTCCATTTTATGGCGGTTGGCGTCGTGGCGCAGCCGGTAAATCTCCATCACCTCGCGTCGGCGGCCACAGAAATCTTCGGGGCGGGCCCCGCCGAGCGAGGCTTCCATGGCCCATTCCAGTTCGGGGTAACTGGCCCCGATCTGTTGCTCGTCCGTGCGATCGTCCCCGAAAAGGCCGTCCGTGGGCGGAGCATTGCGAATCGAAGCAGGGAGGCCGAGTGCTTCGGCCAAGGCATAGACTTCGGTTTTAGTCAGTTCGCCGATGGGACTGACGTCGACCCCGCCGTCGCCGTACTTGGTAAAAAAGCCGATGGCGTGGTCTTCGATCTTGTTGCCCGTCCCGACGACCAGCGCGCGGCGGAGGGCGGCCATGTGGTAGAGCGCCGTCATACGCATCCGTGAGCGGGTATTGGCCGAGGCCAGGCAGTGCGACTCATGCTGCCCGCCGGCCGGAAACGAACTTACGAACGATCCGAAAGCCGCGGTCAGGTCAATATCCAACCACGAAACATTGGGATGTCGCTCCTTCAACCAATCGATATGTTCCTTGGCGCGGCTAACCTGCTCCGGGGCCTGGTGAATGGGCAGGGTCATGCACAGGGTCGGCCGGCCGGTCATCGCGGCCAGGGTGGAAGTCACGGCCGAATCCACGCCCCCGGACACCCCGACCACGAAGCCCCCGGCGATCCCCGCATCGCAGGCGTAGGCGTCGAGCCATTCCGAAATATGCTTTATAATGCCCTGGCAGTCCATCACCGGATGTCGTCACTGAATACCTCGCGGGGAAAATCCCGCAGGTTGTAATTCGAGGCCATGGCCCGTCCGTACGCCCCGGCGGATAGGATGGACAGCAGGTCGCCGCGGTTGGTCTCGGGCAGTTCCGCGCTGTGGGCGAACACGTCCGACGACTCGCAGACGGGGCCGGCCACGGTGTAAACCCGCTGTTCCCCCTCCTGTGCGGTAAGGTTGCGGATGGAGTGCACGGCCTGGTAGAGCGCGGGCCTGATCAGGTCGGTCATGCCTGCGTCGACGAGCACCACCTCCTTGCCCCCGGCAGTCGTTTTCGTATAGAGCACGCGGGTGATCAGCTCGCCGCATTGGGCGACGATGGAGCGTCCCAGTTCGAAGTGGAGCGTCTGCCCCGGGCGCAGGCGCAGGTTCTGGTGGAAAACCTCGAAGTAGCGGGCGAAATCCGCAATGGGTTCGCTCTCGGGATCGCCGTAGTCGACGCCCAGGCCGCCGCCCACGTTGATCAGGGAAAATTCCAGCCCTTGCGCGGCGAACCAATCCTGCAACCGGTTCACTTTGTGGCACAGCGCTTCGAAAACCTCCATATCGCGGATCTGCGAGCCGATATGGAAGTGCAATCCTTTTATCTCGATATTCTTCAACCGTCCGGCAGTCCCGATGATGCGATCGAGCTCCCGGGAGGGTATGCCGAATTTATTTTCAGCCTTGCCGGTGGATATATAGCGGTGGGTCCGCGGGTCGACGTCGGGGTTTATGCGCAGGGCAATCGCCGCCCGGCGGCCCATCCGTCCGGCGATCCCGTCGATGACCTGCAACTCCTGCAACGATTCGCAGTTAAAGCAGAGGATGCCCTTTTCGATCCCGTAAGCGATCTCCTCGTCCGTTTTGGCCACACCGGCGAAGACGATCTTTTCTGCAGGGATACCCGCCTCCAGAGCGGCCGTCATTTCGCCGCCGCTCACGCAGTCGGCCCCCAGCCCGCGCTGTTTGGCCATGTGCACGATCCGGCCGTTGAAATTGGCTTTCATCGCATAGTGAACCTCGTATCCATACATCAGGGCGAGTGAAGCGACCGTATCGAGGGTCGCGCCCAGCAGGGCGGTGTTATAATAATAGAAGGGCGTAGGCAGCTGGCTGAGCCGGTCGGTGAATTTGATGCTGTTCATTGCTGAGTAATATTTATGGATTCGTAAAAACGGATATAGGCCTCGTTGAGCAGGCGCACGCCGCCCGGAGTGGGATAATCGCCCGAGAAATACCAGTCGCCCGGATGGCCGGGGATGGCCGCGTGCAACCCGTCGAGGGTTTGGTAGATGATCGTCACTTCGGCTCCGATCCCGTCAGGGCACAGCAGGGCGGCGATACGCCGGGATATTTGCTCTTCGGAAAACGGGGCGTATATTTCCCGCACATGGTTGATTATACGCTCCGGCGGCAGCCCGCGCTGAGCAAGGGCTTTGCGGTATATTTCATCCAGCGTTTCCGCCCCGCCGTTTTCCAGCAGCAACGACACCGCCGCCCGGAAAGCGACCAGCTCCTCGAGGCGGGGCATGTCGATGCCGTAATAGTCGGGATAGCGCACCTGGGGGGCCGAGGAGAGGATGACGATCCGCCGGGGGGAGAGCCTTGCGAGCATCGAAAGGATGCTTTGCCGCAGGGTCGTCCCCCGCACGATGCTGTCGTCGATGATGGCGATCGTATCCCTGCCGGGGACGACGCTGCCATAGGTGATATCGTACACGTAGGCGGAGAGTTCGTTACGGCTGCCGCTGTCGGAGATGAAGGTGCGCAGTTTGATATCTTTTATGGCGATCTTTTCAATGCGCACTTTTTGGGAAAGGATCCCGCCGATCCGCTGCGGGGTCAGCCCGCCGTCGGCCAGTGCGCGGGCTTTCGTTTCGTCCAGATGGCGGTCGAGTTCTTCGGCCATGCCCAGGAAAGCCACTTCGGCCGTGTTGGGGATATAGGAAAAAACGGTGTCGCCGATCTGCCCGTCCAGCGCTTCGAGCAGCGAGGCGGCGATCCCCCGCCCGAGCGCCTTGCGCTCGCGGTAGATATCCGCATCGCTGCCGCGCGAGAAATAGACGCGTTCGAAAGAGCAGGCCGAAAAACACTGCGGCGTGAGGATCCGCTCGAACCGCAGCCCCCGGGGCGAAGCGATCACGGCCTCGCCCGGTGCGATCTCGCGGATCGCGCCGACAGGCGCGTTGAAAGTGGTTTGGAGCACCGGACGTTCCGAAGCGATGGCCACCACCTCGTCGTCTGCATAGACGAACGCCGTGCGGATGCCCCACGGATCGCGCAGGGTGAATGTCTCGCCCGCGCCCGTCGCCCCGCAGATCACATAGCCCCCGTCCCAGGCGGGAGCGATGTGCCGCAGCACGGCGGCGGTGTCGACCTTGCCTTGGCGATGCCACAGGTCGTCTATGGCTTCGCCGATCTGCTCCAATATAACAAAGGTGTCGGCCGAACTGCGCGGGTGCAGGCCGTCCCGCTCCATGCCTTCGAGCATCCGGTCCACGTTGGTCATGTTGAAATTGCCGCAAAGGGCCAGGTTGCGCGCCTTATGGCTGCTGCGCCGTAGGAAAGGGTGCACCAGCGAAAGCCCCGAGCGGCCCGTGGTGCTGTAACGCAGGTGGCCCATGTAGATATCGCCGCGGAAAGGTTCCGCCTCCCCGCTCCGCGCCCTTTGCGCTTCGATTTGCGCGAACACCGCCGCGATCGCCTGATTGCCCTCGGCCCTCTCGCGGAAGATGAATTCCCGGCCTGCGCACCCCGTGGAGTTTATACAGACGGCGCCCGCTCCTTCCTGGCCGCGGTTGTGCTGCTTGTGCATCAGCAGATATAATTTATTCAGCCCGTATCCCCTGCCGTAACGCGAATCGTAATATTCTGGCGGTTTGCGCAGCACGATCAGCGCTATTCCACACTCGTGTTTGAGTTCTTCCATCGGTGTTATACCCTTATTTTTGCGTAAAAGTATGGCAGTCCGGCACAGTTACGGGGAAAATTCCAGGAGCAAACTCACTTGTATTTTTAGGCAATTCCATTTTGGCGTTTTTTGAATCTATTTTATTTCAGTTCACCACTCAATACAGATATTTTAATTACGATTTGATATTTTCGAGAATTTTTACTTGAAATTTCCTAAAGTATCCGGAACACCGCGGCGCGAGGTTTGCGTATCTTTGCAGCAGAGAAAGGAGAACTCAAACAATGGCACTGATCAATTCCCAGTTTTTAAAGGTATCGCAGGACGCTGTGGCCCGGCAGACTGAGACGCGCATCCGCCAGTTTTCCGCCATCAACCCCAAAGCGGAACTGATCCGGCTGGACAGCGGCGAGGTGGTGCTCCCGTTGATCAAAAGCGCTGTGGAAGCCATGCGGTCGGGCGTGCTCGAAATGGGGGAAAAGGAGACCTTCAAGGGGCGCGGGCCGCAGCGGGGTTATCCGTTCCTGATCGAGGCGATCGTGAAGGACTACGCCAAATTCCACGGCATCCGCATCACCGAGGACGAGGTTTTCGTCAACGAAGGTACCCGGGGCGAGGTGGCCAGCATCGGGGACATCTTCTGCCGCGACAACCGCATCGGGGTGCTCGACCCGATCTTCCAGACCTTCATCGAATCGAACGTGATCGGCTACCGCGCCGGGATCCTCGAAAAGAACAAGCAATGGAGCAACGTCATCTACCTGACGGCGAACCGGGACAACGGATTCATCCCCGGGCTGCCCTCGGAGAGGCCCGACGTGATCTTCATGGCCTATCCCAACGACCCCACGGGGATGGCGCTGACACACGGGCAACTCGGCGCATGGGTGGAGTATGCGCTCGCCAACAAGGTGCTGATCCTCTTCGACGCCACCTACGAGGCTTTCATCACCGAGCCGGGCATCCCCCACAGCATCTACGAGATCAAAGGCGCGCGCAAAGTAGCCATCGAATTCCACAGTTTTTCGAAACAGGCCGGTTTCACGGGGTTGCATTGCGGCTACACGGTCATCCCGAAGGAGGTCAAAGGGAACTCGATTTACAGCGGGGCGGACATCTACCTGAACGAGCTGTGGGAACGCCGCCAGGCGATCAAGGGCACCGCCCCCTCCTACATCATCCAGCGCGCGGCCGAAGCGCTCTACACCGCCGAAGGCCGTGCCGAGATCAGGAACAACGTGGGCTACTACATGTCCAACGCCGCCATCCTGCGGGCGGCGCTCGACCAGGCCGGGCTGAATTACTGCGGAGGGGTGAACGCTCCCTTCATCTGGGTCCGTTCACCCGGCGGGTCGTCCTGGGAGCTGTTCGATAAGCTGCTCGAAGAGTGCCACATCCTCTGCTCTCCCGGCGTAAGGTTCGGGCCCAGCGGCGAAGGGTACGTCCGTCTGAGCGCCTTCGCCGACCAGACCCAGGTGATGCGGGCCAGCACCCGGATCACCGACATGAAGCTCTAAACATCCATTTCTTTTGAGAAAATGTTAACCGGCACATACGTGCCCTGGGTGTCCCTTGCTTTTTCCGAAGCAAGATACATCAAGACAACATATTAAAAATCAACAAAATGAAGCAAATAATCTACATAACGCTATTCATTATGGCAATCATCGTCCACCCAGGCTTCGCGGCCGGCGGCGATCACAAAACAGAGGCTGCCGCGGGTGCCGACCTGGTCAGCTCCTACGTCTGGAGGGGTATTTACCAGACCGGCGCATCCGTCCAGCCCTCGCTGTCGGTTTCGGCGGCCGGGTTCAGGCTCGGGGCGTGGGGCAGCACCGATTTTTCCACCCCTTTCAAAGAGTTCGACCTCTCGTTGTTCTACGGTGCGGGCGGTTTTTCAGCCGGGGTGACGGACTACTGGTGGAGCGGACAGGGCGCCCCCTATTTCGATTACCGGGGAGAACACATGCTCGAAGGCACGGCGGGCTACCATTTCGGCGAGCGGTTCCCGCTTTCGCTCTCCTGGAGCACGATGTTCTTCGGCGACCAGGACCTCGATGAACAGGGCGAGAGGATGTACTCTTCCTACGCCGAGATCGCTTACGGTTTCGGGATCGGGAAAATGGATTGCTCGGCCGGGGTCGGCATCACCCCGTGGAGAAGCATTTATAACGACGAATTCAATGTAACATGCGTGTCGCTGAAGGTTTCCAAACAGATCGGGCTGACCGAACAGGTCCGTTTCCCGCTCTTCGTCCAGGCGGTATTCAATCCCGCGGGCGACGATGCGAACCTTATCGTGGGCGTAACTTTTTAATATCTGCAACGATGAACGGAATGATGAAATTCACGAAAATGCACGGGGCGGGCAACGACTATGTCTATGTCGACTGCACGGCCGCCCCGGTCGACGATCCTTCGCGCCTGGCCGTCGCCGTCAGCGACCGCCATTTCGGGGTGGGCTCGGATGGATTGGTCCTGATCTGCCCCTCCGAAGCGGCCGACTTCCGGATGCGGATGTTCAACGCCGACGGGTCTGAAGCCCAGATGTGCGGCAACGCCTCGCGCTGCGTGGGTAAATATGTTTATGACAAGGGACTTACCCGTAAAAAGTCCATCACTCTGGAGACGCTGGCCGGGATCAAGCGGCTCGACCTGATGACCGGCGAGCGGGGGGACATCGACCGGGTGCGGGTCGACATGGGCATTCCGGCGTTGGCTCCGGAGGAGATTCCCGTGAAAACCAGCGGGATCGTGCTCGACATGTCCATTGAAGCGGAAGGGCAAACATTTCCGATCTCCTGCGTCTCGATGGGCAATCCCCACGCCGTGATCTTCGTGGAGGATGTGGACGCGGTCGACCTGCAACGCATCGGCCCGGCCATCGAGCATCATCCGCTCTTCCCCGAGCGCACTAACGTGGAGTTCGTTCAGATGCTCCGAAGCGACCGCATGAAGATACGGGTCTGGGAGCGCGGTGCGGGGGAGACCCTGGCCTGCGGAACGGGGGCTTGCGCCTCGCTGGTGGCCGCGGCGCTCCGAAACCGTTGCGGGCGGAAGGCGACCGCCCTGCTCCGGGGAGGCGAGTTGGAGATCGAATGGGATATGAAAACGCTCCATGTTTTCATGACCGGCCCCGCAGCTATGGTATTCGAAGGTGAATTTTTATACGACTAAGATAATGATCCGGATCAACGACAATTACACGAAACTCCCGGGAAACTACCTGTTTTCCGAGATCGCGCGCCGGGTGGAGGCGTACAAAGCCGCCAATCCCGGGGCCGATGTGATCAGCTTAGGGATAGGCGACGTGACGCGCCCCCTGCCCCACTCGGTCGTGGGGGCGATGCGCAAAGCGGTCGACGAGCAGGCCCATGCCGGGACGTTCCGGGGATATGGCCCCGAGCAGGGGTACGACTTCCTGCGCCAGGCGATCATCGAACGCGATTTCCTGCCGCGGGGCGTGCAGTTGGACCCGGACGAGGTGTTCATCAGCGACGGGGCCAAAAGCGACATCGGCAATTTCGGGGATATCCTCTCCGCGGACAACGTCGTGGCGCTGACCGACCCGGTCTACCCGGTCTACGTCGATTCGAACGTGATGGGGGGACGGGCAGGCGAACTGGCGGGCGGCCGTTGGAACCGGCTCATCTACCTGCCCTGCCTGGAGGCGAACGGCTTCGTGCCGGAGCTTCCCGCAACCCGGCCGGACGTGATCTACCTCTGCTACCCGAACAACCCCACGGGAACCACGCTGACCCGGCAGCAGTTGAAACAATGGGTCGATTACGCCCGCGAAAACCGCTCGCTCATCCTCTTCGATGCCGCATACGAAGCGTTTATCTGTGATCCGGACATACCCCATTCCATTTATGAAATCGAAGGTGCGCGCGAGGTGGCCGTCGAGTTCCGCAGCTTTTCAAAGACAGCCGGGTTCACGGGCCTGCGGTGCGGCTACACGGTCGTACCCAAAGAGCTGGCGGGTTACGACGCGCGAGGCAACAAGGTAAGCCTTCGCAACCTGTGGAACCGCCGCCAGTGCACCAAGTTCAACGGGACGGCCTACGTCGTCCAGCGGGCGGCCCTGGCCGTCTACACCCGGCCCGGACAAAAAGAGGTCCGGCGGGGCGTGGAGTATTACATGGAGAACGCCCGGCTTATACGCGAGGGGTTCCACGACCTGGGCTTCAATGTATACGGCGGACAGAATGCCCCCTATATCTGGCTGTGTACGCCGGACGGCGTATCGTCCTGGGAATTTTTCGACCGGCTGCTGCATGCGTGCGATGTGGTCTCCACTCCGGGCGTGGGCTTCGGTCCCAGCGGAGAGGGTTTCGTCAGGCTGACCGCTTTCGGACAGCGCGACCGCACCCTGCAAGCCATACGACGGATCAAAGAGAAATTATAAATACACCAGAAATGAAAAAAATAGAAGCGATCATTCGCAAATCGAAATTCACCGACGTCCGCCAGGCTTTACATCAGGCCGACATCGAGTTCCTCTCGTGGTGGGATGTCAAAGGCCAGGGCGACGCCAAGCAGGGCCTCGTGTTCCGGGGCATCGCCTACGACGTAAACACCATAGAAAGGGTCTTCGTCTCTTTTGTGGTGCGGGACCAGAACGTCCAGAAATCGGTCGACGCCATCCTGAAAAACGGCTTTACGGGCGAGAGCGGCGACGGGCGGATCTTCATCACGCCCGTCGAGCAGAGCATCCGCATCCGCACGGGCGAGGCGGGCGACGAATCGCTATACAATAAATAACGGGAGTTCGACGAATTCTGATATGCTTACAGGTGGGGATTGTGGTTTGGAATGCTGTTTTGGGCATGGCCGAACTCCGTTATTCTTTTCGTTCCGCTGCGCTGGCATATTTCCCCCTGCCCCCCTTTGGGAAAGGGGGGTGCGCCAGGCCAACGCACTGTTTGCGCGAAATAATAGACTCAAAAAATTGAAATGAAAAAAATATCTATCATATTTCTCCTGACCGCCGCCCTGCTCATGGTTGGCCCTGCGGTCATGGCCGCACCCGCGGGTGCGGCCGCAACGCCGGACAGCGGCAACACGGCCTGGATCATCATGGCTACGATCCTGGTGATGATGATGACCGTGCCCGGGCTGGCGTTTTTCTATGGCGGGCTGGTGAGGCGTAAGAACGTGCTCAGCATCCTGATGCAATGCATGACGATCACCGCCGTGGTGAGCATCGAATGGATCGTGCTGGGCTACACCTGGGTATTCGGCACCGGGTTGCAGGACGGCGGGGCGGCGGGGCAGTTCATCGGCGGCTTCGACAAGGTCTTTTTGAACGGGGTTACCCTCTCCTCGCTCACTACGGGTAACATCCCGGAGATCGTTTTCGTGCTGTTCCAATGCATGTTCGCGGTCATTACGCCCGCGCTGATCATCGGGGCCTTCGCCGAGCGCATCAAATTTTCGGGGTTTCTATTGTTTACCCTGCTTTGGTCCATATTGGTTTACAACACGACGGCCCATTGGGTCTGGGGCGGCGGATGGATGGCCCGCATGGGGGCGATCGACTTCGCAGGCGGCACGGTGGTGCATATCAACGCCGGGGTGTCGGCGCTGGTGATGGCCCTGATGCTCGGGCGACGCAGGGTCTATAAGCCCGGACATCCGGTCACCCCGCACAATATTCCTTTCGTGGTGCTGGGTACGGCCCTGTTGTGGCTCGGTTGGTTCGGCTTCAATGCCGGAAGCGGCCTTGCGGCGGACGGACTGGCGGCCAATGCCTTTCTGGTGACGCATCTCGCGACGGCCGTGGCGGCCACGGCGTGGATGGCCATGGAATGGATCTTCAGCGGCAAACCTTCGGTGGTGGGCGTCTGCACCGGGGCGGTCGCAGGGCTGGTGGCTATCACCCCGGCCGCGGGGACGGTCGACGCCTTCGGGGCGGCCCTCATCGGCCTGACGGCGACGGTCGTGTGCTACATCGCCGTGGCGGTGATCAAGCGCCGCGCGGGCTACGACGATTCGCTCGACGCTTTCGGCGTGCACGGCGTGGGCGGTTTCGTGGGGGCGATCCTCACCGGCGTCTTCGCCACGCAGGCGGTCACCGGCCAGGGCGGCCTCCAGGGCGCATGGTACGGCGACTGGGGACAACTGGGCGTGCAATGGGTGGTCAACCTCGCCGCCGCGGCGTTCAGCGGCGTGGCGACCTGGTTACTCTTCCTGCTGGTCGACCGGACCGTGGGGCTGCGCGTGGATAAGGAGAGCGAAGCGATGGGCCTCGATATTTCGCAACACGGCGAATTCGCATACAGCGACGACGAATAACGGAATGATCCCGTACTCTTCACTCCGTTCAGCATGACAAAACCGATAAATAATCTTTAAAAACGATACGATCATGGAACTTTTCCTTCCTTCGGATTACAAAGCGGCCTTAGCGCCTGAAACCATGGAGCTGGCCATCAAAAAACTCAAGACCGAGTTTCCCGATCAACTCTCGCGGGCGCTCAACCTGCGGCGTGTGACCGCTCCCCTGTTCGTGCTCGCGGGCACGGGCATCAACGACGACCTGAACGGCACCGAAAAAGCCGTATCATTCGACATCAAGGACATGGGCGGCGCAAGGGCCGAGGTGGTCCACTCGCTGGCCAAATGGAAGCGCATGAAACTGGCCGCCTACAAGATCGCCCCCGGTTACGGCCTCTATACCGACATGAACGCCATCCGCGCGGACGAGGAGTTGGACAACCTGCACTCGCTCTACGTCGACCAATGGGACTGGGAGCGCACGATCACATCCGGCGAACGCACGCTCGACTTTCTGAAAGAGACCGTGCAGAAGATATACTGCGTGCTTAAAAACGCCGAGGATTACATCTACGGCATGTACCCCCACATCACCCCCCTGCTGCCCGAACGGATCACGTTCATCCACGCGGAAGACCTGAGGGCCGGGTATCCCGACCTCACGCCCCGCGAAAGGGAAACCGAAGCCGCCCGGCAATACGGCGCGATCTTTTTGACCGGCATCGGCGGCAAACTCGGCGACGGGCGGAAACACGACGGCCGGGCCCCCGACTACGACGACTGGTCGACCCCCACCGACGAAAGCCACGCAGGTCTGAACGGCGACATTATCCTGTGGAACCCGGTGCTCGGCACGGCGTTCGAGCTCTCGTCGATGGGTATCCGCGTCGACAAGGAGGCGCTGGCACGGCAGCTCGACACAGAAGGTTGTCCCGAACGCATGGACCTGCATTTCCACCGCATGCTGATGGAAGACCGCCTTCCGCTTTCGGTCGGGGGCGGCATCGGGCAGAGCCGGCTGTGCATGTACCTGCTGCGTTGCGCCCACATCGGCGAGGTGCAGGCCTCACTCTGGAGCGACGAGATGATCGAGACCTGCCGCCGCAACAATATCTTTTTGAAATAACAATAAAAAAAACCATGTTACGATTCGATCTTTTGAATGAAGCCCTGGCCCACCGGACGGTACCTGCCGAGGCCCCCGGCGGCCGGGTGTACGATTACTTCGCACAGAACGTGTTCACCCCGGACAAAATGAAGGAGTATATGCCCAAAGGCGCCTTCCGCACGCTGAACGACGCCATCGCCGCCGGCCGGCCGCTGAGCGCCGAACTGGCCGACCAGATCGCGCAGGCGATGAAACAGTGGGCGACCGATATGGGCGCGACCCACTACACCCACTGGTTCCAACCCCTGACCGGAGGCACGGCCGAAAAACACGACTCGTTCGCCGAATTCACCGGACAGGGCAAGGCCATCGAGGAATTTTCCGGCAAACTCTTAGTGCAACAGGAGCCCGATGCGTCGAGCTTCCCCAACGGCGGCATCCGCAACACGTTCGAAGCGCGCGGCTACACCGCCTGGGACCCCGCTTCGCCCGCCTTTATCGTCGGCGACACGCTCTGCATCCCGACCATTTTTATTTCCTATACCGGCGAGGCGCTCGATTACAAAGCCCCGCTGCTGAAAGCCCTGGCCGCCGTGGATAAGGCGGCTACCGGAGTCTGCCGCCTGTTCGACCCCGAGGTCAAAAAGGTGACCTCGTTCCTGGGTTGGGAGCAAGAGTATTTCCTGGTCGACGAATCGCTGTGGGCCGGACGTCCCGACCTGATGCTCACGGGACGCACGCTGATGGGCCACGACAGCGCCAAGAACCAGCAGTTGGAGGACCACTATTTCGGCCATATCCCCTCGCGGGTGCTGGCCTTTATGACCGACCTGGAATTCGAAGCGTTACAACTCGGCATTCCCGTCAAGACACGACATAACGAAGTGGCTCCCAACCAGTTCGAGCTGGCGCCGGTCTACGAGGAGACCAATCTTGCGGTGGATCACAACCTGCTGCTGATGTCCCTGATGCGCATGGTGGCCAAGCGGCACCATTTCCGCGTGCTGCTGCACGAGAAGCCGTTCAAGGGCGTCAACGGTTCAGGCAAGCACTGCAACTGGTCGCTCGGCACCGACACGGGGGTCAACCTGCTGGCTCCGAGCAAGGACGCGATGGGCGATTTGCAATTCATCACCTTCGTGGTCAACGTGCTGAAGGCCGTACACCGGCATAACGGGCTGCTCAAAGCGGCCATCAGTTCGGCCACCAACGCCCACCGCCTGGGTGCGAACGAGGCGCCCCCGGCGATCATATCGGTGTTCCTCGGCACGCAGATCTCGGCCGTGCTCGACAAGATGGCCGCTTCGACCGCCGACGAAGCGATCGTGCTCGACAAGAAAGCCGGGCTCAAACTCGGCATCGGGCACATTCCCGAGCTGTTCATCGACAACACCGACCGCAACCGGACCTCGCCGTTCGCCTTCACCGGCAACCGCTTCGAGTTCCGCGCCGTAGGCTCTTCGGAGAACTGCGGGGCGGCCATGATCGCGCTCAATACGGCCATGGCCGAGCAGTTGGACGTTTTCAGCAAAGACGTCCAAAAACGGATCGCCGCGGGACAGCCCAAAGAGAAAGCGATCTTCGAAGTGATAAAGGGCTATATCGCCGACAGCGCCGCGATCCATTTCGACGGCAACGGGTACAGCGACCAGTGGAAGGCCGAGGCCGCCAAACGCGGCCTGGACTGCCGGACGTCCGTACCCGACATCATCGGCGAGTACCTTTCAAAAACGAGCGTACAGATGTATACCTCGACCGGGGTGCTGAGCGAAAAAGAGCTGCACTCGCGCTGCGAGGTGAAATGGGAGACCTATACGAAAAAGATCCAGATCGAGTCGCGCGTGCTGGGCGACCTGGCGATGAACCACATCATCCCCGTGGCGACCGGCTACCAGAGCATGCTGCTGGAAAACGTCGAACGGACGGTCAAGATCTTCAAGAGTGAACTGGGCGAGGATATGTCCGCGCACAACCGCCTGCTGATCGAGCGCATCGCCAACCACACGATGGAGATCGCGGGCGGTGTGGACGCGATGACCGAAGAGCGCAAAAAAGCCAACAGCCGGGACAGCGAGCAGCAGAAGGCCGTCCTGTACCACGACAACATCGTCCCGCTGATGGAGAAAATACGTTACCACATCGACAAACTGGAACTGATCGTGGACAACCGGATGTGGCCGCTTCCCAAATACCGGGAATTGTTGTTCATCAGATAACGCGTATGAAAGACAACACGGATAATCGTAGCCGGGGACTTTACTCCCCGGCATACGAGCATGACGCCTGCGGGGTCGGCCTGATCGTCAACCTCGGCGGGGCGCGGACGCACGAGCTGGTCGACAAGGGGCTGGAAATTCTGGAACGCATGGTGCACCGCGGAGCGGAGGGGGTGGATCCCCACAGTGGCGACGGGGCGGGCATCATGCTCCAGATACCCCATGAATTCATCCTGCTCAGCGGCATCCCGGTGCCCGAAAAGGGGAGCTACGGGACGGGGCTGGCGTTCCTGCCGAAGGATTCGTACCGGCAGCGCAAGGCCATCGGCGCGATACGGAAAGAGTGCGCCAGGGCGGGTTTCGACGTACTGGCCCTGCGCGACGTGCCGGTGGACAGCACCCTGCTCGGGCAGGGTTCCTCGACCACCGAACCGGCGATCAAACAGCTCTTCCTGACCGACGCTTCGGGCAAGGGCGGGCTCGAGATCAGGCTCTATCTGCTGCGAAAGGCCATCGAGCGCACCGTAGGCGAAGATTGCTATGTGGTGAGCCTGTCGACGAAAACCATCGTCTACAAGGGGATGCTCACCTCTCTGCAGTTGCGCCGTTATTTTTCCGATCTGGGCAGCCCTTATTTCACCAGCGCCGTGGCGCTCGTCCATTCTCGTTTCAGTACCAACACGCTGCCTCAATGGAAGTTGGCGCAGCCTTTCCGATGCCTTGGCCACAACGGCGAGATCAACACCATCCGCGGCAACCGCCAATGGATGGCCGCCCGCGAACGGCTGATGCGCTCGGCGAATTTTCCGGATATCGACAGCGTGTTGCCCATCCTGGAGAAGGGGATGAGCGACAGCGCCTCGCTCGACAACGCGCTCGAGTTCCTGCTCCTCTCGGGCATACCCCTGCCGCGGGCGTTGGCGATGCTCATTCCGGAAAGTTGGAACGACAAAAATCCGCTACCGGTGGAGGTCAAGGCGTTCTACGAATTCAACTCGCTCGTTTTCGAGCCGTGGGACGGCCCTGCGGCGCTGTTGTTCTCGGACGGGACCTTCGCCGGGGGGATGCTCGACCGCAACGGCCTGCGCCCCTTGCGTTACCTGGTCACCCACGACGGCATGCTGGTCATGGCGTCCGAGACCGGCGTGCTCGATTTCGACCCCGGCCAAATCAAAGAGAAGGGCAAACTGGGCCCCGGCAAGATGCTGCTGGTGGACACCCGCGACGGACGCATCTACCGCGACCGGGAGCTGAAAAGCGCCCTGGCCGCCGAGTATCCCTACGGCGAATGGCTCGACGCCAACCGCATCGAACTGGGGCGGATCGCCTCGGGGCGCAGCGTGACGCATAAGGTCGAGCGATTCAATGAGCATCTGAGGGCGTTCAACTACACGCAGGAAGAGGTCGAAAAGATCATCGTCCCGATGACCGTCGAGGGGAAAGAGCCGATCGGCTCGATGGGCAACGACACCCCGCCCGCCATTTTTTCACGGCAGCCCCAAAGCCTGTTCCGCTATTTCCGCCAGCAGTTCGCCCAGGTGACCAATCCCCCGGTCGATCCCATCCGCGAGGAGCTGGTCATGTCCCTTTCCAGCTACATCGGCACGTTCGACCATGGCCTGCTGAGGCCCGACCCGGGGTTGTGCAAGATGATCAAACTGCGCAGCCCGGTGCTCACCGACCGCGATACGGACATCCTGCGCCACCTCGAATACAAGGGATTCCGCTCCCGCACCCTGCCGATGCTCTACGATCCGGCCAATGGCGCTGAAGGGCTGAAACAGGCGCTCGACACGCTCTGCACCGAAGCGGCCCTGTCGGTCGATGAAGGCTACAACTACATCATCCTCAGCGACCGGGGCATCGCCCCCGGTGTGGCGCCGATCCCCTCGCTGCTGGCCTGCTCGGCCGTCCACCAACACCTGACGGCCCGTTGCAAGCGGGCCCAGATCGGCCTGATCGTCGAGAGCGCCGAGCCGCGCGAGGTGATGCACTTCGCCCTGCTGGTCGGATTCGGGGCCAGCGCCGTGAATCCCTACATGGCCTTCGCAGTGATCGACCGCCAGATCGCCGAGGGGAATATCCGCCTGGATTTCGAAACCGCCGAAAAACACTATATAAAATCGATCGACAAGGGGCTGCTCAAGATCCTTTCGAAGATGGGCATATCGACCATCCGCAGCTACCGGGGCGCGAAGATATTCGAAGCCATCGGCCTGTCCCGGGAGTTCGTGCAGGAATATTTCGGGGGGATCACCTCCCCCATCGGCGGCATCGGGCTCGAACAGATCGCCGCGCAACAGCAGGCGCTTGTCCGCGAGGCTTTCGGGCAGCAATCGCCGCTGCGGCAGGAAGGGTTTTACGCCTGGCGACGCGACGGGGAGCGGCACGCCTGGAATCCCGAATCCATATCGTTGCTTCAACAGGCCGTACGCAGCGGCTCGTATGAAAAATTCAAGGAATACACGGCGGCTGTGGATGGTAAAAATGATCCTATGTTCATCCGCGACCTGCTTGGTTTCAAACAAAACCCCATCCCGCTGGACGAGGTGGAGCCCGCCGCGTCCATCGCGCGCCGTTTCGTGACCGGGGCCATGTCGTTCGGCTCGATCAGCCGCGAGGCCCACGAGGCGATGGCGCGCGCCATGAACGCGCTCGGGGGCAAAAGCAACACGGGCGAAGGCGGCGAAGACCCCGCCCGGTTCATCCCGACGGCCGACGGCTCATCGGCCCGCAGCGCGATCAAGCAGGTCGCCTCAGGGCGTTTCGGCGTGACGGCCGAATACCTCGTCAATGCCGACGAGATACAGATCAAGATCGCACAGGGTGCCAAGCCGGGCGAGGGCGGGCAGTTGCCCGGGTATAAGGTGGACGAAATGATCGCCCGCACGCGCCACTCCATCCCCGGCATCTCGCTCATCTCTCCCCCGCCCCACCACGATATTTATTCGATCGAGGATCTGGCCCAGTTGATCTTCGACCTGAAGAACGTCAACCCGGCAGCGCGCATATCCGTCAAGCTGGTCTGCGAAAGCGGCGTGGGCACCATCGCCGCCGGGGTGGCCAAAGCCAAAGCGGACGTGATCGTGATCAGCGGCTGCGAAGGCGGGACGGGCGCAAGTCCCGTCAGTTCGATCAAATATGCCGGAATGCCCGCCGAGATCGGTCTGGCGGAAACGCAGCAGACGCTCGCGGCCAACGGCCTGCGCTCTCAGGTCGTGCTGCAGACCGACGGGCAGCTAAAGACCGGGCGCGACGTGATCGTCGCCGCCCTGCTGGGGGCCGAAGAGTACGGTTTCGCCACCTCGGCCCTGATCTCCCTGGGCTGCGTGATGATGCGCAAATGCCACCTCAACACCTGTCCGGTGGGTGTGGCCACCCAGGACGAGCGGTTGCGCGCCCGCTTTAAAGGCCGGGAAGAGCACCTGTTGAATTTATTCCTTTTCCTGGCTGAAAACGTGCGCGAACACCTGGCCTCGATGGGCTTCCGGTCGATGGACCGGATCATCGGCCGCAGCGACCTGCTGCGTCAGGACACCGCCCGCTTCGACGAACCGAAACTGTCGGGCGTAGACCTGCAGCGCCTGCTCTGGCGTCCCGAAGGCGCCCAGACGGCCCTGTGCAACACCCACCCGCAGGAACACGGCATCGAAGATGTCCTCGACAGGCGCATCATCGCCGACGCCGCGCAAGCGATCGAAACCGGGAAACCGGTGGCCTTGCGTTACGGCATACACAATACCGACCGCGCCACGGGGGCGATGCTCTCGGGCGAGATCGCAAAAAAATACGGGAACGCGGGGCTTCCCGCCGACACCATCGACTGTACTTTCGAGGGCTCGGCCGGACAGAGCTTCGGGGCGTTCCTCGCTGCCGGGGTGGCCTTCACCCTCCGCGGAGACGCCAACGATTACCTCGGCAAAGGGTTGTCCGGCGGACGGATCGTCGTCGCGCCGCCCGAAAGTTCGACGTTCGCTCCCGAAGATAACGTGATCGCCGGCAACACGCTCCTTTACGGGGCCACCTCGGGCGAGGTGTTCATCTCGGGCCGGGTAGGCGAGCGTTTCTGCGTGCGCAACAGCGGCGCGACGGCCGTCGCCGAAGGGGCGGGAGACCATTGCTGCGAATACATGACCGGGGGCTGCGCCGTCATCCTGGGACCCGTGGGCCGCAACTTTGCGGCAGGCATGAGCGGCGGGATCGCCTATGTCTGGGATCCGGGAGAGGATTTCGACTTCTTCTGCAACATGGAGATGGTCGAACTCTCGCTCGTCGAGGGAGGCGGCGACAAGGCCGAGTTGCGCGACCTGCTCGCCCGGCACGCCGCCGCCACGGGCAGCCCGCTGGCCCGAAGGCTGCTCGCCGACTGGGGACAAAGCGTGGGGCGGTTCAAAAAAGTGACCCCCATCGAATATAAAAAGATCCTGCACGACCGCCAGAGTGAGGCGCTCCGTGCGAAGATAGAACAAATGGAAAGGGATTATTGATATGGGAAATCCGAAAAGTTTTTTGACCATTTCCCGCCATCCGGCCGGATACAGGCCCGTGGGCGAACGCGTAAAAGATTACGCCGGGGTGGAACTGGCGCTCAACACACAGGAGCGCATGCTCCAGGCTTCGCGCTGCATGGATTGCGGGGTGCCGTTCTGCCATTGGGCCTGCCCGCTGGGCAACCGCCAGCCCGAATGGCAGGATGCGGTATACAAGGGCGAATGGCGGCAGGCATACGAGATCCTCTCTTCGACCAACGACTTTCCGGAAGTCACCGGCAGGCTGTGCCCGGCCCTTTGCGAGAAATCGTGCGTGCTCGCGCTCGACCACCAGGCCGTGACGATACGCGAAAACGAGGCTGCCGTAGCGGAAAGGGCGTTCGAGGAGATGTACATAAAACCCGTCACCCCTCTGCAACGGCATTCGCAGAAAGTGGCGGTCATCGGCTCGGGCCCGGCGGGATTGACCGTCGCCAACCGGCTCAACCGTCGCGGGTTCCATGTCGTGGTCTACGAGAAGGACGAAGCCCCGGGCGGCCTGCTGCGGCTGGGCATTCCCGATTTCAAGCTCGACAAACGCATCGTCGGGCGCCGGATCGACCTGATGCAACGCGAGGGGGTGGAGTTCATTACCGGCACCGAAGTGGGTGTGGACATCTGCGCATCCGCCCTTCTGGATGAGTTCGACGCCCTGTGCCTGTGTATCGGCTCGGGTGTGCCGCGCGACCTGAAGGTCGGGGGGCGCGGATTGGAAGGCATCCATTTCGCCCTCGATTTTCTGCGGCAACAGAACAGGATGAATGCAGGGGCGGACATTCCCGACGACGAGAGGATATCGGCGCACGGAAAGAACGTGCTGGTGATCGGCGGCGGAGATACCGGCAGCGACTGTGTGGGCACGGCCGTACGCCAGGGAGCGCTGAGCGTCACCCAGATCGAGATCATGCCCAAGCCGCCCGAGGGGGATAATCCGCTCACCCCCTGGCCCGCCTGGCCCGCGGTGCTGAGAACCTCTTCGTCGCACGAGGAAGGTTGCACCCGGCGCTGGTCGCTGGCCACCAACCGGTTTACCGGCGAAAAAGGCCGGGTGACGGGCGCCGAGGTCGAAGCGGTCGAATGGAGCGGGGAACCGGGCGCGCCGCCCACCGGAACCGGCCGCACGGAGACGATCCGCGCCGACCTGGTGCTGCTGGCCATGGGCTTCGTCCATCCTTCGCACGAAGGCCCGGTTCAGGACCTGGGACTGGCTCTCGACAGCCGGGGCAATATCCTTTGCGCGACAGACGGGGGCACCTCCGAGGCATACGTATATACGGCGGGAGATAGCGCCTCAGGGGCCAGCCTGATCGTCCGGGCTATCGCTTCGGGCCAAAAGGCGGCCGCGGCGATAGAAAAAAGGGTGTTGAATGAAGGGTAAATCACACCCGTAGGGCGGTTCAGTCTTACATCTGTGCGGCCAGGGAGATGATCTCCATACACATACGCCCGTTGTGGTAAGGGCATTTCCAGAAGCCCGCCTTGTCGTCGGCGTCGTTGATCGTGCCGTCGCCCGCGATACCCCACCACCATTCACCGCCCGCGCGGTCGACAAGGCGGGTTTCGATATATTCCAGGCAGCTTAGCGCCCTTTGCAGGTCGTCGCCCCCACCGAAGCGGGCGTACATATGCATATACCCGGCGACCGCTTCGGCCTGCACCCACCAATGGCGCTGGGTGTCCGTGCGGCCGTCGGCGTGCCGCTCGTAGATCATCGACCCGTCGGGTTGCAACCCTTCCGCCGCGGCCCGGGCGATGTGGCGGATCACGGGAATGGCGCGGGCCTGAAGCTCCCGATCGCCCAATGCGTCAGTGGCTTCCAGCAGCAGCCATGCCGCCTCGATATCGTGGCCGAACGAGACGTCGCCGCCGCGCTCCCGCCAGCCATCGTCGAAGAACAGACCCAGGTGGCCCGTCGAGGGGCGGTAGATCCGCTCAAGGAATATCCCGGCCAGTTCCCGCAGGCTGTTTTCCAACCGTTTGTCGGGCCATACGCGGTAGAGGTTCGTGTAGGGCTCCAGGATATGCAGGTGGGTGTTCATCGTTTTGGGCTCGTTGGCGTCCTTATCGCTCAGGCGTACGTCGTCCAACGGCGACCAGTCGCGCGCGCATGCCTCACGGTAACCGCCGTTCAACGGATCGCGGCTGTGGCTTTCGATAGCCTCGAACAAGGCGATGGCCCTTTCCAGCGAATCCTTCTCGCCCGTGGCCCGGTAATGCTCGCTCAAGCCGTAGAGCGCGAACCCGAGGGCGTAAAACTGCTTTTTGGAGTCGAGCGGGCGGCCATCGGCGTCCACGGCCCAATAGATGCCGCCGTACCGGTCGTCCGTGAAATGAGCCACGAGGTAATCCTTCGCCCGGGTCGCCATCGCGAGGTACTCAGCTCGGCCGGTCGTGCGGTACGCGGCCGAGAAGGTCCACAGGATGCGGGCGTTAAGGACCCCGCCGCGCGGTGCGTCGGGGACGAGTTCCCCCTGGCCGGTCATCCGGCCGTAAAAACCGCCGCGCACGGGGTCGGCCATCCGCATCCAAAAGGAAAGGATGTTGTCGTGCAACATGGCCTCAACGCGGCGGGCCAGCGCGCTCATATCAGGCGTCGGGTGCATGTGAAGCCCGTTTTTCGTTCAGCTCGGCGGTGATGCGTTCCATGCGTTTTTCGGAAAGCGGGTAGAACAGCAGCACCACGACCGAGATGGCGCATCCGATGGCCGGTATCCAGCTCATCATCAGCCTCACACCGTCTATGGCCGAGGAGCTCTGCACGGCGGCGGCCTGGTCGTAACCGAACAGGGTCAACAGCCAACCGGTCAGCGCGCCCCCGAGCGCCCAACCCATCTTCTGGGACATGGACGAGGAGGAGAATATCAGCCCTGTAGCCCGGCGGCCGGTCTTGAGTTCCTGGTAATCGACGATGTCGGCGTACATACTCCACAGCATCGGGAAGATACTGCCGGCACATACCGAGATCAGGAATTGGAAGATGAAGATCAGCGCCACCTGTCCCGCCCCGAGCCTGAAGAACAGGCAACTCAGTACACCCGCGATGACCATGGCCCCTATGTAGGTATTCTTCTTGCCTATGCGGTTGGATACGGGTGCAGCCAGCGCCACGCCGAGCATGTTGGCCCCCTGTCCGGTGAGCAGATAGAGCGTGCCGACGGTCCAGCCCATCACCGTGGTGGTTTGCCCGGTCTTCACGTAATCCACGAAATAGAATATCGCCACCGAATCGCGCACGGCGTTGAACAACAGCGCCGCCACGCCCCCGGCCAGCAGGATCCACCACGGGGCGTTGCGCGCCAGTTTTTTAAGGTCCTGCCATACCGAGGCGTTATCCTGCCCGGCGTCGATAGCGGTCACCCGCTCCTTCGTCCAGCGGAAGCAAAGCCAGAACAACGCCACGCAGATCAGCGAAACGACCGCCACCCCGCACGTCCACCCCACCGGCGAGGTGCTGATGCCCCCGCCTTCCACGGGAGCCCCGCCGCCGAATACGGTGGAGAAAAAGTCCACCAGCGGCTGGAAGATCATAAAGGTGAGCAGGCTGCCCGCGAAGGCGAAGAACATGCGGTAGGAGGAGAGCGTGTTGCGCTCCTTCACCTCGGGCGACATCACCCCCAGCAGCGACGCGTAGGGCACGTTGACCACCGAGTAGACCATCATCATCAGCGTGTAGGTCACGTAGGCGTAGACCAGTTTGCCGTCGGGCCCCAAAGAGGGCACTACGAACGTGAGCACCCCGATCACCGCGAACGGGACGGCGCCCCAGAGGATGTAAGGGCGGTATTTACCCCACCGCGAGGTGGTGCGGTCCGCGACCATGCCCATCACGGGGTCTATGAGCGCGTCCCAGATGCGCGTGACGAGGAACATGGTCCCCGCCGCCGCGGGCGAGAGTCCGAACACCTTGGTATAGAAGAACAGCAGGTACATCCCGAATATCTTCCAGAACATACTGCTGGCCATGTCGCCGAAGCCATAGCCGATCTTTTCGCGCAGTTTTATCATCTCCAGGCGCCGTATCCGGCCTTTTTGTTTTTATCGATCAGTTTTTTGATGTTCTCCACCGAGGCCGAGGTGCTCAGTCCGTCGGCCGGGGTGTTGAAACAGTAGTCCAGCAGACGGTCTACGGTCGACGTGGCCACGTGCATCCGCGTGTCGGACGAGGCGTAGTAGATGTAAACCGTCCCGTCGTCGTCGGCGATCCAACCGTTCGAGAAGAGCACATTCGACACGTCACCCACGCGCTCGCCCCCTTCCGGGGCCATGAAGTAACCCGCAGGTTCGGCGATCAGCTCCCAGGGACGCTCCAGGTCGGTCACATACAGGTAGAGCACATAGCGTAGCCCGGCCGCGCAGTTGCGCACGCCGTGGGCTAGGTGCAACCATCCCCGGGGGGTTTTGATGGGGTGCGGCCCCTCGCCGTTCTTAGCCTCCTTGATGGTGTGGTAGCGGCGGTGGTTGATGATGGTCTCTTCGCCGATGCTGGCCCCGGCGATGTCGTCGACCAGCGCCCAGCCGATGCCGCCGCCGTTGCCGGTGTCGATGAAACCGTCCTGCGGGCGGGTGTAGAGGGCGTATTTGCCGTCGACGAATTCGGGATGCAACACCACGTTGCGTTGCTGGCTGCGCGATACCAGGTCGGGCAGGCGCTCCCAGTTGTCCAGGTCGCGGGTGCGGGCGATACCGGCCGCCGCCACGGCCGACGAGAGGTCGCCCGCGGGGGCGGCGGGGTCTTTGCGTTCCACGCAGAAGATGCCGTATATCCAGCCGTCCTCGTGCGCCGTCAGACGCATGTCGTAGACGTTGATGTCCGGATCACCGGTCTGCGGCATGGTGACGGGATATTCCCTGAAGCGGAAGTTGTCCACACCGTTCGGGCTCTCGGCCACGGCGAAGAACGACTTGCGGTCGGCGCCTTCGACGCGGGCCATGACCGCGTATTTGCCGTTGACTTTAATGGCCCCCGAGTTCATTACGGCGTTCACGCCGATGCGTTCCATCAAAAAGGAGTTGGTCGCCGGGTCCAGGTCGTAACGCCATGCGAGCGGGGCGTGGGCGGCGGTCAGTATAGGGTTGCGGTAGCGCAGGTAAACGCCGTTGTCGCTTTCGAGCGGGGCGTTGGGCAGGGACAGCAGCGCTTCGTGGCGCGCTGTGATATCTTTGATATCCTGAAATTTCATGGTTGGGAGTTGTGAGAGGGTGTGAGGAGTTATTCTGTCTTGTACATATCGGGAAGGGCGGCATTGAAAAGTACCCGCCCCGAGAGTTTGTATTTGATGAAATCGGGGCACGAAGGGTGTCCCGGATATGGGGCGTAATAGTGGTTCTTGCGTTCGTAGGCGTTGCGCCACAGCAGTACGTAAGCGGGGGCGTAAGGCTCGATCAGGGGTGCGAGCACACCGGTGAACCAATTCTTCGTCGGGATGCATTCCAGGCCCGTCTCCGTCACGGCGAAGGGTTTGTCCCGCTCGGCGGCAATGGCGCTCAGCACGTCGAGCGAAGAGCGCATGCATTTGCGGTACTCGCCCACCCCGCTCGCCTTGAACTGGTAAAGGTCCAGGCCGAGCAGGTCGACCCACGCGTCGCCCGGATAGCGCTCCAGGTATTCCCCCTGGTCGGCCACACGGTCGGGCGAGTAGCTGTATACCAGGTTGTGCAACCCTTTCACATCGCGCAGGTAGCCCACGGTGAATTGCCAAAGCTGGGTGTATTGTCCGGTCGTGCACAGATCGCGTCCCCACCAGAACCAGCTTCCGGTATGTTCGTGGAAGGGGCGGAAAATCACCGGGATGGGTGCGCCATGGGTGTCCTTGAGCGAGCCCAGGAAGGCGGCCACACGGTCGAGCCACCCGGTGAAAAGGGTGTGGTTCGCGCCGCCGGGCAGGATCGTGGCCACGGCGTTGCCGCCGCCCTTCACGTCCCACGTGTCGCCCCCGGTCAGGGGATTGCGCGCGTGCCAGCTGATGGTGTTGACCCCGCCGCGGGCATGGCACTCCCCGATCAGGCGGCGTATCACATCGAAGCGCACCGAATCCAGGCTGCTTGCGACCCCAAGCTCTATGCCGCCGATCTCCCAGCCGCATACGGCCGGGTAATCGCCGCATACCGAGTGTACGTCGCTGCGGCCGGGCTCGTATTTCCAGCCGATGCCGTAGGCGGTGGCGTCCTGATGGCCGAACATGGTGCCCTTCTTGCCGATCGTTTTAAGGTTACGGTACAGGGCGCGCGTGGGTGCGGTGGCTTGCCGGTCGACCATTTCAGGAATAAGATGCGGGCGGAGCATTTCGGCCCATTGTTTATACGCTTTCTCGTTGATGTGCAGTTTGTCGGACATAAAATGGCTTTCGATGTACTGGCCGTCCGGCCCTATGACCGACGGGGTGGTGTCGACGAACGTCACGCCGGGTTGCGAGGCCGCGTAAGCCGCCATCAGCCGGTTGGCCTGCATGTACGCCTGCTGCAGGTGGTCCCGGGCGGGCGAGGGCTTTACGGAGAGCAATACGATGCTCGTACCCGGCTGGCGGATCTGCACCAACCTGACGAACGTTTTCACATCGTCCATGAAGCGCTCGGGCGAAAAGCCGTCCTTCAGGTCGTTGTCGCCTTCGTAAAGCACGATCTGGCGCGGGCTGTAGGGGAATACGATCTTCTCGGCGAAATAGATAATATCTTCCAGATGGCTGCCGCCCACACCGCGCTGGACGATCTGGTAGCCGGGAAAATAATCCGCCAGCCCCTTCCACATGCGGATCGACGAGCTGCCGGTGAACAGGATCGCTCCCTTCGCGGGCGGCGCGGCGCTGTCTTTTTGCATGTAGGCCGCGATCTCGGGCATCCACATGGCCTCGCGGGGGTTCTGTCCCGCGCCATGCAGGCACAGTAGAAGCAGGCACGGCAATAATATACGTGTAAGTCGCATTTTCGGACTATTTTTCGAGTAACATACGTTTTATGAAGGCCTGTTTGGCTTCCCACTGTTCCGGGTAGTTCCAGTGCGCCGTCTCGGGAAATACTTTCAGCTCTTTGGGCGCGATGACCGCGTTATAGGCCGCGTACATCGAGGTGGGCGGGCATACCTGGTCGTTATAGCCCCAGGAGAAGTAACCGGGGACGGTGACCGTGCGCGCGAAATTGACCACGTCGTAGTAGGCGCTCACGGCCGCCTTAGCGGCCACTCCCTGCCCTTTGGGATCTTCGCCGCGGAACATGGCGGGCCATCCCCCCGCGCGGCCGTGCAGGTAGCCGGTCAGTTCGCACAGGGCCGGGTAGAACGAGGTGTAGCAACTCACGCGTGCATCGAGCCCGGCCGCGACCACCGCCAGTGCGCCGCCCTGGCTGCCTCCGCTGACGGCCAGCGAGCGGCCGTCGAATTGCGGCAGGGTGAATATGAAATCTATGGCGCGCACCAATCCCAGGTAGACCCGCTTGTAGTAATATCGGTCGCGGTCATCGAGGAACTGCAGCCAGTAACGGTCGAGGGCCGCGGCCGCGAGCGCGTCGTAAACCTCTTTGTCCTGGGTCACGGGCACTCCGTGTATGCCTATGGTCAGGGAGATGAAGCCATCGTCGGCCAGGTACGTGTCGCCCTGGTAGGGCTTTACGCCCGCGCCGGGGACATTGAGGATGGCCGGGTATTTGCCCTCCCCGCGCGGCACGGAAAGGATGCCGTAGATGCGCGAGGCGTTGCTGTTGTTCCGAAAGCTGACGTGGTAGACGTCCGCGCGGGAGGTGCAGCGTTCGGGCAGCAGCGTCATCCGGGCATCCAGCGGCAGGGAGCGCAATTTGGCTTTCTCGCCCTCCCAGAATTTGCCGAAATCGTCGGGCATCACGGCCACGGCTTTTATTCTGGCGGGATCCACCCCGACGTTGGCCACGCCGGTGTAGCTCTTGCCGCCGACTGAAACAGTGGCCTCGCAGGTCAGAAAGCCCGGTTCGCCGAGGCTGCCGGCGTCGATGTTCAGCACACCACCGCCGTACGCCACCTTTTGGGTGGTCACGGGCGGCATTTTCTCAGGGCCGAGGCGGTATTCGACCTCGACGCCCGGCAACTCGTGCCTGTCGCGCATCACGGCGATCTGGAAATGTACCCGCTCGCCGGTGCGGACTTCCCATTTGGCCGGGACGACGCGTACCTCGATGAGTTGCTGTACGGGTTGTCCCGTGGCCGCGAGTGCGGCCAGCAGCAGGCAGGCAAACAATAGTGAGCGTATCTTCATTCTACTGACTTATAAGGTGTGGCCCCAGGATCGAAGCCCATAACCGGTAGGCTTCGGGGGTAATATGCAAACGGTCCGAAAGATAGAGGTTTTCCCGAAACCCTCCGTCTGGGGTGAGCATAGGGGTGGCGATGTCGATGAAACGCACATGGGCCTTCGTGCGGCACAACTCTTCCAGCAGTTCATTGGTGCGGCGTTGCGCATCGAGGAACCTTGCGCTGGAGGGCGAGGGCTTCACGGAAACGACCAAAACCGGCACGCCGGGCAGGTGCAGCTCCATCAACCGCAGGAAACACGCCGCGTCACCTGCGACCTGTTCGGGGCTTACCCCGTTCGCCAGGTCGTTCTCGCCGGCATAGAGCACCACCTGCGAGGGGCGGTAGCCGATCACCAGGCGATCCATATGGTAAAGCACGTCGCTCATCCACGCCCCGCCGAAGCCGCGCCCCAGCACGTAATGGCCGGGGAAATACGACGGCAGGTCTTTCCACATCCGGATGGACGAGCTGCCCACGAAAAGCACGGCGTGCGGTGCGGGGAACTGCACCGAATCGGCCTTGTAATACCCCTCCAACTGCTGCCGCCACTCCGAGGCGCGGAAATAGACGGAGTCCTGCGCCTGCAATTGCAGGCACAGGCACACCGCCAGAAGAAGAGCCAGCCGCCTCACCTACTGCCAGTTGATGGGTTGCAGGCGGAAGTTGTCCAGACAGAAGTCGTAGACCACGCCGGTGGGCTGCGAACCGATATAGACGCGCAGGTTCTTGATGCCGGTCTTGGCCTTCCAGTAGGTCATCGGTATCGAGAAGGTCTGCCACACCCCGTCGGTCGAAGTCATAAGCGCCGGGTCCGAAGTCGCCGCCGAAGGGCCGAACAGGTAGTTGGTGGTACCCTGGTTGATCGAGATGGCGATGCGGTAGGCGATGGGCCGGATGGTGCACAGTTCGAATTTGAGCATGTAGTTATCCGCATCGGCGTTGAAATACGATTCCGGTATGGTCAGGTTGTAGTTGCCCACCATGTTGGTGATGCCCGACGCACCCGCGATGCGCGAATACTGGTTGCCTTCGGTGGGGGCCGGGTTGAGCGGCGCCGGATAGGTGGCGTTGGGCACCACGAAAGCCGGGTAGCGCGTGGTCGCGGAATTTTCCAGGTTCTCGATGATGTACGTGTCGTCGCGGTAGCGAACCGGGCAGGTCACCTCGCCCGTCGCCGTCGAAACGAATTTCACGACCGCCTTATTGGTCACGCCGGTCGGTACGGTGCACGTAACGAAGTCCTCGCCCACGGCGGTAATGGTAGCCTCGACCGAATTGAACTTGATCTTCGAAACGCCCACCACGGTATACAGGTCCATGCTCTCGCCCAGCAGGCGAAACTCGGTACCCGCGGGCGCCCACTCGTTGAAGATACCCGTCAGGGCGAACGGCGGGAAGCCGATCTCGAGCGGATACTGCGTGCTGCCGAAATCGTTCACGATGGTCATCAGGTAGCTTTCCGAGCGGGGCAGGCGCGGTATCTTGAAGTACAGGCCCGTTTCCAGTTTGGTCACCGTGCTTACGGCCACTTCGGTGTCGTTGATGGTGAGTTTGTTGACCGAACGCATATTCTGCCCGGCCACTTCGACGAACTGGCCTACTGTCACTGCGTCCAGGACAACCATATTCGCCGGGTCGATGATCGCGCTTACCTCGGGCGCGCCTTTGTCGCCGTAGCTGTAATCGTCGTCCTTGCAACCCGTCCATACGGCGGGCAGGGCCAACAGCAGGTATAAATAGATCTTTTTCATGGTTTACAGGGGTTTAATATCCGTTGTTGTTGGGCCCGAACAGGCGGTTGTTATTGATCTCATTCAGGGGCACGGCGTAAAGGATGCTGCGGGGCTGGCGCACCTTGGAGATGGACATGCTCGTCCCCTGGATCCTTACGGACGCGGTCTGGTTCATCACGTCCAGGTAGAGGCCCCAGCGCAGCAGGT
>JAVBPS010000070.1:0-11228 GCA_031549495.1 Rikenellaceae bacterium | reverse complement strand
ACCCGCGACCGACCCAGCCGGCGAAGGCGGGGTAGTGCCCCGACCCTCCGCCCATCACGATCGCGACCCGCCCCCCGGTGGGATCGCGTCGCACGACACCGCCCTCGACATGACGGAAAGGATGAATCGTTCACTCTTCGTATCGGACGATTTGCAGTTCGACGGACGCCTCGGGCAAGCCCGGTGAAGTGAATTTCACTTCCACGACGCCATCCGTACTCGTCGAGGCGACGTAGGCCAGCACACGGCCGCGGTAGGCTTTCGTCGTGCCCCCGCGTTGCGAATCCATGTATTTGGGGTCGGCGTTCTCGAGCGCCAGCAGGCGGCCGGGGCCCGTGACGGTGCATTGCACGTCATTGCGGGCGTCCATGACCCGCAGGCCATCCTTGTCCACGATCTGCAGCACCACATGGGCCACCACACCTTTGCGCAGGAGCGTCGTCCGGTCGGCGGCCACCACCAGCGAGGCGGCGGGGCCGTGGGTGCGCACGATGTATTCGGCGGCGGGCTTGCCGTCGACCAGGCCCACGGCTTTCAGTTCGCCCGGCCGGTAGGGAATATCCCAACAAAGGGCGTTGCTGAGCGCGTCGCGCAAGGGCTCGGTCTCCACGGGCTTCCCGTTGAGCAGCAGCATCGCTTCTTTACAATTGGTCATCACGGCCACGCGCACCAGACCCTTCGCCGCATCGTAATTCCATACGGGAGGCAGGTCGAACATGCGTGCCTTTTTCGGAGACTGGGCCGTTCCCAGGCAGACCGTCGGCTCATCGCTCCACAGGCTGCGGCGGTAGTCGCCCCGCGGGGTGACGAAACCGCCCAGATCCAGCAGGCCGCACACGAAGCCGCGCGAAGGCCACGGCCCGGCCTCGCCCAGATAGTCGATACCCGTCCACAGGAACTGCCCGCTGATGAACGCGTTGTCGCGCACGGCTTCCCACAGCGGATATTCGTGGGTGTTCTCGCTGCCGTAGATCACGCGATCCGGATAAAGCCTATGGTCAAGGGCGTAGCGCGACTCGGTGTAGTTGTAACCCACGGCATCCAGCGCAGCCGGATAGTCCGTCTGGTTGGACATCACCACACCGGCCAGGGCCCCGGTCACGGCGCGCGTGGTGTCGACCTGCTTGACCACCTTCACCAGGCGCAGGGCGATCTTGCCGTAACGCTCGGCGGCGGGTTTGTCGGGTTTGTAGCCGGGGACGCTCTTCTGGTTGATGCCCTCCTTGTCCAGGATGGGGTGCGAATAGGGGTCGTTCGGGTAGTCGACCTCGTTGCCCACGCTCCACAGGATGATGCTCGGGTGGTTGCGGTCGCGCATCACGGCGTCGCGCAGGTCCCGCTCGGCCCAATCGTCGAAATATTCGGCGTAGCCCTGCAAACCCGGGTTTTTACCCACGTTCCACCCTTCGATCCATTTGCGCTTGGGAAATTCCCACTCGTCGAACACCTCGTCCATGACCAGCAGGCCCATGCGGTCGCACAGGTCGTAGAGCACCCGGTCTTGCAGGTTGTGGCTCATGCGGATGGCGTTGCAGCCCAGTTCACGCAGCGATGTCAAACGGCGCTCCCAGACCTCGCGGGGCACGGCGGCGCCCAGCGAACCGGCGTCGTGGTGCAGGCAGACGCCTTTCATTTTGATGCTCTCGCCGTTCAGGAACAGGCCCTTGTCGGGATCGAAGCGCACGGTACGGATGCCGGTCACGGTCGTGGTGGCGTCGATGCGGCGTGTGCCCTGCCATACGGAGGTCTCGATGCGGTAGAGGTTGGGCGCTGCGACGCTCCACAGTTTCGGGTTTTCGACCCTCAGGGTCAGGCGGTTTTCACCCTTGCCCGCGGCCGGGACGTCGGTCTGCCCGGTGGCGGTGGCCAGCGGGGCGGCGCCGTCCAGGGTGTAGAGCTTGTGCTCCACGCGCAGGGTCTCCCCGGCTTCGGTCTCGTTGCACAGGGTGGTGGCGACGGCGATTTCGGCGCTCCGCTCACTCACCTCGGACGTGGTGGCGAACACGCCCCACTGGTCGATGTGCAGCTTCCCGCAGCTGACCAGCAACACGTCGCGCCAGATGCCCGAGCCGGTGTACCAGCGCGAGTCGGCCGATTGGCTGTGGTCGACCTTCACCACGATACTGTTCGGCCGGCCGATCTTCACGTAGGGCGTGACGTCGTACATGAAGGAGACGTAGCCGTTGGGACGCGTGCCGAGCCGGTGGCCGTTGAACCAGACGGTGCTGTTGCAGTACACGCCGTTGAAATAGAGGAATTGCTTGCGGTTGCGTTCCGCGGCCGGGAAGGCGACCGTGCGGCGGTACCAGCCCACGCCGCCCGGCAGGTAGCCCGTGCAACTGGCCAGCGAGGGCGAGGCCACTCCCTCGACACTCCAGTCGTGGGGCACATCGACCGTGCGCCAGGCGCTGTCGTCCGCCTGCGGCGAGGAGTGGTCGCCGAGCGAATCGAGGCAAAAACGCCATCCACCGTTGATAGGGATCTGGACGCCGAAGCCGGGTTGCGCGTGCAGGGACGCGGTAGCGAGGCCCGTGAATACGAGCAGCAGGAAAAGTATCTTTTTCATAAGAAATAAAAAACAATCAAAAGTATCTCTTGCGGGGCAATTTTCCAATAGTTCGCGCAACGACGGAATAAAAACACACCCCTTTTGACCGAAACAGGCTATTGCAGGATCCGGTTTGGTCCGTATATTTGTAGTCTTTACATTTGCAACGCCCTCCCCGAATGGAAATACACACAAAATAACCCCATCGAATGAAAACCTTCGCCTGCCTGCTCTGCGCCGCAATGCTCTCCCTGATCGCCATCGCACAAACCCCGAAGCGGCAATCCGCCGCCCAGGCTGAAAAACCTACAGCCAAATCTCCCGGCATTCTCTCGGGTAATCCGGTGCGGTACGTCTACAAGCAGGCCGACACCGTCACGCTGGCGATCCATGTCTACGCCCCGGCAGGCGGCGCGGCATCCACGCCCGCCATCGTCTTCTTTTTCGGCGGGGGATGGAACTCGGGCGGTGTGGGGCAGTTCCAACACCAGGCCCGGCACCTCGCCTCGCGGGGCATGACGGCCATCCTGGCCGAATACCGCACCCTGCATTCGGCGGGTACGCCGCCCCAGACGGCGGTCGCGGACGCCCGTTCGGCTATGCGTTACGTGCGCGCCAATGCGGCTAAGCTGGGGATCGACCCCGACCGGATCGCCGCCGCGGGAGGTTCCGCCGGGGGGCACCTGGCCGCAGCAGCAGCTTATGTCACGAAATTCGACGATCCGAAAGACGATCCGAAAGTGAGCGCAGTCCCCGACGCGCTGGTGCTTTTCAATCCCGTGATCGACAACTCGGAAAAGGGGTACGGCTACGAGCGCGTGCGGGATTGCTGGCGCGATTTTTCGCCCATGCACAACATCACGGCGGGGAACGTGCGCCCCACCCTGTTCATGGTCGGGTCGAAGGACAACCTGATCCCCACTGCGACCGCATACGAATTCCAGCGCATCTGCGAACAGGCGGGCGGGCGCTGTGACCTGAAGATCTATGAAGGGGCTCCGCACGGCTTTTTCAACTACAACGGCAAGAAAGCGGGCAGCGCCGATTTCTACGGACAGACCCTGCAACAGGCCGACGACTTCCTGATTTCGCTGGGATATCTCGGGAAATAATTCTGGTTGGCCGGGCATTTGGTCATATCGGACGAAGAGTACATCATCTGTCTGCCTTTGTCATCCTGAACGAGAGTGAAGGACCTCGGACTATCTTTCTGAGGCCCTTCACTCTCGTTCAGGATGACAAAGAAGGATCGTGTGTGGATATTTATATTGTAACCCGGAAGGCGAAAAAAGTGATAAAAAACCGGGTTCGGCACTCATTTTGCTGTTCATTTTTTAACAAAATCGCGATTTTCATTCGAAATAAAAATTTTTTTAGGGCAAAAAAACACACTTTCAGCAAAAAAATACGTATGTTTGGCACCATAAATACAAGATAACTGCATTATCTATGAATGTCAACCAATTGATGACCGACCTGGAGCGGAAGCATCCGGGCGAAAGCGAATTCCTCCAGGCAGTTCGCGAAGTCCTCGTCACGATCGAGGAAGTGTACAACAGCATTCCCGCGTTCGAAGCGAATAAAATCGCCGAGCGCATGGTCGAACCCGACCGGATCTTCACCTTCAAAGTGCCCTGGATCGACGACCGGGGCGAGGTACAGGTCAACATCGGTTACCGCGTGCAGTTCAACAACGCCATCGGCCCCTACAAGGGCGGCATCCGTTTCCATCCCAGCGTGACGCTCTCCTCGCTCAAGTTCCTCGGCTTCGAACAGACATTCAAGAACGCCCTGACCACGCTGCCCATGGGCGGCGCCAAAGGCGGCTCGGACTTCAACCCCAAAGGGAAGTCGGAGCGCGAGATGATGCGTTTCTGCCAGGCCTTCATGACCGAGTTGTGGCGCTACATCGGCCCCGAGACGGACGTTCCTGCAGGCGACATCGGCGTGGGTGGGCGCGAGGTGGGTTACATGTACGGCATGTACCGCAAGCTGGCCCAGGAGAACACCGGTGTGTTCACCGGCAAGGGCCTCACCTTCGGCGGTTCGCTGATCCGTCCCGAGGCTACCGGTTTCGGCGCGGTCTATTTCGTGCGCCAGATGCTCGAAACCGCGGGCAGCAAGCTCGAAGGGAAGACGGTCTCCGTTTCGGGCTTCGGTAACGTGGCCTGGGGTGCGGCGTTGAAGGCTACCGAGCTGGGGGCGAAGGTCGTGACCATTTCGGGCCCCGACGGGTATATTTACGATCCGGCCGGGCTGGATGCCGAGAAGATCGCTTATATGACCGAGTTGCGTGCGTCGAACAACGACGTGGTGGCTCCTTATGCGGCTAAATTCGCCGGTTCTTCTTTCCATGCGGGCCGCAAGCCGTGGGAAGTGAAGGTCGACATCGCCATGCCGTGCGCCATCCAGAACGAGCTCAACGGCGAGGACGCCGCCAAGTTGATCGCCAACGGCGTGATGCTGGTGGCCGAAGTCTCCAACATGGGTTGCACCCCGGAGGCTATCGACGCTTTCATCCATAACAAGATCCCGTATGGCCCCGGCAAGGCGGTCAACGCAGGCGGCGTGGCCACTTCGGGTCTGGAGATGAGCCAGAACTCGATGAAACTGAGTTGGGACGCCGTGGAGGTGGACGCACGCCTGAAAGGGATCATGTCCTCGATCCACAACGCATGCGTCGAGTACGGCACCGAGGGCAGCTACATCAACTACATGAAGGGGGCGAATATCGCCGGTTTCATGAAGGTGGCTAAGAGCATGGTCGAGCAGGGGGTGCTGTAAAGTATTCCGTTCCGTATAAAAACCGGGGTTCCCGGGTGAACCGCCTCCAAAAAGTCGGGCGGATTAATAATTAGATTACCGAGGAATGAGTTCTGTAATTTACGGGACTCATTCCTTGTATTTTAGTCTTGATTCTGTTGCTGTTATACCCCGCAACTCTTTACCGATACGAACGCAACCGTAACCCCGACCATAGAGTTAAGAGCCTCCGACTTCATCGTAACTCCGTAATGACGATACTTCTTTACGCCTGATCCCATAAAAATACCCCCAAAAGTTTTTGTCTAACTTTTGGAGGGAAGTTCAGTTCAGGGCTTCCCGTTTCTTTTTTATGGTTTTCAAACCCGAAATGATTGTTTGCAAAAATAAAAATCGTATTTTTGTAAAAATTTTAGAAACTCCCCCGCTTTGTCATCCTGAGCGATCAGCGAAGGAACCCGCGCAACTCATAACTCATAATTCATAACTCATAACTATCATCATGATTTCGTACAAAGAACTCGGCCTGGTGAACTCGCGTGAGCTGTTCAAAAAGGCCATGGAAGGCAAGTACGCCATTCCGGCGTTCAACTTCAACAACATGGAGCAGATGCAGGCCATCATCCAGGCGTGCGTGGCCACCTCCTCGCCCGTGATCCTGCAGGTCTCCTCCGGCGCGCGCAAGTACGCCAACCAGACCCTGCTGCGCTACATGGCCCAGGGCGCCGTGGAATATGCCAAGGAGCTGGGCAAGAACATTCCGATCGTGCTGCATCTGGACCACGGCGATTCGTACGAGCTCTGCGTGTCGTGCATCGAGATGGGCTTCTCGTCGGTGATGATCGACGGGTCGCACCTGCCCTACGAGGAGAACGTGGCCCTGACGAAGAAAGTGGTCGAATACGCCCACAAGCATGACGTGACCGTCGAGGGCGAGCTGGGCGTGCTGGCCGGCGTGGAGGACGAGGTTTCGGCCGAGCACCACACCTACACCGAGCCCGACCAGGTGGTCGATTTCGTATCGCGCACCGGCGTGGACTCGCTGGCTATCTCGATCGGCACCTCGCACGGCGCCAACAAGTTCAAGCCCGAGCAGTGCACCCGCAACGCCGAGGGCATCCTCGTGCCGCCCCCCCTGCGCTTCGACATCCTGCAGGAGATCGAAAAACGGATCCCGGGCTTCCCCATCGTGCTGCACGGCGCATCGTCGGTGCCCCAGCAGTACGTGGCTACGATCAACAAGTACGGCGGCGCGCTGAAAGACGCCATCGGCATTCCGGAAGAGGAGCTGCGCAAAGCCGCCACCTCGGCCGTCTGCAAGATCAACATCGACTCCGACGGCCGCCTGGCGATGACCGCCGCCGTGCGCGAAGTGTTCGCCACCAAGCCCGCCGAGTTCGACCCGCGCAAATACCTCGGCCCGGCCCGCGACGAGCTGCAGAAGCTCTATGCGCACAAGACCGTCGAGGTTCTCGGTTCGGCCAACAAGGCGTAACTTCCCGGAAAGATCCGATAAAAGAAGGAGGACACTTCACAGTGTCCTCCTTTTTATATTTATATCGCTATTCCTTGCGCAACGGGATCCGTACCGCCCGGGCCAGCCTGTGCGACGGCTTCTCCACGAGCAGGTAAAAGACCCACGAGGCCAGCAGGGCCGCGGCGATCTTGATCAGGAACAGCCACCACTCCTCCCCCGCATACCGGACTACTGCGTACAATGCCAGCGCATGGACCAGGTAGATCGAATAGCTGATACGGCCCCCGTATTCCAGGGCCTTGTTTTCCGCCTTCCCCTTGTAGTAAGCTATCTCGGCCGCAAGCCAGAAGAAGAGGAAAAAAGAGAGCACGGGCAACGTATAACTGTAAGCCACCCCGAAATGAAAACGCAACAGGGCGGTGAACGACCCTCCGATCCATGCCCCGATGCGCAACACCCACAGTCGCAGATAGGGTCTGCCGGTAGCTTTCACCTTCAAAGAGTCGTATCGGTCGGCCAACGCCACACCGAGTAGCCACACCGGGAATCCGGTCACCCAGGTCAGCAGGAAACCGTGGCGATGGAAGTCGCCGTTATACCCGGTCGCAAAAAGGTCGAACAACAACGAAGAAGCGTAGCTCGCCACCAACGCCACAACGAACAGGACTCTGAAATACTTTTTACATTTAAGCACCAGCGGGTAGAGCAGGTAATAAACCAACTCACAGATCAGGCTCCAGGCTACGCCCAACACCAGACCGAAGGTGAGGCGGTAAAGCAGCCAGGCGGCTACCGCGGGCAGGGCGATGCGGATAAAACGGCGTGCATAGAACTCGGGCACGTCCAGGCTTTTACCATTGCGATAGGGGTAATGGATGACGAACCCGGAAATGATGAAGAACGCCATGACGGCCGCCACCCCCGTCGGCATGACCGCAACGCCTGCCGCCTTCAGGCAATACCACCAGTGCGACTGCGCGGCCAGTTCGTCGCTCACCTGCGGGAGCGCCCCGTGGCCGAGCAATACGACAAATGCGAGTACAAAACGGATCGGATCGAGACCGGTGACTTTTTTCACTTCCTGCCGGGGTATGGATGCCATTCAGCCTGTTTTAGACGGCCACGTATACAAAAAATGTACCAAAACGATGAGTTTCATGCGGATCAAGGGTTGAACGATCTTAGTTCATCAACCCATTGTGCATTTGGAAAAACATTCCGGCAAGCAGACGACACATTTGTTTGCAGGCAAATAGGGGTCTCGCCCTTGTCATCCTGAACGAAGTGAAGGACCTCGACAGATTTATGAGGTCCTTCGCTGCGCTCAGGATGACAAACTGTTTATTATTCTGCCGGGGCCAACTGCACCGTAAAGTGCCGCATGATGGGCAGCTCGTGGGTGATCCGGTAGCCGCGGGTGACGCACTCGCGGCGGTCGAAGACGTTTTTCAGGGCGGCGGCCACGTAGTCCATGTGCTTGTCCGTGTAGACGCGGCGGGGGACGGCCAGGCGCAGCAGTTCGAGCGCCGGGTAGCGATTCTCTCGCGTTTCAGGATCGCGGTCGGCCAGCAGGGCGCCGATCTCCACGCCGCGCACGCCCGATTCGAGGTACAATTCGATGGCCAGCGTCTGCGCGATGAACTCCTCGCGGGGCACGTGGGTGAGGATCTTCTTTGCGTCCACAAAGATGGCGTGACCGCCCGCGGGGCGCTGGTAGGGGATGCCGTACTCGTCCAGCTTTTGGCCCAGGTAGGCGATCTGGCGGATGCGCGTTTCCAGGTAGTCGAACTCGGTGCCTTCCATTAATCCCTGCGCCAGGGCATTCATGTCGCGGCCCGACATGCCGCCGTAGGTGATGAAGCCCTCGAACATGATGTTGTACATCTGGCATCGCTCCCAGTCCTGTTTATGGCGGAAGGCGACGAAGCCGCCCATGTTGACGATCGCGTCCTTCTTGGACGACATGGTCATGTAGTCGCCGTGGGAGAACATTTCCAGGGCGATCTCGCGGATGGTTCGATCGGCGTAACCGGCCTCGCGCGTCTTGATGAAATAGGCGTTTTCGGCGAAACGGGCCGAGTCGAAGAGCACTTTTACACCATATTTCTTCGCCAGTGCCGCGACACCTTTGATATTTTCCATCGACACGGGTTGTCCCCCGGCGGTGTTGTTCGTCACCGTGAGCACGATGCAGGGGATTTTCGAGGCCGGGTGGGCCCGTAGCACCTCCTCCAGTTTTTCCAGGTCGAAGTTGCCCTTGAACGGGGTTTCGAACTCCGTGTCGGCGGCCCGGGCGATCGTGCAGTCCACGGCGTGGGCGCGGCGGTACTCGATGTGGCCTTTGGTCGTGTCGAAATGGGCGTTGCCGGGCAGCACGTCGCCCTCTTTGACGAAGGCCGAGAAGAGCACGTTCTCGGCTGCGCGGCCCTGGTGGGTGGGCAGAAAGTACGGAAAGCCCGTGATCTCCTTGATGACGTCGGCCAGACGGTAGTACGACCGCGCCCCGGCGTAGCTCTCGTCGCCCTCCATCATCGCGGCCCATTGCCGGTCGCTCATCGCCCCGGTGCCGCTATCGGTCAGCAGGTCGATAAAAACCTCATCGCTGCGCAGGTTGAACAGGTTGTAACCGGCGTCGCGTATCCACGCTTCACGCTCGGCGCGGGTGCTTTTGCGCACCGGCTCCACCATCTTGATCTTGTACGATTCGGCAAACGGTAAATCCATTCTATGTAATTTATATGATGTACAAATTTAGAAAAATTCCGGATTCGCCGAAACCTGTTAGTAATTTTCCAAAAATACGAAAAAATGTTTTTTATTTCCGATCTTTTCGTAATTTTACGTTACAATCTAAAACTTCAACAATTATGGGATTCGATAAAAAGCCCTGGGCGGAGCCTTACCGCATCAAAATGGTCGAGCCGTTGCGCACCACCACGCGCGAATACCGCCTCGAAAAAATGCGCGAAGCGGGTTGGAACACCTTCCTGCTGCATGCCGACGACGTCTACATCGACCTGCTGACCGACAGCGGCACC
This sequence comes from Rikenellaceae bacterium, assembly GCA_031549495.1. Classification (GTDB taxonomy): domain Bacteria; phylum Bacteroidota; class Bacteroidia; order Bacteroidales; family Rikenellaceae; genus JAVBOW01. The sequence goes on along the minus strand of JAVBPS010000070.1, from coordinate 1,402 downwards.
AACGCCATGAGCGACCGCCAGTGGTCGGCCATGATGATCGGCGACGAGGCCTACGCCGGAAGCCGCAGCTTTTACCATCTGGAAGAGGTGTGCCGCCGCATCTACGGCTACAAGTACGTCGTGCCCACCCACCAGGGGCGCGGGGCGGAGAACCTGCTCAGCCGCACGATCATCCGTCCGGGGCAGTACGTGGCCGGGAACATGTATTTCACCACCACGCGCCAGCATCAGGAATTGGCCGGGGGGATCTTCGTGGACGTGATCATCGACGAGGCGCACAACACCGTCTCCGACCATCCGTTCAAGGGGAATATCGACCTGGAAAAATTCGAAAACCTGATCAACGAGAAGGGCGCAGCCAACGTCGCCTATATCACCGTGGGCGCGCCGGTCAACCTGGCGGGCGGGCAACCCGTGTCGATGGCCAACATGAAGGCGCTTTCGGAGTTGGCCCACAAGCACGGCATCAAGGTGGTGTTGGACGCCACGCGCAATATCGAGAACGCCTATTTCATCCAGCAGCGCGAGGAAGGATATAAGGATAAAACGGTCGAGGAAATCAATCGCGAATTCTGCTCGTACAGCGACGCGGCGACGGTTTCGGCCAAGAAAGACCTGATCGTCAACATCGGCGGCCTGCTGATGTGCAACGACTGGGACCTGTATGAAGAACTGCGCAACCTGGTGGTCGTCTACGAGGGTATGCCGACCTACGGCGGGCTCGCGGGGCGCGATATGGAAGCGATGGCGATCGGGTTGCAGGAGGCCGTGGCGGACGATTATATCGCCTCGCGCGTGCGGCAGGTCGAGTATTTCGGGAAGCTGTTGCAGGACGCGGGGATCCCGATCGTGCTGCCCATCGGCGGGCACGGGGTATTCTTAGACGCGCGGGCGTTCTACGACCATATCCCGCAGATCGAATTCCCGGCGCAGAAGCTGGCCGCCGACCTCTACGTGGAGAGCGGCGTGCGCTCGATGGAGCGCGGCATCGTCTCCGCAGGACGCAAGGCGAACGGCGAGCACTACTTCCCGAAGCTGGAACTGGTGCGCCTGACGATTCCCCGCCGGGTTTACACGCAGGCCCATTTCGACGTGGCCGCCTGGCACATCATCGACATGTACAAAAACCGGCACCAGGCCCGCGGGCTGAAGATGGTCTACGAACCCAAGTACCTGCGCTTCTTCCAGGCGCGGTTCGAGGAGTTGTAGTAACCGGCAGGGTACGTAGGGGCACCCCTGGCGGCACGAGTGGCCGAAAGACTGTATTTAAAAGATAATCAACAAAATGCCGCAGCATTGCTGCGGCATTTTGTTGTCATGTCGAGCGCTAGTCGAGACATCTCAGACAGACGGTTTGAGATGTCTCGACTAACGCTCGACATGACGAAAAAGAATTCATTCT
>JAVBPS010000080.1:0-29459 GCA_031549495.1 Rikenellaceae bacterium | reverse complement strand
ACCCGTATTCCGCAATGACCCCCGCCCGCCAGACAACCCCCCCCCCCATTTTTCGAGGTCGCGCCGGCGCTCGACATGACGAAAAACGGACGCTATTTCCAACTTGTTCCTTATGTTAAGCGGCATTTGTAATGCCGCTTGCTCTGTCCTGCGAATTTGAAATTCGCATTTGTCCATCGGCAGCATTACAAATGCCGCCCAACGACGATATTTTACCAATTCTTCTGCCCACGGACATTGACCGGCTTTCCCTTCTTTTCTTCGGCGTTCTGGCGGGTCTTGTCCTCGTTCATCTGCACCGCTTCCAGCATCCTTTCGGCCTCTTCCTTGCTCAGCGACCCTTCCTTGGGCTGCGCCTCCTGGGGGTTTTCCTGGGCGGGTTGCTCCTGGGGCTGCTGGTTTTGGTCTTGATTCTGATCCTTATCTTTGTCTTTATCGCCGCCACCGCCGCCCTGCTGGTCCTGCAACATTTTCTGGGCGTAGGCGAGATTGAATTTGCACTCCTGGTCGTTGGGGTTCAGGCGCAACGACTGTTTGTAGGCCTCGATCGCCTCCTGGAACTTGCGTTGCTGGAACAGGGCGTTGCCGTTGTCGTAATGAGCGGCGGGCGCGTATTTCGCATTGATCGAGTCGGCGGCCAGCGGGGCGAACATCTGCGCCGCCTCGTCCCAGCGCTTCTGCTTGTAGAGCGATTTGGCCAGGTTGTCGGCCGCCTCGTAGCTTCCCGCGCGCTTTTCGAGGGCGCGGCGGTAGTCGATCTCCGCCTCGACGTAATTTTCGCGCTGGTACTGCGCGTTGCCCTTGCGCACGGTGGCGCGCTCGGGATAGCGTTGCCCGAAAGAGGACGACGCGACCAATAACGCAAAACAGATCAATATCAGCCGTCTCATTGCCCCTCCTCCCCGTTTTCTTCATCTTCCTCGACCACCGCGGGCTTCGTGTCCTCCACGAAGTAGTAGGCGTCGTCGTAGCACGCCTCATTGTCCTCGGCGGGCGGCGTGTACTTGGCGAATTTCGCCAGGTCGGCCGTCCCCAGCAGCGAGGCGAGCTGCGCGCGGTTCTTCTCTTCCAGTTCCACCTCACGCATCGCTTGCAACAGTTCGTCGGTGGTCATCTCCATCGCCGAAACGCCGAAATGCCCTTCTATATAGGTGCGCACGATGTCGGCCAGCAGCGTGTAATATTGCTTATGCTTGTTGTTCTGCCAGAGTTTCTGATGATGCAACGCCTCCAGCGCCCGGATCGCCGCCAGGTGGGGCGGTTCATAACGGCGTTTCCAAAGCCCGGTCTTCTCGCGCCGCATGCGCAGCAGCATCCAGATCCCCGCCCAGATCATCGCCGCCAATAGCAACCCTCCGAACAGGTAGCCCGAGAACTCGCCGAAACGCAGTTCGGCCGCCATCGGCAGCTTGATATCGTAAATAGTCATGGTGGTCGTGTCGATCTCGAACGTGCCGATCTGCAGGATGATCGAGTCGGGGCGGGCGTAGACCGTGTCCATGATGTTCTTGTCGGCCCACAGCACGGGGATCTTCTTGATCCACTGCGTACCCGCCTGGAACGAGGTGAGTTTCCACTCCTTGGCGATGGTGATGCGGCGGCCGTCGACGCGCACCGTGTCCACGGGCAGATCTTCCAGGATCTCGATGTACTGGGTCATCATGGGCCGTCCCGTGGAGTCGGCGTCGCCTATGGGGAAGCCTACCGGCTGCATGAGGTCTTTGGTCACCTCCAGGCGCAGCCGGAAATGATCGCCGATGGCGATGCTGTCGGGGATGAAGCGGGCGGTGACCACCGGCTCGTTCGCCTTGCGCACCGAATCGCGGCCCAAATTAGCCTGGCCGCTGGCCGCAAGGGCCAACAGCGTCACGAGCGGCAGTATGATCAGAATCCGTTTCACTACCGTTGTTTGAAGAGTTTGATAAGCGATTTGACGTAATCCTCGCCCGTGGCGACGGGCGTGTAGTCCACGCGGGCGCGTTTGAGGGCCGTGTCGATGGCGGCGGTACGTTGCTGCCAACTCTGCGCGTAATCCCGGCGCACGGCGGCCGATGAGGTATCCACCAGCACCTTACGCCCCGATTCCGCGTCGCGCAGCTCGACGAAGCCCACGTTCGGCAACTCGGCCTCGCGGCGGTCCCAGATGCGTACCCCGACCAGGTCATGCTTGCCGGTGGCGATCTTCAACGCCTCCTCGTAACGGGGTTTATCGTCCTTGAAATCGAGGAAGTCCGAGAGGATAAAGGCCGTGCAGCGTTTCTTTATGGCATTGGTCAGGTAGCGCAGCGGCTCGGAAATATCGGTGCCCGTCCGTTCGGGGGTGAATTCGATCAGTTCGCGGATGATCATCAGCACATGCGCGCGCCCCTTTTTCGGCGGGATGAATTTTTCCACGCGGTCCGAGAAGAACAGGCAGCCCACCTTGTCGTTGTTCGACGCGGCGGAGAAGGCCAGCACGGCGGCGATCTCGGTGATCATGCTCTTTTTCAGGCGGTCCGTGGTGCCGAACATGCGCGAGGAACTGCAGTCGACCATCAGCATCATCGTCAGCTCGCGCTCCTCCTCGAAGACCTTGATGTGGGGCGAGCGGCTGCGGGCGGTGACGTTCCAGTCGATATCACGCACGTCGTCGCCGGGGCGGTATTCGCGCACCTCGCTGAAGGCCATACCGCGCCCCTTGAAGGCGGTGTGGTATTTACCCGCGAAGATCTCACGCGAGAGCCCCCGCGTTTTGATCTCTATTTTGCGAACCTGCTTTAATATGTCCAGACTGCTCTCCATCTTCGGTCGTAAAATTTCCGGTCTTGTAGGGGCACCCCTTGCGGGCGCCCTTTTCTCTCGGGCACCCGCAAGGGGTGCCCCTACAAACCCGGAACCCGTTATTTCCCGCTTTTCAGTTGTTTTATAAAATCGTCATCCGCTTCGAAACGTCCGCTCATCTGCATCAGGGTGATCCTTTTCTCTCCCGTCACATAGAGGATCACGCAATCGAACACGTCCTTTTCGCGCGAGGGATGACCATAGGTGATATAACTATGGTCATTCTCGATCCCCTGCGAAAGCACCTCCCAGGCCCCGTTTTTGGCGGCCGAACGCACATCCGCGTCCAGTTCTCCCGGTATCCGGGCGGCCGTCTTGCCGCGATCCTCGATGTGGATCGTCGCGATGCCGTCCATCCCTTTTGGAATGTCCTTGCGCGTGGCCCGGCCCGCGGCGAGGAGCACTTTCCCTATTTTGTTGGACTTTACGCCCTTCTCGTTGCTGTATTTCTCATACAACGCGCCGAAATCCTTGACCTGGGCCGCAAGCAGCAGGGGCAGGCAGGCGATGACCGCCGCCAGAACCGCCGCTTTGCGGACTCGGTTAAATATGTCGGCGCGATCAGCCATGGTGTAGGGGCACCCCATGCGGGTGCCCGTATTTTATAGGGCACCCGCAAGGGGTGCCCCTACGGAATCCCGTTAAGGCACTTCCACATTATTCAAAATGTCCGTAATGATCTCCTCGGAGGTGATATTTTCCGCCTCAGCCTCATACGAAAGTCCGATGCGATGGCGCAACACGTCATGGCAGACCGCGCGCACATCCTCCGGGATCACATACCCGCGCCGCTTGATGAACGCGTAGGCCTTGGCCGCCTTGGCGAGCGAGATGCTCGCGCGGGGTGAACCGCCGTAGGAGATCAGCGGCTGCAGGTTGGCCATGTTGTACTCCTGCGGCTCGCGCGTGGCGAATATGATATCGATGATGTATTTCTCGATCTTTTCGTCCATGTAGACGTCGGCCACCACGGCGCGCGCCTTGACGATGTCTTCGGGCTTGACGATGCGGTTGGGGCGGGGCATTCCCTCGCCGGCCATGTTCATGCGCACAATGTCGCGCTCCTCCGTTTTCTTCGGGTAGGTGATGCGCGCCTTGAGCATGAAACGGTCGACCTGCGCCTCGGGCAGCGGGTAGGTACCCTCCTGCTCCAGCGGGTTCTGCGTGGCGAGCACCAGGAAGGGCTCGGGCAGCGGGAAGGTGTTCTCGCCGATGGTCACATGGCGCTCCTGCATCGCTTCCAGCAGGGCGCTCTGCACCTTGGCCGGGGAGCGGTTGATCTCGTCCGCCAGCACGAAATTGGCGAATACCGGGCCTTTGCGCACCGAGAATTCCTCGTTCTTCTGCGAATAGATCAGCGTACCGATCAAATCGGCCGGCAGCAGGTCGGGGGTGAACTGGATGCGGTTGAACTTGGCGTCCATGCATTGCGCCAGCGTGGTGATGGCCAGCGTCTTGGCCAGCCCCGGTACGCCTTCCAGCAGGATGTGCCCGTTGGAGAGCAGGCCGATCAGCAGCGTGTCGATCAGATGGCGCTGGCCGACGATGACCTTGCCCATTTCCATGCTGAGCAGATCGACGAACTGGCTTTCGCGCTCGATCCGTTCGTTCAGCTCTTTGATATTAATAACCTCGCTCATGGGATATATGATGATTTATTTTGGACTTGCGAACACCGTTACATTTAACTGTAACGAATGGTTTGCAAAGTTATTATAAAAAAAGAAAATTTTCCTCTTTTTTCTACATATAGATACTTAACTTTGCCCTCCAGTTATGTCAGAATTACTCAAAAACCTCAATACGGCGCAGCGCGAAGCCGTTGTGAACTACGATTCCCCCTCGCTGATCGTCGCCGGGGCGGGGTCGGGCAAGACGCGCGTGCTCACGGCCCGCATCGCCTACATGCTCGAACAGGGTGTGGCCCCCTCGTCGATCCTCGCGCTCACGTTCACGAACAAAGCCGCCGCCGAGATGCGCGAACGCATCGCCCGCATGGTGGGCGAGCAGCAGGCCCGCCGCCTGTGGATGGGTACGTTCCACTCGATTTTCTCGCGTATCCTGCGCGCCGAGGCCGAAGCGATCGGCTACACCTCCTCGTTCACGATTTACGACGCGGCCGACGCCCGCAACCTGGTGCGCCGAATCCTCAAAGATAAGAATCTTCCGGAGGAAACCTACGCCCCGAAGGACGTGGTTAGCCGCATTTCGCTCGCGAAGAATAATTTAGTCACCCCCCAGGCCTACGAGGCGAACGTCAACCTGATCGCCGAAGACCGCGAGGTTAAGCGCCCCGAGACGGTCAATATATATAAGGAATACGTCCGCCGCTGCCGCGAGTACGGCGCGATGGATTTCGATGATTTGCTACTGAATATCAATATACTGCTGCGCGATCACCCGGAAATTACCGCCAAATACCAGAAGCAGTTCCAATACATCCTGGTGGACGAGTACCAGGACACGAATTACGCCCAGTATATCATCCTGCGGCGCCTGGCCCAGCACCATTCGCGCATCTGCGTGGTGGGCGACGACGCCCAGAGCATTTACTCTTTCCGCGGGGCGAAAATTGAAAATATCCTCCGTTTCCGCAACGATTTTCCCGACGCGAAGACCTTCAAGCTGGAACAGAACTACCGTTCCACGAAAACGATCGTCCAGGCCGCCAACAGCGTGATCAGCAAGAACGAGAACCGCATCAAAAAGGAGTCCTTCTCGGAGCGTCCCTCGGGCGAGCGGATCAAGGTGCTGCGCGCCTACACCGACCAGGAGGAGGCTTCGCTGGTGGCCGACGAACTGCGCCGCATGGTGCGCGAGGGAGGCGACGACTGGAACGAGGCGGCCATCCTCTACCGCACCAACGCCCAGTCGCGCACGCTGGAAGAGGCCCTGCGCCGCCGCGGCATCCCCTATAAAATTTACGGCGGCACGTCGTTCTACCAGCGCAAGGAGGTCAAAAACTTCGTCGCCTACATCCGCCTTGTGGTCAACCCTCGCGATGAAGAGTCCCTGCGCCGGGTGATCAACCTGCCCGCCCGCGGCATCGGCGACGTGACGGTGGAACGCATCGCGCAGGCGGCCACGACGGGCAATATCAGCATGACCGAGGCGATGCACACGCTGGACGGCGCGGCGCTCGGCCTGAACGCCGGGGCGCTGAAGAAGGTGCGCGATTTCGCCGCGATGATCGACGAATTGTCGCTTTTCCGCGCGACGGCAGGACTGTACGAGACCGGTTTGCAGATCGCCACGCGCAGCAGCCTGCTGGGGATGTACAAGGCCGATCCTTCGCCCGAGGGGATGAGCGCGTTGGAAAATATCGAGGAGGTGCTCAACTCGATGAGCTCTTTTTCGGAAGAATACGCCGCCGAGAACGATGGCGCGCAGCCCTCGCTGGAGGAATGGCTGGCGAACGTGGCCCTTTTGACCGACGCCGACAACGAAGATGAGAACGAGAAAAACCGCGTGGCCCTGATGACCGTGCATGCGGCCAAGGGCTTGGAATACAAATATGTGGTGATCGCTGGCATGGAAGAAAATCTCTTCCCGAACCTGATGGGCCTCGGCAAGCCCGAGGGTTTGGAAGAGGAGCGCCGCCTGTTCTACGTGGCCCTCACCCGCGCCCGCGAGGCGGCCGTGCTTACCCTTGCCCAGCAGCGTTTCAAGTGGGGCCAGATGACGTTCGCCAACCCCAGCCGCTTCCTGGGTGAGATCGACCCGAAATACCTCGACGTGGCGTTCGAACTGGACGCGACCCCGATGGATGAGGACGACCCCGCGCAGCCGGCGCGCCAGCGCTTCGATTACCGCAATAAACAGGCTGCAGGGCAACCTTCCCGTCCCGAATATCCGGCCCGAAAAGAACAACCTTACGGCCGGAAAGAACAATCCCCGGGCACGACCCGCTATCCGTCCCGTTCGCAGTCCCACCCCGGCGGAGCGCCGCAACGCCCCGTGCCGCCGCCCGTGGTCCCGCCCCGCCCTGCGAACATGCGCAGCCTGGGCACCCGCCCCGCCGCCCCTGCAACGGAATCCCCGGCAGCACCCGTCCCCGCAGGCGGCATCACCGTCGGTATGCGCGTGCGCCACTCCAAATTCGGCCCCGGCACCGTAGCCTCGGCCGAGCAGATGGCCGGCGACACCAAACTCGCCATCGCTTTCGACGACGGCATGACCCGCACCCTGTTGCAGAAATTCGCCCGGCTGGAGATCCTCTGACTACCGTCGGAATAGCATAAATCAACGTCATCCCGAACGCATGCGCTCGGGATGACGTGGTTTAGGGCACCCGCAAGGGGTGCCCCTACGGTTCGCTCTTTTTGTCATGTCGGGCGTTTTTCGAGACAACGCAAAACGGCTGTCTGAGATGTCTCGACTAACGCTCGACATGACGAAAAAAGGCCGGTGGAACCCCACCGGCCTTTCGTGTTTACAGACCTTAAAATTAGAACGTAACCCCCAAACGTAACCCGAAGTTATTGAGCGACTTCACGTCATACTCGAACAACTGGCTCTTGTTGGTCGCATAGCTGAAATAAGCGGCGATATGCAGCCCCGCATAGTGCGAAGCGAAGGGATAGATCGTGGTGCCGATTTCAGGCGAGAGGTAGAATCCCCAGGTGTTGTCATACGTTTCGTAGGTCGAATAATAGGTGCTGAAGCGTGCGAATTCGGCGCCCATTTTCAGACCGAGGTAAGGATCGAGCACCCCTGCGCCATCCGTCAGGCGGTAGCGTCCGCTCACGCCGAAGGGCAGTTGGAACAGGCTGTGCTGCTGGTCGGTATAGAGAGAACCGGTTTGGCCTACGCTGATCACTTTCGCGTCGATGTACTCATTGTTGGTGTGGTAGGCGAGGAACCCGCCGATGGCGAAATCGGTCGTGCCGATCCATGAGCCGCCTTCGAAGTTCATACCCCATCCGCTTGCCTTGCTTGCGAAATCGTTGCCGATGGGGAAGTTGACCTGCCAGTCTACGTTGAAATACCCTTTGGGAAGAACCTGGGCCTGGCCGTTATTGAGCGCCAGCAGACATACAGCCAGCAGCGCAACGGCTTTGATGCTTTTTATTGTTTTCATATCTTAAATTCTATTCGATTAATACATAAAATTATTGTGCCGCGGGCTTCAGGTAGGGCGACTGGGCGAAGGCCTGGCCTACGCGGCGTGCGATATACTGGCCGTTGGTCTCCTGCGAACCGTAGTCGTATCCGCCGATGAAGACGTTCCACAGTACGGGCAGCGTGCTGCTCGATTTGAGGCTTGCGCTCGTCGGGTTGGGCAGGGTGAGCTCAGCTACGAACGATGCCGTGGTATACTCATACACATAGGCGTACGGATAAGGATAGTACCAGTAGGGCCACCATCCGCCGTCCCAATCCCACCACCAGTAGTAGGGGGCGTAGTCGTAGAAGTAGCTCACGTTGAGGGTGTAAACAAGGCTGAGTTCCAGGTCGGTGCCCTGAACCCCGTTGGTGGCGTAACCGTCAGCGGCCAGGCCTGCCTTGAAGTTGTTGATGATGCTCGCTGCCGCGGCAGAGGTTGCGGAGTCCCAATTGGTAGGCTCCGTGCCGTTGCTGTTGAGCACTTTGATGACGGTCGGTACGTATACCTTGGTCTGCGTAGTCGGGAATTTGCTTGCGTCATAGGATGTGAACACAGCGTATTCGCCGCTCAGTTCCCCCATGTCAGGATCTTTCTGGCATGCGGTGATCGCGAAGAGTGCGACCGACAAAAAAATAAGTTTTTTCATATTGAATAATTTTTAAAAAGGTTATACACTTTCGGGAAGATAACCTATCAAGATTCGTTCCAAAAACTTTAAATTATTGATTAATAATAAGTTATGTGTTTGGCACTAAAAATGCAAGTAGCCTTAACGACTAAAAGACAAGCTAATATTAAATGCTATGAAAAAGATTTTTTCGATTATTCTCGCCGCCGGACTCAGCGCCGGAGCCTTCGCCCAGCAGGCGACGCCCGCGATGAACGCGGAGGAGATGAAGCAGGCCAACAACCCGATGGCGCACGTGACCGCCGTGAACCTGCACAACTATTATATGCCCACGCTGACCGATGCCGACGGCGCTAAGGCGAATACGATGTGGCTGCGTGTGGCGCAACCCGTCGGGCGTCTGCTGATCAGGGCCTCCATGCCGGTGCAGACCGTGCCGGCCAACCGTTCGGTCTCCGCGTTGGGCGACGCCAACCTGTTTGCTATCATTAAATTAGGCAAACCGACCAACGCCAACAGCTACGGTATCGGCCCGATGGTGGTCGCCCCGACCTCGAACAATACGACTTACATCGGCAGCGGCAAATGGCAGTTGGGCGCCGCCGCGATGGCGTTCCTGGCCAAGAACCCCCACATGCAGGGCGGCGGCCTGATCACCTGGCAGACCTCGATCGCCGGGCAGGACAACAAACCCGATGTGAGCCTGATGACCGTGCAGCCCTTCGGCATGTGGCAGTTGGGCGGCGGGACCTACCTGCGTACGGCGGCCATCTGGTCGTTCGACCTGGAGAGTGGCTACTACAACATCCCCATCAGTATGGGTATCGGTAAGGTGGTGAAGGTCGAAAAGACCGTGTTCAACATCTTTATCGAACCCCAGTACTCCGTAGCCCATTATGGCGCCGGCCAACCTCAATTACAGCTGTTTGCAGGGCTGAATATGCAGTTCCATTGATAACACGGTCACAGTCAGATGGAAAGGGCGTCCCGCAAGGGCGCTCTTTTTTGCTATTATTAAGACCTATTGATCGTTAAATTAGCGTGATAAGGTATGAATATTGAGAAAAATGATTAATTTTGCAGGTTACAATCCATAGGTATTGCAGGATATTTCTATGAAGCATTTGAACGGCATCGGAAATCGGATATTCAGGGCGGTAGTCCTGACCGTTTTCTGTATCGTGCTGATTCCCAGTCCTGCCGCCGCCGACCCCGCGTCCGGCCCGATCCTGATCATCAGTTCCTATAACCCCGAGACGTCCAACGCCGCCAATAACATCTCCGATTTCGTGGAAGAGTACAAAGCCCTCGGGGGCAAGCACACCACGATGATCGAGAGCATGAACTGCAAAAGTTTCTCGGAAGTGCGCGAATGGGCCGGAAGCATGGCCAACATCCTGCATAAATACCAGGGCAAAAACCGCCCGGTGTTGATCCTGATCCTCGGCCAGGAGGCCTGGAGCGCCTATATCTCGCAGGACGAGGCGACCGTCGACCGGACGATCCCCATCCTGTGCGGGATGGTCAGCCGCAACGCCATCATGCTGCCCGACGCCACCGCCAACCTGCGCGAATGGGAGCCCGAGAGCCTCGACGTGCTGGACGACCTGAACAAGGAGAATATCGTGTCGGGTTTCCTGTACGAATACAACGTCGACAAGAATATCAAGCTCATCAAGCGGCTCTATCCGGTCGTGCAGAACATCGCCTTTTTGACCGACAACTCCTATGGTGGGGTCTCCATCCAGGCGCACATGAAGAAGCAGATGCGCAACTACCCCGACCTGAACCTGATCCTGCTGGACGGCCGCAAATACGTGCTGGCCTCGGTCATCAAGCAGATCGAGAACCTGCCCGCCAACACGGCGCTGTTGATGGGGACGTGGCGCGTCGATATGGGCGACAACTATTTCCTGGGCAACACGCTCTACGATATCCTGAACGCCAATCCGAAAGTCCCCAGTTTCACGATCTCCTCGATCGGCCTGGAGCGCGGCGTGATCGGCGGCTATATGCCCCAGTACCGCAACGTGGGCAAGGACCTGGCCCTGCAGGCGCTCGAATACGCCGACCGCGCGACTTCGCTCAGCAGCAACCGCCACATGCAGTACGTGCCCAACGAGTACGTCTTCGACTATAAGAGGCTCGCCCAGCTGGGCATCCGCGAGAGCGACCTGCCCGTGCCCCACGAGCTGCGCAACAAGGAACCGTCCTTCGTGGAGCGCTACAAATACCCGTTGATCGCCATCGCCTCGCTCTTCGTGCTGCTGCTGCTGGGCTACCTGGTGGTCTTCTATTATTTCTTCCGGATCAAGAAACTCAAGGACGCCCTGGTGCAGTCCGAGGCGGACAATATCCTCATCCTGAACAACCTGAAGGCGGATATCAAGTTCATCACGCCCGACTATAAGATCAAGTGGTTCAACAACGCCATCGACGGCAGCATCCGCCGCGGCTCCGCGGAGTTGCAGGGGTCGCCTTGCTATTCGACCTTCTTCGGCTTCGACCACGTTTGCGATTTCTGCCCCGTGGAGGAGGCCGTGCAGACGGGCGCGGCGGCCGAGAGCACGATCGAGCTGCCGGGCAACAAGTTCATCACGATGGTCGCAAGCCCCGTGTACGACGATAAAAAGGATCTGTTGGGCGTGGTGGTGCGCTCGGAGGACGTGTCGAAGGATAAGGAGCGCGAGCGCGAGTTGCGGGTGGCCAAGGAGCGCGCTGAAGAGTCCGACCGCCTCAAATCGGCCTTCCTGGCGAACATGAGCCACGAGATCCGCACGCCGCTCAACGCCATCGTGGGTTTCTCGAGCGTGCTGATCGCCGAGGGGACCTCGGACGACGAGCGCCAGGCTTACGCCGAGATCATCCAGACCAACTCGGACCTGCTGTTGCGCCTGATCAACGACATCCTCGATATTTCGCGCCTGGAAACGGGCAAGTTGACCTTCAATTTCGCTCCATGCGAGGTCATATCGCTGTGTAGTAGCGTGATATCCACCACGCAATACGTGCGCAAGAATAACGTGCAGTATATCCTCGACGCCCCGTTCAGCAGTTACGAGCTGCTCACGGACGTGCAACGCCTGCAGCAGGTGCTGATCAACCTGATGTCCAACGCCGGGAAGTTCACCACCGAAGGCTCGATCACGCTGGGCGTGCAGGAGGACGAGGTGAACGACATGCTGGTCTTCAGCGTCACGGACACCGGGTGCGGAATCCCGCTGGAGAAGCAGAAGCTGGTTTTCGAGCGTTTCGAGAAACTGGACGAGTATGTGCAGGGTACCGGCCTGGGGCTTGCGATCTGCAAGATCACGGTCAATCTGCTCGGCGGCGATATCTGGGTGGATGAAAATTACACGCAAGGGGCCCGGTTCGTCTTCACGCATCCGCGCCACCCGAAAGTCCCGTCCAAGCAGCCTGACACCGGCGAAGGCGGCCGGGAATTGGCCCGGGATATTGCGTAGCAAGTAAAAAATGCTATCTTTGTAACAACTGTTATTGTGCGGGGGATGGACGGTGGAGCCGTGGCCGACAGGCCGGCGGAGACGGGTCGCCGTATAAAATTTAGTGAATGACTGATTTAGACCTCATCATAAATACATTCGCCGCCTCGGTTTTCGGTTGTTGCGCCTATTATATCGGTGCGAGCCGGTTGTCCGGCAGCCAGCGCCGCGAGATTCCCGTCCCGGCCAGCCCCGAGCGCAAATGGTTCGCTTCGGCCAGCGCGGTGATGTGCGTCGTCTTCGCGGGGCTTATTTTCAAGGGCGCGCAGCAGGAGCCTTTCCAGATCTGCTGGCTGCCGACCCTGCTGCTCGCGTCGTTGCAGGCGATCTTTATCGGTTATACGCTGATTTCTATGGCTAACCCGAAGTACGGCCGCGTGGCGATGGTCGTACGTCAGGTGGTTCCGCCCGTGGTGCTCTCCCTTATATATATAGGTATATATATCGTTTACGGACTGCCCGATACCTCCTCGTTCGCGAAGTTCGCCGCCCACCTGTCGCATCCGGCCGTGATCGCGTGGCTGCTGCTGGCCCTGTGGTTCGTTTGGCAGTGCGTTTCCTATACGATGTTGTTTTTCAGAGAGCTGGGCGAATACAGGGAGCGGAGCCTCAATTATTTTTCGGACATCAACGAGATGCGCTTTATCTGGATCCGGCAGATGTTCTATTTTGCCCTGGGCGTCGCCGTGCTGGGTTTCGCGAGCATTTTCACGAGCGTGACCGGCATCTCTTTTCTCTTCCGGGGGCTGCTCGCGTTGGCTTATCTCGTGTTTTCGGTACGATATGTGCGTTACGCCTACCAATTTCCATTTATGGAGACCGTTACGATGATCGCCGAGCAGGACGCTTCGGCCCGTAATAATGGAAAAATCGATGTGGCCAGGCTGCTGGAGAAGATAGAAGAGGGTGATTATTTTTACACCACCCCGCACATTACCATCGACGATGTGGCCGCGATGATCGGTGTGGGACGCACGCTGCTTTCCAATTACCTGAACCGGGAGTTGGGGATGAATTTTACGACATGGATCTGCTCGATGCGGGTGGAATATGCCAAGGAGCTCATGCGCAGCAATCCGACTCTGAATGTCGGAATGGTCTCAGAGAAAGTAGGTTTCAGTGAACCGACCAATTTTGTGCGCAAATTCAGGCAGTTTACGGATTGCACTCCGTTGCAATGGAAAAAATCACAAAATCTATGAGTTGGGGCTTGTTTTTTGTATTAAATAATCAAAATAATCAATCGTGTGTACGTATTGATCACAGAGGTTGCCTCGATTAGTGGTAATTTTGAATGCTGAAAATCTGCTTTCACGGGTAGCTCCCGTAAGGCGGGATTATCTCTGTTTGCGGAGGTAAGGTGAGGGGGTTGGGGACCGGCGTCCCGGAACGGCCGGAAGAGTGGCGGACGAGCCATGCATGGAAAAACTAAAACGCGGCGCAAGCCGGAAATGGAAAGCGGAAATTCTAAAACCCCGAAAATAATTTTTTAAACCCAACTAAACGATTTGCTTATGATGAAAAGCAGACTACAGAAGGCCAAGGGGCCGCCCGGCCCACCCGGAGATTCTCTCCGACAGTCATGTCTCCCAAGTTCCTTACTCGAAGGACGAATAATCATTTAATAAACAGCATACACTATGAACATAAAAAAGATCGGTTTTCTGATTCTGTGCCTGGGGCTCTGTATGGGCGCCCGCGCGCAATGGATTGGAGTCAGAACCAACGTTGCGGCATGGGCTTGCCTGACGCCAAACGTTGGTGTGGAGGTCGCTTTCGGTGAAAAGTCGCGCAGCGACTTCTTCAACAAACTGACCCTGGCGGTGGACGGCGCTTACAGCCCGTTCGTGCTCAGCGACGGAAGGCAGACCAAAATGTGGGCCGTACAACCCGAATTCCGGTACTACTTCGATTACAAGATGACGGGCCATTTCATGGGTTTATACGGCGAGTACAGCGAGTATGACTACGGTTTGTGGAAATACCGCTACAAAGGCACGCTCTACGGCGGTGGTCTCTCCTACGGTTACGTATGGCAGTTGGGCCGCAGCTGGAACGTTGAAGCCAACATCGGCCTGGGCGTGACCCGCCTGTTGTACGACAACAAGTACGACCGCCAGAACGACATGATCGTTTACCCGCCCGAATCGCACACGAAATTCGGTATCTCCCGCGCCGGTATCGGCTTTACTTACTTCTTTAGATAAACAAGAGCCATGAAAAAGTTATTTACATACAGCACAGCTGCGATCGTGATCGCCCTGGCTATGGTTTCCTGCGTGAACCTGAAGAAGCTTAAAGAGTATCCCCCCGTAGAAGTGGCCATCGAGGACACCTACGTGCGTGAAATGAAGGGTATCGTCGACCTGGGTATGAAGATCACCGTTCCCGAGGAGTTTAAGAATTATCAGACCGGCCTGCGTATGTACCCGGTGGTACAGGGCGCCAAAGGCGACTCGATCCACCTGCCCGGTCTGGTGGTCGAAGGCCTGGTTCACGACAAGATGAACCGCCGTTACGGTAAACTCCGCGAAGAGGTGTACGACGCCACGGGCCTCCGTACGTATTACGCCAAGCGCAACCAACCCACCGTGGTGAACTACGAAACGTCGTTCCCCTACAAGGAGTGGATGAGCGACGCGGACCTGTACATGGACGTTTACGGCGACGCTTACACCAAGCAGGTTTATCTGGGCCGCTTCAACGCCGCCACCCAGATCTTCTCGCTCAAGGAATTCACCAAGTTCACGCCCGTGCTGCAGTACTACTACTACAGCGAGAAGCTGAACCGCGTGGTCGTTACGGGCGGCAAGACCAACCCGTACGCCGCTCACGTGATCTTCCCGGTAAACTCGGCGAAATTCGAGAAAGCCGCCCTGGACAACGTGACCAATTTCTATAAGGACGCCGCTTCGAAACCCGGCTTCAAAGGCGCGGACATCAACATGTTCGTTTCCGACTCGCCCGAAGGCTCGTACAAACTGAACGAGAAACTGGGCGACAAGCGTGCCGAAGCCATCCGCGGTTACCTGCAGAGCGTGGGCGTTAAAGATCAGGTGAACACCAAGATCGAAGTCGAAGCCTGGACCGAGTTGATCAACCGCCTGGAGGCTTCCGACCCGTCGGTCCTGAAGAACCGCGACAAGATGCTGGAGATCGCCCGTTCGAACGACGATCCCGACCTGAAGAGCTACAAGCTCCGCCAGTACTGGAAAGATTACCACACGATCCTCAATACGATCTACCCCGACCTGCGTCTTGCCGATGTGAGCATGACCGCAGCTTTCCGCGGTGTTGACGGCCAGGACTACGTGTACGTATTCGACGAATTCGAATCCAACGGCCGCAAGGTTAGCTCGTGGGGCAAGCCTTCGTTCGCCAACACGGATTACGACGACGTCCACCAGCAGATGCTCGACGCCATCCTGGATGGCGACCTGAAGAGCGCTGAGGCTTATGCCAACAAGATCCCCAACCTGGTGCAGAACCCGGTTATCATCTCCAACAAAGCGACCCTGATGCTCGAGCTCAAGAAATACCGCGAAGCCAAGGCCCTGCTGAAATTGGTTCCTGAAATGCCCTACTCGAACTACAACCTCGGGCAGCTGCAACTGATGGACCAGGAGTACGCCTGCGCTTCCAAATCGCTCGCTCCTTTCATGGACGCCAACTCGGGTATCGCCTATATATATACAGGTGACAATGAGAAAGCCATCGATGTGCTGTCGCTTTCCCAGAAATCCGCTTCGCGCGACTACATGCTCGCCCTCGCCTATGCCCGCATCGGCGATTCGAAGAACATGTACGACTACCTGAAGAGCGCCGTCAATGCGAACGCATCGCTCAAGAACAGGGCAAAACGCGAAACCGACTTCGCCCGCTGGAGGGATACCGACCAGTTCAAACAAATTGTGAAATAACTAAACCGAGCTATAATTATGAAAAAGTTCAATTTTCTGAGCAGGATTGCCCTTGTGGTTGCGGCCATAGCGTCCATCTCTTTCCTGAAGAGCTGTAAGGAAGAAGAAATGCCCTTCCTGACCCTCTCCCAGACACTTGTTACGGCGTCGCAGGACGTTCAGACAGAGGTCATCGATGTTTACACCAACGCTTCCTGGTGGAGCGTGTCGGTTGCGCAGACCGCCCAGGATTGGTTAAAGATCCTCGGCCCCGCCACCGGTTCATATAAAGGTACGTTCCAATTCGAAATTCTCGCCAACGAAAAACCGCAGGACCGCGAGGCCACCATCACCGTGACGGGTAACAACGGTTGCGTTTCGACGCTGATCGTTCGCCAGAGCTCGATGGATGCCGACCTGACCGTGAGCCCGGCGAGCATTACGTTCACGCGCAGCGGTAACATTGAACCTGAGACTGTTCCTGCCGTTCAGCAGAAGATCCAGGTTAAGGTTACCTCCAACCACCCGTGGACCGCTTCGTCGAGCACTTCGTCGATGACCGGGACCGATAACTGGTGCAAGATATCGGCAACGGAAGGCCCTGCAGGCGTAGAGACGATCGTCGTGACTGCCCTCGCCAACAACACCGGTGCGCAGCGCGAAGCCCACATCACCGTTGTAACGGACGTTAACGGCAAAGGCCGCGTAACCCGCATCGTGGAGGTCGTACAGGCCGGTAGCGCCAACTTCCTCTATGTAACTCCCGACAACGCATCGGTTAACAAGGACGCCCAGGCCGCTGGTGTGGTCAACATGGTCGTTACCGCAAACTGCGACTGGAAAGCCAAGTCTTCCGACCAGGCCAACTGCTCGCTCCCGACCACTCCCGCCCTCGTAGACGGCTTCATGACCCGCACGGGCAGCCAGGTTATTCCGCTGACCATCGCCGCCAACAACACCGATAAGGACCGCCAGTTCGTGATCACCCTGGTTTCGACCACTCCGGGCGAGCAGATCATCGCGACCTTCACGGTTAACCAGAGCGCCAAGCAGTTCTATCTGGATGTCGCTTCCGACGATCTGACTTTCGAAGCTGAGAGCGGTGCCGGTGCAGCTCCTTCGCCCGCCGTGGTTCCCGTCAACACCAACATGACCTGGACCGCCGTTTCGAGCAATCCTACCGACTTCCCCATCACGTTCGACGCGACTACGATCACCGTTTCGCCCACTCGCAACGCCAGCCTGAAAGACCGTCAGCCCGCAACGATCACCGTTACGAGCACTCAGACCGGTACCGACGTTATCGTGAAGACCTTCAAGGCTTACCAGAAAGGCCTGGAAGTGTACCTGACCGTTGAAGGCGCTACCACGCTCGACTTCGGCGCCGCTGTCGCCACTTCGGCTGCCTACACCGTCACCACCAACTCGGGTTCGGCCGTAGCGATCAGCTCGACCGCCGACTGGTGCCAGATCTGGAACGCCGCAGGCGCAGCTGCCCTCAGCCCCGCGCAGGTCAACACCGCCGGCCAATTCACGATCCATGTACTGAAAAACTCGACCGGCAAAGACCGCGAAGCCACCATCGAGCTGACCACCAAGGTGGAAGGCCAGATCGTCGCCAAGCAGACCATCGCCGTTAAGCAGTTCTTCCAGGATTACTTTGTGACCGTTGCCGAAGGCGACGCTATCGGCTTCACCGCCGACATGGCCAACGCTTCCGCTACGGCTCCCGCAGGCCAGCAACTGACCCTGAACACCAACCTGCTGGACGGTGTGAAATTCAACATCAGCAGCTCCGAGGCATGGTGCACCGTTTCGGCCGCCACGCTGACCCTGCCCGACAACCAGTTCTACGTAGGTGTCGCCCGCAATACCGGTAACGCCCGCTCGGCCGTCATCACCATTTCGACCACCGACGAGAACAACAAGGAATACAAGGCTACCGTTGCCGTTAACCAGGCTGCCGGTGGTATCACCGTCGTTGCCGACCAGAACGAACTGGTATTCGAAGCCAACGATGTCACCGCGAAGGACGTGGTCATCACCTCGACCGGTATCATGCCTGTCGCCGTGACCAATCCTTCCTGGATCACCGTCGGCGGCGCTGCCCTGACCGTTACCGGTGGTACGATCACCATCGCTCCCGCCGCTGTTAACCTGAAGCCGGTTGAGAACGTAGGTATCGTGAAGGTTTACACCCACGACCTCGGCAAGGAGATCGCAACCGAGATCAAGGTTATCCAGAAAGCCGCTCCCGCCAAGTACTTCGTGGTCGACGCCAAGTCGATCGACGTACTGAACGCCGGTATCGTCGCTCCCGCATCGTTCGATGTGAATGTCTTGACCAACCTCGATGTCACCACGGCCAACATCGCCGCTGTATCGGGTGCACCGAGCTGGTGCCACGCCGCCATCACGGGTACGGTTATTGCCGTGACCGTCGATGCGAACCCGGGTGCAGCCCGCGCTACGCAGATCACTGTTACGGGTACCGACGCTGCCAATCAGATGTCCTACACCGCGATCATCGCCGTGAACCAGGATGGCGCTAATGCCGAGTACATCGTGCTCGACCAGACCGCCCTGATCTTCGACGCTGCCGCTACCACCGATTTCGAAGTGGGTTACGATTCCAACCCGGATGTTTCCGGCGTTGCCGTTTCGAACATCACTACTCCGGCCTGGTTGTCCGCAACGAACAGCGCCCAGGGTACCCTGAAAGTTTCGGTTCTCGCCAACAACAGCGCCCTGCCGCGCACGGGTTACATCACCCTGAGCGCAGGTGCCTCGCGTGCCGTGATCACCGTTACCCAGCAGGCTGAAACTTCGGCTTACTACCTGACGCCCAACAAGCCCGTCGTCGTAGCCGACGCTCTGGCCGGTGGTGCCGCGACGACGAAAGACTACACCGTCCTGTTCTCGACCAACATCCTGCCGTTGAGCAATATCACCGCCGTTTCGTCGAACGACGCCGTTGCTACGGTTGATGCCGCTGCGTGGACTTCGAAGACGCTGACGATCACCGTCAACGACAACCCGAGCTACCTGCCGCGCACCGCTACCATCACCGTTACGGGCATCACTTCCGATGGACAGGCCGTTCAGGCTACCGTTACGGTTGACCAGGCCGGCGATCCCGCCAAGGCTCCGACGGTTTACTACATGACTCCGGCTACACCCTCGATCGACGTTCCCGCCACTCCGGGCACAGCGAACCCCTACACGGTTGACGTGCTGACCAACATCACTGCCGGTACGGTTACCGCTACCCCGAGCAGCACGATGATGATCACGGCCACCTCCTTCGACGTGCCTACCAAGAAACTGTCGATTACGGTCGCTGACAACCACGCTGGCGCCCGCACGGCTTTCGTCACCCTGAGCTACACCGACGCTGTCACCGGCCAGGTCGTAACCGCCAAGGTTGACGTGAAGCAGGCTGCCGTTTCCGCCGACTTCATCACCCCGGCCGTTCCTTCGGTCGACGGTGTTCTGGCGATCGGCGAAACCCGCACCGTGAATGTAGCCACCAGCACCAACATCACCGCTCCGGTTCTCACGAGCTCCAACGACGCTATGTTCACCGCGGCTGACAAGTATTCGTATGCCAACGGCGTCCTCACGCTGAACGTAGCTCCCAACACCGGTGCTGCCCGCAACGCTGTCGTTACGCTGACCTACACCAACCCGGACAACCAGAACGTAACCACCGCTTCGGTAACGGTTAACCAGCTTGGCGCTGACGCTCCGTTCCTCTCGCTGGGTACTTCGGAATTTGCGCTCGCCGACGCTACCGCTCAGGCTGCCGCTACCCTGCTGGCTTCCGTGACGACCAACCTGACCAACCTGACTGCTACTTCTTCCGCAGGCTGGCTGACCCCGGTTAGCCCCGTGGTTGCCGCCGACGGCCTGAAAGCTACCTGGACGGCCAACCCGAACCTCACCCAAGGCCGCGTGGCTACGATCACCGTGACCGGTATGACCGCCGCCGGCGTTCCGATGACCGCCAAGGTTATCGTTTCGCAGCCCGGCACCCAGCTTCCCGCCACGACCGTTCAGACGTTCAGCTTCGATAAGCTCTCCGTCGTTGTTCCGCAGGGCGGCTACGCCGGCCTGACCGCTTCGGACGCTACGGCTACCGCCGTCGGCTTCACCCCGACCTACACCGTAGGTGCTAACGTGGGCTGGATCACCGACGTACAGATGGTTGCCGGCGCTCTCCAACTGAAAGTCGACGCCAACGTAGGCGCACCGCGCACCGGCGTTGTGACCGTGAAGGCTCTGGATCCCGTTACGGGCGCCGTCTTCACCGAACTGATCAGCGTGAACCAGGCTGGTATCGTTCCGGCTACGCTGACCGTCAATTCGACCTTCATGAGCTTCAACTCCTTCGCCAGCCCGACGAACCCCATAGGTTTCACCACTTCGGAGGCTACCGCTACTGCCGTTGCCGCTGACACGTGGTGCGTTCCCACCGTTTCGGGTAACACGATCAACCTGAACATCCTGACGAACACGAATAACTTCGACCGCTACACCGTGGTTACCGTTACCGCAGGCAGCGCCCAGCAGTTCATCATCGTGCGTCAGTCCGCTCCGGTTGTTCCCGCTACGGCGAATGCACTCACCTTCGCAGCTGGCACCAACCCGACGAATGTTCTGTATGACATACTTTCGGTGAACATCCCGGGCACGGTTGCCAACATGCCCGCCGTGACGTTGTCGAAAACTTATGCATTCGAGCCCACCGCCGGCGCTATGACCCAACCCACGGGCTGGAGCGTCAACGCGACGACCGGTTTGGTGACTATGGCCACTAATCCCGGAAGCACCATTCTGACGGCTTACTACCGCATCACCGCTGTGGTCAGCGCGAGCGAAGTATGGACCGGCCTGCTCCAGGTACGCCAGGGTTACAACACGGCCATTACCCCGGCACCGGTTGTGAACGCCTACGGTAATGCGACTACGGCCGACCTCTACCCGACGCTCACCGGCTCGTTCCACTACGAGGATGCTCCGGGCTTCTCGAAGAACTTTACCAGCCTTCCCGCGAACAACTGGACGCTGACCACCAACACCGCCGCTGCGGTTTCCGTGACCCGTCCCGCTGCCACTGTAACGGCTGCCGCCAACACGACTCCCATAGGCGTGAGGGTTGACGACACGAATACCCTGCGTTCCTACACGGGTACGATCAACCTGTATAAGGGTGCTTACACGGTCAATGCCGCTACCTCGTTCGCCTCTCTGCTCGCAGCAGGCGGTACGCAGCCCCTGGTTACGCTCGGCGCTAACGATGCGATCAGCACGGCTGACGCCGGCCATCCCACTGCCCTGACGGCCGGTACCCTGGTGGGTGCAAGCCTGAACACCGCGACCGGTGTGCTGACCTACGGTGCGAATGCCCAGCTTGATAACGCTACCCGCTCGGGCTCGGCTACGATCCTGGTGCGTAACAGCAGCACCTGGGCGGTTACCTATTACAACCCGATCGCCCTGACGCAGCTTGCTCCTGCCACGGCTCTGTCGCTCACTACCCCGGCGAATGGCACAAACAAGGCGTTTGCTACCGCAGGCGAAGCTAACTACGCCGTGGTATGGACCAGTTCTAACCTGACCGCTGGCGCTATTACCGTGACTAAACCCGCTTGGCTCACGTTGGGCACCGTGACGACCACCGGAGTTACCCTGACGGCCGCTGAGAACACCACGACCACCAACAATACGGGAACGGTTACCATCACCGCTCCCGGTGGTGTCAGCCAGAGCTTCACTGTAAGCCAGGCTGGTGTGGCTCCGACCCTGACGCTCACCACCCCGGCGAATGGCGGAAGCCAGGCGTTCGCTTCCGTAGGCCAGGCGATCAACACGACGTGGACCAGTACCGGCTTGACCGCTGCCCAGATTACCGTGACTGTTCCCAGCTGGCTCACGCAGAGCGCTAAGTCGACGACCGGAGTTACCCTAACGGCGGCTGCCAGCGGGTTCAGCAGCTATTCGGGAACCGTTACCGTATCGGCTACCGGAGTGACTCCTAACAAGACCTACACCGTGACTCAGGCTGCGCAGTCTACCGTGGGGGCGGCAACCAGCACCTATCCTGGTGGTGGAACCCTGGCACCCAGTTCTACCGGCACTAACAGGACGATCGGCACTATCGCATTGACCGGTGTCGCTACGACATTGACCAATGCTCAGGTGGCGGCTCTGGCTTCTGCCACTGCTACCGGGACTGTCGGGTTGAGTGGCTACACTTTCTCGGCTTCCGGAACTGGCGCTACGAGAACGCTGACGGTTATGGCCAATATGACTTCCAATACGGGCGGCGGCGGCGGCACTCGCACGAGTACGGTAACCGTTACGCTGGGAACCCAAACGGCAACCATCACTGTTGCCCAGAGGAGAAACTAAGAGTTTCCCGTATGATTATCTGACAGAAGCCCCCGAAAGGGGGCTTCTTCTTTGTTATCCCATGTTAAGCGGCATTTGCAATGCCGCTTGCCATTCCACGAATGTCCGTCATGTCGAGCGTTAGCCGAGACATCTCAAACAGACTGCCGCCATCCGTCTGCGATGTCCCGGCTACCGCTCGACATGACAATAAGGGCGGAGGTTTCATTGATCCGGCCGTGTTTGTCATTCTGAACGCAGTGAAGAATCTCAGACAGCCATTCTGAGATTCTTCACTGCGTTCAGAATGACAAATACGGTCATGGAATTACCTCTTGTTAAGCGGCATTTGCAATGCCGCTTGCCATTTCTGCGAATTTGAAATTCGCATCAGATAAACGACGGCATGGCAAATGCCGCCGAACAAAATATACGAAATACTATGGAACGGTAATTGCTTAATACCCTTCCAAACCATTATGATATAAAAAGCTATGAAAAAGATTATCCCTATCCTCGCCCTCGTCGCCCTGGCCGCACAATCGTGCAGCGTCGAAAGCCGCATGGCCAAGCGCGCCCCCTTGTTGACCGATCCCGCCCCCCTGCAACTCGCAGCCGACACCCGGGACATCCCTTTCACCGTACCCGTGAAATACGACGTCGCCCTGCCCAAAAATTACGTGGTCAGCGCCGCCCAACTCATCTACGCCCCCTACCTGACGGACGGCGAGCGCATCGTCCCCCTCTCGAAAACCTACGTCAACGGCCCGAAATTCGTCAAAGCCGAAGCCCGCGCCGCCGCCAAAGGCGAACCCATCACCGACTACACCGGAGCCCTGCGCATCGACGGCCCTAAAACCGCCAGCATCATCTCCATCGAAGATCAACCCATCTTCGAACGGTGGATGCAGGACGCCCGCCTGGTCGCCAACACCCTCTACCGCACCCCCGACGGCCAGGAAAACCTGCTCGCCACCGCCATCCTCGCCGAAGGCGTCCAATTCACGCCCCCTATCGTGGTCATAGATGGCCCCACGGTGCTGCGTGAGGACTGGACCTCCGTGTTGGAGTACGCCGTCAACAGCGGCGCCATAAACGCCAAATTAGGCAACAACGCCGCCGAACTCCGAGCCCTCGACCTGCTCATCTCCCGCATCCTCGCCCGCCCCGAAGTCCAAATCCGCCAGGTAGTCGTCACCGGATACGCCTCCCCCGAAGGCCCCGTAGCCCAAAACGAACGCCTCGCCCGCGCCCGAGCCACATCCGCCCGCGACTACGTCCAGAAAAAACTAAACCTCCCCAAAGAGCTGTATAGCATCGAAACCATGGCCGAAAACTGGATAGGAATGAAAGCCCTCATCCAAACCTCCGACCTCGATAACAAAGAGGCAATCATAAAGATCATAGACAGCAACGAAACCCCCGTCCAGAAAATGACCAAAATCAAAGCCCTCCCCCAATACAACTACATCAAAGAAAAAATCCTCCCCCTGCTGCGCATGGTCCGAATCGAAATCCTCTTCACCGCAGTCGAGTAACAGCCTGCAATCGCGCCTTTTGAAAAAGGCGCCCCAAAACTTTTGTGGATACTTCGTATCCAATGATTTAGTTTATTCGGGGTTTTTATAAGAAGTCTTTAGATAAGGAAGGCCCCCTGTTGAACGCTTGCGAAATTCGCTTGCGACACACAGGGGGCCTTCCTTATCTAAAGACTTCTAACAGAGTCCGGACAGACTAAATATCAGAAAACGCAGTTTTCACAAAAGTTTTTGGTGCCGCTTTTTCCAAAAAGCGGCGATTAGAGCTGTTACACGAGTTCGATGCCGGCGTTGCGGCATTGGGTGATCATTTCGGGGGGCCAGATGCTGCTTTGGATTTCGCCGATGTGGGCTTTTCTCAGCAGGTACATGCAGAGGCGGGATTGGCCTATTCCTCCTCCTATGGTTTGGGGGAGGTTTCCGCTGAGGAGTTGTTGGTGGAAGTAGAGGGTTTGCTTTTCTTGTTGGCCTCGGGCTTCCAATTGTCTTTTGAGGGCTTCGGGGTTTACGCGGATTCCCATGCTGGATATTTCGAAGGCGCTTTCCAGAATGGGGTTCCATAGGAGCAGGTCGCCGTTCAGGCCGTCGTGGCCTTCGCTGTTGGGGGTGCTCCAGTCGTCGTAGTCGGCGGCCCGGCCGTCGTGGGGTTGGCCGTCGGAGAGGGGGGCTCCGATGCCGATCAGGAAGACGGCGTGGTGGCGGCGGACGATTTCGTTTTCGCGTTCTTTGGGCGTGAGGTTGGGGAACATGTCGAGTAGCTCCTGGGCGTGGATGAAGAATATCTCTTCGGGGAGGGTGGGGACGATCCGTGGGAATTCGACGTAGAGTTTATTTTCGGTGACTTTGATGGATTCGTAGATGCGGCGGACGGTTTTGCGCAAAAAATCGAGGGTGCGTTCTTCGGGGCGCATCACTTTTTCCCAGTCCCATTGGTCTACGTAGATGGAGTGGATGTTGTCCAGTTCCTCATCGGGGCGCAGGGCGTTCATGTCGGTGTAGATGCCCCGGCCGGGTTGGATGGCCATCTGGGCGAGTTTGAGGCGTTTCCATTTGGCCAGCGAGTGGACCACTTCGGCTCCGGCCTCGTTCATGTCCCGGATGGGAAAGCTGACGGGGCGTTCGATGCCGTTCAGGTCGTCGTTGATCCCCGTCCCCTGCATGACCACCATCGGTGCGGTGACGCGCAGCAATGCGAGTTGCGCCGAGAGGTTTTCCTGGAACATGTCCTTCACGTGTTTGATCGCCTGCTCGGTTTGTTCCAGCGAACCTAACAGGTTGCTGTAAGAACGGGGAATGGTAAGTGCCATTGTTTTATGGTTTTGTGAAAAAATTGTCTCTTTGTCATCCTGAACGCAAGTGAAGGACCTCAGAAAGATGGTTTGAGGTCCTTCACCTGCGTTCAGGATGACAAAGAACGGTTAAAAAGCGTAAGAGATCACCGCGTAATTCGACCACACGCGCCTGTTGGTGCCTCCGTCGGGCACGGTTTGCAGCACGTCGGAGAGCGCCTGGCGGCTGACCCAACTGATCCCGAAATGTTTGTAGAACAGCGAGAGGTTGACCTGCCATCCCCATTCGTCACGGTTCACATTGTTGCTGAAATCCATAGGCTGGCCGCCCCAGCGTCCCCAGAGCGCGTTGGCGTAGTATCCGCCCAGGCCGATGAAGTAGCGCAGCGGGCCTTTGCCCTCGCCGTTGGTGAAGGCGAGCGTGAGGGGCAGGGTGATGTTGTCCGTACGGACTGCACCCAGGGGGCTGCGCTGGCCGCGCCATTCGTACTGGGGTTGAAAAATGAGGGCAAGGTCGCTGCCCATGTTCAGGTAGCCCGACAGGCCGGCCATATAGGTGGTGCCGGGTTTGCCGGTCACTTCGCTGTTCGTGTATTGCTGGTGGCTGCTGCCGATGCCGAGGTCCACACCGTAGGAAAAACGGCGCGCGAAGGGGCTTTTGGAGTCGATTTTACCGTATTGCGCCTGGGCGCAGAGGGCTGTGAGGGCGAGCGTTGCCAGCAGGAGGGTTTTTTTGATCATGGTCGGGTGATTGCTGTTCGTTATTGGATAGTAATCAGGTAATAGTTCTTTTTGCCTTTCTGCACGAGCAGGTATCGCTCCGCGATCAGGTCGGCGGCGGTCACTTTGCGCTCGGGCGTTTCGATCTTTTGCTTGTTCAGTGAGATGCCGCCGCCCTGGATCAGCTTGCGGGTTTCGCCCTTCGAGGGGAACACTTCCAGTTCCCCGGCGCACAGGTCGACGAAAGCGATC
The DNA here is from genome assembly GCA_031549495.1 of Rikenellaceae bacterium. GTDB lineage: Bacteria > Bacteroidota > Bacteroidia > Bacteroidales > Rikenellaceae > JAVBOW01. Next base: position 3,310 of record JAVBPS010000080.1, on the reverse strand, counting down.
CCTTCGCCGTCGAGCAGCGCGCGGGGGGCGGTGAACTGCGGCACGCCTTCGAATACCTGAAGTAACGTTTGTTCGTCCAATTTGCGCAGCGCCTCGGTCGTGGCGTTGCCGAAGAGGATCGCCGAGGCCTCGACGGCCTTTTCGTACTCCTGGGCGGAGTGGATCGTGGTGGTAATCTCCTGCGCCAGACGCTTCTGCAAGGCACGTTCGTGCGGCGCGTTGCGGTGCTGTTCCACGAGTGCGTCGATGGTCGCTTTATCTAAGAGGGTGAATATCTTGATGTAGCTTTCCGCGTCCTCGTCGCTCACGTTGAGCCAGAACTGGTAGAATTTGTAGGGCGAGGTGTAGCGCGCGTCGAGCCAGACGTTTCCGGCCTCGGTTTTGCCGAATTTGGTGCCGTCGGCCTTTTTGATCAGCGGGCAGACGATGGCGTAGGCTTCGCCCTGCAGGTTGCGGCGGATCATGTCGGCCCCGGTGGTGATGTTGCCCCACTGGTCCGAGCCGCCGAGTTGGATCTTGCAATTCAGCGTTTTATATAGATGCAGGAAGTCGTAGCCCTGCACCAGTTGGTAGGTGAACTCCGTGAAGGACATCCCCTCGCCCTCGCCGCTCAGACGCTTCTTAACCGAATCTTTGGCCATCATGTAGTTGACGGTGATCATCTTGCCCACGTCGCGGATGAAATCGAGGAACGAGAATTCCTTCATCCAGTCGTAGTTGTTGACCATCAGCGCGGCGTTCGGCGCATCGGAATCGAAGTCCAGCAGGCGCGAGAGCTGCCGTTTGATCGCCTCCTGGTTGTGGCGCAGGGTCTTTTCGTCGAGCAGGTTGCGCTCCTGCGATTTGCCCGAGGGATCGCCGATCATGCCCGTCGCGCCGCCCACCAGGGCGATAGGGCGGTGGCCGCATACCTGGAAATGCTTGAGGATCATCACCCCCACCAGATGGCCTATGTGGAGCGAGTCGGCCGTCGGGTCGATGCCCAGGTAGGCCGTCGTCATCTCTTTGGCGAGTTGTTCTTCGACGCCGGGCATCATGTCCTGGATCATGCCGCGCCAGCCGAGTTCTTCTACGAAATTCTTTTTCATCAATACATTGTTAACCACAAAGGACACAAAAAAGATTTTAACACAAAAAAGACACTATGAGTTTGCTCGAAGTCTAATTTTTGTGTTCTTTTTGTGTTAAAATCTTTTTTGTGTCCTTTGTGGTGAATAAAAATCATTCTATCTCGAAATCAAGTTCTTTACGTAATTTGGTCAGCAACGGATTCTTATCCGTCAAAAATTTCAGCCGGTCCTCGACTTTGATCGGCTTTTTAGACCCCTGGTTCTCAACGATCTCCACCGAGAGCTCCATCCGGCCGTTCACCCCCGCCACCGCGCGCAGCATATCGAGCAATTCGCCCCGGTTGCGCATGATCTCGTCATGGATCTCCTGGCTGTGGGCGCGCACGGTGACCGTGTTGCCGCTGCACGTCATGCCGTGGAACGCCGAGGCGATGCGCGGGCGTTCGGCCTGCAGGCTCTTGATGAATTTGGCCGTGAAATGGGTCACTTTTTTCTCCGCTTCGGGATCCTCGGCCTCCTGCTTTTCGGCAGGCGAGTCTTCCGCGGCGGTTTCCTCCACGCGCTTGGGCGCATTGAGGATCGAAGCGATGGACTGTCCCGAGATCGGGGTCGAAAGGGGTTTGGGTTCCGGTTTCGGGGTTGCGACCGGGGTTTCCGCCACCGGGACTTCGGGCTTTCTTTCGGGTGCGACAGCTTCCGGCGCAGGAGGTGCCACGGGCGGCTGAACGGGCGCAGGCTGCGCAGCGGGTTGAGGTGTTGGCTCAGCAGCCGGAGCCGCAACAGGTTGGGCGACAGGCGGTACGGGAGCCGTCACGACCGGAGCCGCGGGTGCTGTCGTCGCGGGTGTCGAAGACGTATCTGACACTAAATCAGGGAGTGGCGCAGGCTCTACGTTGAGGCCGTCACTTTTTTTTTGACCCAATCCGCACAATTTCATCAGCCCCAGCTCGACATGCAACCGCTGGTTGAGCGCCGTCTTGAACGAACTTTCGAGTTCCGTCAGCAGCGCGATCCCATGGAAAAGGAACTGCACGTCGCATTCGGCCGCCTGCGCGCGGTAACGCTCCAGCAGCGACCCGGTGAGCTCCAACAGGGGCATGGTCTGCGGACTTTTGCACATCAGCAGGTCGCGGAAATGCGCCCCGAGGCCCGTGAGGAACGTCTGCCCGGAAAATCCCTTGCCTAACACCGCGTCGAACGCCAGCAGCGCCGCCGGATAATCACCCGCCCGCATCATATCGGTGATGCCGAAATAGGCGTCGTAATCCAACACGTTGAGCGTCTGGGCCACCTCGCGGAAATTCAACTGCTTACCGCAGAACGACACCGCCTTGTCGAACATCGACAGCGCGTCGCGCATCCCCCCGTCCGCCTTCTGGGCGATCAGGTTGAGCGACTCTTCATCGGAGGTAACGCCTTCCGATTCAGCGACATATCGCAGGTACGCCACGCCATCCTCGACGCGGATGCGATTGAAATCGTAGATCTGGCAGCGCGAGAGGATCGTGGGGATGATCTTATGTTTTTCGGTGGTCGCCAGGATGAATAGGGCGTGCGCGGGGGGTTCTTCCAGCGTTTTGAGGAACGCGTTGAAGGCCTGCGCCGAGAGCATGTGCACCTCGTCGATGATGTAGACGCTGTAGCGGCCGATCTGGGGCGGGATGCGCACCTGGTCGGTGAGCGTGCGGATATCGTCGACCGAGTTGTTCGACGCGGCGTCCAGTTCGTGGATGTTGAACGAGCGCTCCTCGTTGAACGCGCGGCACGATTCGCATTCGCCGCACGCCTCGTTGTCCTTCGGGCTGAGGCAGTTGATCGACTTGGCGAAAATACGGGCGCAGGTGGTCTTACCCACCCCGCGCGGCCCGCAGAACAGGTAGGCGTGCGCGAGTTGGTTACGCGAAATGGCGTTTTTGAGCGTCGAGGTGATATACCCCTGCCCGACGACCGAGCGGAAGACCGCCGGACGGTATTTTCTTGCCGATACTACGAAATGATCCATTGCCATTTGGAGACGATATCGGGCAAAGATAGGAAATTTTCCCGACTGCATGGCATGAAATCGCGCATTTTGTCACACGGCCTGCGGACAATCTGTCGCATTTGCGGGCGTGGCAGATTATTTGCAAAGAATTCACATAAAGACCCGAAGCCTCTGTCGTCATGTCGAGCGTTTGTCGGGACATCTAAAACAAACGGTGGGGGATGTGTCGACTCACAGAACACAAGTACGCAAGTGC
>JAVBPS010000037.1:0-3986 GCA_031549495.1 Rikenellaceae bacterium | reverse complement strand
GCCCTCGTCGTAGGCGATGATGCGCGTTTTGAGGTTGGTGAGCGCGGAGTACGCGGCCACCGCCTCGCCCATCGTGCCGTAGCCCTTGCCCTCGGCCGCGTCGATGCTCACCACGTAACGGTGGTTGCGCAGCAGGGGCATATATTTGGTGGTCTTCGCCGTCCCGTCCTGCGGGTAGACGAAATCCACGGGGTAGTAGCAGGTTGCGCCCGCGTACTCGCCTTCGAGGATCAGACGCGTGGCGGTCGCGGGGGCGGCGGGGTTCGCGGCCTTCGGGTCTTCTGAGGCGTTGTAGGCCGCCCACGATTCGAAGGTGTAGATCTCGCCCGCGAGCGCCTGTTCGCCGCCCGAGGGAGCGTCCACGGTGTAGGTCTGCGCGTCGGTGTCGGCCGTCCACGCCTTTTTATCGGGGTTGGCCGGAATCCACGGCATCTGCGGCGATTCGGTGACGGGCGCACCCGTGCCGTCCCACTTGGGGGCCAGGTAGCCCGCCTGGTTGTGGTTCACGAGGTGGACGGCGGTGAGCTTGAAGGTCGCGGCGACGGCGTTGGTCACGTCGATCTTCGCCACCATGCGCTTCATCTCGATGGCCTGCGTGGCCGAGGCGTAGACATTGCCCGACACGGCCACCTCGCCGTACATCGGCAGGTACATCGCGCCTGCGCCCGAACTCACCCACCGTGCGCCCGTAAAGGCGTAGGTCAGCTTGTCGAGCACATCCTTTTTCACAGCGACGTTTATGCCGTCCGTTGCGGTAAGCATATCGCTGATCGTCGTCGCGGGGACGTTGGCGACCAGCGCGATGGTGATGCCGGTGTTTTCCGCCAGGTCGCGGATCTTCAGGGCGAGGCCGTCGCCGTTGGGGTTGATGTCGGCCGATGCGACGGCCTTCCACTGCACCAGCTTGTTGTCCGAGTTGAACACCAGCACGTCGAGGGTTTCGACCTGCTTTTCTTGCGCCTCGCCGAACGCCCGCGTCGAGGGCGTGGCCATCCCCGGCACGCTCACGCGCAAGGTCACCTCGCCGCCCCGGCCCGCAGGCACCGGCTCGTACTGTTCTTTCAGGCATCCCGCCATGCCCATCACTACCAGGGCCAGGGGGAGTATTTTTTTGAGTAGCTTCATATACTTAATCAATTATTCACGGATACAACGGATGGGGAACGCATAGCCTTGACGAAAATCCGTATTCGGGGACGTAAGAGCGCCGCCGGAAGTCTCGTACAGAACGTGGACACTCGTCGAATAACGGGACGAAGCCGACCAGAAGTAACCGACGGTACCAGCACCGTAGGGAGCCCCATTGCTGGTGCAGCCTGTGGCGGAGAAGTAAACCACAGCTCCGGACGGAGTCTGTTCATTATCGGTAGTCTTGCCTGTCATTCCAGCCCCCAACCAACGGCCCGACACGGGCTGGTAGAAACCATAAGCATTAGGATTGCCGTTTGCGCCGGTGGTGTTAGGAGCGCCAGTGATGTTTGTCCAGGCACCGCCGTTGGGACGGTTTGTAGCCTCGCCTATCAGAACCTCGAACTCTCTAATAGAGGGAAGACGCCAATTCCCGCCGACCCAACCGCTCTGTTGCGAAATGTAGCGGCAGATGTCGCCGCGGCCCTCCGAAGTCTTATAACCCAAACCGCTGTCGCCCCAACCTTTGAAATCGTCGTCGGAGGTCTCGGTGTTGTTGAAAGGATCCGGGTAAGAGGAATCTATATAAGGGATATTATTCCAAGCGGTGTAGACGCCGGGAGTGGTCGTCTTGGGATCGAAAAGGATTAACCCGCCCAATGCCGTAGGATTAGTCCATGTGCCGACGGGGCTGATGGCCACCAAAGAACCCCACTTGAAGAACACTCCTTGAACATTGGCAGGGATCGCTGCGTTATCGGCAGTCGTGACAGCAAAAGTCAGCCGGTTATTAGCCGCATCCCAAACAATATTACTTCGTGCGAAGCGCGGGGCTATCGAAGGTGTCAATTTCACAATGACCTCCTTATCGGAATGTATGCCGGTTTTATCCGAGAAAACAAGCGTTACGGTTCCGGCCGTTAATTCTCCGTTTCCGGCATAATTATCGAAAGTGGCAAAATAAACAGCTGTTGTGCCTGCTGTTCCCAGTTGTGTTACAAGAGATTGGATTCGACGGTTGCCGTTCTCAGGTTCGTTTGTTCCATCTTTTATCGCCACAGTCCAATCATAGGAAGAATTGACAGTTAGGCTTTGCAAACCTCTGATGTAAGGATAGAGTGGTTCTACCGTTGCCGTCAGCCACGAATCCTTCCCCTGTGTAACCGTAACCTTGTAATTCAGGTTCCCGGCGCGGACGGTGAAGTACGCGGGCGTGCGGTCGGTCGCGCCGGCGTCGGTGTTGGGGTCGGCCGTCACGCGGATCTTGCGCAGCAGCGAGCCGTCGGCGCCCGTAACGTTCGCAACGTGCAGCCAGTCCGGGAAACCGCCCGGCAGGTCGATGAAAATGCCTGCGGGGTGCGCCTGCGAGCCGCCGTAGACGGGGCCGTCGTAGTTCGTCTGGAGCGTGATCTCCGGCGAGCCGCCCTCGCAGCCGAAGTCGAGGCCCTTGTGCGAGAGTTCCAGCCAGTGGGTGCTGTCGAGCACGGTATGGCCCTCGTCCTCGGTCCAGCCTTTGGTGCTCACCGTGGCGTAGGCCCCGTCCGGGCGCACGGTGATCTCGTAGGTGTTGATCTCGTTCATCGTCCACGCGGGGGTCGAGGTCAGCGAAAAGGTGAAGGGCATCGGCAGGGCCGTCCCGTTCTGCGACACGCTCACCTCGACCGTAAGGCCCGCCACCGCCTGTGGCAGCACGAGCATATCGCCGCCCCCGATGATCACGGGTTGCAGCGCGGAGGTCAGCGCCACATCCTTGATATGGGCCGGCAGCAGGGTCATGTCGCCCTTGTCGGCCGCCGCGTCCGAGAGCTCCCAGAACGCCTTGTCGGGCTGGGTCGCGGGGTCGAGGACGACCAGTTCGCCCTTGAGCGTCGCGCCCTTGACCTTAATGCCGGTGATGCGCACGTCGCCCGCGAACCCCTCGGTGCGCCCCTCGAACTTCAGCCGCGCCAGAGCGTGCCGGAAATCGAGCGGAACGGGGTCGGTAACTCCCATCATGGCCGTTTTGGCGTACATCAGGTCGATATGTTCGCCCGAGTTCACGGGGACGGTGTAGGCCACCTTCATCCATTGGGCGTCGTCCGTGCCGCGCGTGGCGGTGATGCAGCCACCGGCGTCCGTCGAGGCCGAGTGCGGGTAGTAGGCGAAGAACGAGAGGCGTGCCGCATCGTCCTGCGGCCAGTTGGCCACGGGGGTGTATTTGTACTGCGCCCCGTCGCGTTGGATCGACATATTTTGCAGGTCGGCGAAGTTGCCAACGGTAGCCGTGGCCGTCTCTTTCGCCCAGGCGTAGACGCCAAAGGTCTTCCCGTCGGGGATCAGGGCCGCGTCGGTCTGGCCGCTGATGTTCTCGATGGGATGTTTATCCGCAGCGCGTGTCCCCGCACTGCGCGTCACCTGCGGCGAGAAGACCACGGGACGCTTTGTATCCCCGCCCGGCCCCTCGTACCGCTCCTTTACGCACCCCGACAGCCCCGCCGCCAGAAGCAGCGCGAACATGAGGGATATTTTTGATCTGTATATCATGGTTTTCTTAATTACCGGTGTAGTAAGGATCTTTGATGCAGCGGATACTGGAAGCATTCACAATGTTCGAGGAAACGCCATCCGTATTTAATCCTGCACCTACAAGGTTCAATGAGCATCCGATACCGCCTGATACGTTTGCACTCCAATATCGTCCGTGGCTGCCGAGCGGGAAATTATTCCAGTCGTTCACCGTTCCTGTGCAGGGATAAACCTGTCCGGTGGTATTCCATTGGAACATCGAGCCGCCTATGTTGCTCCATTCGGCATTTGCTCCCCACGATCCCCGGCGAGGAACCCGCCACCCTTTTGGACACGGATCATAAGGCGTTTTG
>JAVBPS010000048.1:0-29833 GCA_031549495.1 Rikenellaceae bacterium | reverse complement strand
GCTGGGGGCTGCTAAGATGTATAGTTCTGTATAAAGTATTGAACGTCATCCCGGGCGAGCTATGCCACGTGGGGGCTACATTTTATATACGTTAGTTCCCTCGTCGCTTCGCTCGCTCGGGATGACGTGAATTTTTCCCCTCATTGTTTTGTCATTCGGCAGCGAAGTGAAGAATCTTGGTCGGGCTGCGCCGAAACAATTCCGACCAAGATTCTTCACTTCGTTCAGAATGACAAAACGAAAGAGGGGCGGGGCATCCGTTATGGTTAAAAATTCATACTTTTGCAGACGTGGACTTGCTGGAAAGGAACATACAGTACCTGCCCGGGATCGGTGAACGGCGTGCGCTGCTGCTGCAAAAGGAGCTGGGCATTGCGACGCTCGGTGACCTGCTCTACTATTTCCCGTTCCGGTATATCGACCGCACGCGCATCCACCGCATCGCCGAGGTGCAGGACGAGTCGCAGACGCTGATCCAGATCAAGGCGCGCGTGGTGGCGTTGGGCTATCTCGGCGCGGGGCCTAAGCGGAGGCTGGTCGCGGAGGTCGCGGACGGCAGCGGGACGGCCGAACTGGTCTGGTTCCGCGGGACGCAATGGATTGAGAAACAGTTGGAGCTGGGGCGCGAGTATGTGCTGTTCGGGCGGCCTTCGATCTTTAACGACCGGCTTTCGATGGTCCATCCGGAGGTGGAGACGGTCGCCTCGCTGATGGCCCGTCCGGCGTTCAGCGTGCAGGGGGTGTATCGGACGACCGAACGGCTGGCGACCAATCATCTGGCTTCCAAAAATATCTATAATCTGATCTGCGCGCTCTGGAAGGCGGCGGGGGATTCGATCGCGGAGACCCTGCCGGCGGAGGTGCTCAGTACGTATAAATTGATGCCGCTGCGCGAGGCGCTTTATAATGCCCATTTTCCGCAAAGCGCTGAAAAACTGCGGGCTGCGCAGTATCGGCTCAAATTCGAGGAACTTTTAGGTATTGAGCTGAATATCATGATGCGCCAGACGGCGCGCGTGGAACGCAAGGACGGATTCCTGTTCCCGAAAGTGGGGGCGCTTTTCAATACCTTTTATAACGAAAAACTGCCTTTCGCGCTGACGGGGGCGCAGAAGCGGGTCATTAAGGAGATTCGTGCCGATACGGTCACGGGGCACCAGATGAACCGGCTTTTGCAGGGGGATGTGGGTAGCGGCAAGACGCTTGTCGCGCTGGCAAGCATGCTGCTGGCGGCGGATAACGGGTTTCAGTCCTGTATGATGGCGCCCACGGAGATCCTTGCGCGGCAGCATTTTGCGACCGTTACCCGGATGTTGGGCGATATGCCGGTCGGGGTGGCCTGCCTGACGGGGTCGACACGCAAGAAGGAACGCGATACGATTCTGCAGCGATTGGCGGCGGGGGAGATCGATATATTGATCGGGACGCATGCTTTGTTGGAAGACCGGGTACAGTTCGCGAATTTAGGGTTTGTGGTGATCGACGAGCAGCACCGGTTCGGGGTGGAGCAACGGTCGCGGCTCTGGACGAAGAATCAGCAACCGCCGCATGTGCTGGTGATGACGGCTACGCCGATCCCTCGCACGCTCGCCATGACGCTTTATGGCGACCTGGAAGTGTCTGTAATTGATGAACTTCCGCCGGGCCGCAAGCCGATCAAGACCGTCCATTACCGCGATGAGCACCGGCTGCGCGTCTTCGGTTTCATGCGGCAGCAGATCGAGGCGGGGCGGCAGGTCTATGTGGTCTACCCGCTGATCAAGGAGTCCGAGAAAATGGACTACAAGGATCTCTACGATGGGTTCGAGGGGATCACGCGCGAGTTTCCGCTGCCGCGTTACCATACCACCGTCGTGCATGGCAAGATGAAGCCTGCGGATAAGGACGAGGGGATGCGGCTCTTTAAGGAAGGGATCGCGCATATCCTCGTCTCGACGACCGTGATCGAGGTGGGGGTCGATGTGCCCAACGCCTCGGTGATGGTGATCGAGAGCGCCGAGCGGTTCGGGCTTTCGCAGTTGCACCAGTTGCGCGGGCGGGTGGGACGCGGGGCGGCCGAGTCGTTCTGCATCCTGATGAGCGGCGATAAACTTTCGCGCGAGGCGCGGGCGAGGCTGCGGGCGATGGTCGAGAGCAACGACGGGTTTTACCTGGCGGAGATGGACATGAAGTTGCGCGGGATGGGCGATCTGCAGGGGACGCAGCAAAGCGGCATGGCTATTGATCTGAAGATCGCCGACCTGGCCCGCGACGGGGAGATCATCGCCGTGGCGCGTGATGCGGCCATAGCGTTGCTGGCGGGGGATCCGCACCTGGCGGGTGAAGGTTCCGTGCAGCTGCGCAGGCTGGCGCGAAAATATTCCGGGCAGCAGAGTGTGGATTTCAGTATGATTTCGTAATTTTGCACCTCGGTATGCAACGGATGGCGGCGGATGTTGCATCTATATAGTAAACAGGCTATGAAGATAAGGCTCACGATATTGGCGTTGCTGGTCGGTTTCCAGGCCGCGGCGCAGAAGGAAGCGGCTTTCGCATGCGGCGAGAAGCTGGAATACATGGTCAGCTATCGCGCCAAACTGGTGCCCAACTCCGATGTGGCCACCGTGACGGTCAATACGACCTGTCCCAAGCTGGATGGGCGCGAGACGTACCGGGTTGAGGGTAAGGGGCGCGTACAGCCCTTCTTCCGCTGGTTTTTCGACCTGAACGATACCTATAACACGTGGCTCGATGTGAATACGTTGCGGCCCCTGAAATTTACCGCCGACCTGCGCGAAGGGAGTTACCGTTTCACGAATACCATTCTGTACGACTGGTCGACCATGACGGCCAACTCCAAGTACCGCAACCTCAAACGGCCCAATACGGATGAGCGGAACCTTCCGCTGACGTACGAAAGTTGCGACGCGATAGCGCAATTTTTTAACCTGCGCGCGACCAACACGGACGGTTTCGTGCCCGGACAGGCGATGATCATGCAGGTGGTGCTCGAAGACACGATACGCAAGGTGCAGTATAAGTTCCTTGCGCGCGAGGAGCGCGACGTCAAGGGGTTCGGGCGGTTCAAGACGCTGAAATTCTCCTGCCAGCTGGCGACCAGCACGGGCGAGTCGTTCGAGGACGGGTCGGAATTTTTCGTCTGGATCTCGGACGACCTGAACAAGATACCGCTCTATATCGAATCGCCCATCCGCGTGGGCAGCATCCGGGCGCGGATCACTAAATTCGAGAACTTGAAATATCCGTTGGATAGCAAGATAAAATAACCGGAATATCCCTTTGGACTGTTTTGTCATTCTGAACGAAGTGAAGAATCTTGGTCGGAATTGTTCTGCAACACAGTCAGACCAAGATTCTTCACTTCGTTCAGAATGACAAAATATTCTCCGGGTGCCGGGCGGCACTACGGAGTTTACACTGAGCGTAGTCGAACGGGTTCAGAATGACAAAACCGGACAGAAAAGATAAATTAGAATAAAATTCCTATCTTTGTCTTTAGTTTAACGAACCGACACAGGTGTCATGACAGAGGAAGAATACGGCTCGCCGCAGCAGAATAAGTCCATAAAGGGCTACCAGATCGTTATTATCATACTCGCGCTGATACTCGCGGCGCTCTCCTTTTTGTATTTCCAGCAGACCAATTCGCTGAAGGCGGATTTCGCGATCGAACGCGATACGCTCACCAACCAGATGTCGCGCCTGGTCGTCGACCTGGACAATATCCGCACGGAGAACGATACGATCTCGCAGCACCTGAGCATCGAGCGCGGTAAGGCCGATTCGCTGTTGCAACGGCTTCAGAAAGAGCGCAATATCAGCGCGTCCGAGATCCGGAAATATAAACAGGAGGTCGGGACGCTGCGCCAGGTGATGCGCAATTTCGTCCAGCAGATCGACTCGCTCAATACGCTTAACCAGCGGTTGGTCAGCGAGAATGTGACTTACCGCAAGGATTTGCAGGCCACGCGCCTGGAACGCGATATGGCGACCGAGCGGGCCGATGAATTGGCGGTGAAAGTGCGTAAGGGGTCGGTGGTTAAGGCCCGCAATATCAATCTGCTGGCGCTCAGCAGCAGCGACAAGGAGGTGACGCGGGCTTCGCGTGCGGCGCGGTTGCGCGTGGATTTTATCCTTTCGGATAATGAGAGCGCCACGCCCGGCGAACGGAACGTTTATGCGGTAGTCACGGGCCCCGACGGGTATGTGATGGCCAATGCGGGCAATGCGCTGTTCGAGCACGAGGGGGATATGAAGCTCTACTCGGCCGTGCGGCAGGTCGACTATCAGAACCGCGACCTGAACGTGAGCCTCTATTACACGGGGGCGGGGATCGTCGACGGGACTTACAAGGTGTCCATCTTTATGGATGGGCTGCAGATCGGATCCAATGAGATCATTTTGAAATAAAACGGAGCCTCGGGTTCCAGGGGTAGGGCATCCGTTTCGGATGCCCTTTTTTTGCGGGATAGGGCGGTGTTTGTCATTCTGAACGAAGTGAAGAATCTTGGTCGGAAGTGTTTGCTGCACACAGCCCGACCAAGATTCTTCACTTCGTTCAGAATGACAAATAAACCCCGGGTGCCGGGCGGCACTACGGAGTTTACCCTGAGCGTAGTCGAACGGGTTCAGAATGACAAAGATTACCTTATCTTTTTGATCAGCAGGCCGAAATTGGTCACGGGGAGCGACAGGCGGCGGGCCTGGACGATGCGGCGGCGGATGCGCGCGGGGGTGGCCATGCAGCCGCCGCACATCAGCATCAGGGCGTAATCCTGGGCGTCGGCGGGCATGGGGTCCGTCGGGGCGAGGTAGGAGAATTGCAGGCGGCGGCCGGTGTACGTTTGCAGCCAGGCGGGGAGTTTGACCCGGGCGATGTCGTCGCAACTGGTCTGGTGGCTGCAGAATTCGGCGATCAGGATGCGGTCGCCGTCGCGCAGCGTGTCGACCGTTTCCAGGCCTTTTTTATAGAGGGGCATGTCCCCTTTTGCGGCGGCGAGAAGGATGCTGAAGGTGGTCACTTCGAAGGCTTGGGGGGTGAGTTCGCGCACCTCTTTGTAGACCTGGGAGTCGGTGACGATGATCCGCGGGATCAGGCCGGTGTAGAGCAGGTCGGGCAGTTCGGCGGGTTGCACGAACAGGACCTGGGCGTGGGCGTCGAGGGCTTCGCGCAGGGCTTGCACCTGCGGCAGGATCATGCGGCCCGAGGGGGCGCCGCCGTCGATCGGGCAGACCAGGATCACCCGGTCGCCCGCGTGCAGCATGCCGGCGAACATGCGCACGGCGCCCAGGGCGTGGGCGGGGAGATGCTGCTTGATCAGCTCCAGCAGGGCGGTGTGCTCCGCGGGGGTGGCATGCAGCAGGTCGAGGGCCAGGTCGGCCAGCAGGTCGGGATGCAGGCCGTCGACGTTGCGTATGGAGACAAAGGGGATGTCCTCGCGCAGGAACATTTCGCACAGTTGCTGCTCGGGGGCGCTCCACTCGCGGAAAACGAGCAGCGCCAGGTCGACGCTGCGGGCGGCTTCCTCCGTGCGCGAAGTGCGCTCGGCGCCCAATGCGGTGGGGTCGTCCACGCCTGCCGTGTCGATCAGGATCACGGGCGAGAAATCGAGGATCTCGTAGCTTTTGCGCACCGGGTCGGTCGTCGTGCCGCCCACGGGCGAGACGATGGCCGTGTCGGCACCTGTGATGAAATTCAGCAGGGTGCTCTTCCCGGCGTTGCAGCGGCCGAAGATGCCTATGTGGGGGGTACTTTCGCGACCTTTCATGGGGGTGATTTTGGGGTAAAAATAAGAAATCCGGGGATGCCGGCAAAGGCCGTTTCCGGATTTTGTTCGTTTTTGTCATTTTGAACGCCAGTGAAGAATCTTGGTGGAATGGTTTGCGGCACACAGCCCGACCAAGATTCTTCACTGGCGTTCAGAATGACAAGCCCGGACTGAGGATGCACAGCCATCATGCGTGTCGAATTTACACCGCAACCTGTTTTTCAGGCTGAGCCGTTATTTCGCGAATTTCAAATTCGCGTTTGCCCGGCGGCGGCATTGCAAATGCCGCCGAACAGAGGGTTTATATAAGGAAGTTCCCTCGTCGCTTCGCTCGCTCGGGATGACGTTTATAGGGCACCCGCGAGGGGTGCCCCTACGGGACCGGAATAATTTGATTATCTAATTGTCGGTTCAAACCCTGCACTTTAGTGCATTAGTAATTTAGTTTGTAAAAAGCGTCGGGAGCGCGCCCGGGAAGGTCGTGACCACCGTCCGAACTTTCGCTGTGCACAGAGGGGGTCAGATTTCGCGCATCGTTTCTGTTTTTATACCGGAGCGTACTCAAGTACGTGAGGATTAAAAACAGGAAGGATGTGTGAAATATGGCCCGCTATGTGCGCAGCCGACCGAAGCGAAACAACGTCAGGCTTCGCCGACGTTGAAACTCATGGTCACCTTATCGGAGTCGTCTTCCAGCCGGGGGGTCGGGATGTCGATCCTGCCCACGTTGCTTTCGTAGCGGGTGATATTGTCCTGCAAGGTCATCAGCAGCCTTTTGGCGTGCTCGGGGGTGAGGATGATGCGGCTTTTGACCTTGGCTTTGGGCACGCCGGGCATCAAGGCGGCGAAATCGAGGACGAATTCGGATGTGGAATGGGAAATGATCACCAGGTTGGCGTACTCGCCTTGCGCTACGTCTTCACCCAACTCGATGTTCATCTCCTGCTTCATCTCCTGTTGCATGCTGTACGGGGTTTTGGTTGTTCCGTCCACAAAATTAGGCTTTACGGCGCGGGATTTGCCCTTGTGCGTGGGTAAGTTATCGCATTTTTATTAACAATCCGTTAAAAATGCCTATCTTTGCGCTCTGAAAATCATGTTATGAAAAGCTATATCGTACATTCGGTCAAGTACCTGCTCAAACTGGTCGTGCTGATGGCCGTGCTTTACGGGGTGCTGAAACTGGCCGGCGGCGCGCGGCAGGAGAGCCTGCTGCAGGTGCTCGGATCCACGCAGGGGTTGTTGTTCATGGGGTTGCTGGTCGCGTTGGCGGCGGCCTATCCTTCGTTCGGGTTTGCCGACAAGCGTTTCGAGGCGGATATGGATGCCGACCGGGATAAGATCCTGCGGGCGTTCGATATGGGGGGATATGAGCTGGCGAGCCGCACGGAGGAGCGGATGGTGTTCCGTACGCGGAGCGCATGGAAGCGCATCACCACCGGGCTGGACGACGCGATGATCGTTCGGCGCGAGGGTGAGGGAATAGTCGTGAGCGGACTGCGCACGGAGGTGGTCAAATTCGACTACCGCCTGCGATCAATGTTAGGGGAATGAAAGGGAAAACATATAAAATCGTGGCTGCTGCGGGGGTGCTCTTCGCGGCGGCGTTCGTCTTTGTGGCCGCCTCTAAGGATGATTTCCGGCTGGGGCGCAACATGGAGATCATGTTCAATATCTTCCGCGAGATCAACCTGTTGTATGTCGATCCGGTGAGTCCCGATTCGCTGATGATGGATGCGGCGGACGGGATGACGATGCGCCTGGACCCCTACACGGAGTACCTGCCCGAGGAGCAGGCGGCCGAATTCGAGATCCTGACCACGGGGAAGTACGCGGGCATCGGGTCGCTGATCCGCAAGAAGGGCGACTGGGTGGTCATCTCGCAGCCTTACAAGGGGTTTCCGGCCGATAAAGCCGGATTGAAGATCGGCGATAGGATCGTCGAGATCGGCGGCAAGGATGCCAAAGGGATGGATACGCCCAAGGTGAGCAGCCTGCTGCGCGGCGACCCGGGGACGAAGATCGAATTGAAAGTGGAGAAATTCGCCACCGGCGAGGTGGTGCCCCTGACGATACGGCGCGAGCGGATCGTCATCTCGGGCGTGCCCTACCACGGGCTGGTCGAAGAAGGGATCGGATATATCAAGCATGACGATTTTTCGGAGGATTGCGCCAACGATCTGCGCAAAGCGCTCTCCAACCTGCGCAAACAGGGGGAGCTGAAGGGGCTGGTCATCGACCTGCGCGGCAACGGCGGGGGGATCCTGCAGGAAGCCGTGAAGATCCTTTCGCTCTTCACCCCGCGCGGCACGGAGGTGGTGAGCATGCGCGGCAAGGTCAAGGAGGCCGACGCCACGTTCCGCACCGAGAGCGAGCCGGTGGATTTGAAAACGCCGGTGGTGGTGCTGGTGAACGGCAATTCGGCTTCGGCGGCGGAGATCGTTTCGGGGGCTTTCCAGGACCTCGACCGCGGGGTGCTGCTCGGGCAGCGCACCTTCGGCAAGGGGCTGGTGCAGACCACCCGGCCGACCGGGTACAACACCTTCCTGAAGATTACCACGGCCAAATATTACATTCCCAGCGGGCGTTGCATCCAGGCGATCGACTACACCCACCGCCGCGAGGACGGCAGCGCGGGGTATGTGCCCGATTCGCTGCGTAAGGAGTTCCTCACCAAAGGCGGGCGCAAGGTGTTGGACGGCGGGGGGGTGTCGCCCGATGTGGTCACCCCGACCGAGCATACCAGCCGCTTCGTGATCGAGGCTTATGTGCGCGGGTATATCGAGGATTTTGTGGATGATTACCTGAAAAAGAATCCCGGATTGCAGGTGCCGCTGCGGACTTTCGCTTTAGGCGATGAGGCTTACCAGGCGTTCGGGGCGTTCATGCGCGGCAAGGATATGAAATTCGAGTCGGAAACGCAGGCGGCCCTCAAGCAGTTGCGCGAGAGCGCCACCCGGGAGCGGTACATGGAGAAGATCTATACGGCGCTCGACCAGATCGAGCGCGATTTGCCCGATAACCTGACCGAGAACCTGGTGCTCTATAAAGATGATTTCGTTCGGTTGATTGAGAATGAGATCGTGCTGCGGTACCACTATATGCAGGGGGTCGTGGAGTTCGATATGTGCCATGACAAGGATGTGACGGCGGCTGTGGAGCTGCTCAAAGACCGGGCGCGTTACGACGGGTTGCTCGCTGCGCCGCAATAAAGGGGCCGTCCGGAGCGTTATTTTTGTCATGCTGAACGCCAGTGAAGAATCTTGGTCAGAATAGCCTGCTGAACACAGCCCGACCAAGATTCTTCACTTCGTTCAGAATGACAGAACGGACGAGTGGCAGAGGGACAATCGCCTGGAAATAAAGGGAAGATGAAAGCATTCACCATATCAAAGAACCGTTCGCTGCGCAGCCAGGTGTGGATCGTCGCCCTGGGGCTGGTGATCGGCCTTACGTCGCTCTTCTTTACCAACCACATGGCCCGGATGCTGCGGGATAAGGAGAAGAACGAGGTCGCGATGTGGTCCTACGCCATGAGCCGCCTCGGGGAGATGGACGCCCAGGACCCGTTGCTGACACGTATCATTTCGACCAATAATAATATCCCCTTCATCATCACCGACGGCAACCTGAGGGTCGAAAGCTACCACCTGATCCCCGAACGGATCATCAACCATCCCGACCTGTGCCGCAACAAGATCGAGCAGCTCTCGGGGCAGAATCCGCCCCTGGAGATCAGGCGTTGGGACGGGTCGGTCTCTTATATTTTCTACGGGTCGTCGTGGCTGCTCAATATGCTGCTCTATTTCCCGTTCATCCAGCTCAGCGTGATCGCGATCTTCTTCGTCTTCGGGTTCATGGCGCTGCGTTCGACCAAACATGACGAGCAGAACCGCGTCTGGATCGGGCTGGCCAAGGAGACGGCGCACCAACTCGGTACGCCTACCTCGTCGCTGCTGGGGTGGATCGAGTACCTGCGCAACCAGCCGATCGACCAGTCGGCCGTCGAGGAGATGAACAAGGACCTCACGCGGCTTTTGAAAGTGGTCGACCGCTTCTCGAAGATCGGGTCGGAGACGATCCTGGCCAAGGCCAACGTGAACGAGATCATCGGCAGCAGCGTGCTCTATTTCCGTACGCGCATCCCGCGCAATGTGACGCTCAGTTACAACGGGTTGGCGATCGCGCCCCTGAGTGCGATGGTCAATGAGGCGCTGTTCGAATGGGTGGTCGAGAACCTGCTCAAGAACGCGCTCGACGCGTTGCAGGGCAAAGGGGATATCGACGTGCGCATCTCGGACGACGCGGACCATGTGTTTATCGACGTGAGCGACACCGGCAAGGGGATTCCCAAGGCGTCGCACAAACGGGTGTTCGAACCCGGATACACGACCAAGACGCGCGGCTGGGGCCTGGGGCTCTCGCTCTCGCGCCGCATCATCGAAGAGTACCACAACGGCAAGATCGGGGTGCTCGAATCGGAGCCAGGAAAAGGAACCACGATGCGCATCACGCTTAAAAAATCGGACGATTGATGGCCCTCCAGGACAGCTTGCGGGTAGCTCAGCCTGCGCCTGTGGATACGGGGGCGGTGCAGCCGGTTTCCGGCGATACGGCGGGAATCGTGCAGGACGTTCCTGCGCAGGCGGAGGTGCGTGCGGATACGCAGGTCGTGCGGCGGGCGCCGCGTGAACCGCGGGAAGAGGTCGTGCGGGAGGTTGAGGAGCAGGTCGTTGCGGCGGATTCGCTCGCGGCGGACAGCCTCGTGGCGGATACGGTGGCGGTGGTTCCGGCGGTGCCCGAAGAGGTGTTCGCCCTGCCCGGTGAGGTCTTCGGGGAGGAGTCGCAGCTTTGGGCGATGAAGACGGTGCCACGCGACGGGAATGGGGGGCGGCTCTCGGAAGGGATCGTTTACCAGGTTTCGGTGCTGGCGCTGGCGGTGGGGTATTGCCTGCTGATCTACTATTTCCGCTCGTCGGTGGTGGCGCTGGTCAAGATGCTGCGCAGCCGGATCTATACGGAAAAATTGTTAGACGAGGCGAATTATACTTTTTCGCTCTTCCTGAATTTGGTGACGGGGCTGGGGGTGCTGGCGCTGAGTATCGCTATCGTGCGCGGGACCGATCTCTTTTCGCCGGGCGGTTGGGCGGGCGGTTTGCCTGCCTGGGCCCAGGAGGCGGCGGTGCCGGTCGTGGCGGTGGCTTTGGGGCTCGTCTGGCTCTACCAGTTCCTGGTGGTCGGGCTTTCGGGCTGGATCACGCTCAGTATGGGGTTTGCCGAACGGCTTATTTATTTGAGGCGGCTGGTCGGGGCGCTCGCTTCGGTGACTTTGGTCCCGTTGTTGCTGCTCTGCACGCTTGGCTCGGCCGGGGCGCAATATGTCATTTTCTGGCTGCTGATGTTGCCCCTGGCGGCTGTCCTGGGGTTCATGGCGTGGAAAACTTATATGCTCTTTAGGGAGCAAAATGTTTCGATTCTGCATTGGTTTTTGTACCTTTGTGCCGTCGAAATTTTCCCGGTCAGCCTGATCGTATCTTTGGTCTATAAAAGTATCTGATTATAAAATAGTTACGTTTTGAAAATAAAGTCTCTACTCGTTTCACAGCCCGCTCCTGCCATCGTCGAAAGGTCTCCTTTTTACGAAGTTATGCAAAAATACGGACTGAAAATCGACTTCTTTCCGTTCATAAAGGTCGAAGGGGTATCCTTGCGTGAATTTCGTTCGCAAAGAATTGAATTGTTGGAGCATACGGCGATATTGTTCACCAGCCGCACGACCATCGACCATTTCTTCCGCATCCGCGAAGAGGCGCGCATCGCCATCCCGGAAACGATGAAATACCTCTGTAACACGGAGGCGGTGGCGCTTTACCTGCAAAAGTATATCGTCTACCGCAAACGCAAGATCTTCTTTGCGGACGGTACGTTTCAGGGGTATATGGAGTTGATACTCAAGCATCGGGATGAGAAAATGCTGCTCACGCTTTCGGAGCCGTACAACACGGAGATTCCCTCGGCGATGGAGCGTATGAAGCTTAATTTCAACAAGGTAGTGCTCTCGCGTGCCGTGGCGCGCGATCTGTCGGCGGTCAATCCGTCGGCCTACGATATGATGGTGTTCTACTCGCCGGCCGAGATCACGGCGCTGGTCAATGTGTTCGGGACGCAGAACCTGCCCCGGATCGCCACGTTCGGCAACAGTACCGCGCGGGCGGTGGTCGATGCGGGGATTCCGCTCAGCACCATGGCCCCCGCGCCCCAGGCTCCCTCGATGACCAAGGCGCTTTCGATTTATATGGATGAGGTCAATGCCGGCAGGGAGGTCGCGCCTGTGGTGCTTGAGAATGGTAACAAGGTAGAGGATTTTCTGAAAGCGCAGGAGGCTAAACCCTCGAAAAAGAACCGCAGCAAGCGTCCCGCAGGGGAGAAACCGGCGGGTAAGACGGCTTCGACGGCGAAACCGGCCGTGAAGAAAGCGGCTGCAAAACCGGCGGCCAAGAGCTCCGCTTCGGCTAAGCCTGCCGTGAAAAAGGCTCCGGCGAAAACCGTTCCCGCGACCAAGAAATAGTCCGGCTTTTGTCATTCTGAGCGAAGCGAAGAATCTTGGTCGGAATTGTTCTGCAGCACGGTCAGGCCAAGATTCTTCGCTTCGCTCTGAATGACAAATTCAAGTTCTCCGTGTGCCGGGCGGCACCGCTTCGCTCAGAATGACAAACTCAAGTTCTCCGTGTGCCGGGCGGCACCGCTTCGCTCTGAATGACAAATTCAAATTCTCCGGGTGCCGGGCGGCACCGCATGTCCGCCTATAGCGATGGACCAAAATACCCATACCAACCGTTTCACATACAGCGAGCGCCTTAGGGGGCGCCGGGCTGTCGATTCCCTGTTCGCGGAGGGCAGGTCGGGGTTCGTCTATCCGTTCCGGTATGTTTGGCAGGCTTGCCAGGGGGAGCATCTGGCTCCGGCGAGCGTGCTGGTTTCCGTGCCCAAGCGCAACCATAAGCGCGCCGTGAACCGCAATAAGCTCAAAAGGCGCACGCGCGAGGCTTACCGGTTGCAAAAGGCGGCCTTTGTGGAGGGGGTGGTGTTGAAGGGCGTCAAGGTGCGTCTGGCCCTCGTGTACAGTTCCAAAGAGATCGAAGAGTATAATACCATACGCGATGCGTTGCGCAAGATCATGTCGGCCGTCTCGTCCGCGCTCTGAACGGGTGCAGGGGGAGAAGGGGCAGTCCGGCGGCGCGGATAAGGCGTCCGGGACTGCGGGTGTGGTGAAAAAAGTGTTGATTTTTCCTTTGGTCGTGCTGGTGCGGTTCTATCAGTTGGCCATATCTCCTTATTTGCCTGCGGCTTGCCGTTATACGCCGACCTGTTCGCAGTATGCGTTGGAGGCGTTGCGCAAGCATGGGGTTTTTAAGGGGAGTTGGTTGACCATTAAGCGTTTGTCGCGCTGTCATCCGTGGGGCGGGCATGGGTATGATCCGGTGCCTTGATTTGGGCACCCGCGAGGGGTGCCCCTACAGGTTCGGGCGGGCTGTTTGAGATGTCTCGACTGGCGCTCGACATGACGAAAAAGAAAGGTAATGATGCCAAAAGAAAAGAGAATCCCCCGCCGGATAAGGCGGGGGATTCTCTGTTATAGTCTGAAAACAACTTAGCGAGGGAAGCGAACCTGTGTGTTAGCAAAACCACCGTCCGAACTTTCGCTGTGCATAGAGTGGGTCAGATTTTGTGCATCGTCAGGGGTTTTAACCGGAGCGTACTTGAGTACGTGAGGATTAAAACCAATGAGGATGTGCAAAAGGTGGCCCGCTATATGCGCAGCCAAGACAGCACAGACCACCGCTACTCGTCTTTGTCGGTGTCTGTGTAGGCTTTCAGCAGTTTGTCCTGTACGTCGGCGGGAACCTGCTCGTAGGAGGCGAACTTCATCGTGTAGGTCGCGCGGCCGCTGGTCAGCGACGAAAGGGTCGTCGAGTAGCGGTACAATTCCGCGAGGGGCACGCTGGCCGTCAGTTTGTCGAAGCCCTTTTCCGAGGTCATCCCCTGGATCATGGCGCGGCGGTTCTGCAGGTCGCTCATCACGTCGCCCATTTTGTCCGAAGGCACGAGCACTTCGACCGTGTAGATCGGTTCCATGATCTTCGGGCCGGCGCTCTTGAAGGCCTCCTTGAAGGCGTTGCGGCCGGCCAGCTTGAACGAGATCTCGTTCGAGTCCACCGGGTGCATCTTGCCGTCGTAGACCACCACGCGGATGTCGCGGGCGTAGGAACCCGTGAGCGGGCCCTCGTCCATCTTCTCCATCACACCCTTCAGGATGGCGGGCAGGAAGCGGGCGTCGATCGAACCGCCGACGATGGCCGAGCAATATTGGAGCGTGCCGCCCCAATCCAGGACGATGTCCTCTTTGCTCTTCACGTTGACGGGGATCTCCTTGCCGTCGATCTTGTATTTCGAGGGCTCGGGCATACCTTCGTAGTAAGGCTCGATGACCAGGTGCACCTCGCCGAACTGGCCCGCGCCGCCGGATTGCTTTTTGTGGCGGTAGTCCGCGGCGGCCACCTTGGTGATCGTTTCGCGGTAGGGGATCTTCGGGGCGTAGTACTCGATGTCGATCTTGTTGATGTTATTGAGCTGCCATTTCAGGATGTTCAGGTGGTGTTCGCCCTGTCCCTGTATGATGATCTGTTTGAGTTCTTTGGAGTATTCGACCAGGATCGTCGGGTCTTCGTAGCGGGCGCGGGTCAGCGCCTCGCCCAGCTTCTCGTCGTCGGCTGCCTTGACGGCCTTGATGGCGCAGCGGTAGCGCGGCTCGGGGAAGGCGATCGGTTCGATCGACAGCGGGGCCGAGGGGGCGGTCAGCGTGTCCGAGGTGCGGGCGCCTTTCAGCTTCACCGTGCAGCCGATGTCGCCGGCCATCATCTCGGTCACTTTCGTGCGGTTCTTGCCGGCTACGGCGAAGAGTTGCGATATTTTTTCACGGGTGCCCGTGCGGGTGTTGACCAGTTCCATGCCTTCGGCCACCTTACCGCGGATCACGCGGAAGTAGCTGATCTCGCCCAGGTGCTGTTCCATGGCGTTCTTGAAGACGAACAGGACGGCCGGCTGGGCGCTGTCGGCCTCCACCTCGGCGCCGTCCACGGTCTTGAAATTGGGCGCTTTGAGCGGGCCGGGGGCCACGTTGATGATGAATTCCATCAGGCGCTTGGTGCCGATGTCTTTTTTACCCGAGGCGCAGAAGATCGGCATCAGGTCGCGCGTCGCGAGGCCCAATTTCAGGCCCGAGCGCATTTCGTCCTGCGTGAGGGTGCCCTTTTCGAAATAGAGCTCCATCAGCGCCTCGTCGTTCTCGGCGGCGGTTTCCGTGAGGATGGCGTTCAGCTCCTGGGCGTGTTCCAATTGGTCGGCGGGGATTTCGAGTTCCTCGCGCTGGCCGGTGTCGCCCTTAAACTTGTACATCTTCATCATCAGCACGTCGATAAAGGCGTCGAAACCCGGGCCCGGGTTAACGGGGTATTGCACGATGATCGGCTTGAGCTGCACCGAGTTGCGGATCGACTCGAGGCAAGAGTCCCAGTTGGCCTTCTCGTGGTCCAGCTGGTTGATCACGCCGATGATCGGTTTTTCATATTTGCGTGCGTAGCGCGCCTGGATCTCGCTGCCCACTTCGAATCCGTTCTGGGCGTTGAAGAGCATCACGCCCACGTCGGCCACCTTGAAGGCGGAGAAAAGGCCGCCGCAGAAGTCGTCCGAGCCCGGGGTGTCGATGATGTTCAGCTTCGCGCCCATGAACTCCGTGAAGAGGATCGTGGGGAAGATCGAGCGCTTGTACAAGTGTTCCAACTCGGTGTTGTCGGAGAGGGTGGTTTCGGCTTCTACACTACCCCTGCGGTCAATGACTTTACCCTCAAAAGCCATGGCCTCTGCAAGGGTAGTTTTTCCCGTGCCGGGAGCGCCGAGCAGAACGATGTTCTTGATTTCGTTAGTTTGATAAGTCTTCATATAGTTGTAATTAGTGTGCGGTCGGTAAAAGGCCTATAAATATATGAAATTAAATATGAATATTACAACGGGTGGGGTGATTTTTGTGAAAAATGAGGGGAATAGCGGTTATAGGGTACGGAAAAAGGCTGCCTTGCGGGGCAGCCTTTTCGTTATTTTTCCGGGTAGGGGTTATTCTTCCTTCTGGGGTTCTTCGGTCGCGGAGTCGGCGGGGGATTCTTCTTCCTCGTCTTTCTTGCCGCCGATGCTGCTCCAGACGATGCTCAGGATCAAGACGGCCCAGATCACCTTACCGCCGATCTTGTGCCAGAAGGGAAGCGAGGGCTTTTCGGGGTCCAGGTTCAGGTTGAACGTTTCGTTGTACAAGGCGATGTCTTCCTCGTCCAGGGTTGCGTATGCGTCGCCTTTTTTGTCGTAGAGCACGTACTCCATAGGGCCCCAGGTCCAGGCCGGGATCCACATGATCGAAAATTCGTTGAACTTCACGCCGATATCGAGGTGATGGCCGTTATCCAGGCACATACTGTCGGGCAGGGTGTGGGCCACGACCAGGTTTTCCCCGTTTTGATAGAAAATGATGCCGCGGGCTTGGGCCGTGGAGGAAAAACAGAGGAATGCGGCGGCCAGGGCCAGGGTGTAGAGCAGTTGCTTCATCTTGAAATGATTTAGGATTAAGGGTTTACGTGGCCCAAAGGTAGAATTTTTTCCCTTATTCCTGCCGCACGACGTAACTTTTTTCCTCAAGATGGGTGTAATACTGCTGGATGACGGCTTTGAGTTGGTGCTCAGCCTCTTGGACGGCCGCGGCGGAGGGGTCGAG
Source organism: Rikenellaceae bacterium (assembly GCA_031549495.1). GTDB lineage: Bacteria > Bacteroidota > Bacteroidia > Bacteroidales > Rikenellaceae > JAVBOW01. The sequence continues at coordinate 13,246 of JAVBPS010000048.1, read as the reverse complement.
GGGGGTGCGTTGCAGGGTGTCCGTGCGGGCGTAGGCGGCGGCGATGTGGCGTTCGTCGAAGAACAGGGCCACCGAGTCGGTCATCGCCTGGAACATCTGGTTCATGTAGTTGACCGCCATCGGGTAACGTTCGCGCTCGCCGATCACGTCGCGGCCGAAGGCGAAGTAGGGCTGCGGATAATTCATCAGGCCTAACAGCGTGGGCATCAGGTCGGTCTGCTGGCTTACGCCGGGGTGGCGGCCTTTTATCGCGCCGTCGGGGGTGTAGAGGAAGCTCAGCACGTGGGTGTTGCCGGTCGGGGTGCGGGTCTTCTCGGCGTAGATCTCCGAGGAGACGTGGTCGCCCGAGAAGAGGAAGACGGTGTTTTGAAACCAGGGTTCGCCGCCGTAGTGTTCGAAGAATTTGCGGATGGACATATCCGTGTAGGACACACCTTTATGGATTTTTGTGTGGCCAGCCGGAAGTACGTCCGTGTATTGGGCGGGGACGACGAAGGGGTGGTGGGAGGAGAGGGTGAAAACCGAGGCGAACAGGGGTTGGGGCGTTTTGCTCAGCACCTCGCCCATGTATTGCAACCAGGGTTCGTCCCAGATGCCCCAGTAGCCGTCGTAGTCCCGGTCGCCGTGGTCGTGCTGGTAGTCTTCGCGGCCGTATTGTTTTTCGATCCCGGCGGCGGTGGCGTAGGCGCCGAAGCCCATCGAGCCGCGCGCCGAGCCGCAGAAGAAGGCGGTCGAGTAGCCCTCGTCCGAGAGGATCTTCGGCAGGGGGCGCGAGGGGCCCAGCGCTTGCGGCAGCAGCACGAAGGGGGTTTTGTAGGAGGGGATCGACGAGAGGATCGAGGGGAGCGCCTCGATCGACTTGCGGCCCGTGGAGTGGGCGTCGGGGAAGTAATAGCCCTGCCGCATTAGCGAGTCCAGGAATGGAGTAAAGCCCTGGCCGTCGGGGTAGAGGTCGGGGTTGAGCAGGGCGGAGTGCTCGGCCGAGAAACTTTCCAGGATGAAGACCACCACGTTGCGGCCGGCCAGGGGGGCGAGCGTGTCGGCGCGGTCGGCCGGGTAGTGGTAGGGGGTGTAGATCGCGTCGAGTTCTTCCTGCGTGTAGTATCTTGTAAAGGTGATCTTCCCGCTGCCCAGGGTGCGCAGCATGCAGAAGGGGTTGCTCAGGATCAGGTTCGCCTTGGTGGGCGAGGCGGTCCAGGCGGTGGCGTTGCTCAGCGTGATCGGGCGGGTCTGGCGGGTGAAGCCGCCGCGGATGCCGCCGATGGAGAGGTAAACCGAGCCGGTCAGGATCAGTGTGCAGGCCGTGTAGTAGATCCAGGGGGTGCGGATCGGGGTGCGGGGGATGATCCGGCGGCCGTAGACGGGCGAGAGGGCCCATGTGATCAGGGCGCCCAGCAGGATCAGGTACCAGTTCTCGGCGGCGAATTGGCCCAGCAGCAGGCCCGTGTTGTCGTTGTCGGCGTAGAAGAGTTCCTCGGCCGTGATGCGTTTCTGAGCGTAGTGGAAATAGACCGTGTCCATCAGGTTCGTCGTGACGGTCACGGCGGACATGATCATGTAGTAGAGGTAGAGCGTGTGGCGGTACCAGGTTTTCTCTCTTGCGTGCAGGGGGAGCAGGGCCAGCACGATCCACAACAGGAAGACGTAGAGGATGCTCACGGTGTCGAATTGCAGCGATCCGATGAACAGGTCGGGGATCTCCGCCCAGGTCAGGGGGCCGATCAGCGAGGCGTTGTAGAGGTAGAAGACCACGCGGCATAGGGCCAGAGCCGCGTAGAGGGCGGCCAGGCGGCGGATGACTAAGGCCGGATCGCTATGGAGCCATTGTTTCATGTTGTTCGGTTTTTCCTTGCTTGTCATTCTGAACGCAGTGAAGAATCTTGGTCTGAATCGTTTGCAGCAGCACAGCCCGACCAAGATTCTTCACTGCGTTCAGAATGACAAGCAAGATGGGGTATTCCGTTTTGGGCACCCGCGAGGGGTGCCCCTACATTGCCGGGGTTACTATTTTTTTTCGCTCGTAAATTTATCCGAGTGCCGGGCGGCACTTTTCGCGCCCTTGATCACGATCTCGGGGCGGTGGTAGACGGTCGAGAAGGGGGGGACGGATTCGGTGAGCCAGACGTTGCCGCCGATCACCGTGTCGTGGCCGATCACCGTGTCGCCGCCCAGGATCGTGCTGCCGGCGTAGATGATCACGCGGTCCTCGATGGTCGGGTGGCGGCGCGTGCCGGAGAGCTGCTTATCCACGAAAGTCGCGCCCAGGGTCACGCCCTGGTAGATCTTCACCTGGCGGCCGATCACGCACGTCTCGCCGATCACGATGCCGGTGCCGTGGTCGATGTAGAAATCTTTGCCGATCGTCGCGCCGGGGTGGATGTCGATGCCCGTCTGGCTGTGGGCGTACTCGGAGATCACGCGGGGCAGGATCGGCACGCCGAGCCGGTAGAGGGCGTTGGCGATGCGGTGGACGGCTACGGCGTAGAAGCCCGGGTAGCAGAGCACCACCTCTTCCATGCAGTGGGAGGCGGGGTCTGAGCGGTCGTAGGTCTGCGCGTCCTGCATCAGGCCGGTGTAGATCAGGGGCAGTTCGCCGAAGAATTCGTCCACGGTCTGCTCGCAGGCCTTGTCGGGGCACAGGGGGGAGATGATGCGCAACAACAATTCTTCCAGTTGTTCCCAGCGCAGTTCGACCTCCTTGAGGGAGATCTCCTTGTTCACCCGCACGGGGAAGAGCAGATCGATCAGAGAGTCCGTGAAACCGTGCGCGTCGGCCGTCGAGGGGACCGTACGGTAAAAAGCCCGGGTCATCTTGTGGAGCCGGGCCGGGAATGTCTTGCTCCGCTCGCCCATTACTTGAAGAATTTATACTGGAACAGCAGCATGTAGATCACCCCGCAGGTGATGTAGCTGTCGGCGATGTTGAAGATGGGGCTGAAAAAGGTGAACCGGTCGCCGCCGATGCCGGGAAACCACGAGGGGTAGGTGCCGCTGAACAGCGGGAAGTAGAGCATGTCGACCACTTTTCCGTGCAGGAAACCGGCGTAACCTCCTTCGGCCGGGAAGAGCGTGGCCACGGTGGTGTAGGTCGATTCCGAGAAGATCAGCCCGTAGAAGGCGCTGTCGAGGATGTTGCCCAGGGCGCCGGCCAGGATCATCGAGAAGCCGACGGTTACGCCGACAGGGGCCTTTTTGCGGATCAGACGGCCGATGTACCAGATCAGCACGCCGACCGCTACGATGCGGAACAGGCTGAGGATCAGCTTGCCGTAGTCGCCGCCCAGCTCGAAGCCGAAAGCCGCCCCGGGATTCTCGATGAAGCGGATGAAGAACCAGTTCGGGAAGACGGTGATCACCTCGTCCAGGGTCATCGTGGTCTTGATCCAGATCTTGACGGCCTGGTCGAGGACAAGGAAGAGGATGATCAGGATCGTTATGTGGAGGGGGGTGATTTTGGGCTTGCGCATCGGTGAAGAATTTTAGATTGGGCAAAGATAGTGAATTTGAATTATGAATTATGAATTATGGATTATGAATTGGAGGAAAGGTGGGCGCGTTTGTCATTCTGAACGAAGTGAAGAATCATGGTCGGAATTGTTTCAGCACAGCCAGACCAAGATTCTTCACTTCGTTCAGAATGACAAATACACTAAAGGGGGCGGCATAAAACGGGCGACACCCGGAAGGATCGGTCCTTCCGGGTGTCGCCCGTGATGGTCGCGGGAAATGGGTCTGCTACTGGAGCGAGCCCGACAATTCCTGGCCGGGGCGGAATTTGACCACGTTCTTCGGGGCGATCTTGATCGGGGCTCCCGTGCGGGGATGGCGTCCCGTGCGTTCCTTGGTCTTCGAAACGCTGAATGTGCCCAGACCCGTGAGGGTGATGCGGTCGCCGTTGCGCAGCGCCTCTGCGGCCACGCGGATCATGGCGTCGAGCGCTTTCTTCGCATTGACTTTGGACAGGCCCGACTGCTCGGCCATCGCGTCGGCGAGTTGAACTTTATTCATACGGTATGCGATTAAAGGTAAAGGGTCGTCGGGTAGAAGTTTTAGGTAGACGCAAATATAAGGAATCGGCAGATCAAATGCAAATACTCCGCAAAGGGGTTTGGGACGGAGGTTGAGGGGCAAACGCCGTTTCGCGTCATTCTGGAAGCGGGGAGGCGGTTCCGGGGCCGATTATACGATAATCCGTGGGGCAAACGTTTGAAATGAAAGTTGCGGGGGCGGAAAAATTGTATGGTTTTTGTACCGCTTATGCGCATTATCGAAAAGAAGGTGTATATTTGCGTATCGCAATAGAATGAAAAAGTTCGCCGCTATATTGCTGTGGGTCAACCTGACCCTGGTGTGGATGATCTCCGCGGATGCAGGCGTGCCGGGCGGTCCCGTGTACGGCGACCGGCTGCCGGACGGGCTGAACGCCACTACAGAGCAGACGTTCAGGGCGTTGAAGCATTCCGTAGAGATCTTCGAGGTGCCCCTGCAGGTGGTGGTTCCCCCCGCTTCGGCCTTCACCGCCGTTAGGCTCACCGGCCCCGGGATCTTCTCTTCCGTTGCGCCGCACGTCGAAAATACCGAACAGAAATATTACCTCTCGGAAGGGGACTCGGACCCCATATTTCCCAAGGCCGACCGGAGTTCGGACCGGTATGTCTATGGCCTGCGGAAAATAGTTATTTAGCTGGATTACATTAAGTTCCTTGTTTTTTCTCCCCGGACGCACGTGGGAGGCGTAACTTTTTGTAAAATAGTTAAATAGCTTAAAAAATGCACAATATAGATAAAGACTTTGCCCAGGCTGCCCAGGGCAAGGTGATCAAAAAACGTAAAAGCCCCCTGGGGGGCGCCCTTTTCCTTGTAGTGGGTGCTGCCATCGCGATGGTGGTCATGTTGAATAAGAACCTGGGTCTGGATCCCGACATGGCTTCGGGGTTGATGATGGTGGGATGGTGTATCGCCCTGATCGGGGTGATCCGCCTGCCGATCGTGCTTTGGGGGCCTTCGTGGTCCTACTTTGATGGCGCCACCGGTGAGAAACTGCGTAAATATGAGTTTTCGTACGAGGCTTCGCAGCGCGAGCGCGTGAGGGAATATGTCTCCGCAGGGAATTTCGAGAAACTTGCCGGGCTGGGACGCAGCAACGTTTCCGCCATCAAGGTGACCCTTTACGCCACGGCCAAACATGAGGTGATGTGGGCGCAGGTGTTTGAATTCATCCCGCACGAGCATGTGCCGATGACCGATCCGTTCAGCTACGATAAAGGCAAGTCGCTGTTGCCGGCGAGCCTCGCTTAACGGCAGGCGGCTACCGTAAACGGACCGTAGGCCCGGCGTACAAAATTTGTGCGCCGGGCCTTCTCTTTTGCGGGGAGTTATTAAAAAAATTCTATATCTTTGCCTGCGCAAGCCAAACCTGCCGAATGAGCGAAATCTATAATAAGGAAGAGCGGTTCTCGCCTGAAACCATCGAGAAACTCGCGGAGCACTACCGCGGTATCCTCGGGTTGCTGGGGGAGGATCCCGAACGTGAAGGGTTGCTCCGCACGCCCGAGCGCGTGGCCAAGGCGATGGCTTTCCTCACGCAGGGGTACGGGTGCGACCCGCAGCAGATCCTGCTCTCGGCCAAATTCCGCGAAGAATACAAGCAGATGGTGATCGTCAAGGACATCGAGTTGTACTCGATGTGCGAGCACCATATGCTGCCGTTTTATGGGAAGGCGCATGTGGCCTATATTCCCAACGGGTATATCACCGGGCTGTCGAAGGTGGCGCGGGTGGTGGAGTGTTTCGCCCGGCGGTTGCAGGTGCAGGAACGGCTGACGGTGCAGATCCGCGATTGCATCCAGGAGGCGCTCTCGCCGATGGGGGTGGCCGTGGTGATCGAGGCTTCGCACATGTGCATGTGCATGCGCGGGGTGCAGAAACAGAATTCGACCACCACCACGTCGGCGTTCACCGGCGTCTTCCTCTCGCAGATGCAGACCCGGGAGGAGTTCATCCATTTGATAAGCAGTAATTTGAGATAAACCAAGGGGTGCTTTCCGGCACCCCTTTTAATTTTTTAGATCATGAGTGGGTTCTTCGGGGCGATTTCGAAAGAAGACTGTGTGGCTGATGTTTTTTACGGGACGGATTACCATTCCCACCTGGGGACCAAACGGGCCGGGATGGCGTTTTTCAACGACGGGGGGATCGCACGCTCGATACACAATATCGAGAGCTCCTATTTCCGCAATAAGTTCGAGGAGGACCTGCCTAAATTCGCCGGGGCGCGCTCGGGGATCGGGATCATTTCCGACTCGCAGTCGCAACCCGTGACGATCACCTCGCACCTGGGGCGCTTCTCGATCGTCATCATCGGGCGTATCGACAACATAGACGAACTCACAGAGGAGATGATCGCCCGGCGCGTCAATTTCGCCGAGCATTCGGGCGGGAAGATCAATCCCACGGAGTTGGTGGCGATCCTTATTTCTTCGGCCGACTCGTTCGTCGAAGGGATCAAGCTCGTGCAGCAGAAGGTGCGCGGGTCTTGTACGTTGATGATCCTTGCGCCCGAGGGGATTTATGTGGCCCGCGACCGCTTTGGGCGTACGCCGGTTTCGATCGGCAACAGCGGGCATGGGCATGTGATCGCTACCGAAAATTCTTCGTTCGTCAACCTCGGGTACCGCTATGAGTCGGAACTCGGGCCGGGGCAGGCGTTTTTCATCACGGCGGATGCGGTCACGGAGATCATTCCGGCCGGCAGGCGCAAGCAGATCTGCGCGTTCATGTGGGTTTATTACGGCTATCCGTCCTCGTCTTACGAGGGGGTCAACGTGGAGGTGGCGCGTTACCGTTGCGGAGCTTGCCTGGCTGCGCGGGATAACGGGCTGACGGCCGACCTGGTTTGCGGGATCCCCGACTCGGGGATCGGGCATGCGGTGGGGTACAGCAACGCCTCGCATATTCCCTACGCGCGGGCGATCGTGAAGTACACGCCGACCTGGCCGCGCAGTTTCATGCCGCAGCACCAGAGCATGCGCTCGCTGGTGGCCAAGATGAAACTGATACCCAATGAGGCGCTTACGCGCGGGGCGAAAATGGTGTTGCTCGACGATTCGATCGTGCGGGGGACGCAGCTCAAGGATAATATAGTGAAACTGGTCGAGGCGGGGGCGAAAGAGATGCATATCCGGGTGGCCTGCCCGCCGCTGGTCTATCCCTGCGTGTTCCTCAATTTTTCGAGCTCGCGCTCGACGTTCGACCTTTTCTCGCGCCGCGTGATCCGCGACCTGGAGGGGACGGAAGAGTTTTCTCCGGAGTTGCTGGCCGAATATTCAGACCATACCACGCAGAAATATGCCGAGATGGTCGACAGGATACGAAGGACGATCGGGGCGGATACGCTTAAATTCCAGACGATGGAGGATCTGGTGAAGGCGATCGGGCTGCCGAAGGAGGATGTCTGCACACACTGCTGGGATAATTCGGGGTTGGTGGATTTGCAGTAGATTGATTTTGTCATTCTGAACGAAGTGAAGAATCTTGGTCGGAAGTGTTTTGTACACAGTCCGACCAAGATTCTTCACTTCGTTCAGAATGACAAACATTTCCCGGGCGCCGGGCGCACAGCGGAGTTGCCCTGGGTGTAGTCGAATTGGCTCTGAATAACAGGAATTTAAATGAAGGCTGCGATAATTTACAAGCCTTTGACGGCTTTCCCTACCAGCGTGATTTCGACCGGTGCGTTTGAGGGCAGGGACGCGACGCCGATCGCGGCGCGGCTGCCGATGCAATCCGGCCCCAGGTTTTCGACCAACACGTCCGATGCGAAATCGGCGATCCTGGCGTGGGCCGTAAACCCTTCTTCGGCATTCAGGAATACGGTGAGTTGGAGGATTTGGGCTATCCTTTCGCCTTCGTTCAGGCAGGCCCGGGCGGCGGCGAGGGCGTTCGTAGTCGCCAGGCGTACGGCGTCTTCGTGGAATTCGATAGGGTCGGTAGCCCTGATCTTTCCGCAGTAAGCAAGGATTCCGGCTTTGCGGGGGGTCATCCCCGAGGTATAGATCAGGTCTGCGTGCCGGACGGCAGGCAGATACTTTCCCTGCGGAACGGGTTGGTCTGTCGTTTTGCTCATGCGTTGTAAATTTTTACCATTTTTATGATCCGCTCCGACGCTGCGACGGCCGCCGCGTGATCCTGGGAGAAATTCAACCGGATGCTGTCGTTGCAATCGGGATCGAATTCCGTCCCGGGGGTGACGATTACGTCGGCCTGATGGCGGAGCAGGCGTGTAAAAGTGTGTAAATCGACACTGAGCGGCGGAAGCTGGACGAAAAGATAGCTCCCGGCCTGCGGAGTGGATACCTGGAGGCCGGCGGCCCTGAAGTTTTTCAGTAATTCATCCCGGATGGCCTCGTGCTCGCGGACGCGGTTTTCCATCCAGCCCGAAGGTTCCCGGAACCAGGTGTCGAAAACCGCCTGGTTGTATCCGGCCGCACGCAGCGAAACGATCGCTTGCAGGCGTTCCATCCGGTCGATCAATTCCGCTGTACCGAACGCCACCCCGAGGCGGAACCCGCTGAGGGACTCCGTCTTGGACGGCCCTAAAATCGTGATGAGGTTTTCCGGCACCACGTCGCAGGCGCAAAGATGGGTGTACTGCTCTGAGCTGTAAAGCATTCTGGAATAGAGCTCATCCACGATCAGCGTAACATCGTACGTGGCCGCGAGCGCTGCGATCTTCGTTATTTTAGCTTTGGAATATACATGCCCCGTCGGGTTGTTGGGGGTCGAAAAAACGAACACCTTCGTTCCGTTTTTAAACGCCTCTTCGAGCCGGTCGAGGTCCAATCCCCTGTCGGATTGGGATTCCTTGTAATTCAGGGGGATGTCGACGACTTCGCCGCCGAAGAATTTGACGAGTTTGCGGTTGGCGAAATAGTCGGGAATGACCACGCCGACTTTCGTTCCGGTGGCGACCGTCGCCCCCAGCGCCAGGAACAAGGCGCCCTGGGTCCCGGGCGTTAGGATCAGTTCGCGATCCGCTGCAATCGCCCTGCCGGTGAATTTACCGAGGCGCTCGGCCAGGCCGCTGCGGATTTCCCCGTCCCCGCGGTACTCGGTGTAGGCCTGTTTCCCCCCTTTCTTAAAGCCATCCTTCCATGCTGCGTCAGAGCCCGGCGTGGGGGGAAAGGCGTCGACATCCCCGTGTGAGAAATCGACGCGGATGCCGTCGAGCTTCTCTCCGCGCATGACCGAGCTGATATCTCCTATGTTTTGCCGGACTTCCTGTCCGGGAGCGTTGTCTGCCGCAATGGCTTTGAATTTTTCTTCGAGTGTCATCGTTTTGTAGTTTGTTTGACGCAAAAATAGATGATGTCGAATGAAGTGTGAAATTGATTAACTGTTTATTTTGTATATTTGCCGTCGAATGACAGTATTATTCGTAAAATTAAAATTGATTCGATGGTGGATAGTGTCGATATGCAGCTATTGGGTATTTTGAAAGAAAATTCCCGACTCTCTTTTGCCGATTTAGGGCGGAAGATAAACTTATCCCCTTCGGCCGTTCGGGAGAGGGTTCAACGGATGGAAGATGAGGGCGTTATCAGGAAGTTCGGGATACAGGTAGACCATCGCAAGCTGGGGTACGAATTGGAAGCCCTTATTCTATTGAAGGTTTTTCCGGGGTTGCTGAAGGATATCATTAAGAAAATCAAGGACTTTCCCGAGGTTCAGGAGGCGTATCGCATAACGGGGAATCAGAATTTGCATTTGAAGGTGATCATTAAGGATCAGGTCGACCTGCAAAATCTTTTGGATAAACTGATGGTATTCGGCGATACGAATACATTTCTTATTCTGTCTGAGATATAGCTCAGATGACGCCTGACAAAAAACGTCATCCCTAACGTATGTCAGGGATGACGTTCATTTATGGCAATGGGGTTATTCCGCCAGAGGAATCTTGTCAATTCGCCTTTGGTGGCGGCCGCCTTCGAATTCGGTTTTCAGGAAGATGTCGACGATGTGGATCGCTTCGGTGTTTTCCAGGCAGCGGGCGGGCAAGGTGAGCACGTTGGCGTCGTTGTGCCGGCGGGCCAGCTCGGAGACCTCTTCGTCCCAGCAGAGGGCGGCGCGCACCTTGGGGTGTTTGTTGAGGGTCATGTTGATGCCGTTGCCGGTGCCGCATAGGGCGATGCCGCGCTGCAGTTCGCCGTTGTCGATGGCGTAGCCCAGCGGATGGCCGTAGTCGGGATAGTCACAACTCTCCTCGTTGTCGCATCCGAAATCGAAAACTTCATAGCCCTGGCTGTCCAGGTAACCGGTCAGCAACTCCTTGAGTTGGTAGCCCGCGTGGTCGGATGCGATCCCTATTTTTCTGTCCATTTCGCAGATTTTAATTTCAAAGTGCCGCCCGGCACTCGGTATATTGAGTTTATGCAAAAACAAATATAGCAAAAATAAGGGAGCGATGCAACATAATTGCCATAATTTGTATCTTTGAGTTGAGAAGAATGCGTAAGCGAATGGTAAAGTTTCGGGCGTGACCGAGAGTCAGATCATAGATGGATGCCGCAAGGGCGAACTTGCAGCGCGCTCGGAGCTTTACAAGCGGTACGGTGCGCTGATGTTTGGTATTTGCCGCCGCTATGCCGCTGACGCCGCCACGGCCGAAGACCTTCTGCATGACGGGTTCGTGACCCTGTACATGAAGATCGGCGACTACCGGGGGGAGGGTTCTTTCGAAGGATGGTGCCGCCGCATCTTCGTCACCACGGCGCTCGGGTACCTGCGGCGTGAACGGCGGATGCAGCATCCGGAGCAGGTGGAGAACGTGCCACGGCTCACGGATAACGAGGCCTCGGCGCTCGATAAAATAGAGGCGGCCGATCTGATGCGCAGCATCGGCGAGCTGCCGGACGGCTACCGGACGGTGCTCAACCTCTACGCGGTGGAGGGCTACTCGCACGGCGAGGTGGCCGAGTTGATGGGCATCAGCGAGAACACTTCGCGTTCGCAGTATTCGCGGGCCAAAGCGAAACTGATGGAGATATTGAAAGAAAAAGGATATTATGAGGGATAAGCTCGATAAAGCGTTGCACGGGAAGCTGCACGGGTACTCCGAGCAGCCTTCGGACGCGGTTTGGCAGCGCATTATGCGCGACCTGCCGGGGGCCGGGGGTATGCTTGCGGGGGATGGTGCGCCCGTGGCCGGCGGTAAGGCGGGCGGTGCGGCTGGCGGGGGATCCCGGCGCAGGCTGTGGCTGCGGGCGACGCCCTATGCCGCGGCGGCGTGCCTGCTGTGCGCCCTTGTTTTGACCGGGGTGCTCTGGCGGCAGGGAGGGCCTTCCGGTATGGATGGACAAACAGCGGCTTTCGTCCCGGGAGTGGGGGCTGCATCTTTCGTCAGGCTTGCCTCGCCTGCGGAGGATGGCTCCCCGCTTCCAGCCGCGGTATTGGCTGAGGTGCGGACTTTACGCGTTTCGCAGCCGGTGATCCGGTTCGTGGAGCCGGACAAAGAGCCTGTCGTTTCGGTCGCCGGAGGGGATGACGGCCCCGGACGGGTGATCGACATCGACCCGGAGTCGGCCGGGACGGCGCCCAAAGAGCCGCAAGCGGCCGCGGGGACGGAGCAGCGCAAGCCCCTTTACCGCACGCAGTATGGGGATTTTCGCCCTTACGATGATTCGCAACCGGTCGTAAGGCGCCGCCGTACGCAGGGTCTGAGCGCCACCTTATATGCCGCCAACTTCACCGGAAGCAATACCGGCAACCCGGCCAACGCCTCCTCGTCGCCCGAAACCTACCGCCTGATGGAGGTGGTCAGCCGCGGGGCGAACGCGACGCAGGTTTATACCGCCCCGGCCGTGAAAGAGGTCAAGCACCGCCTGCCGCTCTGCTTCGGCGCGGGGGTGTCGTTCGGCGTTTCGCCCAGGTTGGGGATCGAAACCGGCCTTACGTACAGCCTGTTGCGTTCGGATTGGGAGGCAGACGGGCATATGTCGAGTTACAGCACGCGCCAGGAGTTGCACTACCTCGGGGTGCCCGTCGCGCTGATCTGGCGCGCCGCCGACCTGGAGGTGGTCAGCCTCTACCTGCGCGGCGGAGGGATGCTCGAAAAGGGCGTCTCCGGAAAACGGACCACCCGGATGAACACCTCCGGCGTGAATGATGTGACTACCCTGAAAATGAATGGACTGCAGCCTTCACTCTCTGCGGCCGCCGGTATGGAACTGCGCCTGGGCCGCACCCTCGGAATCTACGTCGAACCGGGCATCAATTACTATCCTTCCCAGCAGGACCAGCCGGAAAGCTACCGTACGGCCAACCCCGTTACCTTCGGGCTGAAGGCCGGGCTGCGAATCAACCTGCGTTAAACGAATTTACACTTGAACACCATGAAAAAATTATTTCTTATCATCGCACCCCTCGCGTTGTTACTCTCGGGGTGTAATAAGGAGGAGAGCGAATACGATAAATATTGGATCAGCTACGGCACCGTGGTCGAGCTGCCCAGCGCCGTTCCCGAAAATTCCCTTTATACGGTCATCCTGCGCGATGACGGGGCGCGCCTGGTGGTGACTTCCAACATGATCCCGCAGCTGACGCTTGAAATGGGCGACCGCCTGATCATCAATTATAATATTCTCGAAGACCTCTATCCTACCTACGGCGGGCCCGCGCGTTTGGGCATACGGCTGAATGCCGCCCAGAAGATCCTTTGCAAGGGGACTGTGGCCGAGTCGTTCATCCGGCTCGATGAGCAGCACCGCAACGACAGCATCGGTACCGATCCGGTGCAGGTGGCTTACGCGTGGTTCGGGGGCGATTTCCTCAATGTGCGCTTCGGGATGATGCGGCAGGATCCTTCCATCGTCCACTATATCACTTTGGTGCATGACGATACCAATCCGGACGGGCAGAGCGTCTACCTCAGCCTGAGGCATAACGCCAATGGGGATGCCGGGGCGCGGATGGCTTTCGGGTATGTGTCGTTCGATATCCGGGGGCTGCTGCCCGCAGGGGCTTCCGGCATGCATGTGAAGCTCGACTGGACGGATTATGATGGGCAGCATTACCAGGACGAGGGGACTTATTCCGTAACCTCTTCCCTTACTTTGACCGGAACGGAATCGGACCAGTTTTTTGATTCTACGCCAGTGAAATAGAGGGCGGCTGCTACGTTGATTTTTTTTGTCATGTCGGGGGCGCAAAGAGACACCGCAGAAACGCAGTTGTTGTGGTATCGAGT
>JAVBPS010000024.1:0-12453 GCA_031549495.1 Rikenellaceae bacterium | reverse complement strand
GCTGGGGTTATTTGCCCCGCCCCGCTCAACAACCCCCCGGCGGGCTGGGCGTGTTGTTATCACAACAATGACCAACGCCCCCTGCCAGGCGTCGCGCTCTTCCAGGCGGCGTTCGAGCATCATCAGCAGTTGCTCGTTGCGGATGTGGCCCCATTGGCCTCGCAGGTGGTAGCGCGGGGGGGCTTCGCCGGCGAAGCGCACGACCACCAAGTCGGGGCGCAGGCGGCGCAGGATCTCGATGAACAGGTCGAGGTACGAGGGCAGGTCGCGGAAAACGTATTTTTCGGGATGGGCCTCGTAGTCGGCGGCCATCGGGGTGCCCCGGAAGATCTGCAACTGGTGGAACTTGATGTTGGTCAGGGGGAGGGAGTTGATTACGCCGGTCTGGGCGATCAGCATCTCGTCCGTTTCGCCCGGCAGGCCCAGGATGAAGTGGGCGCCGACGGGGATGCCGCGGGCGGCGGTCGCCTCGACGGCCGCGCGGGCGCAGGCGAAATCGTGGCCGCGGTTGATGGCGCGTAATGAGGCGTCGTGGCACGATTCGATGCCGTATTCGATCGTCACGTAGGTCTTTTCGCGCAGGGAGGCGAAGTAGTCCAGCTTCTCGTCGTCCACGCAGTCGGGGCGGGTGCCGATCACCAGGCCCGCGACGGCGGGGTGGGCAAGGGCCTCGTCGTAGATCGCGCGCAGGCGGTCCAGCGGGGCGTGGGTATTTGAAAACGATTGGAAATAGGCCAGATAGCGCTCGGCCGAGCGGTAGCGGTTGAGGTGGAAGGCGATGCCGGTGTCGATCTGCTCGGTGACCGATTTTTCGGGCTGGCAGTAGGAGGGGGTGAAGGCTTCGTTGTCGCAGAAGGTGCAGCCGCCCGTGCCCAGCGTCCCGTCGCGGTTGGGGCAGGTGAAGCCGGCGTTGATCACCACTTTCTGGATGCGCGAGCCGAAGAGCCGGCGGAAATGGCCGGAATAGCTGTGGAAACGGCGCTCGTCGCCCCAGGGATAAATCATTTCGCGGCGGCTTTCAGCGCCTCCGGGAAACCGGGAAAATGGGTCCAGAGGTGCTCGGTTTGCAGCCACAACTCGCGGGCCAGGGCACTACGCGAGGGTTGGGGGCTTTCGATCTCCTTGAGGTATTGCTCGTCGGCGGGGTGCTGCGTAGCGGTGAATTCGGTGTAGAAATCCGGGAAACTTTTGTGGAAATGGATCGCCTCGCCTTCGGGTACGCGGCCCTCGCGGCGCAGGGCGTACCACATTTTCAGGATCGCTTTTTCGGGGTATTTGTCGCTGATGTCGTTGATGATCTCATCGAAAAGCTCCCATTCTTCAAGGGCTACATAGCAGTAGGCCAGTTGTTTGGTCGCTTCGAGGTGGTCTTCGGGATCGAGTTCCAGCAACATTTCCAGCATGGCGGCGCACATCTCGAAATCGCCCGCCAGGAAATGGTCCACGGCCGAGAAGCTGAGCAGCACCAGGGCGCTCTGCGTGGTGTGGTCTTCCCAGTCGAGTTCCGTCTCCGTATCCTCGGGGATCAGTTCGGCCAGGTGTTGGAACGCCCTAAAGCGGGTGTTGCACGCCCCTTCGATGTCGCCCTCGGACTGCTGGCGCAGGGAGCGTTGTAGCGCCGATTCGAAATCGGGGCCGTGGCTCGCGGGGTCGTAGACGATGCGGTAAGTATCTTCGGGGGTGGGTTGCAGGGTCGCTATCCTCATTAACGTGAAATCTGAATAAGAAATTTATTAACGTGTTTTGTTTATTAGGCCGTTAGCGCAAATTTCTTATTCAGATTTCACGTTAACGGCTTCTAAAGAAGCCGATTTAGTGCTGATAACCCCACCCAAACCCTCCCCTTGAGAGGGGAGGGCTTTGCAAACGGCCTTACAGGCCGCTTGCGGAAGTTTCCGGGAGGTGGTCATCAGGTCTTTAAAACCAATTCTTCGTCTCTTCCAGTTGCCGGTAATTCGTCAAATCGACCTGGATCGGCACCACGGAGACGTAGCCGTTGGAGAGCGCCCATTCGTCCGTGTCGGTGGCGTGGGGTTCCTGGTTGTAGAAGGAGCCGGTGAGCCAGTAGTAATCCTTGCCGCGCGGGTCGAGGCGGCGTTCGAATTCCTCTTTCCAGTAGCCGACGTTCTGGCGGCATATCTTGATCCCCCTGATCCCGCCGGGGGGCAGGGCGGGGATGTTGACGTTCAGGCAGAAGGGCAGGGCGGGTTGCTCGCGCAGCACCTTTTCGGCGATTTGCGCGGCGTAGCGCGCGGCGTCCTCGAAATCCGCCTCGGGGTCGTGGTCCGTGAGCGAGAGGCCGATCGAGGGGCAGTCGTAGAAACTCGCTTCGATCGCCGCGCCCATCGTGCCCGAATAGAGTACGTTGACCGCCGAGTTCGACCCGTGGTTGATCCCCGAGATCGACAGCGCGGGCCGTTCGCCCTGCAGCAGGTAGTCGAAGGCCATCTTCACGCAGTCGACCGGCGTGCCGGAACAGGCGTAGACGGTCAGGTCCTCGACCTGCTTGACCAGGCGCAGGTACAACGGGCGGAACATGGTGATGGCGTGCGACATGCCGGACTGGGTCTGCTCGGGCGCAACGACCACCACGCGGCCCAGCCGACGGGCGATGCCGATCGCGTAATCCAGGCCCTTGGCCCCCACGCCGTCGTCGTTGGTGACGAAGATCAGCGGTTTGCGGGTATCTTTACTTTCCATAGTGGCGCAAAGATAGGCAAATTGAATTATGAATTATGAATTATGGATTATGAATTGATACGAATAAGGGCGTTTTTGTCATTCTGAGCGAAGGTGCCGCCCGGCACATGGGAGATATTTTGTCATTCAGAGCGAAGCGAAGAATCTTGGTCGGGCTGTGTTCATAATAGAACAATTCCCGGCCAAGATTCTTTTGCTAACGAACGAAAAAAACTCGTTCGTTTTCCTCCTTGTCGCTCGACATAGCTATTTGATCCAACCTAACGCGCGCAGGAAATCCTCCGTGTCGGCGACCGTCTTGTTGTAATATTCCGGATTCTGTTTGCTGTAATTGAAGAAGCCGTGCTCCTGGCCTTCGTAGATGATCAGTTTACAGGAGCCGCCCTGCTCTTCTATCAGTCGGCAGTATTTGCGCAGGGTGGCGGCGGGGATGACCCTGTCTTTCGATCCGCTCATGATCAGCGTGGGCGGCATGTCGGGCTGGAGGTGGTGGACGGGGGATATTTCCAGAGCCCTCTCGCCGAGGAATTGGCTGCCCCAGCCCTTGTCGGAGGTGTCGGCGGCGGGGTTGTAGAGCACCAGCGCGTTGGGCACGGGGCTGATGGAGAGGTCGTCCGCGGGGTCGTCGCAGCAACCCGGGATGGTGGTGCACAGGGCCAGGTGGCCTCCGGCGGATCCGCCTCCTGCGCCGATCCGGTTGGGGTCGATGCCCAACTCCGCGGCATGGGAACGCACGTGGCGCATGGCTGAGCGGGCGTCGGCCACCGCTTCGAACGGCGTGGTGCCCTGGCGTGAGCGCACGCGGTAGTCGGCGCAGATCACGACCATGCCCTGGGGAGCGAGATGCAGGGCGTGGGGTTCGAATTGGGTGATCTTGCCGGTGTTCCACCCTCCGCCGAAGAAAAAGACGATGGCGGGAAAGGTCTGCTCGGCGCTCCAACCGGCGGGTTTGTAGACGCGCATTTCCAATGCGGTGGTGTCGACCTGTTTGTAGGTGAACGACTCGAACGGGGAGGTTTTTTGCCCGAAGGCGCCCGCGCACAGAAGGACGCACCCAATGAATCCGGTTATTTTTTTCATCGGAGGGTAAGGATGATTGTTTTGATTTTCATGCTTTCCGGCAGTTTATTCTTTCCGCTAAATTAGGGCGTGTTAACATAAACGGTTATGTTAACACGCCCTAATAAATCCTTCGGTAAAGCGGGGATGTATCGCTGCTTTTCCATCCGCGCCGGTGCGGGTTCGGCACATCCGGCCGAACCCGCGCGGAAGGATTATTGCGGGACGCCTGCGGGCATGCCCTTCAGGATCGGGTAGCCTTTCGTGCCGCCCATTTGCCATACGTCGGTGAAATCGTAGCCTGCGGTCTCGAATTTCGTCCGGTTGGTCATGTCGGCGCTCTCGAATTCCACGGTACCGTTGGTTTTGTCGGTCTGGGCGCCGCCCACGGGGTCGTTGAAGGCGGTGCCGTTCTGCGTGAGGTTGTTCTTGATGTAGACCACACCGGCCATCGGAGCGCTTAAGACCGGCTGTACCCGGTTGCCGACCAGGATGCCTTTGTTGGTGATGCTGTTGTTGGCTGTGATCGTGACGGGGCCGGAGCTGTAACAATAGGCCACTTTGGTCGTGCTCGTCTCGCTGTTGAGCGCGTTATACGTTCCGATCAGCCCGCCGATGATCGCGGTCGAACCGACGATCGCGGTGGGGTGCAGGAGCGTGATCGTGCCGGTATTGTAACAGTTCTCGACCAGAGGCATGGAGGCGTTGTTCGCCAGCGTGCCGACCAGGCCGCCTATCGCCACCGGGCGGTTGTTGTTCGCGTCGCCCGTGGTATTGACCGTAACGGAACCGCTGTTGAAACAGTAGCGGATCACCTGGGGGTTGGCGCAGATCACCGCGCCGACCAGGCCGCCGATGAAGGGGTTGTTGTTATAGGCCTCCAGGTGGACCGGTCCGGTGTTGTAGCAATATTCCATCCGGAAGTTCACCTCGGCCGCGGAGCCGTTTTGCGTGGCGCAGCCGACCACACCGCCCACACGGACGCCGGACCACACCGTGGCTTTGTTGCCCGAGTAGCGGACGATGCCGTTGTTCAGGCCGATCACGCCGCCCCCGCTGACGAAGCCGTGGATCTCGGTGGAGTTGTTGATGCAATATTCCACGGAGCAACTGATATCCGACCGGCCGACCACACCGCCGATGTTGATGCCGTTGCCCTGGTTGCCGGCTACGTAGCCGGGGTAGGAGACCAGGCCGACGTAACCGCCGGTGGTCTGGCAATCGGTCACCAACCCGTAGTTGCCCGCCCCGTCGCCACGGTTCCAGGCCACGACGGCGGATAAGTAGACCGGGGTGTTGGGGGCCGCGTTTATGTTGTTGGCCACGCTGATCGTACAGTTCGTGGTCCGGATCCCGGAAACGACGGCGCCGTTGTTCTTACCCACGCAGAAAGCGAACGAACGACCTTCCCCCTGTCCGTTCGCCGGCATGCTGATCGTGCAGTCCGAGAAGATGAGGTTGGCCACTTTGGTGATCTTCGCACCCAGGTTGGCGGTCGCCTCGAACAGGCCGCCCGCGCCCCGCTGATCATCTCCGACCCGCGCATCAAGGCTTCCGTGGCAGACCATGTGTCGGAGTTCGTGGATATCTATCCCACGCTCTGCTCGATGCTCGGCCTGGAGCGGCCCGCCCACATAGACGGGGTCGACCTGACCGGGATGATGAAGCGGCCCGCGGTGCCCGCCAAGGAGTACGCCGTCACCCAGCAGGATCGCCCCGGGGGGATCATGGGGTACTCGGTGCGCTCGGACCGCTACCGCTACACGGCCTGGTTCGGCAAGGGATGGCGCTCGTGGAAACCTTATGACGCGTCGATGGTTCAGGCGCGCGAGCTGTACGACTACACGGCCGACCCGCTGGAAAAAGCCAACCTGGTCGATCGCGCGGAGTACAAAGCCGTGCAGAAACAGATGCAGGCCATGCTGGAACACTATATCGCCCGGCAGAATGAGGTTTCGCAGTATCATGACACCACGCGTAAACCGGTCAGAAAATGAGGCGCCTGCTTTTTGCCACAGCTCTCTTGCTGCCTTTTCTGGCGGTAGGGCAGAAGCCGGCCGCGGGCCAGGCGCTGAACCGTTACGGGCAGCCGATCGAGCAGGTCGACGGGCGCTGGCAGCCCGTGCTGAAGGCGGTGGCCCGGTTCACGGATCGGCCCGACACGATCCCGCGGTACGACATACCTTATAAATATAAGGCCGGTAAGCTGACCGAGGCGGCATACGCCGGGGGTACGAGCCGGGACTACACGTATAAGACCTATCCATCGGGGCGTGAAGTGAAACTGGCGGCCGACCTGCCTTCGTCGGCCGCGGGGCCCTGCCCCTATATCGTCTTTTTCCACGGCGGGGGGTGGCGCAACGGGGCCTACACGGCGGCTGCGCGCACAGGCGCTTTCATGGCTACCCAAGGGATCGCTTTCATCCGGGTCGGGTACACGCTCGCCCCGGACGGCGACATCGAGGATGCGCTCGCGGACCTGCGTGATGCGATGGCGTTCATCGCCGCGCATGCGCTGGAGTGGAACGTGGATTCCGCCCGGGTCGGGTTCATGGGGTTCTCGGCCGGCGGACACCTCTCTTCGTACATGGCGATGACCTGGCCGGGGACGAAGGCGCTCATCAGCCAGAGCGGGCCCCATGACCTGCGGGCTTTCTTCGACGGTTATTCTGTCAAGTCGCTCGACGAAGGGGGTTGGGCGGGCTATTTCCGCCTGCCCGGAGGGGTGAAATATGCCCCGTCGCTGGACCGGTATTCGCCCATCCGCAACATACCGCCGGCGGACAGGATTCCCCCGGTGATGCTTGTCCACGGCACGTTCGATGCCGGGGTGCCCTATACGCAGAGCGTCGATTTCGCTGCGGCGCTGCGCGAAAAGGGGGCCCGCACCGTGGTGCTGCATCCCATCCTGTATGGCCCTCATAGTTGCCACAACGCCGCGGTGGCCTCTTATGAGGACAATATGCTCGCGATGGCGGCTTTTGCGCTCGGGCATTTGTGACGGAACGCGAAAATGTTCAAATTTTTTGGTATTCTGAAAATAACGTTTTACCTTTGCGCTCCCGTGGCAGGAACCTCTTAATGTGGATATAAAGGCCCGTAACGTTCCCCATGTTAATGAAACACTTGAAAAAATGGACAATCTGATCAGAATCGCGGAGGCCTCGATGTGGCCCCAGAAAGAGGTTCCCGCCTTCAAGAGCGGCGACACCATCACCGTAACCTACAAGATCATCGAGGGTAACAAAGAGCGCCTGCAGTCGTTCCGCGGCGTGGTGATCCAGATCAAAGGCCGCGGCGTCACCAAAATGTTCACCATCCGCAAGGTGTCCAACGGCGTTGGCGTCGAGCGTATCTTCCCCCTCTATTCGCCCCACATCGACTCGATCGAAGTGAACAAGGTGGGTGTCGTCCGCCGCGCACGCATCTACTACCTGCGCGATCTGACCGGCAAGAAGGCCCGCATCAAGGAGAAGCATTACAGCAAGAAATCGGAATAAGTTTTCCGGTGGGTATTATAGAAGAGGGCGTCCTTAAAGGGACGCCCTCTCGTTTTTCTTTTCAGTTGATCCCGGCCATTAGTTGCGTATAGTCCCGTTTCAGTTTGTCCTGGGTGGTGGACAGGACGTATTTGTCGTCCAGCAGATCCATGATTTCGGGCGTGCTGAAGATGTAGTCCAGTTCGTCCTCTTCGATCAGGCCATCGCCCGGGAAGAGCCGTCCTTTGGCCTGGCAATCTTCCAGTAGGAAACGCACAATAGCGATGTTTCGTTCTTTCAGGGATTTGTCCCGGGTGATCCGGGCCCGTTTGTAGTCCGCATTGTTTTCCCACAGCCGGGCATATACCGGGGCTACGAGAATGTACAGGTCTTGGGACGTTTCCGGGTACGGGCCGTTGAAGATTTCATTGTATTCGGAATCCTGCATCAGAATAACCGTCAACTCTTCGGACGCTTTCCGGTAATCGTCATGGGCCTTGCCCAGGTGTGGAACCGTATCGAACAGGTCGTTCCAATCCAGTTGCATTCCGGATACGGAAATCGGCGTGCTTTTCTGCACGGCTATTTCGAGGAATGTTTCGACGGTCAGCCGGTCTATTTTCAGGTCTATGGCATGTAGGTCCAGGGTAATCTGGTCGATCCTGTGCCGGATCCTCTGCAATTTCTCCTCCGTGGGAGGTTTTTCCGCCTGCAAAGCCGGGACGAACAGCAGGATCGATGCCGCAAAGATGGAAAATCGGAATAACGTTTTCATAACCTGCCGGGGTTAATGGTTCGTGTAAACAAATATAAGAAACAAATGATTGTTTTCCTCGCGGTCGATTAAAAATATGATCGTAATTTCCGGCCGGCTATCATAGAAAAGGGCGTCCCGCGGGACGCCCTTTTTGTCGTTGGGTAGATCCGGATCAGGGTTTGACCTTGTAGATGGGGCTGGTGTAGGTCGGGATCGTATACGGGTGGCAGGTCTCCCAGTCGGCGGGAACCCAGACCGACAGGACGTTGCTATCGTAGTAGTAGAGGAAGAAACTTTCCATCGACCGGCTGGATGAAATGTCCAGATCGGTGAACGCGGAGTGAAGGTCGAACTGAGCCGTCTTGAGCAAGGAACTCTTGATCAGCGAAAGTGAGGTGATATTGGGAATATTCCGGATGAGTATTTTCTCCAGCGCCGGAAGATTGGAGAGCGTCAGCGAGGTGAATTTATCCATTCCGCTCAAAGTCAGATCTTTCAGCTTCGTATTGGCGGACAGGTCGAGGCCGGTGGCGGCGGAATACCCGAAACTGGTGGACAGGTAGGTCAGTTTCGTGTTTTTCGTTAAATCGAGGTTTTGCGCTCCGGCGTAATAGAACATGTTCAGGGTATCCAGCTCGGTGCACTTGGTGACGTTGAGCGAGGTTACGGTGGTATTGAAGGAACCGCCATATATCATCAAATTTCTCAGATCCGGGTTCGGGGAGAAATCGAGATCGCCTTTGGCATAGCAGGAGAGCGTTTTGAGCTTAGGGCATCCCGACAGGTCCGGCATTCCGATATCGACCGGCGGCGCTTTAAAGTCTGTACTGGTCCCTAATTTGAGGTTTTCAAGCGCGGAGCAGGAAGAAAGATCCATGGCCGCGTTGATATACCTGAAGTCGGCGTCCTTGAGCGCGGTACATCCGGAGAGGTCGATCGATTTGGTCTGGTAGCTCACACTTCCCCAGTCCCCATTGGTGTAAGAGTAGGTTTGGATGCTTTCCAGGGCGGAGCATCCCGACAAATTAATATAGTCGGTCCATCCTAACCCGACTGTCTTCAGCGATGTGCGGTTGCTCAGGTCGAGGTTGGGGACTACGAACGAACCTATGGACACATCGCGCAGGGCGTTGCAGCCGGTCAGGTCAATGTTCAGCGTGGCGAAGCTGGCCTTGTTTTTACCGAAATTCTTGCCGCTCATCATAAGTTCTTCGAGCGCCGTGCAACCGCTGAAATCGGCATTCAGCGCATCCACGAAAGTAGCTTCCACCTGCTTGAGGCGCGTCAGGCCACTCATGTTGAGTACGGTGCCAAGATAGGCTTTGCAAATAAATGTTTCCAGTTCGAGGCAGTTCGAGATATCGGCATCCATCGATGCCCAGCTGCCTAAGTATTTCAACTTCGGGCAACGGCGCAGGTCGATCGACACATCGCCCCATCCATTCAAATAAATGTATGTCAGGTCGGTGCGTGCGGGAAGAAGTATCGATTTTGGAATCAATGAGTTATAGATGAGTGAATCCAGTTTGGTGGAGGTACTCAGATCCAAAACATCGCAGGTGGAATTATAAATGTCGACCTTGCGTAACTGCGGGCAGCCGGTCAGGTCGAAAGTTGTCCCCAAGGTTCCATTTGTCGCTTTGAATGACTTGAGTTGCGGGGGGAACGTGTAGATCGGCTCGTTGTTCGCATTCACGAGGGTGGTGCTGAGGGCTTCAAAATGTTCCAATGCCGTATTGGCGCTCAGGTCCAGCGTCTGGAAAGGAGAAACCGTGAGTTGCAAAGATTCCAGCGCGGTATTGGCGGACAGATCCAGGGTTTTGGGCAGGATGCTGACACTCATGGTTTTGATCCAGTATTCCAGCTTTTTGAGTTTGGTGTTCTTGCTCAGGTCCAGTACATTAGGGAGGGTCAGCCGGACCCAGGGATTCGAGCCGGAGCCGGACTCGTATGAAAAGAGTGATAACTCTTCCAGGGCGGTAAAATATTCTATCCCCTCCAGAGACCGGATGTCGGCGGAGGAGAAGACACCGAAAACAGTGGTCCCGGGCAGGGCGATCTTCTTCACCGCCGCGGCTTCGTCCGCCGTGAGCATCCCGTCGCCGTTCGTGTCGAAATGTTGCAGGCAGAAAGCGCGGAAATTGGGGTCGGGGATGGATATGCCCGGCGCGCAGCCCGCCTGGGTGATGTAGACCGTATCCGACAGGGCTGCCGTCGAAGCGTGGCGCAGGATCACTTTTCCCGTACGGGTCGCGGTGCCCCGGTTGCTTTTGATCAGCAGGTCGATGACCTGGCCGGTGCCCGCAACTTTGTCCGGGGAGGTGGCGCAGGCGATCCACTCCGCGCAGGCGGGGTCGACGACCATCGTGAAGGGCACGTTGCTTTGGGCGCGGATCTTGTCGGCGGTCGTGGAAGTCTCTTCCGTATAGATCCCGACGGCACTGATAGACATCGTTTTCTTGGCGCTGACCCGGATGTATCCGTAGCCTAACTGGGTGACGTAGAGCGTGTCGGCCACCTTCGGATCGGCGGTGCTGGTGAAATAGACCTTCCCTTCGCGGGGGACATCGTCGTAATAGGCGTATGCCTGGAACCAGAGTTTGTCGGTGGTCATGGCGCGGCCCGGGTCGGAGGTCTGCTTCAGCCATAGTTCGGTGGACGGATCCATCCACACCGTGTAGCCCGTGTTTTGGGTCACACTCACGTCGAAGATGTGGCTTTCGTTGTTGAAGGTGCGGTGTTTGTCCCCGGCCAGCACGTTGAGGGCTTTCACGCCGCTCTCCTGGTGGATGTAGAGCGTGTCGCTGATGAAGGGATTGTCCTTCAGGCGGAAGATGGCCTTCCCCTCGCGGTCGTCGGTGGTCGTGTTGGCCTTGATCTTCAGCGTCACTTCGTCCGTGACCAAACCGCGCGAAGGACGGGAGAAAACGCTCACCCAGTCGCCGGTGGTCCCGTCGAAAACGATATCGTAGTCGCTGACGTTCTGCCGCACGAACACGCCCGCGTAGGTTTCCCCCGCACCGGCGTTGAAGAGCTTATCCTGCAGGATGATGGCGTCCTTCTGCGCCTGCCAGACGTAGAGCGTGTCCGTGAGCGAGCTGTTGCGGTCCTTGAAGGCCACTTTGGCCATGCGGTTGTCGTAGCCGATGTTGGGCATTACCGAGAGGCGGAATTTGTCCACACGATCCAGCGTGCCGGTCTTCGAGATCATGAGCCACCCTTCGCCGCCGGGGATGGTCATGTCGTAATCCACGTTGGTGCGTAGCTCGACGTCGAATTCCCCGCCCGCGGTGGGGGCGTTGCAGGTGCCGCCGAGCAACACCAGGGCGCTGGTCGGCGACTGGAAGACCTTCACGGTGTCTTTCAGCGATCCGGCCGTGAGCAGGATCCACCCCTCGCGCGGTTCGAGATCCGTGTTCGGTTCGACGGTATAGCTGCGCGTGGTGGTGGTCAGGCCGCGTCCGGCGTTCTGCGAGACGGCTTCCGAGATCCAGGACTTGTCCGAGGCGCGTATCGAGATGTTGAAATCCAGGTTGTGCTTCACTTCGACCGTTACCTTGCCCCCGTCGTTGGAGAGGTTCACCTTCTGCGAGGTGACCGTCAGGCCCTCCTTGCGGCGCTGGCTGACGGTCATCACCTTGGTGTTCGACCCGGCCTTGACGGTGATGTTCACGCTGCGGTCGTCGTAGGTGTCGTTTGCTTCGGTGGTCACGGTCACCGTGACGGTCTGGCCCTTTTTACCCGAGGTGGGCTGCACTTTCCACCACTGGGTGGCGCGCACCTCGGAGGTGGTGATCGTCCAGTCCTCGGTGGCGGTGATCGTGAAGTCGTTATTGCCCGCCCCGTCGCCGAACGACAGGTCGGGAACGGAGAAGGCGATGGGCGCCGCTGGGACAGGGGGGGTCGGATCCGGATCGGGGGTCTCTTCTTCTGTGGGGGTACAGCCGACCATACACAGGAAAACGGCGGCGAGGGTCAGCAGGCGGAAGGCCGGGCGGCGGCAGGGTAGAGGTATTGTTTTCATGCGGTATCGTACTTTAAAAAGGTCTTTGTTCGGGGTTGGATATATTACACAACGCAAATATATAATTAGTATTTAATATCCTGGAATTCCGTTCATCCGAAGGATGATAATTGGTACGATTGACATAAAATTTGACGCTTTGGCATTGGGGTTGCACCCGGGCCTCGGGAAATGATATATCTTTGTTACACTCAGACCCCTCGATTATGGTATTGCAAATCCTGCTCATCATCTCCATCATCCTGCAGCTTATCGCTGCCGTGACGGCCATCAGCCTCACGCGCATGACCAAGTATAACCTTTCGTGGATCCTTTTTACGGTTGCGCTGACGGCGATGATCGTGCTCCGGCTGGGCGAGTACGCGCAGATCATTCTCGGCAAGGAGTGGCATCTGCCGCCGGAGTTTTTCGTCTGGATCGGGGTGGGTACGTCG
>JAVBPS010000028.1:0-59024 GCA_031549495.1 Rikenellaceae bacterium | reverse complement strand
GTGTTGTTATAGATCGTGGACGCATTTGCGGTTCCGATGGTCGTGTAAGTCGTCCCGTCGGTGCTGCTTTCGAGCAGATAGTCTGTCGGACGGCGGCTCGCGGTGGTCGAGCCCACATAGAACCTGACGGCTTTGAAGGTGTAGCTTCGGCCGAGCGTTATCACCGTCGCGCTGCCCTGGGGGAATGCCGCCGCGGCGACGGTCGTCGAATTATTGCCGTCGAACAGGTTCGCAAGGGCCGCCGGTCCCCAGCCGGAACGGTCGGGAACAGCGGTAAGGGCTTGCATGTCCGCCAGGGTCGCAGTCTTGACGTTGGTCTGCACGGCATTGATCGTAACGTAAACCACACTGTGGGCGGCATCCAGTCCCACGCCTGCGGGCACGGATATCTTCACCGGAACGACATAGCCGTTGGTCACATCGTTCAGGGCGGAAAGGTTGCCTTTGAGCGAAACGGTAATGGTGGTCAACGACTGGGCGAAACCCTCTCTGATGAGTTGCGAAGAGTTGCCGATCACAATATTGTCGGCGGGGATCGTGCCGTAATTGGTGGAATTGGCGCTGTTGTACGCCGCAACGAGCGAGTTGTCCAGGGCTGCGGTAGCGGTGATGTCGGTCCCGTTGTACGTCGTGAGGTAAGTGGTGATCGAGGCTGCCGTGGAAGACTGCGTCCCGGCGGGAGTATGAAATATGGTACCGCCTGCGATCGTAGATACGATGGCGCCGCCCGCGGCATTGCTGCCTCCGGAAATGAACACCCTGGGCTCGGCCGCCTGGGCATCATAGACATACACCTCCCTGATCCTGTTGTTGGTGTTGGTCGAGGAATATGTGGGAGTGAGCCTGATATGGCGGGCATGGATCGGAGTGTAGAACATATAGTACGTGTTGTTCCCGGTCTGGTAGCGCCTGTCGGTACCGGCTACGCCGGCGTACTGCCAGGTCGTTGCGTCCATACTGTATTCGACTTTCAACGTCGCCGGATGGTAAGTCGCAGTCGTCTGTGAATTATCCAGCCGGATACCGCTCAGCCATTGCTGTGACGCCATATCCACCTCTATCGTAGTCGCGTTCGCGATATAAGTGGAGGTGCTGTTGTCGGTGACCACCGTGCTGGCGGCGCCGTTCACCTTGGCCGTCCATCCGGTGCGGGCCGCCTGGGCGCCGAATATCTTGGCCTGGTCCGGGTCTTGCAGCATATTGTTATAGTCCGCTGCGATGACATAATAGACCACATTTTTCCCGGGGACGACTCCCGCCCCGCTCTCTACTTTCACAGGAACGAGATAGCCGTTGGCCAGATCGTCGAAAGCGGAAAGATCTCCCGTGAACGAGATGGATACCGCCGCCCGGGTATTATAGAGTTTGCCCGCCGGAATGGATAACGAAGCATTCGCTATCACCACATTCCCGGAAGGAATGGTGCCGTAAGCGGTACCGTTGGCCGTGTTGTATGCCGCCACCAAGGAGTTATCCTGCACAATATCGACCTTGATGTCTTTGTCTGCCGCCATGGTCAGGCAAGGGAAGAACTGGCCGTAGGCGGAGGCGGAAACATTGATCGGCGAGTGGAATATAGTGCTTCCCGGGATCGAACTTTCGGGATTCGCAGTGGCATAAACGAGCGGGCCCGTGCCCGGATTCTCATACACATTCAACTCGTAAAGACGGTTATTGGTGCTTGTGCCGGAATATTTCAGTGTGAGTTTCAGGTATTTAACCTTGACCGGCTCCATAAAGACCATGTGCTGGTTGTTGTCGTTGACGAAATACCTGCCGGCATCGGCCGTCCCCGCCGAAGCGTAAGTGGTGCCGTCGGTGCTGTATTCGACCTTCACCGTCGGGATATTGGCCGCCGCGTTGTAGTTGTAAAGTTTCAGCGCGCCCACGGTGTACTCCTTATCCATGGTTACGGTCACCACGCCAGGGGCTTGTACGTAAGTCGTATTGTTCCCGTCGGTGAGTGTCGTTACGGCGACACCGTCCGCATCCACCGTCCAGGCGGAACGACCGGCGACGAGTATACCCGTGACATTGATCGGCCCGGGATTTTCGACGAACAGGTTCTTTTCCGCCCTTACCGTCACATAGACCACATCCTTGCCGGCGATCACGCCCGCCGGGCACGAGAGCTTCAACGGGATCAGATAGCCGTTGGCATCTGTCAGCGAAGAGAGGTTCGCCAGCGAAACCTTCACTTTGGATGCGGAGGAGTAGCGCATCTTGTCGATCTGGGCGGCGGAGTTGCCGATGGATACGCTTGCGCCCGGTATGGCGGCATAAGAGGTGCCGTTGGCCGTGTTGTAAGCTGCGATCAGCGAGTTGTCCACGGCAATATTCACCGTATAACCGTTCGCAGAGGAAACGATGGCCTTTACGTCGAACTCTGCCGACAGATTGGTCGTCGAGCCTTTGGGGGTATGGTAGACGGTGCCCGAAAATCCGGTTGCGTCGGTGTAGATCACCCCTGCCGAGATGTCGGTTTTCAGAAGATCGAATTCACAGATCCTGCGATTGGCGCTCCAGGTCGAAGTGGTCAAACGGACATACCGGGCTTCCACGCCTGTGTAGAACATAACGTATTGGTAGACGCGGCTGCCGGTGGACTGGGTAACGTATTTGGTATTGTTCGCCACACCCGCGTCGGTATAGGCGGTCCCGTCCGTGCTCGTCTCGATCTGCACATTGGGAAGAGCCGTCCCCGTCCCCCAGACCATAAGCCTGATGCCGTCGAACGACTTTGTGCCGCCCAGGTCGATAACCTGGGTGTACGGCGCCGAAGGGATGGTCGCATAAGTCGCGGCATCGCCGTCGAACATATTGGCTCCATCGGAGGGCTGATTCACGCTCCAGCCGGTGCGGGGAGTGATCGGTGTGGCGAAAATATCCGCCGTGGAGGAGAGCGCACGGATATTGCCTTTCTCTATGGCGATGATCATGTATACCGTGCCTTTGGTTTCGCTGAACTTCGCGTCCGACGCCGATTGGATACGGATGGGAACCAGGTAGCCGTTCGCGTTGCTGAGCGAGCTAAGCTCCCCGTTCAGGTGGATTCCGGAAGAAACGGTCGTGTAAGTCGTCCCCATGGCAATGACGACAGGATCGATGCCGACACTTCCCTCGGGAAGGGTTCCGTATCCGGTCGAGTGCTCCTGGTTGTAAGCTGCGACTAAAGAGTTGTCCGCCGCCAACCTGACTTCGGAGCCCGTGGTGGAGTTGAGCATCACTTTAAAACTCTGCCCCAGGCTGAAGAACGACCCCGCGGGAGAATGCGTGATAGTCGCGCTGACGGTGTTGGCGGTTCCCGCATCCAGATAGGCCATGCGGTCCGGAGCCTCGACAGTGTGCTGGTAATCGACCATATCCTCGCACGAAATCAAAAGAAGCGCGCACAGGAGCGGTATGGCCGGATATTTAAAGATATTTTTCATATCGAATTCCTTTTAGGATTAAGTTCATTACTTTACCATAGCCGGGTTCTGTATCTGAATACACTCGCGCAGCGTCTGATAAGGATAATCGTTGTACTTGTGCCCCGTCGTCTTGATGTTGTAGTCGCGTTGGCACATGAACATACCGAAACCGCCCTTCCTGCCTCCGTACAGGGCGACGGTGGACGACGGTTTGAACGCGGCGTGTAAGGGCGAAACTCCTCCTTCACGGTAAACATACGATCCCAATTCAAAGCCGGCGTTCCACATCAGACCCATATTCTCGGTGAGAATGACCTTTTGCGTAGGATGGCCTCCCATATCGCTGTCCTTGGGTCTGGCGTCATTGCCGCTTTGCGTATAGGCCTGCTTAACGAAGTAGTCCACATAGTCGTTGATCTCGGCAGAGGGGTTCCTGCCATAATAGTCCACGCAGAACAACAAGTGGGGATTGGGCGATTTGGGACCGATGAACTGGGACACGTACTTGACGAAAAGCACCATGTTCGCCGAGGTAAAACCATAGGTAACCTCATCGCCCGCCTCGGGCTCGTAGTCGAGGTCCAGACCGTCGAGGTTGTTGTCGAACACCTGCCCCAGAAGATCTTCGGCATAGAGCACGATCCAGTCGGCATAGGTGCCGGTCGGGTCGATGGTCTTTTTCTGACTGATCACATCGTCGCGCGTAAGACCGTACTCGGCGTATTTCTCATTCTCGAAGATTCGGGTGAAAGAGACGAGCAGTAATTTCGTGCCCTTGTCGCGGCGCATCTCCCACATCTCCTTGTAGGCGACGGGGTTCTTTACCGGATCGGGACTACCGCCCCAAAGCGAAATGATGTCCAGGCTGTCCGGCAGGCCCGAAAAACGGAATCCCGGGGAGGTGTTCTGGGAATAGTCCGCGAACCACACCCAGGATATCTCGCGATTCTTCATGTTGTCCTTGAATGCACGCAGATTGGCGTAATACTCCTGGGTATTGTATTTGTAGGCGGGTTGAAGGTCCAGTTCTTCCGTGGACGTGTCGCATCCGGGGAGCATGGCCGCCATCCCCGCCGCTATCACAACATTCAATATAATACGTTTCATATTCGTTCCGATTTATTTATTTCTTATCCCACCAAAGTTTCGTGCCGCCGTTGTCGCCGGCTCCGGAGGAGGTCGATTCTTCGGCCAAAATACCCGCGGCTTCCGCTACGTATGTCCCGTTGCCGCTATACTCCTGCGAGGGGTAATTCAAGCGGCGGATCTGAATGGCGGTGCTGATGTTGTTGCTCGCTCCGTTGTTCACGGCCACCGGGATAACCCTCGGATAGCCCGTGCGGCGGAATTCGCTCCATGCCTCCTGTCCCTCGGGATACATGGCGATGTACTTCTGGGTGATTATCCTTTCGAGTTTGACCTCCGCACTGGCGGCATCGTCCCATTTGACCGAAGGAGCGCCGGTGATCGTGGTGCTGTAAGCGGCATTGACGACATCGGTGTAGGACATCGGCGAAACGCTGGTGTTATTCGAAAGGTAAGTCGTCAGATCGCCCGCCGGAATTCCGTGCGTGGTGAAAGAGACCTCGATGCCTTTTTCGTAAAGCTCCCCTGCCGTGCCCGGAGCGCCGATATAACCGTAAAGGGCCGCTTCCGCACACAGGAACCAGGCTTCCGCCGGGGTCATCCACAACACGGGAGTGTTGTTGCCATTGGGAAGGTTTATTTTCGAAAATATCGACAGGCTCGCGGAGCGATAGGCGGCCGTGACATTGATGCCGTTGCGCACCCCGTTGTAAATACCCAGATTGGTCGGTGTGAAGTAGACTTTGCGGCGCGGGTCGTCGTAAGCGTTCATGTAGGTGGTAAGGGTCGCGCCCGCCGCCGAGTCGCCGTCGTTGAACGCGTACTGGATCATGTAGAGCGGATTTTCCCATATCCCCTGCACGGCAAGCTGCGCCAGGTCTTCAATCCGGGTCGCCAGCCCTGCGGGATGGGTCATCGAGAGGTTCGCCTGCTGCTTCGACAGGTCGGGATCGACGTAGCGAACCCTCATGGCCAGGCGCAGGCGCAGCGTGTTCGCGAACCGGATCCATTTGTTCACGTCGCCGGCGTAAATGTCGTCGAAACGCGCCAGCAACTTGGTGCCCGGATTGAGTTGGGTGTACTCGGTCAGCAGGTCGATGGCATCGCCCAATTCCTGGAAAAACGCCTTGTAAATATCTTCCTGATGGTCGTAAGGGTTCGTGAGGTGCCCGATCGAAGAGTAAGGGATCGGGCCGTAAGTGTCGGTGACGCGGTGCATGACCATCACTTTTACGATGTCGAACAGGGCAAGCCTTTCGGGGGCTTCCTCACGAAATTCATTCATCATGACATACGCGTTGATGGCCCGCGAATAGGAGTCGTTGAACATGCTCTCGTACCAGTTGGTAGCCTTGATGTCGTACTTGTTGTTAGCCACGAAATTTGGGTGAGTCACCCCCGTATAGCCCGCGAATATGTTGCCGCACAGGTCCTGTTGCACCTGGTAGGCGGCGCTGGGATACTCGTCTGTCGAACTGGTTGCAGACTGGAATACCGGAAGGGTATTCTTCTGCATGAAACGGAAAGTGGAAAATATGTAGTCGTCCTTAAGGATATCTTCCAGCAGAGCTCCCTCGTGGTCGCGATTCCTGTCCTCGAAGCCTTGCGTACAACCGGACACAACGAACAGGGCGGCTGACAAAAGCATTCCTAAATATCTTTTGATTCTCATAGCGATAACTTTTTTAGGAGGTTAGAATGTAAGTCTGACCGAAAAACCGAGATTGCGGGTGCTCGGCATGTTGAAGTAGTCGATCCCTGTCTGATAGGTGCCCGTTCCCGGAACAACTTCGGGATCGAAAGGCGCCTTGCAGTAAAGCATCCACAGGTTGCGTCCTACGAAACCGACGTTTATGTTCTTGATTCCCTTTATTTCAACCGGAATGTCATAGCTGAGGTTGAGTTCGCCCAGGCGCACGTTGGTCATCGAATAGACGTAATATGCACCCACCATGTTCGTGCCGCTGCTACTGCCGATCGTCTGGTAGAAGGTCTTTGCGGTGATGCGTTGGCCGTTGACCAGTGCGCCGCCCTCGTCGCGCGCGACGGCGGTCCGCCGCGACACCCCGTAGTAGTCCAGGACCGACTGCGTGGCCGAGACGCCTATACCGCCCACCCGGGCGGCGAACATAAAGCCGAGCCGGATGCCTTTCCAGGTAAACGAGTTGCTCCAGGACATATTCCAGGAGGGCATGGTGTTGCCTGCGTATATGTAATTATCCCTCATCGCCTCGACGTTGTTGTCCGCGTTGGGGGCGACCCAGATATTGCCGTGTTCGTCCAGCCTGAGGGTGTTCACATACAAATCGCCGATGCTGCCGTTGTTCCGCAATACATTCTGGACCCCGCCGATACCGCCCATGGCCAGGGAGTCGGAAGAGGGTAAGTCATAGCCGTCGACGGTGGAAGCGGCGAACATCTCTACGATCTTATTGCGGTTCAAGGAGTAAACAAGGGATGTATTCCAGTCCACGGGGCCGAGGCGCTGGTTCACTTCCGCCTTTAATTCGACGCCATGGTTGTCTATGCGGCCTGAGTTGGCATAGATCATGCTTTTTGTAGTGGACCTCGACAACTGCGGGGTGTAGATTTGACTGTAGGTGCGCGAACTGTAATAAGTAACGCTCCCTGTGAGTTTGTTACCCCAGAGCTTTGCATCCAGACCTATTTCCCACGATTTTGTAAGTTCGGATCTGAAGTCCGACAGGTTCCCCCAGGACAAGTATGGGTTCATTGCCGAATAAGTGGGAGATGTAAAACCAGGCGGTACGGGGTTACCCACCTCGGCGTACGACGCCCTCACCTTCAGGAACGAGAGCACATGGGAATGGATCTTGAAGGCATCGGTCAGGATCGTGGAAAGGCCTACCGAAGGGTAGAGGATAGGAAGATAATCCGTGTGTACCATCGCCGAGTGCCAATCGTAACGGGCCGTAAGATCGAGATAGACAAAACGGTCCCATCCTATCGACGCAGTGGCGAACAGAGCCTGTGACTGATCCTGTAAACTTTCGTTGTACTTGTTCCTGAAATTGTCGATATTGGCAACGGTGAACACATCGGTGGAGCCGGCTATATCGCCCTCTAAAAATGTACCGCTTCTGGTTGCATCCGTTACGCTCGCACCCACCGCCGCCAGCACCGAGAGTTTGTCGCAAAAATTCTTATTGAAGTTCACCATCACATCGGCATACGACTGTTTGGTGTACCGCTCTCTCTGGAAATAACGACCGTAAGGGCCTGAGAAAAGTTGATTGGTGGATGCGTAATTCTTTTGGGTGTGATATTGCCGGTTATGGTCGATGCGGCCGCGCGCCGTAACGTCGAGCCAGTCGGTGATCTGGTATTTGAGCGACGCCCCGACCAGAAAGCGGTCCTTATCGGTGTTGAACATGTTGCGGTTCATGATCCAGTAAGGGTTCTGCATGGAAATGCCTCTTTCGCCCCACGGCCAGTACTGGGTGCTGAAGTGGCGCTCCGGATCATAGCGCTGGTAGATGGCATACTTCTCCAGATCGTCGTTTGGCGGCATGACATAGACCGGAACGATGGGGTTGTAGAACTGGCCGCCGGCGATCATGTTCTGCTCGGAAATATCCATGTACATGGCCATGGCGGAGATCGTCAACTTGTCGCCAAAGTGGCTACTGCTGTGGTTGAGCGTGAAGTTATACCGCCTGTAATCGTTATTGTGAACCAGCCCCCGGGCGTCGGTGAATGCTCCGGAAATGTACGTACTGCTGTTATCCTTGCCTATTCCGACCCCGATATTGGTCGAAGTGGTGTAGCCGGTCTGGAAGAAACTCGCCGGATTCCAATTCGAAGGCGAGGCGAGTTTGGCGCCCCAGCTTTCATAGCTCCCTTCACTCGCGCCGTAAGTGGTCTGGAAGTCGGGCATGACGAACGCCGAGGAGAACTGGGTGTTGTTGCTCACGTTCACCGAAAAACCTTTTTCCGTCCCCCTCGTGTTGAGCATCACGACGCCGTTGGCGCCCTGATGGCCGTAAAG
Organism: Rikenellaceae bacterium; assembly: GCA_031549495.1. Taxonomy (GTDB): domain Bacteria; phylum Bacteroidota; class Bacteroidia; order Bacteroidales; family Rikenellaceae; genus JAVBOW01. Next base: position 50,516 of record JAVBPS010000028.1, on the reverse strand, counting down.
GGCGGATGCCGAAGGACCCGACAGAACGGTCATGTTGGATAGGTCTTCGGAGTTGAAGTTGGAGATCCCGTCGCCGGACATGGTGCTGCCGGTGCCTGCGTACAGGTTGTAAGCGTCGCCCGGCTGGGTAAAAGAGAGTTCCGGAAGGGGAATCCCGTCCAGCACGTAAAGGGCGTTGTTACTGCTGCGGATAGACTTGTTGCCGCGAATGACGACCTTGCTTTCGCCGCCCACGCCCGCCGACGAGGCGTTGACCTGTACGCCGGCCAGTTTACCCGAAAGGCTGTTGATCAGGTTGACGTCCTTGGTTGCGAACGCGCCGATGCCGACGGACTGGACGTTATAACTGATGGAACGCTCCTGCCTCTTGATACCGAGCGCCGTCACGACCACGGCCTCCAGCTTCAGGTCTTCTTCCGCGAGCCTTATCTCGATATTGGTGCGATTGTTCACGGGTACCAACTGGGAGACGAACCCGATCAGGCGGACATCCAACCTTGCGTCGGCGAACCCCTCGCTGCGGGATATCGAGAACGTGCCGTCCGCGCCCGTGGTGGTCCCCGTGGTGGTGCCGGCCACTACGACCGTGGCTCCTACGGCCGGTGCGCCGTTCGCATCCACTACGCGGCCGTCGAGCCTCGTTGGCCGGGGAGCGGATGACGACGGCTGGGATCCGGCCTCTCTGAGGGAGAGCACGATATTGTTGTCCGCAATGGAATATTTGTAATTGGTGCCGGAAAGAAGTTCGTCGAGAACTTTATCCAAAGAAGCGTTGGTCACCGACAGGCTGACCGGCTTGTCGAGTTTGACCAGTTTGTTGTTGTAGAAAAACGAGTAATTGCTCTGCTTTTCGATCCGATCCAGAACAGCCGAGATGGGCTGATCGACGACATTTAGCGTAATGCCGGACGTTTGGGCGTAAGCGTTTACCGACATGATCGCACACAGGAGGAAAAATGCGGCGCATACTGCATTTTTCAGGTGCGGAATCTTTTGCTTACATTCAGGCGAGTCGGTTTTTGCATACGCTTGGGGGGGCGTAAAGAATTTTTTCATAAATTTGCCATTTGGAAGTTAGTGTAATGTAGTTCGCTGGTAGTGAGCACAGACATTTACTTCTTTGCAGGGGAATGCGCAATATTCCCCTGCATTTTATTATGGGCCCGGTTTATTTCATACGCAGTTCATTTAGAGGTTCGGGGATAAATGGATGTGAGCGTTTATATTAACACACCCTAATAGTTAAACAGGGGAAAGCCGCTGCCGGTTCGACCCTGATGCGCACGATCAGTAAACTTCTATGACCCTGCGGCCGCTGATCTCATTATTCTGCCCGGTCGGAACTTCCCGGAAATGTATTTGTGAAGACATCGAAAAATATTTGATAATAACGTCCAGACCTTGATTGGTAAAAGTTCCCATGTATGTGTTATCCAGAAGCCGCCGGTCGAGTATCGAAAAACTCACGTTGTATTTGTTGCCTATTATCCTCAGGGCGTCTTCCAGCGGGGTATCGCGCAGTATGATCTTCCCGTTTTTCCACGACGAGTTCACCGCGGCGTCTCCCGGATCCAGGTGAAGGCTTCCGGTGCGCTTGTCGTAACTGACGATCTGGCCGGGGACCATACGTACCGTCGGCCTCTGCCCTCCCGGAGCCTCATATTTTAACCCCACACTGCCCTCGACAAGGGTTGTCCGTATCATGTGGTCATCATTGTAAGCCTCCACGTTGAACCGGGTTCCGTAAACTTCCACTTCGATGTCCTTCGCTGCCACGATGAATTTCCTGCTCTTGTTTTTGGCAACATCGAAATACGCCTCACCACTGAGTTCCACCCGGCATTCTTTGCCCCTGAATTTCGCGGGGTATCTGAGCGTCGAATTCGAGTTAAGCCACACCCTGCTGCTGTCGGGCAGGGTAACGGAACTGATCATTCCCGTGGTGGAGGTCAATTCTATCGTGGCGCCATTCTCCCTGTCGATATTGGAAAACATATAGATCGAGGTGCAGAGTAACGGGATGGCGAGCGTCGCAGCGATGTTTCGCACCCACCTGAATAGGCCTTCACGTTTGCGGGAGCGGATCTTTCCCCGGATTTGCCGGTAAGCGTTTTCCGCCCCGGATCCCGTTTTGGCCACATCGATCATATAGCACAACCTGTAAATCTCTTCGGCCGTTTTCTTGTTGTCCGGCGAAGACTCTATCCACCGATCCAGCATCATGGCTTGCTCTGCGGACAACTCCTTGTCGTAGTGCCTTATCAGAAGCGTTTCAATATTGGCTATTTCTTTGACAGTCATTTTGACGTTATTTACCATTAAATCTTTCCCTCTTTATGTAAATAACTATTCTGGGTAAACAAACCCTAAACAACATTGCAAAAATCGTCATTAAACTTAGGCAAAACCAGGAATTGACCCCTCACGAATGCAAAACCCAAGTAATTTTCTATTGTCGCAGGTGAGAAAGATGCAATATTCCGGAGCGGCAAGCGACGTAACAGATGGCCCCGATGATCAGGAAACGGGAATCGGTACCGAGGTGTATTGGGCTGCCATCCGGGAGACCGAAACCCTGGATCAGGCGCAGATGTACGTCAAGTTTATGTCTAAAAAAAGCCCCCGCCGAAGCGAGGGCTAAGTAGCTATTACCAAAAGCAGAACAATGCGTCTATTTCAGATAAATGGCAGGGGAACACAGCATCCACAACCAGCCATATTAGATTGATATCAAGAATGGTACTACAGCCAGTCAGCGGAATGCAGTACCACGTGTTTTCCGCTCCATGGTCGTCGCACTTTGGATAATCGTCTCTCCCGATGCCGCAGTTGGAGACAAGCCGGACGACGCGAGGGTTGTCACGCGCGATGGTTTCATGGTCTGACGTGTTGTTACACGCTTACAGCTTCGGCTTTTCCTGGGGATCCGTTGTCGGGCCGTGGACCAGGAGCCTGCCTTCGGGAGTGATCTCCATACGGTCGATGAATACCATCCGGCGGTCGCCCGTGGCGGTAGTGCGGCCGTGGTAGACGCAATACATCTGGCCGTCGGGGAGCGTCAGCACCATGTTGTGCCCCGTTCCGGAGACGCTGCCGCCCTGCTCCGTGTTCTTTTGCAGCACGGGGTTGTCGGCGGATTTTTCGAACGGGCCCAGCGGATGGTCCGACGTCGCATAGCCCACGGCGTAATGCTTGCCGCCGAAGTAGTTGGCCGAATACATCATGTAATATTTCCCTCCGCGTTTGAAGGCGAAAGAACCTTCCGTCCAGCGGCGGTTCACCTCGCCCGAGGTCACCGACCGGCTTTCCCATTCCGTTTGCGGATCGTCCATACCCGAGGGCGGGGTCAGCAGTGCGACCGGTTCGCCGATGATCCCGGTCAGGTCGGGCTTCAGTTCCACCCCGTAGACCCAGCTCTCCTCGATCTGGTCGAACAGCCCCTTCGCCTTGGCCCATTCGCTCAGTTCGCTCTCCACGCTGTGCTTGTAGCAGCACCTCGAATAGTAGAGATAAAACCGGCCGTCGTCGTCCCGCAGCACGTTCCCGTCGATCACGGGGTATCCCGGATCGAACAGCGGCCCGTCGGAGAGCTCCGTGAACGGCCCTGCCGGATCGTCGGCCACGGCCACGCCGATGCGGAAGGTTTCCAGTTCATTGTCCGGATTGTGTTTCAGGTTCGCACTGAAAAACATATAATACCGGCCGTCGAACCGATAGACCTCGGGGGCCCAGAAACAATCTTTGCCCCACGAACTCTCGCTTTTCCCGTAAGCGACGCCCCGGTCTTCCCATTGCACCAGGTCGGCGGAAGAGTAGACCCGGAAGCCGTCGATGCCGTCCGATGTGCCGTACATGTAGAAAACCCCGTCCGGGGCCTGCAGCACGAAAGGATCGCCGAAAGCGACGTCCAGCGGGTTGGTGTAAGTGCTCGCCGGAGCCTTGCAGCCCGTCAGGACGGCCAACAGGCCGAGCGAAAAAATGATCTTACTGAATCGAAAGGATTTCATTTGGCTATTTATTAACAGGTTTTTGATCGCAGGCGCCGGACGGCAGCGGTATTTTGACCGTAACGTCCATCGGGACGCCGAAAACGGGAGCCCCGTCGGGCGAGAAATGGAATCGCTGTATCCTCACGTCGCGCGCCCAGCCGGGCGAGGCCTCTTTCTTGGCGTGGTACACGATGTAATTTTCCGTGTCGTCCGGCGAGGTGGTGAAGCAGGCGTGTCCCACGCCGTGGACGGTGGCCGTCCCCTCGAACACGGCGACCGGGCTCTTGACCCAATTTCCGGGCACCATCGGATCGGAATCCTTTTTCAGGCGAAGGTAAGACAATTTATAGGTCGGCAGCCACGACTGCCCGCATGAATAGACGATAAACAGGTCGTCGCCGTTGCGCAGCGCCTGCGGACCCTCGTTGACCGGAAGTTTTCCGTTGAGCTCATACGGAGCGTCGGGCGTGGATATGCGGACCCGGCCGGTTTTCGCCGTCCACGGGTTTTCCATTTCGGCGATATACAGATGCTGCGGGGTCTTGTCGGTGGTCGCGGCATCCTCCCATCCCGACCAGATGCCGTATAACTTGCCGCCATATTCCAGCAGGGTCATGTCGATGGACCAGCGGTTCTCCTCGCCGCCGGATACGTGATCGCCCGTATAGACCATTCCTTTTTCGATGTACTCCCCCATCGCCTCGCCGGTCACCGATTCCAGCACCCCCGTCTTTTGATGGATGTAGGGAGGGCCGCCGTACCCGGCGGCATAGAGGATGTACCATTTGCCGTTCCATGGGTGAAGCTCCGGAGCCCAGACGCAGGCGCTGTTCCACTTGCCCTTTTTCGGCATCCAGACCTGCTGAACGGGATCGATCCTGTGCAGGCACTCGCTGCGCGAAACGCCGATGCCTTTGCCGGTCACCGCACAGAAATAATAATACCCTTCGTGTTTGACGATCCACGGGTCGGCGCCCTCCGTTACGGGGTTTTGGAAATACCCTCCGCAAGCCTGCGCACGGGAAGGCCCCGAAAGAGATAGAAACAAGAGAATAAATAGGGAGATTTTCATATTAGTCCTTAACTCGCGCGTTTTGTCATTCTGAACGCAGTGAAGAATCTCTGCCAGTCTGTTTGAGATTCTTCACTACGTTCAGAATGACAAAACACCATATAAAGGGGTGTTGATCTACAGGTCGAATTTCGTTTCGCGGATATTCCAGCCTTTGACGACCAGGGTCCGGGAGAGGTTCTCTTTGGCGGTCTCGACGGTTATTTTGCGTGACTCGCCCGGCAGCAACGAGAAAAAATTGTCCGTGTAATAGCTCGGCCGGACCGGTTTGCCGTGGCCGTCCAGCAGTTGCAACTGGGTAAAGAACGCGATGGTCCGGGATGTATTGCGAACCTGGATGTCGATGAAGAACATGCCGTCCTTCTCCCGGGTCGAGTATTGGGTCTGCAACTTTACCTGCGCAAGGTCGGCCAGCGATTCGAAGCCCGACGACGCCGGGCCGGTCACCGTTTTTTTACCGAGGTATTTGTCCGTCGAGCGCCAGTAGAAATTGCTTCCCGCGGGACGGCCCTTTTCGTCCAGCAGGCGCAGGGAGATGAAATGCACCTTGGATATGTCCGCCGGAAAATCGATCGCCAGCACGTCGTTCGCAACGCCATCCTCGGGAAGGTCTACTTTGGCCGATCCCTCCCATACCTTGCGGCTGCGGATGTCGTAAACCTCCGCCTTGACCGTATAGCCGTTAAACGCTTTGTAATAATCGTTCACCACCGACACGGTGTTCTTCAGGTAGTCGAACTGGGGATGGAGCGGCTCGAGGGCGTTCATCGTATGGTAGAGCGAGGCGGTCGGTTCGAGCGAGTGATCCCACATGCTGCCCGCGACCTGCGGCACGGGGCACTGGTGGTACCAGAAGAGCAGGCCCGAACAGTAACGGTCGCCGTAATCGAGTTTGTTGTAGTTCCAGCACTCCCAGATCGACTTGCTGTTCATCGCCCCCAGAAACTGCCCTTTGGTGGCGAACTCGTCGATCGACGAAGATTCCCCATACTGGTCGGTCAACTGCTTGTAGAGCGTGCTCATCAGATGGAAGCCGCCCCCGTCGTGGTAATCCCACACCTCCTTATTGATGGGCCACAAGTCCTTTTCGTCCATCATTTCGCGCAGGCTTTCGACCAGCGGCAAGGTGGGCGCGCCGTATTCGGGATTGAATCCGTCGATGCGGCTGCCGCGGTCCGAGGCCGTGTTCTCGTAGTGCCGCATGGGGTTGACTTGCTTGTAGGGGCTGCCGTCGTGGATGCCGTCGCATTCCGATTCGCGCTGGTATCCCCTCGTCCCGTCGAAACGGTTGATCAACTCCTCGGCGAAGGGCATCTCGGAACTTTCGTTCGAGGATACGTAATAGGCGATGCTCGGATGGTTGCGGATGCGCTTGACCACGGACTCGACGTTGGCCAGGTAGAGGTCGCCGTCCTGCGGGTGTTTCGTGTCGCCGGTCATGAAGAACTCCTGCCACACCAGGATGCCCATTTCGTCGCACAGCTGGTAGAAATAGTCCGATTCGGCGATCCCGCCCGCCCAGAAACGGATCAGGTTGATGCCCGTCTGCTGCGTGTAGCGCATCTCGGCATACGTGCGCTCGTCGCTGGTGCGCAGCATGGCCTCGGGGATCCAGTTGGTCCCTTTGATGAATATCCGCTTGCCGTTCACGTAGAACTGGCGCGAATTGTCGGGCGTGTTCTGGTCGGAGACGATCTCGCGGATGCCGAAACGGGTCGTCAGCGAGTCCGACACCACGCCGTCCACGGAGACCTTCATCCGGAGCTCGTACAACTCCTGCGGCCCCTTGTTCACGGGCCACCACAGGCGGGGCTTGTCGATCACTAACTGCGGGAACTCTTCGGGCGTGAATTCGACCTCGACGGTCGTGCTGCGCCAAAGCCCCACTTTTTTACTGAACGTGATGTCGGTCCCCACGATCTGCCCGCTGATCTCGCACTCCAGGGGACGCATGTCCCGCCGCGCGTTGGTCACCTCGACCAGCACCGTCTGCGAGGCGCGCGTGTAGTGATCCGAAAGGGCGGATTTCACGAAAGGATGGCGCAGAACGGCCAGCCCCGTCGTGTAAAGCGAGATGCTTTTCCAGATGCCGGTGTTGCGGTCGCGGATACCGTCCATGAAGGTAAAATCCCAGCCCACACTCATCAGCATCGTGGTATTCAGGCCGATGTTGCCGTCGCCCCCGTTCTTGAACTCGCCCGGCGCCCCCCAGCTTTTGGCCTTTACCGTGCCGGGCATATCGACCGGATAGACCTTGACGGCCAACGCGTTCGGTTCGTCGAACTTCGCGAACTCGGTGATGTTGATGTGGTCGTCGCGGAACATCCCGGACATCGTATTGAGCAGATGGCCGTTCACCCAGATCTCCGCACGGTAGTTGATCCCTTCCACGTGCATCCAGATCTGCTTGCCCTTATAGCTCTCGGGCACCTCGAACTCGGTGCGCATCCAATAGGTATAGAAATCCCTCCCGGTACGGGCCACATCGGGGATGATCCTCGATTCCAGTTTATTGTTCAACCCGTAATAAGGCTCGGGATAGACGTTGTTGTACACGAGCGAGCGCAGGACCGTCCCCGGGACGATCGCAGGCAACCAGCCGCTGTCGTCGAAAGTCGTGGTGGAGAGCTTCTCGCCCGGGGCGTCCGTGTCGCCGGCTTTGCACATGCGCCACGGGTAAGCCCCCCCGTGCCCCTCGCGCGAGTCGAGGTAGATCCTGTCCGCATCGCGGTAACGGTTCCCGGCCTGCCCGGCCGAGAGGCAAAAAGTCGATAGTGATAATAGCAAAATAAGTGATGCGGTTCTTCCCATTTCTGTTTGGAATTTTATAAAGATGACAATACGCGAAGGTACTTACTGTATTATAAATTTCCGACCTTTGCGGGCCTGAATGGCGAACTGAGGACGGTTTTGGCAAAGTTATGCACCGAATGAACCGTGATGTGGCTTATCTTTGTTGTGTACCGAATCCCTATCTTGAAATGAATGATCCGAAAAAAAGCCTTTCCCGGCGGGAATTTTTGAAGAAAGCAGGTGTCGCAACCCTGGCCGCAAGCGCCGTGTCGCAGTTCGGTATCCTCGACGCCGTCGGCCGTCCCGCCAAAAAAGCACCGGCCGGGGGGCCCGTGAATGCGGATTGGGACGTTATCGTGGCCGGGGGAGGCCCCGCGGGGTGCGCCGCCGCCGTCGCTTCCGCCCGCGAAGGCGCCAAAACGCTTCTGATCGAGGCCACCGGGATGCTCGGGGGCATGGGCACGGCCGGGAATATGAACTGCTGGTGCCCGTTTACGGACGGGGAAAAGATCATCTATAAAGGGATCGCCGAAAAGGTGTTCACCGCCTCGAAGAACGGGGTCCCCGTCCACAAAGGGCGCAACGACTGGCTGCCGATCAACACCGAGCAGCTCAAGCGGGTGTACGACGGGATGGTCGCCGAATCCGGCGCGGATATCCTGCTGTTCACGCAGATAGCCGGGGTGGAAATGGCCGGTAATGGGACGGTCGACCACATCGTGGTGGCCAACAAAAACGGCCTCACGCGCTACCGGGCCCGGGTTTACGTGGACTGCACGGGCGACGGCGACCTGGCCGCATGGGCCGGGGCCGACTATTTCTATGGCGACGGACAGAACAGCGTGCAGTCGTCCACGCTCTGCTTCACCATCGCCGGGGTGAACCACGAAGCCTATAAAAAAGACGGTAATAAGTTGCATAACGCCTCCCCGGCCAGCCCGATCCACAAGATCCTGGCCTCAGGGAAATACCCGCTGATCCCGGACGAGCATTTCAACGTGAAGATGGTCCATCCCGGTGTGCTCGCATTCAACGCAGGCCACCTGTCGGGCATCAATTCCACCTCGCCCGACGACCTGACGCGGGGCATGATCCAGGGACGGCGGCTGGTCGAAGAGATACACCGGGCGCTGCGGGCCGAAAGCCCCGATATGTTCGGGGAATCCTACCTGACCTCGACCGGTTCGCTGCTGGGCATCCGCGAGAGCCGCCGCATCCGGGGCGATTACGTCTTTACCGTCGACGATTGGGTGGCGCGCCGTTCGTTCGACGACCAGATCGGGCGGAACTGCTACTACATCGACGTGCACAAGGAGGGGGTGAAGCGCTATCCGCGCTACGCCAAAGGCGAGAGCCACGGGATCCCGTTCCGGACCCTGGTCCCCGAAAAACTGTCCAACGTGCTGATCGCCGGGCGCAGCATTTCGTGCGACGACTACGCCTACGGGAGCCTGCGGATCATGCCCGTCTGCCTGGTCACGGGCGAAGCGGCCGGGCTGGGCGCCGCCCTGGCCAGCCGCATGGGACGCGTGGATGTGCACAGTATCGACATTCCACATCTTCGCAAACGCCTCGCCGAGGAGGGGCAGAACATATAAAAAGTGGGACGCCGGGATGAAGATTCCGGCGTCCCGCTTTTCAGGGCTTGCTTTGTCATTCAGAGCGAAGCGAACCGACGCAGTCAGCGAGCGCAGAGATCAAACGTCTTCTTGTTTGAGCTATGCCGAGCGACAAGGAGGAAAACGAACGAGTCTTTGTTCGTTCGTTAACTAAAGAATCTTGGCCGGAACTGCCTATACACAGCCTGACCAAGATTCTTCGCTTCGCTCAGAATGACAAGAAAGGAATATTCCCGAATTATTCAGCCCGCACGCCGAATTTATAGATACAAGTCTGCGTGTAGGTCTCTCCCGGACGCAGGACCGCCGAGGGGAAGTCGGGATGGTTGGGGGCGTCGGGATAATTCTGGGTCTCCAGGGCGATACCCGTCCGGTAGTTGTTCATGTTGCCGCGTTTGCCCTGCTCGGTGCCGTTCATGAAATTGCCGCTGTAGAACTGCATGCCCGGCTGGTCGGTCAACACGTCCATGGTGATGCCCGTGGCGGGTTCGTACACCTCGGCCGCGAGTTCGACGGCTCCCGGGGCATGCTTCTTGGTCAATATCCAGTTATGGTCATATCCGCCGCCGAAAACGATCGGCTCGAAATCCGACCCGATCCGCTCGCCGATGGGCGTGGGGGTACGGAAATCGAGCGGGGTGCCCTCCACCGAGGCGATCTCGCCCGTCGGGATCAGGCCCGCGTCGGTCGGCGTGAAGCTGTCGGCGTAGATCGCCAGCACGTGGCTGTCGGTCGAGGCGTCGTTGGTCCCGTGCAGGTTGAAATAGGAATGGCTGGTCGGGTTGAGGATCGTGGGGGCGTCGGTGGTGGCCGCGTACTGGATGACCAACTCGTTGCTGTCGGTCAGCGTGTAGGCGACCCGGATGGCCAGGTTGCCGGGATACCCGTCCTCGCCGTCGGGCGAGAGGTAGCTCATCGTAACGGTGTTGCCCTGCTGCACGGCATCCCACACGCGCGAGCTGAAACCGCCCTTGCCTCCGTGCAGGTGGTTTTCGCCGTTGTTGATCGTCAGTTGGTAATCCACGCCGTCCAGCGAGAACCGTCCCTTGCCGATGCGGTTGCCGAAGCGTCCCACGACGGGCCCGTTATTAATATCCTTGGCGTTCAGGTAGCCGTCGATGGTCTCGAATCCCATCACCACGTCTTTAAAGGAACCGTCTATGGCGGGGACCCACACATCGACGATGCGCGCCCCGTAGTTGGTCACCTGGACGGCCATGCCGTTAGCGTTCTGAAGCGTGTAAAGCGAGGTTTGCTTCCCGCCCACCCCGGCCTGGAAAGCCGCGGCGTCGAACAGTTGCGGTGCGCCGGCCTGCCTGTCGCAGCAACCTGCGGCCAGTAACGCTACGGCGGCGAAAAGAAAAAGGTTTTTCATACATTTAATTATTATAGGTTAAGCTAAAGGGTAGGCTAAGTATCGAACAGAGCCTACCCTTTAATCTAACAGTTTCTTAAGCGAAACTTTTGTTAATCTACTTGTGGAATTTTGAAATCCCGGATCTGTCTGAAAAATAAGTTGGCGATGGAAGCGCGCGTATGTATTAGCAAAACCACCGTCCGAACTTTCGCTGTGCGCAGAGTGGGTCAGATTTTGTTCATCGTGAGATCTTTTGAGCGCAGGCGTACTTTATGTACGTCGAGCATCAAAAGCCGAGGGATGGACGAAATATGGCCCGCTATGCGCGCAGCCGTCACAGCACAGACCACCTTACAACCCGTTTATCGAGACCCACTTGGAGGTGTTCGTCAACGAGGTGGCCAGGAAATCTTCCGTGGCGCTTCCGCTCGTGTCCTTGTTGTATACCGCGAAATTGACGAGGATCTCTCCCGAGGTGACGGTCAGTTTCGAGCGCGGGATGGACAGTTCGACCCGGTAACCGCCTTTGTCGGTTTTCGTGTTGCCGGTCTTGGTCTTTATCACGGCGCCCAGGTCGGAGCTCGTACCCCAGCTGGCGTTATAGACCTCCTGGGTCGCCACGAAATCGGTGGCCAGCAATTTCGACACCTTGATGCGGAACGTCTTGCCTGCCGAGAGGGATGTCCCCGTGGCCGGGGCCACGTAAAGCGTGACATAGTCGTCGTCCGTGACGTCGTTGTCCAGCGTTTCGAGCAGGAAATAGATGTTATTGGCGTCGGAGCTGCAGCGGAGCGTCGTCTGGGCCTGCGATTTGGCCCCCACGAAGAGCGCCTCGTCGGTGTCGGCCCACTCCTTGTTGTCCGCGTCGACGGTCACGGTCCGCGATGTGGCCGTGATGCGGTGGTTGAGCACCACCTGCGCCACCCTCATCTTACTGTCCGAGGTATGGAGCGCGAACAGGGCCTGGTGCGTGTCCGACACGTGGGTTCCGCCCCAGTAGCCGCCGCTGCCCAAGCCGGTGAACGGGTTGAAATCATCCGTGCTCGAAGTGGGGAAATTACGCGCCTTGGCATTGCCCATCTTCGTTTTCACACCGCTGTAGGTCATAAAGGTCTCCCCGGAACGGAACTGCCCCATGGTCGGCGCGGCTCCCGCGAAGGATTTGGTCACGCGGTCGGTCGGGATGTTCTTGTTGGCGGCCTCGGTTGCGGTCAGTTGCGGATAGCCTGTGGTACCTTCGCCCGAGTATGCGAACGAGATGCCGTAATCCGTCGCGGGCGACGGGTTCGCCGTCTCCATGCAGGCCGCCAGTTCCCCGTCATTGAGCTGGACGACGGCCGGCATCTGGTCGTTGTAACACTGGATCGGCGCAGGGAGCCGTGTGTCCCCGTTGTAAGTCGCCGAATAGGTCGACCGGATCACGTAGTAAGGCGCGGCGGTGAAAGCAGGGCTCCACGTCACGCCGTTGTCTTTGGAGACGATCAGCACCGTCCCCGTATCCTTACTGACGACCGAGGTGCGGCTGCTGTCGGTGAAATAGCAATGGATGTCGCCGTTGGCCAGTTGGATGATGCAGGGCTCCCAGTTCACGCCCTGGTAGACATCCACGGGCTCGGTGAAGGTCTGTCCGTTATCCATGCTGCGCCTGATGGAGAGGCCGGCATCCTTGTACATGCTCGTGTAGCCGCCGGTGTTGGCGCGGTACGACGACACGGCCACGATGGTGCCGTTGGCGAGCACCACGGCGTCGGTGGTCGCGTACAGGCGCGAGTTCGAGCTGCCGTACATGTCGGTGATGCTCTTGCTGGAGAATATCTTCCCTTTGGGCTGCCAGAGTTTGAGGTTCGAGCTGATCGCGTAGTAGCAGCTGCCCCCATGCTGGGTCTGATTGACGAACAGGATGTAGTTGCCGTTCTTCATCTTCTTGATCCGCGGGTAGATCGGATCGGTCACCGCCGTCCCGAGTTCGGTCGTGCCCAGGGCGATATAGGTACGGTAGTTCAACTTGAGCGACGAGCGCGCCAGCACGGCGGCGGCGGCATGCGAGTTAGCGGCCGCGGTACCCTGGTTCAGTTTCTCGAAAGGCAGGATGAAGGTGGCGGCGGCGGGGGGTTTGGTCCCCCCGTCCGGCCCCACCGGGTCATCGCCGTCGCCGCCGCACGATAGGCCTATGCAGCATACCGTTACGAGCAGAAGCGCTGATTTAAAGATCTCTCTCATGTAAGATAAACGTTGTTTGTGTATTTTTTTATTGTGCACGGCCGAGATAGAATTCGGCGATCGATACGGTCTTGTTGGTCGTCAGGCTATAGAAGCAGTCGGACGTCCGGCATTCGAACTTAAAGTAACGGTAAGTCGACGCCGGAATGGTAACATCGGGACTGGTACGGTTAGCCGCGGTCGTGGCGTCCGTGATGGTCACATTGGAAGCGATGTCGGTAAAATTCACGTTGTCGTTACTTCCCGAGATCTTCCCGAATTTAACGAAGCGCATACCGAGGTTGGTCACATCCCTCCAGCTGATCCGGAAATAGTTCACGGTCCTCGCGACTTTCGTATCCACCGTGAACGCGCAGTAACCTCCGTTCGCGATCGAGGGGTTGGGAAGGCCCGGGGAACCGGAGCCCGCGTGCGTCTGGCCGGGCTTGACGAACGACGTCCAGGTACCGCCGCTCGTGCCCGTGATCACCCCGTCGAGCATACCGTCCTGTTTCATGGTGCTGTCTTCACCGCCGAAATAACCGGGAACCCAACCCAATATCGTCCAGTTGTAGAAATTGTCGAGGCCGTAGATACGGGTATAATCGCCATAGAAAGCGGTTACCGTCACATTGAACTCTATGGAGACCGAAGGCACGCCGACCGAGGTAACGGATACTCTCCCCGCTCCTTCCCCGATCGCGGTAATGATCCCGGTCGCGTTGTCGACCGTTACGATCGCGGGGGTCTTCGATTCATAGACGACGGTCTTGTTGGCGGCGTTGGCCGGCAGCACGGTGAACAGCGTCTTCAGGTCTTTGGTCGTATAGTTCTCCATCGGTATGTTCTTGTTCGGAGCGTCGATGCTTTCGACGGCGACCAGCGGTTTGATCTCCACGTTGAAAGTCCCGAAAACGCCCGAACCGTCGTTGGCGGTCACGGTGACGGTCGTCGATCCCGGCGCCACGCCGCTGATCACCCCGGCCGCGCTGACCAGCGCGATCGCCTCGTTCTGCGATTCATAGGTTATGCTCTTGTCGGCGGCGTTGTCCGGCAGGATGGTGTACATGGCGGATACGTCCTTAGTCTCGTCCAGGTAGATCGACACGTTCGGGCTGGCAATGCCGATGGTCCTGACCTTGATCGCGGCAGCCACGACGACCTCCAGGCTAAAGCTGGTGGACTGCCCGTCGACCATGACGGAGATACTCGTGGTCCCCAGCCCGGCAGTCGTCACCTGGCCGAACTCGCTGACCGTTGCGACCGACGGATTGGACGAGGTGAACGTCTGTTTCTGGTTGGTGGCGGTTTCGGGAGTGATGTTCATCCGGTTGGCCACGTTGAGCGAATTATCCCCGAGCGACCACTCGATGCCGTTCTTCAGGTCGCTTTTCCACTCCACGCTCTGTACGGGGATCTCGGTCTGGGCGCCGTTGGTCCAGGTGTCGTGCCGTTTGGATTCGTCATCCTGGCAAGCGACCATTGAGAACCCGCCCAAAAGCAGCGCGGCAATGAACAATGTCAATTTTGTTTTCATAGTAATAAAAGGTTAATTTGGTTTGTAGTAGGATTTTTCATTTTATGGCGTCGTCACTGTGACTTTCCCTGTATTCTTTGGGCGACTGGCTGTAACGTTTGGTGAATTCCTTGTAAAAATGGGAGCGGGTGGTAAAGCCCACGCTGTACATGACCTCCTGGATCGTGTAATTCGTTTTCAGGATCATCTTGGCCGCCTGCGTGATGCGCTGCTCCTTGATGAAGTCCTTCGGAGGAAGCAGGTCCAGCTCTTTGAAGCGGCGGTAAAGGGTACGCATGCTGACCCGAAGGTTATCGGCCAGATCCTCAGGACTGAATTCGATGTTGTTGAGATTCTTTTCGATGATCCCGATGACCGACTCGATGAAATCGCGGTCGTCGCGGGTCATCAACTGTCCGTTGTAATAGTCATACGCGCTGATCGAGCTGTTGTAGTACTCTTCGAGGTTTCTCTGCCGGTCGATCAGCTGACGGATGACGGTTTTCAGGTATTGCGTGTCGAAGGGCTTGGATATGTAGGCGTCCGCTCCCGATTCTATCCCGCTTATCTTATCGCCGATCGCCGATTTGGCCGAAAGGATGATCAGCGGGATATGCATCGTGTGCGGATTGTTCTTTATCTTTTTGGTCAACGACAGGCCGTCGCTGTTCGGCATCATGACGTCCGTTATGACCAGGTCGGGCGTCAGATGGATCAGTTTGTCAAAACCCTCGTTCCCGTCGTTTGCCACCAGGATGTTGTAATCCTCGGAAAGGATGTCCCGCAGCAGGGAGAGCAGCGTGTCGTTATCGTCGATGATCAGTATCGTCGGACGGCTCCGGTTTTGCCGCAAATCATCCGGCACCGTCCCGCTTTTTCCCGGCGCGGATCGTTCGTTATCCCGCGCGTGGCCGCCGGCGGTCTCTTTTTGCCGGTCGGTCGTCTGCCCGTCTTCCGTTTCCGTCAGGTTCGCCGCCGGCAACCGTACGATGAACTCGGCGTATTTATCCACCTCGCTCTCCACCTCTATGGTTCCCCCGTGCAGGTCCACCATGCTTTTGCAGATCGCCAGCCCCAACCCGTTGCGCGATGAGAGGCCCTTGATGGAATTCGTTTCGACGTTATCCAGGACCGAATAGCGGTTGAACATGTAGGGGATGTCCTTGCGCTCGATCCCTTTGCCGGTATTGTATACCCTCAGGACCAGATGCTCGTTCTCGGTGCGGACCGTCACATGGATGAACCCGTTGGGAAGCGTGTATTTGAACGCGTTCGATATGAGGTTGTTGAGGATCTTGGTGATGCAGGTCGGGTCTACGTTCCAGATGATCGTGGAAGCGATATCGAGGGTGAAATTGATCCGGTTCTCCTCGGCCAGGTCCGCGAACGAATCGACGATCTCGGTACAGATGTTATTGATGTTGCAGCTTTCGATCACGCAGACCTTATTGCCTGTTTCCATCCGGCGGAAATCGATGATCTCCTGGATCAGGTTATTCAGTTTTTCGGCGTTCGACTTGATCGCCGACGCGTATTTCCTGACGAAAGCGTCACTTCCCGCATAGTTCAGGATGCGTTCGCTGGGGGTGTAGATCAGCGTCAGGGGGGTGCAGAATTCGTGGGTGATGTTGGTCAGAAAGCGCAGCTTGCCTTCGTACATCTCTTCCTTGAATCTCTGGTCGAGCCGCTGCTCTATGACCTTTTTCTTCCGTTCATACCGGAACGTCAGATACAGGTACGCGAGGATCAGCGCCCCCAGGATCGCCATCGCGTATACTATCCTGGCCGCCAGGGTCAGGTACCAGGGAGGCGATATTTTGATGTTCAGGCTGGCGATCTGGTCGTCGTTGGCATCGGCCCCGTTCGAATATTTTACCCTCAACACATATTTGCCCGGGGGGATGTTGGTGAACCGCGCCTCGCAGGACTTCGCGTCCATCCACACATCGCTGAAGTTATCCAACAAGTAGGAATACTTCCCGTTCATGCCGTTGATATAGTCGTTGGCGATGAATGAGACCGTGAAAAAATTCTGATTGTGTTTCAGGCGCAGGTAGTTCTCTCCACCCTTGTCAGCCAAAAAGTCGGCGATGGGGAACTCTTCATTGAAAACCCTCAGTTTTGTAAAATAGACCGGGGGGACGAAATGCCTGCCGGTATTGCGGCCGCGGTTGATCCACACGAGCCCGTCGACGCCCCCGAAAAAGTATCCCGGCTGCCGCTCGTCCTTATAATAGGCGTTATCGCTGAACTCGATCACCTTCAGGCCCGTCTTGTGGTTGAAGCTGCGAAACGTCGTATCGGCCGGGTCGAACAAGGTAATGCCCGAATTGGTGCTCAGCCATAACCGGCCGTCATGGGTTTCCAGGATCCCGTGGATGGTATTGTTGGGCAATCCGTCGCGTTCATTGAAATTCCGGCAGGCGAATCCGCCGCCGGGCGTTTCGTCGACCCTGTTTATGCCGTAACTGGAACCGAACCACTTGGTCCCGTTACGGTCTATGCAGATGCTCAGGATATCGTTCATCGGCTCGATGCCGTTCTCACTGAACGTAAGTACGTTGTAACTGCCCGCGATGAAATTGAAGCGGATGGCGCCGTTTCCCCGCATTCCGAGCCACAGGATCGAATCGTTCTGCTGCCGCATGGAGAATATCCGGTTGAAGCGCACCTTATTCTTTATATCGAACTCAAATTTACGAAGGCCCCGAACCACCATCTGGGGCCCGCGTTTCTGGACGCTTACTTTAAGCAGGTTATGCGACGCGGCCACCCAAAGGACGGAATCGCAGCTCTCCAGCAAGGCATGCACCCCGGTAAACGTGAGCGAAGGATCAGGGCTCGCCAGATGACGTATCCTGCGGTCGTCGTACGAATAATAATCGAGGTGCGGGCCGTTCGAGCCCATCCACAGCACATTGTTGCCGGAGCTCATCTCGAACGAGAAAACGGCGTCGTTGCCGAGTCCGTTGGCGGTCGTCAGATGCTCCACGTTGGAGCGGTATTCCAGCGCGTTGCTGTAATTTTTGATCCGGATGACCCCGTTGCCTTTCGTCCCGAGCCACAGGTCGTTATAGCGGTCGGTACAGATGGCGCGTATCGGCCGCTGCTTGTTGATGGCCAACTCGTCCAGGCTGATCCCGTTGAACACGTATTCCTCTTTCATGAAGGCGTACACGCCCTGCCCGTCGGTACCGGCCCATACGATATCCTGGTCGTCATCCTTGAGCAAACAGAAAACACCGCAGTCCACAGGCAGTTTCTCGGCTTCATACCCGTTCTTGTGGTCGAGCCTGATCAGCCCGTTCACCCGGAAGGCGATCAGCACGTCGTTATCGTCGAAGATAACGGAGGTGATATCCCCGTATTGCGCAAGCTCGGGATGGATGTTCCTGATCCACGTTTTCTGTTCGCCCTGCACGACATACAGGTCCCCTTTCTTGTTGACGACGATCACCCGTCCCTTGTCATAAAAAGTATAGATGACCGGCTCCTGGCCGTTGCCGTTATCCGCCGCGGTCAGGCGTGGCGCGGCCATGGCCGGCCAGGCGACATCGAACCGTTTGACGGCCCCCGCGCGCGTGGTGACCCACAGCCTGCCGCCGGAATCGAGGATCAGGCTCCGGCAATTGCCGTAGCCTTCCGCATCGGGGAAGGCCATCTCATTGAAGCGGTCGGCCACAGGGTCGTAATAGTGCAGCGTCCCGGTCTGCTTCAGGACAAGCACATTGCCTTTGTGGTCGCTCGTGACCAGGCAATTTTCCATGAATTCGCCGAAATGGGCGACCACTTTCCCTTTTTTCTTCGAGAATTTATCCAGGCCCGATTTGGTCACGATCCATAGATAGTCGGCGTCCGATTCGACTATCGTCCGGATCACGTTGCCCGCAAGGCTGCGCGTATCGCTGACGCTGGGCTTGTAGATGGAGATATTGGTTCCGTCGTATTTATCCAATCCGTCGTAGGTTCCTATCCACAGGTAGCGCTCCGTATCCTGCAGCAAACAGATCACGGCGCTGTTGGACAAGCCGTCCCGACTGCTGATATGACGGATGTTATAGGCGTCCAGACGGGCGTGGATGCCGGTTAATACGATGATTGATATGAGGATACGAATGCGCGTCATGCCGTGTCGTCGAAACTGAATAAACCTTATACAAAGAAAAGGAATCCTATCCTTAGTTGCGTCCTCATTTCTCCGCAATGTGTTCTTGTTTCCGCCAAAAATATCGGGGTGGTCCGAATTCATTTTCATGAGGACATCTTTGGCGGAAATGAGGCTGTAGAGTTGTCAGGAGCGCCCTACATTTGTGTTACAACCGCTACAAATGAAGGAACACATCACTTCTTTCCGCACATATTTAGCTCTGCTCCTGCTGGTTGGTCTGCCCGCACAGGCGGAACAAACCACGCCGGCAGGGTGCAGCTCACCCCAATGGGCATTGGGCGGGTTTGTCCGTCCCGATATCGGCCATGCGGTCATCGCCCCCGACACGGCCAGCGAATTCCTCTGCCCGATGCAGGGGCGCATGGTCAAATGGGAAGAAAGCGACACGTTCAATCCCGCGGCCGTAGTCAAAGACGGCAAAATAGCCGTGCTGTACCGGGCCGAAGATAATTCAGGACAGGGGATCGGCAGGCGCACCTCGCGCATCGGGTACGCCGAGAGCGCGGACGGCGTCACCATGCAAAGGCGTAAAACGCCCGTCCTGTTCCCTGACGGGCGGTTTGCCGATTTGGAGCATCCGGGAGGGTGCGAGGATATGCGGGTGGCCGTGACCGGGGACGGCTTGTACGTCGCGCTCTATACGGCATGGAACCGCAAGACCGCCCGCCTGGCGGTGGCCACCTCGCGAGACCTTATAAATTGGGAAAAGCACGGGGCGGCTTTCGGGCAGGCCTACGACGGACGGTTCAAGGATATGTTCTGCAAGTCGGGTTCGATCCTCACCACGATAAAAGACGGGGAGATCGTCATTGAAAAGATATCCGGGAAATATTTCATGTACTGGGGCGAGCGGGCGGTACACGCCGCCACGTCCGACGACCTGATCCATTGGGATCCGGTGCTGGATGAAACCGGTGAGCTTAAAGCGATCGCGAAGCCCCGCGAAGGGTATTTCGACAGCGTGCTCACCGAGTGCGGCCCGCCGGCGCTGCTGACCCGCGACGGGATCGTGCTGCTGTACAACGGCAAAAACGGGAAGCGGGACGGGATCGGCGATCCGGCCTATCCGTCGGGGGCCTACTGCGCCGGACAACTGCTGCTGGACGCCGGGGACCCTTGCAAAGTATTGGACCGGCTGGACAAACCTTTCTTCTACCCCGAAACCGACTATGAGAAAAGCGGGCAATACGTCCAGGGAACCGTGTTCATCGAGGGCCTGGCTTATCTGGACGGGAAACTGTACCTCTATTACGGATGCGCCGATTCCCGGATCGGGGTGGCCGTATGCGATTACCGATAAATCTTTCAAACCATAGAGACCATGAGTAAAAAAATCCTTCTTGTATTCCTGTTTCTGCCCCTTCTGGCCCTCGCGCGCGAAAAATCGCCGCTGACCGGCTTTCCTAAAGGCTCCACGCCTAAAGAGGTCGGCAAACGCCTGGCCTGCAATTTCATAGGGGCCCGGCACGACCTTTACGCGGGTCGCTATATCCATTACGCGGAAGTGTGCACCTGGAACGGTGCGCTCGATTTCGCCGTCCAGGTGAACGACAAGCAGCTGCTGAGCCAGCTGGAAAGCAAATTCGAGCCTTTCTTCGGGCGCGAGGCGGCGTTGCTGCCCCCGATGAACCATGTGGATTACAACATGTTCGGAGGGCTGGCCCTGCAGCTGTTCCAGATCACGGGGGATCCCCGCTACAAGCAGATGGGCCTCGCCTACGCCGACAGCCAGTGGGAAGTGCCCGCCGACGCGAAGCCCGAAGAGAAAGAGTGGGCCGCCAAAGGCTATTCGTGGCAGACCCGCCTGTGGATCGACGACATGTACATGATCACCTTCGTGCAGGCCAAGGCGTATGAGGTGACGGGTGACCGTAAATACCTCGACCGTGCGGCCGAGGAGATGGTCCTCTACCTGGAAACGATCCAGCGTCCGAACGGTCTTTTCTACCACGCCCCGGACGTACCTTATTATTGGGCGCGCGGCGCGGGCTGGATGGCCGTGGGCATGGCCAATATCCTGCGTGACCTGCCCGCGGACCACAAAGACCGCGCGCGCATCATGAAGGGCTACCTGACCATGATGGAGAGCCTTCTCAAATACCAGGACGCCAACGGTATGTGGCACCAACTGATCGACAAGGCGGACTGCTGGCCCGAAACCTCCGGTTCGGCCATGTTCACATACGCCTTCATCGTGGGTGTCAAACAGGGATGGCTGGACGCCGCGGTATACGCCCCGGCCGCCCGCAAAGCGTGGCTGACGCTGGTCTCCTACATCGACGAGCGCAACAACGTGACCGAGGTCTGCATCGGCACCGGCAAGAAGAACGACGAGCAGTATTACTACGACCGTCCGCGTCTGGCCGGCGACCTGCACGGGCAGGCCCCTTACCTGTGGTGCGCCGTGGCCCTGCTGCAATAACACAACGCCGCGATGAAAAACCCCCTGCTGCTTTTCCCGATACTCTTTTTCCTGGCGACCTCCTCTTCGGCCTGCTCCGGCGGCGGGGATGAGCCCGGGAAAGAGACGACGCCCGCGTACACCGTATTCAAAGGCAAGAACCTGGTGGCCTTCGGGAACAGCATCACCTCGGATCAATCCAACAATACCAGCTGGGCCTACCAGACCCGGACGAGACTGGAATTCGGCGACCTCTATAACGGGGCTTTCGCCGGGGCCTGCTGGTATAAACGGGAAAGATCGGTCACCGCAGATCCCGTATGGGCGCCCGCGGGCGTTATCCGCACGCAGGACTACACGGATCCCAAATTCGCCGGATACAGCAACGAAAGCAACACGGGCACCGAAGCGTTCCAGCGGATCATCAACAACTGCGCCGTGGTGCACGTGCAGAAATACCTGGCCGGGAACCACTGGGTGTCCAAATCGCCCGACGTGATCGTCCTCTCCTACGGCACCAATGACGCCGCCTCCGCGACCATGGGGGTCGCGGCGGAAGCGCTGGCCGAGAGCGACCTGGCCAAGCTCGACCTGTACACGATGGCCGGCGCGATGAAATGGTGCCTGGTCACGCTGCGAAACAAGTTCCCCGGCGCGAAGATCTATGTCGCCGGCCCCTTGCAGGCCTCGCTGGTCAAATATCCGAACAAGAACGCTGAAAACACCCAAAAGATCGCCGTCATCAAGGCCGTCTGCGAGGGGCTGTCGATCCCCTATTTCGACTGCTACAACGAATCCGGGATCACGTCCGGCAACGCGGACACCTACCTGCGCGACGGACTGCATCCGAACGGCGCCGGACAAACGGTGCACGCCAATTACATCGTACGCAAACTCAAGGCGGCGAACCCGCAATAACATCCGCCTGCCAACAAATCTTAAAACCCTCAAAATAACCTAAGTCTAACTTAAAACTTAATGGCATGATTTCAAGAACTACATTATGTACGCTATTCTGCTGCATGCTTTTCTGCATCCAGGCGTTCGCGCAAACGGGAGGCAGGAATATCACGGGCGTGGTCCTGGACGGCAACCAGGCACCCGTCACGGGCGCTGCGGTCGTAGTGAAAGGCACCACGACAGGGACGACGACCGGTACCGACGGTGCGTTCAGGCTGGCCGTCCCGGCAACGGGCACGCTGGTCATCTCCTCGCCCGGCTACACGACCCAGGAAGTGGAACTGACCGCGGCCGGCGCCTACAACGTCTCGATGGAAGAGAGCATCCGGCTCATGGACCAGATCGTCGTGGTCGGCTACGGCACCATGCGCAAGAAAGACCTGACAGGCTCCATTACCCAGATACGTCCCGATAACATCGCCGTCGAAAACCCCGGCACGGTCCAGGACATCCTGCGCAACACCCCGGGCCTGCAGGTGGGTTACGACGCGTCGGCAAAAGGGGGCGGGGACCTGAAGATCCGCGGACAGCGTTCGGTCTATACCGCCGAAAACCACAACAGCCCGCTGCTCATCCTCGACGGTATGGCCTTTTTCGGGGAACTCTCCGAGATCAACCCCGACGACATCGGCCAGATCGACATCCTGAAGGACGCCTCGGCCGCCGCCATCTACGGCGCCAAAGGCGCCAACGGCGTGATCGTCATCACGACCAAAACAGGCAAGAAGGGCAAACCGGTCGTGAACGTGACCTCCAACTTCGGATTCTCGCAACAGGTATCCAACCGCGAAAGGTGGACCCCTTCGGGATATATGCAGCACCGTTCGGATTGGTATACCAAGAGCACCTACGGCGTAAACCCCGCGACGGGCGAATATGACGCCTACCAGACGGGGATCTACGCCTCGTCCCCGGAATATTACACCAACCCCGCCCAACTGTCGGGCGTCTCCCTGGACGAGTGGCGCGGTTATACGGTGAACGACGGCGACGAATCGGACCAGAGCATCTGGGGCAAACGCCTCGGCCTGATGGGCAACGCCCTGAACAACTACCTGAATGGAAAATCCGTCGATTGGGAAGACAAGGCGTTCAGGCTCGGTTTCAGCCAGGATTACAGCGCCAGCGTGAACGGCGCCACGGACCGGGCGAGCTACTACTTCTCGATGGGCTACCTGAAGAACCAGGGCGTGAGGATCGACGACACCTACGAGGCGGTCCGCGCTAACATGAAGGTGAATTTCGATGTGAACAAATGGTTCCAGCTCGGCGCCAACGTGAATTTCCAGGACCGCTCGGACCAGAACAGCGACAGGCGCATGAACCTGGGCAGCGAGCTGCAGAACAGCCCTTACTCGGACTATGCCGACCAGTACGGCAACCCGGTGCAGTATCCCCTGGACGCGAACTACGGCTCCGGCAACACGAGGGGTTACAACTGGGACTTCATCCGGCAGTACCAGGAGATCGAACGCGGCTACACCACGCTGAACACCATATTCAACGCGAAGATAACCCTTCCGTTCAACATCACCTACACGTTCAACGCCGCGCCGCGTTACCAGTTCTACTACGACCGTGAGTTCCTGTCGTCCGAACTTCCTTTCTCGACCCCCACGGACCGCGGCGTGGACCGTGAAAGCCGCAAGCGCTTCGACTGGTCGCTCAACAACACCATCAACTGGGATTACACGTTCTGCAAAAAGCACCACGTGATGCTGACCCTGGTGCAGGAGGCCGAGGCGCGCCAATACTGGAGCGACAAGATCGAAGCGCGCCTGATCCTGCCTTCGGACGCCCTGGGCTTCCACAACACCCAGAACGGTACCAAAGAGAACAGTACCTTCTCTACCAAAGACACCCGCGAAACGGCGGACGCCCTGCTGGCCCGCCTGTTCTACTCGTACGACGACCGCTACGCGATCACCGCGTCGATCCGCCGGGACGGTTATTCGGCTTTCGGCACCTCGAACCCCTACTCCACCTTCCCCTCGGTAGCCGTGGCGTGGACGTTCAGCAACGAGAAGTTCTTCAGCCCCCTGCTGGAGGTGATGAACTACGGTAAGCTGCGCTTCTCCTACGGTAAGAACGGCAACCGCTCGCTGGGCGACCCCTACCTGGCCCTGGCCAACCTTTCCGCCGGTAGCGGCAACATGCACGCCTACATCGACGCGACCGGTAACAACGTGTTCTACCGCTACCTGATGATGGACCGCATGCCCAACCGCTTCCTGCAATGGGAAAAAACCGCGTCGTGGAACACCGGGCTCGACTTCGGGTTCTTCAATAACCGGCTGACCGGCAGCATCGAATACTACCGCATGCAGACCCTGGACATGATCATGACCCGAAGCCTGCCCGAATTCACCGGTTTCTCGAACATTACCACCAACCTGGGGCAGGTGGACAACAACGGTATCGAGGTCTCGCTCGAGTCGCTCAACATCAACAACAAGAATTTCCGCTGGACCACCTCGGTCGGGTTCTCCTACAACAACAACCTGATCAAGCACCTGTATTACGACTATGTCGACGGCGTGGAGCAGAGCGACGTGCCCAACAAATGGTTCATCAACCAGCCCATCAGCGCCATCTGGGACTACCGCGTCGACGGGATCTGGCAGAAAAACGAGGTCGAGGAGGCCAAAAAATACGGACAGGTTCCGGGAGACCCCAAAGTGGCCAACATCTACACGGCCGACGATGTCACACAGGCCGACGGAACCGTCACCCACGTGTACAACGACAAAGACAAAGTGCTCCTCGGCCAGACGGTCGCCCCGTACCGCTGGTCCATGCGCAACGAACTCACCTTCCGCAAGAACCTGACCATCTCGTGCAACATCTACTCCTATATGGGGCACAAGAGCCTGTCGGGCAACTACCTGAACAACGACAGCGCCGACGGAAAGATGGCCAACAGCATCGCGAACCTTCCCGCGAAAAAGTACTGGACCGTCGATAACGCCACCAACGAATACGGCCGCCTCGACGCGAACGGGCCTACGGGGGCCGCTTCCCCGGGCAAGGTGTACAACCGCTCGTTCGTCCGCCTGGAAAACGTCACGATCGCCTACACGCTGCCCCAGAAATGGACCCAGAAGATCGACCTGGAACGCGTAAAGGTCTACGGCACTGTCCGTAACCTGGCCACGTGGGCTCCGGATTGGGAATACGGCGACCCCGAAACCGGGGATTGGGCCGCCCGCGTATTCACGCTGGGACTTAACCTGACTTTCTAACGGTAAAAAAAGAAGATCATGAAAAATATAATGCATAAACTGGGCTTTGCGTGCCTTTCACTGTTCGCAGGCGCCACAATTTTATTCAGCGGGTGTTCGAAGGATTTTCTGGAACCCGATCCCTTGTCGTTCTACGAGCCCGGGCAGACGTTCACCACCGAGTCGGGACTGATGTCGGTGCTGGCCTTCTGCGACCGCCACATGAAACTGTACTATACGGGGCTCGCCACGAACGCCGGGGAAGTCCTGCCCATGGGTACGGAATACATCTTCTCCGACCTGATGGTGGCCGGTGCGACCGACCGGGCTAAAATGCTTTGCAACCCGTGCGACGGGCTTACCCCCACCAGCATCGGCGTCGACGACGGTACCGGCGCTTCGGGCAAAGGCCGCCTGTTCAACTCCCTGTCCACGACCAACAGCATCTGGCACTTCTGGCACCAGACCTATTACGTGATCATGCAGGCCAACACCATCCTCCAGTACGTGGACCAGGTGGAGACCCTGGACGACGCCACCAAGAACATGTACAAGGGCCGCGCCTATTTCCACCGCTCGTTCCGCTACCTGAACCTGGTGTTCCAGTGGGGCGACGTGCCCCTGATCACCAAGGTGACCGAGGTGCCGAAGCAGAACTACCGCAGCACCAAGCGCGACGCCATCCTGGAGATGATCACCATGGATATGGAAAAGGCCGTGCAGTGGGTACCCGACCAGAGCTCGATGAGCGAGATCGGTATGGTCAACAAGGGCGCGTGCCGTATGCTGCTCGCCAAGTGCTACCTGGCGCTGGGCAAATACGACCTGGCCGAAGACCAGCTGGACATATTGATCGACCAGTCGGGCTATTCGCTCATCCAGGGCTCCAGCTTCGGCACGTTCAATCCCGGCGCGGAGGCGCAGACGTGGCCCATCACCCGTAACGTGATCTGGGATATGCACCGTCCGGAAAATAAGCTCATCCCCGCGAACAAAGAGGTGATCCTGGGCATCGTGAACCGCGGCTCGACCGACGAGGCGATGACCGTGATGAACACGATGCGCGTCTTCTATCCTTTCTTCACCCAGAACGACCCCAACGCCCCCCGAACGAGGGACGGCCAGCGCGCCGTGGTCGAGATCGCCCGTAACGCCGCCGGTTATAATCCGCTGTACGACTACTCGCGCGGGCTGGGACGCGGGATCGCCACGTTCCGCCCCACCTATTTCCACCAGCACACCCTGTGGCAGGTGAACGGCGTGATGGACGCCACGGACCTGCGCCACAGCGCCGAAAGCGGCAACTGGGTGAAAATGGACAACATCAAGGTGAACAACACCGCCTCTTCCTACTACGGGCAGCCCCTCTCCATCGCCTCGCACGATGCGACCACGGGCGCTAAACTCTGTGTGGACACGATCCGCCGCTGGTTCGACTTCCCGCACTACAAACTGTGGCTGAAAGACGAAGTCCAGGAGGCCAAGCTGAACAGCACGGACTTCCGCGGCGCCACCACCGGCGGGATCGCGGACTGGTATCTCTACCGTCTGGCCGAAGCCTACCTGCTGCGCGCCGAAGCGAAATTCTACCAGGGCAGGGCCAACGAGGCGACCGCCGACGTGAATATGGTCCGCGACAGGGCCAAGTGTACCCAAAAGTATGTCGGCTCGGTCACGATCGGCGATATCATGGACGAGCGCGCCCGCGAACTCTACATGGAAGAGTGGCGCAACGTCGAACTCAAGCGCGTATCGCTTTGCCTTGCCCGCAGCGGCATGCCCGACGAATGGGGGCACACCTACAGCATGGACAACTTCGACAAACAGCAGGGCACCGACAAGAACGGCGGCAGCTACTGGTACCAGCGCGTGGTGAACTGCGGCAAGTTCTATAACAGCGGCCCCAACGGCGACGGCCAGATCAACCTCGCCATCGCCGGGGGCGTCCAGAACCCGCAGTACAAGATGGATAAGAAGAACATGTACTGGCCGGTCTACAACACCTCCATAACGTCCAACAGCAAGGGCAGGCTGTGGCAGAACTACGGATACGACGGGTACGATCCCGCCATTCCGAAATGGAACACCTGGCAGGAAGCGGTAGCGGACGAGATGCAAACCGAATAACGAGAACAGGGTAAAGAAGGTAATGCGGATCAACACGGTTCGCATTACTTTCTTTCACCGTGCGCAGAGAACCAATTACCTGATATATTTACTGTTAAAATGAAAAACGTATTATTGACCTTATTACTGTCCGTTGTCGGGGCTATGCACGTCCACGGACAATGGACCCCACTGTTCGACGGACGTAACCTCAAGGGATGGAAAGTGATCAATGGCACGGCCGAATACAAGGTCGTCGACGGTGCGATCGTGGGCACCAGCAAAACGGGCACGCCCAACACCTTCCTGCGCACGGAAAAAGAGTACGGCGATTTCATCCTTGAAATGCTTTTCAGGGTGGACGACGGCCTGAATTCGGGCATCCAGCTGCGCAGCCATTCGAAAGAAGGGTATCAGCAGGGCCGCGTGCACGGCTACCAGTACGAGATCGACCCGTCGGAGCGCGCCTGGAGCGGCGGTATCTATGACGAGGCGCGCCTGGGGTGGCTCTATCCGCTGACCGGCAACCCGGCGGCGCAGAAAGCGTTCAAGCATAACGATTGGAACAAGGTGCGCGTGGAGGCGATCGGCACGAGCATCCGCACGTGGATCAACGGCGTGCCGGCGGCCGATCTGCTCGACGCGCAGGACGCCTCGGGCTTCATCGCCCTGCAGGTGCATGCGATCAACGACGCCGCGCTGGCCGGCAAACAGGTGGCGTGGAAAGATATCCGCATCATGACCTCGGGGCTGGAATATGAGAAATCGCCCGCCACGGGGATCGCCCAATTCAACTGCATCCCCAACACCATCTCCGAGCGTGAGAAAGCCGACGGATGGAAACTGCTCTGGGACGGCAAAACGACCGACGGCTGGCGCAGCCACAAGGCGGCCGCATTCCCCTCCAAGGGCTGGAGCATCAAGGACGGTCTGCTGATCGTCGAAAAGGCGGACGGCGCCGAGGGCGGCAACGGCGGGGATATCATCACCACAGCCAAATACGGCAATTTCATCCTCTCGGTCGACTTCCTGATCACGGAAGGGGCCAACAGCGGGATCAAGTATTTCGTCAATCCCGATATCAACAGCGCCGCCGGGGGCTCGGCCATCGGCTGCGAGTTCCAGGTGCTGGACGACCAGAAGCACCCCGACGCCAAGTTGGGCGTGAAAGGCAACCGCACGCTCGGTTCGCTCTACGACCTGATCCCCGCCCCGGCGGACAAGCCCTTCCGCAAAGGCTTCTTCAATAACGCCACGATCGTGGTGAACGGCAACCACGTGGAACATTGGCTTAACGGCGTGAAAATCATTGGGTACGAGCGCAACAGCCAGGAGTGGGACGCACTGGTCGCTTACAGCAAGTACCGGGATTGGAAAAATTTTGGTAACTTCGCAACCGGCCACATCCTGTTGCAGGATCACGGCGACCAGGTCTCTTACAAGAATATCAAAATCAAAGAATTGAAATAATGTCGGATAACAAGATCTCGCGCAGGGCGTTCCTGCAACGCACCGCCCTGCTCTCTACGGCCGTGGCCGTCCCTTCGCTGCTGGCTTCCGCCGCCCCGGCGGCCGGGCAGCAGGCTAAAAAGATCGCCGCCCCGAAAGTCGTCGGCGCCAACGGGAAAGTGAACGTCGCCCTGGTCGGCATCGGCAACCGGGGCAACGAGGTTTCCAAAGAGTTCTTCAAGACGGGCCTGTGCAACGTGGTGGCCCTGTGCGACGTGGACATGGGCGCGAAACACACGAAGGAGATCATCGGGATGTTCCCCGGCGTGCCGCAGTTCCGCGATTTCCGCAAGATGCTCGATAAGATGGCTTCGAAGATCGATGCGGTGATGGTCGCCACGCCCGACCACAGCCACTTCGCGATCTGCATGGCCGCCATGCGCGAGGGTATCCACGTCTATGTGGAAAAACCCCTGGCGCGCACCTTCTGGGAGTGCGAGATGCTGATGCAGGCCGAGAAAAAATACGGCGTGGTCACCCAGATGGGCAACCAGGGCCACTCCGAGGCCAACTATTTCCAGTTCAAGGCGTGGCAGGACGCAGGCATCATCAAAGACGTTACGGCCGTCACGGGCCACATGAACAACGTGCGCCGCTGGCACGAGTGGGACCCGAAGATGGCTTCATACCCGAAAGGCGAGCCGATACCCGCGGATCTGGATTGGGACACGTGGCTCGGTTCGGCGCACTACCACGCCTATAACCACGACTACCACAACGGCCAATGGCGCTGCTGGTACGATTTCGGCATGGGTGTGTTGGGCGATTGGGGGGCGCACATCCTCGACACGGTGCACGAATTCCTCGACCTGGGCCTGCCCACGGAGGTCAATCCGATCTACCTGAAAGACCACAACCCGTTCTTCTACCCCAAGTCGTCGACCATAGAATTCAAGTTCCCCGAGCGCAAGGGCATGCCCGCGCTCGACATCACGTGGTACGACGGGCTGGACAACATCCCCGCGGTGCCGGAAGGGTACGGCGTCTCGGAGATCGACCCCAACATCCCGACCGTCGCCGGGGGCAAAATCCAAGCGGCGAAACTCAACCCGGGCAAGGAGATCTATTCCGACACACTGACCTTCAAGGGCGGTTCGCACGGCAGCACGCTCTCGATCATTCCCGAAGAGAAGGCCCGCGATATGGCCGGCAAACTGCCCGAAGTGCCCGAAAGCACGTCGAACCACTACGCCAATTTCCTGCTGGCGGTATCGGGCAAAGAGAAGACCCGCTCGCCGTTCTCGATCACAGGCCCGCTGAGCCAGGTGTTCTGCCTGGGCGTGATCGCGCAGTGGACGGGCAGCAAAGTGATCTTCGACCGCGAAACGAAGCAGATCACCAACAACCCGCTGGCCAACCAGCTGATCTGGGGCGCCGCGCCGCGCACGGGATGGGAGGAATTCTATAAAATATAAAGCCCGATGAAGGACACCGTGATAACGGCCGCCGCGAAAAGGCGGGAACTTTGGATCGCGCTCTGGTGCTTCGTCGCGGCCAACGCGGTCAATATCTGCGCGGTGATCGGCTACGGCACCCGGTGGGTCGAGATCTTCTCGCAGATCGGTTACGTGGTCTGTATCACGGCCGTCCTCTACGTCCTCACGTGGCTGGGCAGGCTCGTGGCGCGCGCTTTCCGCCCCAAACGATAGGCCGTGGAATTTACGTACAGCGCCTCGAATCCGCACGCACCCGTGGCTTACGCCTCTTTCGGGGCGATGAACACCCGGATGGAGATCGTCCTGGTGAACGTCGCCCCGAAAGAGGCGCGCCGGTTGTGCGACGCGGCCCTAGCGCTGGCCGTTGAGATGGAAAGCAGGTTGAGCCGCCACATGCCCGGCAGCGACATCGCGCGGATCAACGCCGAAGGGGCTGCCGCCCCGGTGGCGGTCGATGAGCAGACCTTCGGGATCCTGTGTTCGTGCGAGGCGATGCGGCGGGCGACGGGCGGCTATTTCGACATCGCGGCCCTGTGCGGCCAGCGCACGCGCCCGGCCTACTCGACCGACCGTGCGCAGCGCACGGTCAAGCTCGCTTCGCCGTCGGCAATGCTCGACCTGGGGGGATTCGCCAAGGGATATGCGCTGGACCGGATCGGACGGGAACTGGAAGCGGCGGGGGTGCAAAGCGCCCTGCTGAATTTCGGCGACAGCTCGATCCTGGCCGTCGGGACGCATCCTTTCGGGGATTGCTGGCCGGTAAAGGCCGGGACGGACGACGTTCCGCTCCGGGACTGCTCGCTCTCCGTCTCCGGCAAGACCCCCTCGGGCGCGGCGCACATCATCGACCCGCTGACGGGCCGGCCGGTCGGCACGCAGGTGCAGGTCGCGGTGCTGGGACGGTCGGCGGCCGTGTGCGAGATCCTCTCCACGGCGCTCTATGCCGCCCCGCACGGACAGAGGGAGGCGATAGCCGCCGATTTCGAGGGTTACACTTACAAGATCATAAACACGAATGGATAGAAGGGATTTTCTTAAACAGTTAGGGGGCATCGGTGCGGCCGGCCTCGCCCTGTCGGCCTTCCCGTGGCTGGAAGGGTGCACACCTGTGGCCAAACAGGAGATCAAAGGCGAAAAAGTGCGTTTCGGCATCATCGGCCCCGGCTCCCGCGGCCAATACCACATCAGCAACCTGGCCCGCATCCCCAACGCCGAGATCACGGCCCTGTGCGACGACTACAAAGTCAACCTCGACCAGGCGGCCGCGATGGCCCCCGCGGCCAGATGCTACGACGATTACCGCCGCCTGCTCGAAGATCCGAACGTGGACGCGGTGATCATCGCCACCCCGCTCAACCTGCACCACCGCATGACGATGGACGCGCTGGACGCGGGCAAGCACGTGCTGTGCGAAAAGGCGATGGCCTACACCATCGGGGAGTGCCACGAGATGTACCGGCGGGGCCGGGCCTCGGGAAAAATCTTCCTGGTGGGGCAGCAACGGCTGTTCGATCCCAAATACATCAAGGCGATGGCGCAGATTCGCGACGGGGAATTAGGCCCTGTGGTCAACGTTCGCCAATACTGGTACCGCAACAACGACTGGCGCCGGGCGGTTCCCTCGCCCGAGCTGGAACGCCATATCAACTGGCGCCTGTACCGCGAATACTCGCGCGGGCTGATGACCGAACTGGCCTGCCACCAGCTCCAGAACGGCACCTGGGCGATGGGCATGCTCCCGCAAAGCGTGATGGGCACGGGCAATATCGTCTACTGGAAAGACGGGCGCGAGGTGTACGACAGCGTATGCGCGATCTACACCTTCCCCAACGGGGTCAACATGACCTTCGAATCGGTGATCGCCAACAAGCATTTCGGTATGGGCGAGCAGATCCTCTGCAAAGACGCGACGGTGGACCTGGCCAACGGGCGCGTTTATGCCGAAAACCCGAAGCCCAAAAGCGGCGTGCGCCAACTGGTGGGCGATATCGAACGCGGCGTGTTCTCCTCATCGGTCTTCGCCAACACGAGCTGGGCGGCCGAGCACGCCGCATCCGGCCCGGGGATCGCCGTGATGCCCGATGCCAAGGGCGACGGTTCGCTGGAGATGCTCGAAATATTCTGCCACAGCGTCATCAAGAACGCCCAGCCGCCCAACGTGCTCGAAGAGGCCTACTACGCATCGGCCTTCTGCCTGCTGGGCGACGAGGCGATGCTTCAAAATAAAATCCTTACCTTTCCGGATGAGTTCCAGATAGATTACCTTTAGAGGTTGTTTTGAATTTCCAACCTTTGCGCTTTTCGCCCCTCTTCGGCATTTTTTTAGGCCGCTTATCGTCACATATTCCCGATATGCTCCTCTAATCGGCGAAAAAAACGGCTCGAAAATGAGCAAAAAACGCTTCGATTGGAAAATCAAAACAAACTCTTAACATTTTAAAATCCGTTTCGTTATGAAAACAACCTGCATGCTTTTTTTACTATCAGCGCTCATCGGCTGCACCTCGGTGACGCCCCCTGCGGTCGACTGGGCCCCCGCGGGAGATAAGATAAAGACCGATTGGGCGGCCAAAGTCGATCCGCTCAACCCGCTGCCCGAGTATCCCCGCCCGATCATGGAGCGCGCGGATTGGCAGAACCTCAACGGTCTGTGGGATTACGCCATCCTGCCGGCCGGGACGCAGGCCCCGTCGGTTTTCGACGGGAAGATCCTCGTTCCCTTTGCCGTCGAGTCGAGCCTCTCGGGCGTAGGCAAAAGGGTGGGACAGCAGAACGAACTGTGGTACTCGCGGGAATTTTCCGTACCTAAAAAGTGGAAGAAGAACAGGATGCTGCTCCATTTCGGCGCGGTGGACTGGCGGTGCGACGTATGGGTGAATGACACGAAGGTGGGCTCGCATGAAGGCGGATACACCCCGTTCACGTTCGACGTGACCGACGCGCTGAAGAAGGGCGATAACAAACTCACCCTGCGCGTATGGGACCCCACCGACAAAGGGTACCAGGCGCGCGGCAAGCAGGTGGAAAACCCCCACGGCATCTGGTACACGCCCGTGACGGGTATCTGGCAGACGGTATGGCTCGAGCCGGTCGGCGAGGAGTACATCGCCGGCCTGAAGACCACACCCGACATCGACAACAATAAACTCTTTGTCGAGCCCGTCGTCGCCGGGCAGGGGACGACGGTCGGGGTGAAGGTTTATGACGGCGGCACGCTGGTCGCGGAAGGTTCCGGCGACGGCGGGCAGAAGATCGAAATCGCCATGCCGGCGGACGCCAAACTCTGGACTCCGGACTCGCCGTTCCTGTACGACCTGCAGGTCGTGCTCTACGTCGACGGCAAAGCGGCCGACCAGGTGAAAAGCTACGCCGCCATGCGTAAGTTCTCCTCCGTGCGCGACGCGAACGGCATCGTGCGCCTGACGCTCAACAACAAGCCCGTCTTCCACTACGGCCCGCTCGACCAGGGCTGGTGGCCCGACGGCCTGTACACCGCCCCGACGGACGAAGCGCTCGTGTACGACATCCAGAAGACGAAAGATTTCGGCTTCAACATGATCCGCAAGCACGTCAAGGTGGAGCCCGCCAGGTGGTACACCCATTGCGACCGCCTGGGGATCATCGTATGGCAGGACATGCCCAACGGCGACCAAGGCCCCCAATGGCAGATGCGCAAGTATTTCGACGGCGAGGAGATCGTCCGCTCGCCCGAATCGGAAGCCGCCTACCGCGCCGAATGGGCGGCGATCATGGACTATCTCTACGCTTACCCGTGCGTCGGGGTGTGGGTGCCCTTCAACGAGGCGTGGGGCCAGTTCAAATCGTGCGACATCGCCGCATGGACCAAAGAACACGACCCCTCGCGCCTGGTCAACCCGGCCAGCGGCGGCAACCACTACCATTGCGGCGACATCCTCGACCTGCATAACTATCCCGGTCCGAAAATGGATCTCTACGATCCCGACCGCGTCACCGTCCTGGGCGAGTACGGCGGTATAGGGCTCGTACTCAAAGAACACCTGTGGGAACCCGACCGCAACTGGGGCTACGTCCAGTTCAACTCGCCCGAAGAGGTGACCGACGAGTACGTGAAATACGCCCGCGAGCTGAAAGATATGATCGCGAAGGGTTTCTCGGCCGCCGTCTACACCCAGACCACCGACGTGGAGATCGAGGTGAACGGGTTGATGACCTACGACCGTAAAGTGGTCAAGGTGATCGAAGAGCGCGTCAAGGCGATCAACGAAGAGGTGATCGGCGCCCTGAAGCCGTAATAATCCTTTTTGTAGCGTTTGTCATCCTGAGCGCAGTCGAAGGATCTCAAAAGGAGTGTTTGAGATCCTTCGACTGCGCTCAGGATGGCAAACGCTACCCAACGAGGATAAACCTCTCTTTAAACAGGACCTGTTATAATGAACTTCGGGACGCATCCGGGTGGATTTATGAAAAATGACCGTACATACAAATTCGGCCGGGCGTTCGTTTGCCTGGTTTGTCTGTTCGCCGGTTCGTGCGCCTCGAAGGCGACCGCCCCGTCGGGCGGCGACAGCGGCGAACGGGTGGTTGTCCTGGAGCAATATCTGCCCCTGGCGGATCCGTATATTCTCTTCCACGACGGCGTTTATTACGCTTACGGGACGAGTTCGGATAACGGCTTCGAGGCCTATTACACGGATCGGGCGGATCTGAAATATTGGAAAAAACACCCGCGGCGCATCCTCAGTAAAGAGGATTCGTATGCCGACCGGTGGTTCTGGGCGCCGGAAGTCTTTTACAACAGCAAGAACGAAACGTTCTACCTCTATTATTCGGCGGACGAGCACATTTGCGTGGCGACCTCCGCCTCGCCGCTCGGGCCTTTCACGCAGGCCGTGCAGGAACCGATGCGCAGGGACGAAAAGTCGATCGACTCGACGCTGTTCATCGACGACGACGGGACGCCGTACCTCTTCTTCGTGCGTTTCACCAACGGCAACGTGATCTGGGCGGCGCAACTCGAAGACGACCTGACGACCGTCCGAGAGGGGACGCTCACCAAATGCATAGAAGCGTCCCTGCCCTGGGAAACGGTGCAGGGCAAAGTGGCGGAAGGCCCCTCGGTATTGAAAAAAGAGGGCAAATATTACCTGCTCTACTCGGCGAACCATTACCAGAGCCAGGATTACGGCGTGGGGTACGCAACGGCCCCATCGCCGCTGGGGCCGTGGACGAAATCGGCCGGCAATCCGATCTTTCACCGCCCGCATCCCGCTCTGGCGGGCACGGGACACGGGGCGCCTTTTGTCGACGCGGACGGCAAGCTGAGGTATGTTTTCCACGCGCACGCCTCCGCGTCCGCCGTCCAGCCGCGCAAGTTGTATATAACGGATATGGCTATCACCGCGAACGGGGTGACGATCGACGCAAGCAAGATCATCTGCCCGGCCCGGATCAAATAACGGATATACGATGAGAACGAACGATGTTATCCTGGCTGGGGCCGGACTGCTGGCCATCCTGCCGGCGGCGGGCCGCGCATCCGAAAAGCAGTCCCCCAACATCATCGTTATCATGGCGGACCAGCTGCGCGCCGACCTGATGGCGCGCGAGGGGTATCCGCTGGAGACGATGCCATTCGCAGACGAGTTGGCGCAAAAGGGGACGTGGTTCGACCGGGCCTACACCAGTGCGCCGGCCAGCGGTCCGGCGCGGGTCTCGATGCTCACCGGACGCTTCCCGAAAGCTACGCGCGTCAGGTCGAACCACAATATCGGCGACGCGTTTTACGACAAAGACCTGTTCGACGTGGCCCGCGGGCAGGGGTATAAGACCGCCCTGGTCGGAAAGAACCATTCCCACCTGACCCGCGAAAAAACCGATCTGTGGAGCGAGTACGGCCATGTGGGAAAATCCGGCACGCAGAAAAGCGGCAAAGAGGCGGATTTCGACCGGTTCCTGCAAGGGACCCGATACTATTCCTCCCTCACCCCCGCTCCGGGAGGAGCCGAAGAGCAGTTGCCGTACCGGATCGTGAGCGACGCACTGCAATGGATCGGCTCCCTGGAAGGCGACCGGTTCATGATGTGGCTTTCATTTCCCGAGCCGCACAATCCCTACCAGGTCTGTGAGCCCTATTATTCGATGTTCCCGCCGGGAGCGCTGCCTGCGATGAAGACTTCGGCGGGCGACCGCGCGGCGAAAGGGAGTGAATACGAACTGCTGGCCGAAATGATGGGCATGGGGCATGTCGGATTCGGGCAAAACCTGCAACGGCTGCGCTCGATATACCACGGGATGATGCGATTGATAGACGACCAGCTCCGGCGGCTCACCGAAAGCCTCAAAGCGCAGGGCGTTTACGATAACACGGTGATCCTGTTTCTGGCCGACCACGGCGATTACGCGGGTGAATACGGGTTGATGAAAAAGGGGGCGGGAATGGACGAATGCCTGGTGCGCATCCCCATGCAGTGGAGCGGCCCGGGGATCGTGGCCCGGAAAGAGGCCCGCGACGCCCACGTCTCGATCGTGGATGTGTTTCCCACCGTGTGCGAGATCATCGGCGCGCGGATCCCCGACGGGGTCCAGGGGCGCAGCCTGTGGCCCATGCTGCAGGGCCGGGAGTACCCGGAGGCTGAATTCGGCAGCGTAATGGCTGAGGAGGGCTACGGCGGCATGTACTATACCCGGCGGGACGGGACGGACTATAGGGACGAAGGCGCGGTCCACGAAGAACCCGGCTTTTTCGACGAGCTCAACACCTGGACGCAGAGCGGGACCATGCGCGCCCTGCGCCGCGGGGAGTGGAAACTGGTCTGCGACATGGACGGGAACGGGTGGCTGTACGACCTGGCGAAAGACCCTTCCCAGACGACGAACCTGTTCGACTGCGAACAGCACAGGGGTATCCGCATGGAACTTATGGAACAAATGCTCCGGTGGGAGATCTCCACGGAGGACCCTCTGCCCTACCCCCGCCGGCGATACCGGTTCAAGACCAACGGACACAACTATCTTTTCGGCCCTGAAGGGTAGAGTACGAAGCGATATCGGCCATGCCTGTGGTTTGCGTATTAAGCCGGATCGTTATTGCAATCCGCTTATCTGTTTCCACTTGGCCGTACTGGTCGCAGAGGTGCTTACGATATAGTCCTCCCCGCCGACCTTGTCGTATAATGCCAAATTGGTGAGGATCTTACCCGACTGGATGTTCAACTTCGAGCGCGGTATGGATATTTCAGCCCGGTAGCCTCCCTTATCGGTGTTCACTTTCTGGTATTTCGTTTTCACCGTAACGCCCAGGTCGGCCGTCGTCCAACTGGTGCCGCCGTTAAAGAATTCGGAGCTTACCAGCCCGTTGTAGGATACTTTTATCCGGCAGGTCTGGTCTTTGGTGATGGAGCCCGACGAGGCCGGGGAAAGGTAGATCGTAGCATAATCGCTGTCGTCTATGGCATTGTCGAGCACTTCGACCAGGAAATAGACGTTGTTCGCGTCGGCGCTGCAGCGGAGCGTCGCCTGGGCCTGCGATTTCGCCCCGACGAAAAGGGATTCGTCGTTAACCGACCACTCGGCGTCCGAGCCGTCCACGGTCGCGGTGCGCCGGGTGGCCGTAATGTCATGGTTAAGGAAAAACTGCGCCAGCTTGACGTAACCATTGGACACGAACGGCATGATCCCTATCAGGCGGTGGGGGTCGGCCACAAGCATGGAGCCCCAATAACCGCCGCCCGAGAAAGCGGTGTACGCGTCGCCGAATTCGCGGGCCTTGGCATTGCCCATCCTCATGTTCAGTTTGCTGTCGTTACCATAGGAGACGACCGTCTCCCCCGACCGGAACTGCACGATATAGGGCGCCGCCCCGGCGAACGCTTTCTCATTGCGGTACGGCTCTACCGGGCCCCTTTGATCCGCGGCCAGATGGTCCCACTCGCCGTCCTCGCCCGAGTAGGCGAACGTAATGTCGTAACCCGACACAGGCCTGGCGGTTTCCATGACGGCCGCAAGTTCCCGGCTTTCGTTGAGCTGGATCACCACCGGCATCTGGTCGTTATAGGCGGTCATGGTCGCCCCATAGGTCGGGATATACTCTTCGCGGACACGCCCATCCGTGTATTTCGAACGGATGACCAGGTAGGGGGCGTTGCCAAAGCCGGGCGTCCACGTGTTGCCGTTGTCCCTGGATACCTGCAGGGCCGTCCCCGTGTCTTTGGCCACGATCTCGGTGCGGCTGCTGTCGGTGAAATAGCAATGGATGGTGCCGTCGGAGAGCTGCAGCAGGAAAGGCTCCCAGTTGACTCCCTGGTAAATGTCGATGGGGGCGCTCCATGTGGCCCCGTTGTTCGAACTGCGCAACACCACGATGCCGTTCAAGGGTCCGCGCACGCGGTAATTTCCCCCCGGACGGTACTGGGCCGTCACTAAAATATCGCCGTTTTGCAGGATCGTCGCGTCGGGACACGAAAAATTGCGCCAATACGTACTGCCGTCCGAAGGGTCGGTCATATTGGTCCGCTGGGCCAGCAGTTTGCCCTTATATTCCCATAGCTTCAGGTTATTGCTTATGGCGTAGTGGATGTTGCCCCCGTGCTCGTTCTCTTCATAGAACAGAATGAAATTGCCGTTCGCCATCCTCTTGATGCGCGCGTAGCAGGGATTGGTCACGCCGAGCGAGGATTGCCCCAGCTCGACGTAACTCCGCTGATTCATCATCAGCGAGGAGCGCGATACGGCATCCTTGTGCGAGTTGAGCGGGGATTCCCCCCGGTCCAGTTTATCGATCGGCGTGAGGGCGAAGGTGGCGGCGGGGGGAGTGGTTTTCTCCGCGCCCCCATCGTCGTCTTTGCCGCAGGAAACGCTTACACAGGCTATTGTGGCGAGCAGAAATGCCGCCCTGAAGATGTTTTTCATATTCCGTCGTTTCATTATTCAGTTTTTCCCAGAAAAATTTCAGACATCTGTACCGAGTATCCGTTCACAGGATCCCAACAGTCGTTCGCGTCGGCGTAGAATTTCAGGTACCGGCAGGTCGCCTGCGCGAAAGGAATGTTGGGCGTCATGATGTTATCCGACACGTCATATCCCGTCACGGCGACATCCGTATCGATAACGGTAAAGTCTACGCCGTTATTACTGCCCAGTATCCGGCTGAATTTCCTCCACCGGAGCTGTACGTTCCCGACGTTCTTGTGGCGTATCCGGAAATAGTTGACGCTCTTCGGTTCCTTCATGTCGATGATGAAATGGAGGTAGCCACCGTTTTCCACCGTGGGATTCGTGATGCCGAGGTATGATTTCCCAGGCTTGACCAGACCGATGAAGGTGCCGGAAATGCCGTCCAGCGGGCCTTCGACGGAGTTGCCCGATTCAACGAACGTGCTGAACGGATCAATGGAGAAAGTCCAGCCTCCACGGGGATAGTCCCCGGTTTGTTCGAGTATCGGGGCCGGGAAATAGCGCATCTCGCCATCCAGGCGCGGATAGGATTCCCAGATGTCGGGATTGGCGCCCAGCCGCGTATCGCCTGTCGCCAGGAGCCGGGCGCTGAGCTTTTGCTTCATCGCCGACAGCGTCCCCTGGGCCGAGGCCTCCCCCGAGAGGTCGTTCATGCAGGCGGGGTCGGCCGCCAGGTTGAACAGTTCGTATTCCTTGCGTTTGGCGACCGCCGCGCTGAAATAGGGTTTCACGGCCGCATCGTTATAGTTATTGGTCAGGTAGGTCTTCGAAGGCGACCCGTCTATATCGTAGTAGGCTTTGTGCATGGTCTGCAGTACGCCGGCCTGGGTCATCTCCTGCGGATCGCCCGCAGGCCACCGCTCGGGGTGGAGATTCCACACGAGCAGGTAATCCCCCGAGCGGACGGTCCGTATCGGATAGCCCAGATTTTCGTAGCGCGCCGAGGAGTGGCGTTCGCGTCCGGCATAGATCGCGTCGGCCGTGTATTCCGACGCTTTGCCGGTCATCAGCGGCAGCAGGCTCTGGCCGCTCAGCCCGGACTTCTTCGCCACGCCCGCCGCCTCCATCAGGGTCGGAAAGAAATCGACCCCGCTGGTGAGCGTTTCGATCACCTGCGAAGGCTGGATCTTCGCGCCCCAGCAGATCGCCAGCGGGACGTGGACCCCCGAATCGTAGCAGTTGGCTTTGGCGCGCGGGAACGACATGCCGTTATCGGCGGTGACGATAATGATGGTGTTGTCCAGCTCCCCGATCCGTTCCAGTTCCTCGATGCAGTTCATCAGATGGCGGTCGAACCACTGGATCTCAACGGTGTAATTGAGCATATCGCCCTTCACGGCGTCATCCCCGGGCAGGTATCCTGGAACGGTCGCCCGGGAGAGCGGCATCCCTTCCAGCGTCCACGAATCGACCTGGTATCCGCGGTGGGGCTCGTTGGTTCCCAGCCAGAAGCAGAACGGTTGCCCGCCCGTGCGTTCGCCGAGGAATTGTTTGAAATTGGCCGTATAGTCGATTGTGGAGATGCCGGTGTAGGGGGGATCCAGCTTGAGGGTGTTGTATTGGGGCCCGGCGGGGTTGTGCGGCCTGCCCGAGACCTGCCAGTTGCCCGGCGCCCAGCCTTTGCCGGTGTAGCCGATATGATAACCCGCCTGCTTGAGCACTTCGGGGAAACAGGCGTATTTCGACGGGAAAGAACTCGCGTGTGTCCCGGCCTCCTCGATCTGCCACGGGTAAAGCCCCGTAAGCATGCTCGCCCGCGAGGGACTGCTGCCCGGCGAGGTGACGTAGAAATTGGTGAACAGCGCCCCCGCGGCCGCTACACGGTCGAATCCCGGCGTGGAGACCATCGTGTTCCCGTAGGCCGAAGCGTGCGGATAGGACTGGTCGTCGGAGATCACGAACAGGATGTTAGGGCCTGTCGTGGCCGGCGTGGGTGCGGGCGTGGGCGCAGGGGCGGGTTCTGCCTCCGGCGAACTCTGACATCCGGCCACATTCGTGATCAGCGGAAAGGCGAGTAACGGGACATAGGTTATTTTCTTCATGACGCTATGGTTGGATTCATAAATTCCAATCGGGTGCGGCCGGTTCCGGCCCATCGGGGAACGCCCCGGCCGCACGGTCGGGCCTGTTGTCACAAAAGTAGGGGAATCTCCCCCCCGGCATTGAAAAAAGAGTCTCAACATTTAACTCGTTCGTCTCAATTTTCCTGGCGCGCGGGTATGCCGCCACGCCTATATGATCAGGGCGGGATGTCGTGGCAAAGGTGTTATTTCCGCTCCCGGCATAGCTGGGACGGGGATTCCAGGCGACGGGGACTCTTTCCCGACGGGCCGCCGGCCGTCCGTGCGGATGCGGGTTTGCCGGCTTGCAACGATCCGGGGCGGTGTTTTTCCAGATAAGACTTTATATATTTGTATAATTAAAAAAATGCAGGATGAGACTTTTTTCCGCCCTATTATGGATGGCCATCGGATTGGCGGGAAACGCCCTGGCGGCCGATTCTTACTATTTCCGTAAACTGAATACCACCGACGGGCTGTCGCAGAACTGCGTCAACGCCATTATCCAGGACCGCAACGGGTTCATGTGGTTCGGCACCCGCGACGGGCTGAACCGCTACGACGGGAATTCGTTCCGGATATTCCGCAACAATTTCACCGCCGACAACAACCTGACCAACAATTTCATAACCTCGCTTTATGAGGATCCCGGCGGGAATATCTGGATCGGCACGGACGAGGGCATCTGCATATATGACCCCGGGTTGGAGAAGGTGGAAAAGTTCACCCTGAAAACCGCGGACGGTATCGGGATCGAAAAGACGGTGACCGCGATCGGCCCCGGACGGGACGGCGAGATCCTGATCGCGGTAGCCGGGTCGGGGCTGTTCAGTTTCGAACAGGCCGGGGGCGCCCTGACCAATTACGACCTGGCCGGAAAACCCGGCAATGTGCGGGGATTCGCCGTCCAGGAGGGCGGCCGCCTTTGGGTGTCGTTCTACAGTGCGCTTTACTACACGGACGGGGAGATAAACGAATTGACGCCCTACCGTACTGCGGACGGCGAGGCGGCGTTCGCCAACGGGGCCATCTCCCGGATCCTTTTCGGAAGCCATAACCGGATGTACCTCGCTTCGGAGCGCTGGGGGGTGTACGAAGTCAACCTGGTCACCGGCAACATCCGTACCCTTGCGTTAAATCCCGACGGCGGTAATGTGTTCGCGCGCGATATGGTTTGGTACGACGACAAGAGGATGTGGATCGGTTCCGAAACGGGGGTCTATATCTACGACCTCTCGGACGACAGCTGCATCCACCTGACGAGCGACGTCTTCGACCCCTACTCCATATCCGACAACGCCATCTATTCCATCTGCAAGGACCGTGACGGGGATGTCTGGCTCGGATCGTTCTTCGGGGGGGTGAACCACTACCCGGACAACACCTTCCGTTTCAAGAAATACTATCCCACCACCCGCGCCGGTTCGCTGGGCGGCAGGCGCGTGCGGGAGATGTGCGGATCGGCGGACGGATCGAAGATATGGGTGGGCACGGAAGATGCCGGGCTGTTCCGTTTCGATGTGAAAACGGAAAAATTCGAGCATTTCGCCCCCAGCCGCGAATTCCCCAACATACAGGGGATGTACCTCGACGGGAACGACCTGTGGGTAGGGACGTTCTCCTACGGGATAAAGGTGATCGACACGGTCACGGGCAAGGTGCGGCTTTCGCACAAAACCCGTGAGGGCGCAACGGCGCTCGACGACTATATCTTTATCTTTTCGATCTACAAAGCCTCGACAGGGTATATTTACCTCGGCACGGGCAGATGCCTGCTCCGGTTCGATAAACGCGACGGCAGTTTTACGCGGATAGACGAGTTGGACGGCAACCTGGTATACGACATCGACGAGGATTCGGGCGGTAACCTGTGGGTGGCCACCTATTCGAACGGCGTGTATGTGCACAACGGCAGATCCGACACCTGGGAACACTATGTGCACAGTCCCAAGGCGGGGAGCCTTCCGATAGACAAGGTGCTCAGCATCTTCGAGGACAGTCGCAAGAGGATATGGCTTACCACCCAAGGGGGCGGCCTGTGCCGGTTCGTTCCCAGGACCCGGAGTTTCGAGAGTTTCAACAGCACCGACGGACTGCCCAACGACGTGGTCTTCCGCATCGAGGAGGACGGATCGGGGCTTTTCTGGCTGACCACCAACCAGGGGCTTGTGAAATTCGATCCGGTGCGCATGCAGGTCATCAAGACCTATACGGTGGCCG
The DNA here is from genome assembly GCA_031549495.1 of Rikenellaceae bacterium. Classification (GTDB taxonomy): domain Bacteria; phylum Bacteroidota; class Bacteroidia; order Bacteroidales; family Rikenellaceae; genus JAVBOW01. Next base: position 6,956 of record JAVBPS010000028.1, on the reverse strand, counting down.
ACGGGCTTCCGGGAGGCCAGTTCAACTACAAATCGGGTTACCGCGACAAGGACGATAATATCTATTTCGGCACCACGCAGGGAATGATCTGCTTCAACAGCAAGAACGTAGAGAAAAGCCGTCGGGCGGAACAGGTGTTCATCACCGATTTCCTGCTTTTCAACCAGCCCGTGCCTGTCGGCAAGAAGGGTTCGCCGCTCGGGAAGAGCATCCTGTTCTCGGATGAACTCACGCTCAAACACAACCAGAACACCTTGACGTTCCGCATAGCCGCGTTTGATTACGGCACCCCCGGAGCGCGCAAGCTGGTCTGCAAACTCGAAGGGCTCGACCGCCAGTGGCAGCCCGTGCCGCAGTCCCGGTCGATCAACTATTCGCGCCTTCCGCCGGGGCATTACACGCTCCGCATAAAAGATATGGACGACGATCCGGCGACGGCTGAAAAAAGGCTCGACATCGAGATCCGCCCGCCTTTTTACCTGACCCCGCTGGCTTATCTGGCCTACCTGCTGCTGGCCTGCGCCGCGGGTTACCAGATATACACCTACATCGCCGGGCGCAACCGCAGGCGCCAGCAGGCGATACTCGACAGGTTCGAACAGAACAAGGAGAAGGAGCTCTACGACTCCAAGATCAGTTTCTTCACCAACGTCACCCACGAGATACGCACCCCGCTCACCCTGATCAAAGGGCCGCTGGAAAATATCCTCTCGCGGGACACGCTCACGGACAAAGAGACGGTCGAGGACCTGGTCATCATGAAACAGAACGTCGACCGCCTGCATGAGCTCACCTCGCAGCTGCTCGATTTCCGGCAAGCCGAAAAAGAGAGCCTGGTGCTGAACTATGTCCGTTGCAACATATCCGATCTTTTAGGGGAAATGTTCCGGCGGTTCGCCCCTTTCGCCCGCCAGAAAGGTTTCCGGTTCTCGGTGGCGAAGACCGATCCGCCGTTTTTCGCGACGGCGAACGTCGAGGCGCTGACCAAGATCATCAGCAATCTGCTCAGCAATGCCGTCAAATACGGCGATCAGTATATCTCCGTAACGCTCGACACCGGGCAGGCAGAGCAAACCGGGGTTTTCAGCATCGTGGTCGAGAACGACGGCCAGACGCTGCCCGAAGAGATGAAGGAGAAGATATTCGAGCCCTTCGTGCGCCACATCACCCCGCGCAACAACAACACGCCCGGCACGGGGATCGGCCTTGCCCTGGCCCGGTTCCTGGCCGGACAGCACAACGGCACGCTGCACGTGGAGACGGGTAAGAACATGACCCGTTTTATCCTCACGCTGCCCGTAACGCAGCAGAACGTGTTCGACGCGGGTACGCCGGCCGGGGAAGAGAACATGGATTTTTCGGACGCCGACCGGCAGAAGGGCGACGACCAACGCAACACGATACTGGTCGTCGAAGACGACGCGTCGATCCACCGGTTCCTGTCGCGGCTGCTGATCCAGAAATACAACGTGATCGTTACTGAAAACGGACAGCAGGCGCTCGACGTGCTTTCCGGGCAGATGGTGGATCTTGTGGTGAGCGATATCATGATGCCGGTGATGGACGGGGTGGAGTTGTGCTCGTCGATAAAGAACAATATGAATTACAGCCATATCCCCGTCATCCTGCTTACGGCAAAGACGATGATGCAGTCCAAGATCGAAGGGGCGGAGGCCGGGGCCGATTCCTATATCGAGAAACCGTTCTCGACCGAATACCTGCTGGCGGTGATCGAAAACCTGATCCAGGGCCGGGCCATCCTCAAAAAGGCCTTCACGCAGTATCCGATGGCCGTGCTGTCGAATATCACGACCCTATCGAAGGCGGACGAGGATTTCCTCAGGCAGGTACACGAGGCGATATCGGGCAATATCTCGAACCCCGACCTGAGGATGGAGAACATCGCCGAGACGCTCTGTATGAGCCGCGCGAGTTTCTACCGCAAGATAAAAGGCCTGCTCGACCTCTCGCCCAACGAGTACCTGCGCGTCGAACGCCTCAAGGAGGCTGCGGCGCTGCTGCGGAAGGGCGAATACCAGATCAGCGAGGTGTGCTACATGGTCGGATTCAATTCGCTCTCCTATTTCTCCAAATGCTTTTTCAAGCAGTACGGCGTGCTGCCTAAGGACTTTTCATGAAAACCGCGAACATGGCCGGCCAAGGTTCATCCGGCCGACCATGCTTTGCCGATTTATGCAATTTGTGTTAACACGCCCTGGAGAAAAAGGCCGCATCTTTACCCGAAGGATGGAACAGGCGTCCCCTGGGGGTTCCTGCCGAATGCGGGTCAATGAAGGAATAACGGACAAAAAAACGGCAGCAAGATGAACCGGGAAAGAGATGACCGGTCGTTTTGTGTCATTTTTTCTTTTAGGGCTGGATACTGTTAAATTTTTACTACATTTGCACGCGAATTTGGTTTCCATTTATCAGGGAAACGTTCGTCCATCTCCTTTTTTGTTATGTGATGCCCGCCGGGCCGGTCTGCAAATGAGGGAGTTGGACGGGGGGTTTTCCTTTTTAGCTTTGCTAACTACAAATTCTCTATATGAGTAATACGTCACTATTCCTGGTCGTTTTCGCCACAGCGCTCGTGCTGGTGGGGGCGGCCCTGGTGCTGGCCTGGTGGCTCGCGCCGAGGTCGACCAATCCCCTGAAGGGGGAGCCCTACGAATGCGGCATCCCCACCCGCGGGACATCCTGGATGCAGTTCCGGGTGGGTTATTACCTCTTCGCCATCCTTTACCTGGTGTTCGACGTGGAAACGGTGCTGCTGTTTCCCTGGGCCGTCATCACCCGTGAATTAGGGGTGCAGGGGTTGGTTTGCGTATCGTTTTTCCTGGTCATCCTCGCCCTGGGGCTGGCCTATGCATGGAAGAAAGGAGCTTTGAAATGGAAGTAAAGAAGATGCGCATCCCCAATATGCGCTACGAGGATTTCAACGACAACGAATACCTCGAAAAGTACGTGGCCGAGTTGCGCGAAAACGGCGTCAACATTTTCGTCGGCTCGATCAACGATTTCATCAACTGGGGGCGTTCGAATTCCGTCTGGCCCCTGACGTTCGCCACGAGCTGCTGCGGCATCGAGTTCATGTGCGTCGGCGCGGCGCGCACGGACTTCGCCCGTTTCGGGTGGGAGGTGACGCGCAACAGCCCCCGCCAGGCCGACGTGATCTTCGTCTGCGGGACGATCGTCCACCGCATGGCCCCGGTGCTGCTGCGCCTTTACGAGCAGATGGCCGAGCCGAAATATGTGATGGCCGTCGGCAGTTGCGCCATTTGCGGCGGGCCTTTCAAAAGCTCGTACCACACGGTGATGGGCGTGGACCAGATCATCCCGGTGGACGTTTATGTCCCGGGCTGCCCGCCCCGTCCGGATGCCATGCTCTACGGCATGATGCAGATGCAGCGCAAGATCAAGGCGCAGAATTTCTTCAAGTTACCCGAACAACCCGAAGTGAAGGATGGAAACGACGAAAAATAAACTCGCGAAATTCCCCCTCGCCCAAGTGGAGGAGGCACCGGGAAAACTGACGGTCACCGTCGATAAAGAGCAATGCCGGGAAGTGGCCGGGGAGTTGAAAGCCGCCGGTTACGACTTCCTTATAGATATAGTAGGGATGGACCTGGGCGAGAGCCTCGGGGTCATCTATTACCTCAACCAGTCGGTGCATCCTCAAAATGTGGTGGCGCTGAAAACCTCGACCGCCGACCGCGAGAATCCCTTGCTGCAGAGTGTCAGCGACCTGTGGGACTCGGCGATGATCTACGAGCGCGAGGTCTACGACTTCCTGGGCATCCGTTTCCTCGACCATCCCGACATGCGCCGCATCTTCCTGCGCTCGGACTGGAAAGGGTTCCCGCTGCGCAAGGATTACGACGCCTCGCCCGAGGTGAACCCCGTGCCGCTCGAAAACGAGAAGATCGAGGATATGGAGCGCATCCCGACCGTGTCGCTGCACATGGGGCAGCCCAGGGAGGAGATCCGCCAGCTTTTCCGGGAGGACGACTACGTGGTCAACTTCGGCCCGCAGCACCCCGCCATGCACGGCGTGTTGCACCTGCGCGTGGCGCTGGACGGGGAGATGATCAAAAAGATCGACCCCGTGTTCGGCTATATCCACCGCGGGATCGAGAAGATGTGCGAGGCCTATACCTATCCGCAGATCCTGCACCTGACCGACCGCCTGGACTACCTCTCGGGCACGATGAACCGCCACGCGGTCTGCCTGCTGGTCGAGAAAGGGTTGCAGGTCGAGGTACCCGACCGCGCCGTGGTGGTGCGCACGATTATGGACGAGTTGACCCGCATCGCCTCCCACCTGCTGGGCTGGGGCTGTATGGCGATGGACATGGGGGCGATCACCGCCTTCGTCTACGGAATGCGCGACCGCGAGAAGATCATGGACATCTTCGAAGAGTCGGCCGGCGGACGGCTGATGGCCAACTACAACGTCATCGGCGGCCTGGCCAACGACATACACCCCGATTTCCAGCGCCGCGTGAAGGAATTCATCCCCTACATGCGCAAGATGCTCAAGGAGCACCACATGCTCTTCACCGGCAACCCCATCGCCCGCGGCCGCATGAACGGCATCGGCTACCTGAACGTGAACAAAGCGATCTCGGTCGGCGCCACGGGCCCGAGCGGGCGCGCCTCGGGGTGGCACAACGACATCCGCAAGATCGAGCCTTACGCAGCCTATGACCGCGTGAATTTCGAGGAGGTATTGCGCACGGGCGGCGAGACGTTCGACCGTTACGTGATCCGCCTGGACGAGATCGAGCAGTCGCTGCGCATCATCGAGCAGCTGGTGGACAACATTCCCGCCGGGGATTTCGCCGCCAAGACGAAGGCCGTCATGCGCCTGCCGGAGGGCGAGTACTTCCAGCGCGTGGAGAACGCCCGCGGCCAGTTCTGCGTGCACGTCACCTCGCGCGGGGACAAAAATCCCTACCGCATCAAATTCCGCTCCCCGTCGCTCACGCTGGTGGGAGCGCTGGGTGCGATCGCCACCCAGACGAAAGTCGCCGACCTGATCATGCTCGGGGCCTCGCTGGATTATGTCATACCTTGCATAGACCGTTGATATGTGGAGTTTCTCAACCGTAACCCAGTGGATTGATTCCACACTCAGGGGATGGATGCCCGGGGGCTGGGCCCTGGCCATCGAGTTCATCCTCATCGGGATCATGGTGCTCGCGGCCTACGCCGTGCTGGCCCTTTTCCTGATCTGGCTGGAGCGCAAGGTTTGCGCCTTCTTCCAGTGCCGCATCGGGCCGAACCGCGTCGGCAAATGGGGCGTGCTGCAGTCCGTGGCCGACATGATCAAGATCCTGCTCAAGGAGTTGATCGTGCTCAACCGCTCGGACCGTTTCCTGTTCCGCCTCGCTTCGTTCCTGGTCATCATCGCCTCGATCTGCACCTTCGGGGCGCTCCCCTTCGCCAAGGGGCTGCACGCCATCGACTTCAACATCGGGGTGTTCTACCTGCTGGCGGTTTCATCCTTAGGCGTGGTGGGGATCCTGCTGGCCGGGTGGAGCTCGAACAGCAAGTACACGATGATCGGCGCCATGCGCTCGGGCGCGCAGCTGATCAGCTATGAAATTTCGGCCGGGATGGCGCTGCTGACGATCGTGATCCTTTCGGGCACGATGCAGCTCTCGGAGATCGTCGAGCAGCAGTCTGAGATGTGGTTCATCTTCAAGGGGCATGTACCGGCGGTGATCGCCTTCTTCATCTATATCATCGCGGGCCACGCCGAGACCAACCGCGGGCCGTTCGACCTTCCCGAAGCGGAGTCGGAGCTCACGGCCGGTTACCACACCGAATATTCGGGGATCCAGTTCGGCTTCTTCTACCTGGCCGAATACCTCAACATGTTCATCATCGCCGCCATCGCCGCCACCATGTTCCTCGGGGGGTGGATGCCGCTGCACATCCCGGGCTGGGAGCAGTTCAACGCCGTGATGGATTACATTCCCTCGGTCATCTGGTTCTTCGGTAAGACGTTCGCCTGCGTCTTCCTGGCGCTGTGGGTGCGCTGGTCGTTCCCGCGCCTTAGGATCGACCAACTGTTAGGTCTTGAGTGGAAGATCCTGATGCCCATCTGCCTCGTGAACATCGTACTCATGTCATTGGTCGTAGCGCTATGAAATACATAACCGATATATTCGTCGGGCTTTGGCGCCTGATGCAGGGCATGTACATCGCCATGCTCAACATGATCCGCCCGAAAGTGACGGAGCAATATCCCGAGAACCGGGGCAAGCACGTCTACCCGGAGAATTTCCGCGGGGAGCTCACCATGCCCCATGACGGCTTCAACCAACACAAGTGCACCGCCTGCGGCATCTGCCAGATGAACTGCCCCAACGCCACGATCCAGGTGATCTCGCGCATGGAAGCGGACGCGGAAGGCAAAGAGCGCAAGGTGCTCGACCGTTACGTGTGGGACACCGGCGGCTGCATCTTCTGCGGCCTGTGCACGCGCACCTGCCCGCAGGACGCGATCGCGTGGAGCAACCACTTCGAACACGCGGTCTTCACGCGCGAGAAATTGTTCAAGCAACTCAACCGGCCGGGCTCGTCGCTCGCCCCTAAAAAAACGGAATAACCATGACAGGCAGTCAAATAGCATTTTATGTCCTGGCGTTGGTGCTCGTCTCCTGCTCCGTGCTGGCCGTGACCGCGCGCAGGATGCTCCGGGCAGCGACCTACCTGCTGTTGGTGCTGATCGCCACGGCGGGGTTCTACCTGCTGCTCAATTACCACTTCCTGGCGGCGGTGCAGCTCTCGGTCTACGCCGGGGGGATCCTGATCCTGTTCATCTTCGCCATCCTGCTCACGAGCATCAAGGGCGATAAGACGGAACCGCACGATAAGCGCCGTATACTGGCCGGTGTGGTCAGCGTCGCGGCCGGGTTCGCCCTGACCACGGTGGTCATTTTCAA
>JAVBPS010000076.1:0-4851 GCA_031549495.1 Rikenellaceae bacterium | reverse complement strand
CTCAAAGGCGCAGAGAATCCCCTCTAACAGCTCTTGCTGGGATAAAAAAATTGTGTTTGCTCAAGCCCAACCCAATTTTTTTATCCCTGCAAGAGCTGTTAGAAGTACTTCACGCGGGTGTCGGTGATTTTGCTTTCTTCCTGGAGGGCTTGGTTGGTTCTTTCTCCTATGTAGGATTGGGCCATGGTTTCGAGGCGAACTTTTTCTCCTTCTGCGGTTGCGTTGTCTGCGGGGGTTACGCTGGTGACGTCGAAGAGGAATACGCCGCTGTTCCCTTCCACGGGCTTGGAGAGTTTCCCGGCGGGAACGGGGCCGCAGATGGCTCCTATGAGTTGCTGTTCCACGCCTACCCCGTCGATGTAGAAGGCGCTTTGCTGGAGGTCGGTTATGGAACCTACTTCGGCTCCGGTAGCGGTGGCTACCTCGTCGAGAGACGCTCCCGTCATTTTGGCGGCGATCACTTTGGCTTTGGCCTGCTGGGTGAGGATGGCGCGGATGGGGGAGGCTACCTCGGCTACGGGGGCTATGCCCTGGTGGCGTACTTCGGTGAGGGCTGCTATGATGTAGTCGCCGCCGCCCACCTGGGTGTTGACGGAGATGGTGCCTTTCTCGGAGGTGAAGGCCCAGCGGACGATCTCGCGGGAGTTCTCCACGCCGTTGATGTTGCGCTCGGTGTTGCGGATGCGTGCGGTACGCTTGGAGAGGCCTTCGGCGGCCACGGTGGCGTTGAATTTCTCGACCGATCCGGCGGCTGCGGCGGCGAATGCGCTGGCGCGGCTGTAAATATCCTGCTCGGTTTCGCCGCTCGGGATGACGTTGTAGGTCACCGTGGCGATCTGCACTTTGAGCACGGGGGCGGTTTTGTAGGTGAGCTTCACCACGTGCAGGCCGTACTGGCTGGTCACGGTGAAGATGTCTCCCTTGTTGGCTTTGACGCATGCGTCGCTGAACTCGGGGATCATCTGGTCGGGGGTGAAACGGCCGAGATCTCCGCCGGGAGCCTGGTCGAGCGAGTATTGGGTGGCCAGGGCGGCGAAGTCGGCGCCTTTGCGCAGGGCGCCCACGAGGCTGTCGGCCAGTTTGGTGTCGTTGGCGGCGATCAGGATGTGGCTGGCGCCGAGGGTGTCGGGCAGCATGCGGGTGGCGGCCAGGCGGGACATGGAGTAGACGTCGCCGCTCATGGTCGGGCCTGCCATCGCGTTTTTATTGTTCGCCAGCGCGGCCAGCTCGGGGGAGAGGGTCGCGGGGTTTACGAAACGGGGGTCGGGACGCTGCGCCGAGTTGATCTGGGCGTACTGCATGGGGTCTTCGGCCTGTTCGAACTCCTGGGCGATGTCGGCGACCTGCTTACCTGCGGCGTCGTAGTCGGCCTGCGAGGGGAGCATGTCGAACACCACATACTCGATGGTGCGCGATTCGCCCTGCCGGAACGAGTTTTTATGCTTATCGTAGTAGCTGCGGATCTCGGAGTCGGTCACTTTGACCAGCGAGTCGGCTACGGAGGTGTAGGGCTGCGAGATGTAGCGGGCGGCGTAAGTGCTGTTGGCGGCCTGCACGCTCTGCTCGACGTCCAGGTCGTTGACCGTCATCCCCTGGGTGACCAGGGCGAGGAACTTGCTCATCACGCGTTGGTTGACCATCTGCTCCTTCATGTAATCCCACATCATCGCGGCGTTGGGATCCGTGTCGCGACGGCTGATGAACTGGTTCAGTTCCCCGATGTCGAACACGCCGGTCGAGCGGTTCACGAAGGTGCCTTCGATCACCGGCGAGATATAGACGCCGCTGGTCATGTCGACCTGCTCGCTTTCGCCGGCGACGATCCCCAGGGCTTCGAAGCCGGGGGTGTAGGAGTGCTTGACGACGAGCGATTCCCAGGCCATTTCGCGGGCCTGCTCGGTCTGCTCGTTGTTGAGGCTTTCGGTGCCGGTCATGAGCTGGGCGATGCGGGTCATGTACTCCGATTCCTGGTGGTATTCGGTGTAGTCGATCGTGGTTCCGGCGATCTCGCCCACGTGCATTTTGCGTTGGCCGAAGAGGCCCTTGCCGGGCGAAAGAAGGTCGGTCAGCAGGAATGAGAGCAGCGCAATACCGATGACGATGGAGACGATAACACCGCCTTTGGTCCGTAATGTGTTCAGTGATGCCATTTATTTAATGTTGTTAAAATTTACGAAATAAGCCCCCAAAGATAGTAATTTTCTTTGTCACAACGACATTACAAGGCATTTTTTTACTCCGCCAGCTTCACACGCGCCAATTCCACGCGCGAGGAGCTCGTTTTTACGATCGTAATCTCCTTATTATCAATATTTAACACATCGCCTTCGGCCGGAATGCCGTCGTTATTGAAAATGATATAGCCGGCCAGCGTGTCGTAATCTTCCGATTCGGGGATGCCCAGGCTGTATTTCTCGTTGAGGTAATCGACCTCCAGGCGGCATGAGAGCAGGTATTCGCCCTGGCCGGTCTGTTTTTCGATGTGGTCCTCGTCGTCGTGTTCGTCCTCGATCTCGCCGAAGATCTCTTCCAGCGCGTCCTCCATCGAGACCATGCCCGCCGTGCCGCCGAACTCGTCGATCACCACAGCCAACGGCTGGCGGCGTTTGATCATCGTGGTGAGCAGCCGTTGCGCGGGCATGCTCTCGGGAACGAAATCGACCTTGCGCATCACCTCGGCGATGGTCTTGGGGAAGGTGAACAGGCTTTTGGTGTTCACGTAACCCACGATGTGGTCGATGGTGCGGTCGTAGACCAGGATGCGCGAGTATTTGGTCTCCACGAACCGGGCGGCCAGCTCTTCGATGGTCGCGCGCGCCTCGACCGCCTCGATGTCCACGCGCGGCACCATGCAGTCCCGCACGCGCAGGTCGGTGAACTCCAGGGCGTTCTGAAACAGCTTGATCTCGTGCTCGTTCCGGCTTTCGTAGTCGCTGTCCACCGCCTGGTCCACCAGGTTGGTCAGGTCGACGCGGTCGAAATTATGCAGGTGGTGCGAGCGTTGCAGGTTCAGCCCGAACAGCCGCAGGATCCCGAGCGAAAGCAACGTCGAGAACCGGGCTACGGGATAGAGCACGACGTAGAAAAAATAGGCCGGAACGGCCCCCAGGCGCATGTAAAAGTTAGGCGAGAGCTTCACCACCGCCTTGGGCAGGAATTCCGAGGTGAAGATCAGGATGACCGTCGCCAGGATGGTGTCGGTCACGATCGACCCTTCCATCCAGTGCCATCCCGCCGCCGAGGCCACATGGCCGATCAGCACGGTCATGTTGAGCGAGTAGAGCACCAGGGCGATGTTGTTGCCCACCAGGATGGTGGTGATATATTGTCCGGGATGGCGCGTGAAGACGCCGAAGATGTAGCTGAAAAGGCCGCCCTGCTTCTTGTCGATCTCCATTTTCAGGCGGTTCGACGCGACGAAAGCGATCTCCATCCCCGAGAAGAAGGCGGAGAGTAGCAGGCAGGATACGACGATCAGGATCGTTTGTAACATTGCGGTCTTACTTCTGGGGCGGCTGCGCATATAGCACGTCACCTTTCACACATCCTCCTCGCCTGCGCTGCTCACGTACTACAGTACGCTGCTCGCATCGGACGATGCGCGAAATCTGACGCACTCTATGCACAGCGAAATTTCTCACGCTGGTTATGTTAACGTGAACTCTGGATAAGGGATTTTGTTTAGATTGCTGTATTTCAATCCGTTAACACGAAATCCCTTATCCAGAGTTCACGTTATGTTAATATACGGGGCGTTTCCCTCGCTAACCTGTTTTCTCCTCCCCCGTCTTTTCTTCGTTGGGATTTGTCCCCGGGAGTTTCCCCGTCCGGTTTTTCCGGGACGGCGGGATTCTCTTATGGTTTGCCTCCGATCGTTCTTTTTTGCAGCTCGGCGGGCTCGGCGACCCTCGCTTCGGGCTTGATGGTGCCGGAAGGGGGCAGCCTGCGCGAACCGGCATTGCCGCTCGGGAACATTTCCGGATTCGCCTGTGGCGACGGCATCTGTACCGGCGCCGATACGGGGGTTGCGGCAGGCGCCACAGCCGGAGGGGGAACCGGCTCCGCGGGCATCTCCACCGCCGTCGAGTCCGAAGGCGTCGTGGGTTCCACATCCACCGAAACCTTGCCCCGCGGGCGCCGGAAGGTGAAATCGTCGAATTTCTCGTCCGACTCGAACCCCACGCCGACAATCACGTCGCCCGACTGGGTGACCTTCGTGTCGACGTTCGAGTAGACTTTTTTCGTGCGCCGGTTCCAGAACAGCTGTTGCGTTTCGAGGATCTGTCCTTTCGCGTTGACCGCCACCACGTTCCCCTTCGCTTCCCACAGGTCGAGCTTCGCCCAGTGAATCGCATAGTCCGCCACGAGGGTCGACTCGACGGTTTCGGTCGAATCCTTGTACGTCTCAATATTTATGCCGCGCCGGAATTCCATGTAGGGTTCGCGCGCATATTCGTAATTTTCCATCAGCGGGGCCTGGAAACGATAGGTCTTGCGCCCGTTCTCGCTGTTGATGATCAGCAGCGTGTCGCTGCTTTGGGTGACCAGGGTTTCCAGGTCGACCTCCTCGGGCGCCTGCTTGCCCTCGCACGAAACGAGCAAAGCACTCCCCGCGAAGAGAAGTGCTGTGAGAAGGATTGTTACCCCCTGCTTTCGTATGTTACCTACTCGTGGCAAACCGTATTGAACCAAATAAAGTCCGAGTAAAGGGTGCGTTGGCCTGGCGCACCCCCCTTTATTGTTAACGAACGAAAAGTGACTCGTTCGTTTTCCTCCTTGTCGCTCGGCATAGCCCAAACAAAAATACGTTTGGTCTCTGCTCTCCCTGACTGCGTCGGTTGTTCAAAGGGG
>JAVBPS010000067.1:0-73410 GCA_031549495.1 Rikenellaceae bacterium | reverse complement strand
CGGGATCATTCCGTTTTTTTAACCACAAAGGACACAAAGAAAAGATACACAAAGGACACAAAAAAGACATTCGGGTTTTGTCATTCTGAACGCAAGTGAAGAATCTTGGTCGGGCTGTTTTTAAGCAGTTCCGACCAAGATTCTTCACTTGCGTTCAGAATGACAAAAACCAAAAATATTTACGAGGCGAGTTGCCCGAGAACTTTTTCGGAAACGATCACCCGGATCGCCTTGTCGATCACCTCGAATTCGAAGGGCGAATAGCCCAGCGCCTCGCCGTCCACTTCGACGGCCACCTCGGGCGTCGACTCGATGCGGATCTTGCGACCGCGCACCAGCGATACCTGCGGCAGTTGGTAGATCTTGCCGTTGTACAGCGATTTGAAGCGCGAGATCACCCCCATGCGGCTGATCTTCTTGATCACGGTCATGTCCAGCAGACCGTCGTCGGCCACGGCGTCCGGGGTCTGGATCATCCCGCCGCCGTTGTACTGACCGATGCCCACGGTCGAGGAGTAGACCAGGTCGTTGACGACCATTTCGCCGTCCACCCACATCTTGATGCCGGTCGAGGAGTAGCGCAGCACGGCTTTAAAAGTGCTCCAGACGTAGAGCCATTTTCCTTTTTTTCCCTCCTCCTTGAGGCGGTTGTAGCGGCGGTTGACGTAGGCGTCGAAGCCGATCCCCGCGACGTTGGCCATGTAGCGCGACTGCTTGTAGTTGGCCTGGTGGTAGGAGATGGTCGCCACGTCCTGCAGGAAGGAGTGCCCGGCCGAGATCGCCTTGATCGCCTCGGAATATTTGCGCGGGATGCCGAACATGCGAATCCAGTCGTTGCCCGTGCCCACGGCGATCACCGAGAGCAGGATATCCTGCGTGGGGACCTGCTGCTGGATGAAGATGCCGTTGACCACCTCGTGGATCGTGCCGTCGCCGCCTACGACCAGGATCTTGCGGTACCCTTCCTTGATCGCCTCGACGGCCAGTTCGATGGCGTGGTACTTGCGCTCGGTGAAGGCGTATTCGGGGACGATGTGGTGGTCGCGCAGCAGTTTGCTGATCAGGGGCCAGTCCGTCAACCCGCGGCCGCTGCCGGCGACGGGGTTGACGATGGCGAACCATTTGGAAATGTGATCCATTTCAATTATGAATTATGAATTATGGATTATGAATTACAGTTTATGAGAACGGGTTCCGGGCCAATTCATAATCCATAATTCATAATTCATAATTATTTCTGCGGTGCGTTCTCGACCGTATAGCGGAGGTAGTCCCAGAATTTCTGCACGGCGGGGACGTTGACCTTCTCGTCCGGCGAGTGCGGATACTGGATCGTCGGGCCGAAGGAGATCATGTCCAGCTTCGGGTAGGGGCCGCTGATGATGCCGCATTCCAGCCCGGCGTGGATCGCCGTGATGGCGGGCTCCTTACCATAAAGCGCCTTGTATCCGGCGATCATCGTCTTCAGGATCGGGGAGTCCATGTTGGGAGTCCAGCCGTCGTAGGCGCCGGAAAGCTCCACTTTCGCACCGGCCCGTTCGAACGCGCTGCGCACCATTTCGCCCAGGTCGAACTTTTCGGAGTTGGACGAGCTGCGCAGCAGGCACTGCATCTTCACGATGCCCTTGTCACTCACCACGCGGGCGAGGTTCAGCGAGGTCTGCACGATGCCGGGCATCGACTTCGACATGCGGATCACCCCGTTCGGGCAGGCGTAGACGGCACGCAGCAGCGCAGCCTGCGCGGCGTGGTCGAACACCGTCGCGGGCATGGGTGCGTCGGCGGCCTTGATGCTGACGGCGTCCTCAACGCCTTTGAACTCCTCGATAATGGTCTTTTCGTACTCGGCGAGGGCTTTTTTGAAGCCGTCCAGATGCGACTCGGGAACGATGACCGTGGCGGTCGCCTCGCGCGGGATGGCATTGCGCAGGCCGCCGCCGTCGATGGCTGCCAGGCGCACACCCAGGTCACGCTCGGCGGCGTACAGGAAACGGTTCATCACCTTGTTGGCGTTGGCGCGCTCGAGGATGATCTCGATGCCCGAGTGGCCGCCTTTGAGGCCCTTGATCTCGATCTTCTGCGCCGCGTAACCTTTCGGGGCGGGCTCTTCCAGGTACGGCAGGGCGATGTTGGCGTCCAGGCCCCCGGCGCAACCCACGTACAATTCGCCCTCGGTTTCCGAGTCGAGGTTCAGCAGGATGTCGCCGTTGAGCACACCGGCCTTCAGGCCGAAAGCGCCCTCCATGCCAGCCTCTTCGGTGGCGGTGAACAGCACCTCTACGGGGCCGTGTTTGAGCGTTTTGTCCGTCAGCACAGCCATTGCGGCGGCCGCGCCGATGCCGTTGTCGGCGCCGAGCGTCGTGCCGTTGGCGCGCACCCAGTCGCCGTCGATCCACGCCTCGATGGCGTCTTTTTCGAAGTCGAACTGTTTGTCGCCGTTCTTCTGGGGCACCATGTCCAGGTGCGCCTGCAGGATCAGGCCCTTGCGGTTCTCCATGCCCGCGGTGGCGGGGATGCGCATGATAACGTTGTGCGCCTCATCCTCAAGGCATTCGATGCCGTTGGCTTTGGCGAAGTCCACCATGTACCGGCGGATGGCCTCCTCGTGATACGAGGGGTGCGGAATGCCGCAGATGTCGGCAAAATAGCCCCACAGGGCGGCGGGTTTCAGGGAACGGATGTCTTTGTTCATAATTTTATTGTATGATTGATTGTTTGCGTATCGTAGGGGCAACCCTTGCGGTTGCCCTTGTATTCCAAACTGAAGGGCAACCGCAAGGGTTGCCCCTACGGGCACGGATTACCGCAGCCGGGCGAGCATGTTGCGCGTGTTGCCCTCGATGCGGTCCAGGATGTTCTCTGCGGAACCCCTTACAAATTTCTCGCCGGTAATGCATTCGTAGAGCTCGATGTAACGCTCAGAGACGCTTTCTATAAAAGCGTCGGTCATTTCGGGCACCTTTTCGCCGTCGCGGCCCTGGAAGCCGTTGGCCATCAGCCATTCGCGTACGAATTCCTTCGAGAGTTGCTTTTGCTGTTCGCCTTTATCAAAACGCTCCTGGTAGCCGTCGGCGTAGAAGTAGCGCGACGAGTCGGGCGTGTGGATCTCGTCGATCAGGCGGATCTGCCCGTCCAGTTTGCCGAATTCGTATTTTGTGTCGACCAGGATCAGGCCCTGGGCGGCGGCCATTTCGGTACCACGGGCGAAGAGGGCGAGGGTGTATTTTTCCAGCTGCTCGTAATCTTCCTTGCTGACAAGGCCCTGCGCGATAATCTCTTCACGCGAGATATTCTCGTCGTGGCGGCCCAGTTCGGCCTTGGTCGTGGGGGTGATGATCGGCTGCGGGAAGCGCTGGTGCTCGCGCATGCCGTCCGGCAGGGGCACGCCGCAGATCGACCTTGCACCCGCCTTGTAATCCCTCCACGACGATCCGGTCAGGTAGGCCCTCACGACCATCTCGACCGCGAACGGCTCGCAGCGCCAGCCCACCGTGACCATCGGGTCGGGCGAGGCGATCTTCCAGTTGGGGCAGATGTCGGCCGTGGCGTCCAGAAAGCGCGAGGCGATCTGGTTCAGCACCTGGCCTTTATAGGGAATACCGCGCGGAAGCACCACGTCGAAGGCGGAAATGCGGTCTGTAACGACCATCGCCAGGTATTGTCCGTCTATGTCGTAGACGTCCCTCACTTTGCCGACGTAGCGGCTGCGCTGGCCGTCGAAATGGAAATCGGTTGCTGTTACTGCGTTCATCCTGAGTATTTTTTATTTTAAGATCATATATACAATTTCGGACATATCCACCTGATGAGTTGCCTAAGGTTCCGTTTGACTTTTATCTGGAAAGAATCATTATCGACAGAGGAAAAAAACGAAGATCCCGTACCCAGGTTATGCCCTCCTTTTCCGGAAATATGCGCTTGCCTGCGGAACCGCACGCTCACGCCGGGCAGCCCGCGCAAGGGCCGTAATATTTCAAAGAAATAGACCTCCACCGAGCGTCCTTCGAGCCGAAGGTAACCTTCCCGGAAATGCTCATCATAAAAATCGACCGATGCGGCCCAGTACCGGCATTCGGCCGCATGCCCGCTGACGGGAATATGTAGCAATTCAAAAATCCCGTGATCTTTGCAATCGCCGTAATAACGCATACCCTCGCCTCCCCTGCGTTGCGCTTCCGAAAGCAGCGCGAACAGGTTTTTGACCGGGAACCGTCCCGTCACTTTAAAGAACCGGCCTGCGCAGCGGATGGCTTCCGACCGTTCCAGGGTCTGGTCGATCAGCAGCATCTCATTGTAGGACTTCCCCTTCATGGGATCGAAATCCTGCGGATCGAGCGCGAGATACTCCACCTGGACATTATCCGCGTGAAGCAGTTTCTGCGTGATCTTTTCCGGCTCCCATCCTGAATTTTCCGCAAACACCAAACTAAACAGAAAATCCGGACGTTTACGAAACTCCGTGATGTAGTAATTCAGCGTCCCCACATACATATCTTCCCGCTCCGAGGCTGAAAACGCCGCCCCAGGCATCCCCCGGGTGTCGACGGAAGCGGTCATCAGTATGGGGATCATCCTGTTCATACCTCTTCGGCGCTATGTTTGTCGAACGCGGCCACGATATGCTTGACGAGCGGATGGCGGATGATGTCGCGCTGGTCGAATTCCACGATGCCGATGCCCTCCACGCCGGAAAGCATTTTCAGCGCCGGCACCAGGCCCGAATCCGAGCGGCGCGGCAGGTCGATCTGCGTCACGTCGCCCGTGACGATGAATTTCGCCGTGCGGCCCATGCGCGTGAGGAACATCTTGATCTGCGCCAGGGTGGTGTTCTGCGCCTCGTCCAGGATGACGAAGGCGTTGTCCAGCGTGCGGCCGCGCATGTAGGCCAGCGGGGCGAGTTGCACCACCCCCTCCTCGATCATGCGGGGCAGTTTGGCCTCGGGAAGCATGTCGTGCAGCGCGTCGTACAACGGTTGCAGGTAGGGATCCAACTTGTCCTTCATGTCGCCGGGCAGGAAGCCCAGCTTTTCGCCCGCCTCGACGGCCGGACGGGTGAGGATAATGCGGCGCACCTCCTTGTTTTTGAGCGCCCTCACCGCCAGGGCGATGGCCGTATAGGTCTTGCCCGAGCCCGCGGGGCCCACGGCGAACAAAAGGTCGTGGTCGGCCGAGAGTTTCACCAACCGTTGCTGGTTCACGGTGCGGGCGCGCACGATGTTGCCGCCGTTGCCGTAGACGATCACGTCTTTATCCACGGGCATATCCCCGACCGGGCCGTTTCCGTGCAGGCCCCCCTCGAAGATCTGCGTGATGACCTCTTTCGATATGTGGCCGTATTTGGCCTGGTAGTCGATCAGCCCCGTGATGCGGCGGTCGAAATCGCGGATGCTCTGCTCGTCGCCGGTCAGCTTGATGGACGAGCCGCGCGCGGCGATGCGCAGTTTGGGGAAATAGGAGCGTATCTGGTTCCAGTGGACGTCGCCCTGGCCGTAGAATTCCGCGGGGTCGATCCCTTCGAAGGTTATCGTTTTTTCCGTCATCTGCCGTCTCAGAAATTGAATCCGACGCTCAGTTGCCAGGTACGCAGGGTCGCTTTCACCTCCGAAGTCTGGTCCCCTATGGTGATGGTTTGCAAAGGCTTGCCGAACTCGCCGTTATAGCGCCCGGAAAGGCTCACCGGCCCCAGGTCGAGGCCCAGCCCCACCATATAACCGATCGAATTGCGGGCATAAAGCACCGAATGGGCGGGAGCGGTCACCCCCGCCGCGTCGCTGCGCGAGGCCGACACCTTCGAGTCGTCCCACAGGTTGAACACCGGGCCTGCTTCGAGGCGGAAAAACTTCAGGAAACGGGTCCCGGCCAGGATCGGCATCTGGATGGCGTTGAGTTTGACGGTCGAACGGCTGGCCGCGCCCGCCGACGGAGTGGCGGTCAGTTGATATTTATTATACGAATAGTCGATCTCGGGCTGCAGGTACCACCTGGGCAGGTTGATGCGGGCCGTCATACCGAGGAAGAAACCCGTTTCGGAGTCGGCCGAAAGGGAGTAGTCCCCGGCGCGGGCCGTGCCCAGGTCGACATCCTGGAAACTCACCCCGCCCCGCAGGCCGACCTTGATCGGGCTGAGGGCGAAAAGTTGGGCGGCGCAGAGCAGCCCGATGAGCAGAAACGCTATCTTTTTTACCATTTTTCCCTGTTTTCGATTGACAAGGACAAAGATAAAAAAAATTTCCGAAGGGGGCGCCTTCCGGAAACTTTGTTGTCATCGCGATAAAATAGAAAAGTCCCCGTACGGATGTCCTCACAATCGGGATGACGTGCACGTTGGCCTGACCGTAGGGGCGCCCCTTGCGGGCGCCCTTTTGGCTTTCATAAAATGGGCACCCGCGAGGGGTGCCCCTACAGATCGTTTTAGAACGGTTTGCCGCCGCCTCCGGGATTCCCGCCGCCACCCCCGCCGTTGATCGTGCCCACGGTGGTGACCATCGTCGTGCCGGAAAAGGTGAAAGTGGTCGCCGAGGTGCCTTTGGTGTAGCTCGCGCCGGTGTACAGGCCGTGGAAGTCGGTGCCGCCCGAGGCGCTGCCGCCTTTGTAGACCGTGTAGGTGCCGTTGGCCAGGTCGGGCGAGGTGAAGAAGAGGGCCATGTTGCCCGAGTAGGCTCGGGGCATCTTGAACGTGAGCACGTTCTTGCCGCTGCTGTCCTCGATGCCGATGAACTGCCCCGAAGTGAAGGACGAGGTTCCCCACACGAACACGCGCTGCGTGCAGGCGCTCGCGGTCGGCGAGCTGGTCGAGCCGCCCACGCCGACCACGATGCCGCCGGTGATCTTGAGCGTGTTCTGGTCGCAGTCCAGGCCGTCTTCCGGGGAACTGGTGCCCGAGGAGACGACCACACCGCCCGTGATGGTCAGCGTGCCGTTGCTGTCGATGCCGTCGTTGCCCGAGCTGTAACAGTAGACCTCGCCGCCGTTGATGGTGATGTTGGTGGCGGCGTTGATCGCGTCGTCGTAGGCTTCGATCTCCACCAACCCGCCGTTGATCGTCAGCACGGCCTTGCTTTCCAGGCCTTCGGCGCCGTCCTTGGAGGTTTTAATTTTGATCACCCCGCTGTTGACGGTCATGTTGCCCTGCGCCTTGACGGCTTTGGCCGAGGAGTCGAGGGTACTGCTGTATTTGTAGATCGCCCCGGAGGTGGTGATGTTCGTCACCCCGCCATTGAAGATGACCGTGCCGTCGATGCTGATGCCTTTGCCGGCGCTGCCCGAGCTGTTGATCGTCAGGGCGCAGTTGCCCGATATTTCGAAATTGCCGTCGCATTTGATGCCGCCGGGGGAGGAAATATCTTTATCCGTGGTGTCGTAATAGGCGTTGCCGGTGGTGGTCAGGTTGAGCGTACCGCCCGAGAGGGCTATATCGACATCGCTCTTGAGGCATTTGCCCCCGTTGCCCACCGACTTCAGGGTGAGCGTGCCGCCGGTGACATTGATATCGGTCGAGCTTTTCAGGCATTTGCCGCCGATGCCGGTGCTGACCGCGTTCAGGGTGCCGCCGTTGATCAGCACGCCACCCTCTTTCTCACTCTCGATGCAGTCCGAGGCGGCTTCGATGGTCACCGTCCCGCCCTCCATCTGGAAGTATTTGTTGCAGTGGATGCCGTCCGAGGCGGCGTTGTTGATCGTGATCTTGCCGGAATTGACTATAATATAATTATCCACACAGATCGCGTGCTTATAGTTGCCGTAGACGAGCAGGCTGCCGTTGCCGCCGAAGACCACCTGTCCTTCGCTGAAGAAGGTGCCTTTCATATCCTCCTCGCCCACCGTCGTGTAGGTCGTCCCGTCGATCAGGCGGTTGTTGGTCAGATCGACCAGCGTCAGGGTGACGGTCTTGCTCGCCTGGTTGTTGATGGCCGCACCGGTGGGATTCCAGATGCTCACGCCGTTGAGCACGAGGTTGAATTTATTGGTGCTGTAGACCTTGAACGAGCCGTTCGAGGTGGTGCCGCTCAGCACGTAGGTCACGTCCTTGACCGTAGCGGTGGCAGTCACGTGCTGGCCGGACGCGACGACGTCGACCACGCCCGCGGCGTAGGGGTTGGTCACCGCGACCGTACCGTCGGTATTGTAGGCGATCACCACGGCGTCCGCGTAGGAGACGTTCTGGGAATTGGTCTGAAAATCGGCGGCGGGGGTGACGGGATTTTCGTTGTACGGTTCCTGCTGCTCTTGTTGCTGCGTGTCCGTTTCGGGTTCCAGGGCCTCGGTCTTGCCGCAGGATACGGCCGCAAGCAGGGCCGCCATGCAAAATAGGGTGCGCGTTTTCATAATCTTCGATCATTTATCGATTATATAACGCACTAATTTAGCCGTTTATGGCCGCCGCGGGAAGCGGAATCAGCGAACGCCCGGTTTTTCCGGGCGAAACAGGCAGTTTTAATTCCGGTCTTTTATGGTAATGGCGCTCTTTGCTTTGTATATGTGAATTAAGTATTGAAAATAAACGTTCTTTTTTGGCCGACGAGCACAGGGCCTGTATCGCCTGCGGGCGACCGTACTTTTTTGCTTGACCAAAAAAGTAGGCAAAAAAGTCAAGGCGCCGCGCCTTCGGCTACCGTTGGCTCTCCGTCATGTCGAGCGGCAAGTCGAGACATCTCAAACAGAACGGCCGAGACCGTAGGGGCACCCCTCGTGGGTGCCCAAATAAAATCAACGTTTATTTCAACCCTCTTTCAGCGGTTGCTGTCGATAAAACGCTGAAATTCCTCTTTGTACTGCTCCCCGACGGGGATCGCCGTGCGCTCGTCGACCAGGATGCGGCCGCGTTCGACGGCCTGTACCGCGGCCAGGCTGACGATGAACGAGCGGTGCACGCGCATGAAGCGGGTTTTCGGCAACCGTTCTTCGAGGCTGCGCAGGCTCATCAGCGTCATCACGGGTTTGCCTTCGGTCAGGTGGATACGCACGTACTCGCCCATCCCCTCGATGTAACGGATCTTATCCAGGTCGATACGCACGGTGCGGTACTCGGACTGCACGAAAAGGCACTCCTCCAACGGCTGCGCGCAGGCGGGGGCCGTGCGCAGGCGGTGCAGGGCGAGGGCCTTGTTGGCCGCTTCGAGGAAATCGTTGTAACTGATCGGTTTGAGCAGGTAATCCACGGCATCCACACGGAAGCCCTCTACGGCATATTCGCCGTAGGCGGTGGTGAAAATGACCATCCGCCCGCCGCCCGAGGCTTTCACGAAATCCATGCCGCTCAGGCCGGGCATATTGATGTCCACGAAGAGCAGTTGCACGTCCGTTTGCGCCAGTTTTTCCATCGCTTCGAAGGCGTTGCGGGCACTCCCGGCCAACGCCAGAAAAGGAGTGCGCTCGATATAACCGCAGATCTGTTGCAGGGCCAGCGGCTCGTCGTCCATCGCCAGGCAGCTTATTTTTTCCATCAGAAGGGGATCTTTAGAATAACTTCGTAAGTGTCGCTATCGTTGCTTGTCTCCAGGCTGTACCTCTCGCCGTAGAGCAGGTCGAGCCGTTTGCGGACGTTGCCGGTGCCAATGCCCGAGGCTTCGTCGTGCGAGGGGCGGCGGTCGCCCACGCTGTTCGCGGCGCGCAGCACCACCCCGTCCGAATCGAGCGTGATGGCGATGCGGATGAATGAACCCCCGGCGGCACGGATGCCGTGTTTGAAAGCGTTTTCGATGAACGAGAGGAATAGGAAAGCGGGGACGCTCACCCCCGACGTGTCGGCCGGGCGGTCGAAGCGGATCGACAGTTCGCCCTCGCCGTAGCGCAGGCGCATCAGTTCGATGTAGCTGCCGATGAATTCCAGCTCGCGCTGCAGGGGCACCCGCTCCGTCTCGGTTTCGTAGAGCAGGTAGCGCATCAGGCGGGAGAGTTTGACCAGCGCGTCCTGCGCACGGGCCTTGTCTATTTCGACCAACGCGTGGATGTTGTTCAGCGTGTTCATCAAAAAGTGGGGGCTGACCTGGTTGCGCAGGTAGGCCAGCTCGGTCGAGAGGTGCTGGCGGTCTTTCTCGCCCTGGGTGATCTTGTCTTTGGCGTAGCGCACCGACACTTTCACACCCGTATTGAAACCGATCAGCAGCAGCGACACGATCGCCTGGCCAAAGAAGAATTGCGGGCTTCCCGGCCGACGCGGGCCCATCCCATCCGGATGAGGCGGGCCGCCCTCCGGGCCGCGATGCCCGGGTTCCGGCATAAAGCCGCCCTCCCGGAGCGTGTCGTGAATGAAATCCGAAGCCCATACCGAGAGTAGGGCCAGCACCAGGGCCGCGGCGAGGTACCAACCGTACCGCTCCCGGAAAAGCAGCCGGGGGCAAAGCACGAAATTATTGATCACAAAAACCAGCAGGAAAGGCACGATGCGCAGCCAGTCGACCGCCGCCCCCTGCCAGTCGCCGCGGATCGAGCGGCCCGTGTAGAGCATGATCCCCAGCGCCGCGATGAGTACCACGGCGTAGAGCGCCACTTCGAAGGATTGTATCTTTTGTTCAGCTTTCATCGTTTTTTTGATTATGAATTATGAATGGCCTGCCGGACGCCGAAATTCATAATTCATAATTCATAATTATCCAAAAAAAAGGTAAGTCAGCAGCACGGCCGCGACCATGCCCGCAAGATCAGCGATCAGCGAGTAGGACAACGTGTAGCGGATCTTCTTGATCGCCACCGAGCCGTAATAGAGGGCGATCACGTAGAACGTCGTGTCGGTCGTCCCCTGCACGATGCAGCTCAGCCGCCCGGCGAAGGAGTCCGGCCCGTAGGTCTTCATCGCGTCGATCATCATGCCGCGCGCGCCGCTGCCGCTGAGCGGTTTCATGATCATCGTGGGCAGCGAGCCGATCCACGCCGTATCCAGCCCGCAGGCCGCCACCGCGTATTCCAGCCCGCCGGTCAGGTAGTCCATCGCTCCCGAGGCGCGGAAGACGCCGATGCCGACCAGGATCGCGATCAGGTAGGGGATGATCGTCACGGCGGTCTTGAAACCGTCTTTCGCACCGTCGATGAAGGCGTCGTAGACGTTCACTTTTTTGCGGATACCGGCCACGATGAAGGTGCAGATCACGCCTAATAATAATACGTTCGCCGCCGCGGTGGCATAAGTCGAGAGGGCCTGGCGGTCGACGGACATGAAGAGCGCGACCAGGCCTGCGAGAATGCCCGCCACGATCACGAAGGGGATGATGATCCCTTTATTCCATGTGAGGATGCGCTGCCGTAGCGCCACCAGGATCACGGCCACCAGCGTCGAGGCGGCCGTGGCCAGCAGCACCGGGACGAAGATGTCGGCCGGATTCGCCGCGCCCAGTTGAGCGCGGTACATGAGGATCGTCACCGGGATCAGCGTCAGGCCCGAGGCGTTGATCGCCAGGAACATGATCATCGCGTCGCTCGCGCGGTCCTTATGAGGATTCAGTTCCTGCAACTCCTTCATCACATTCAGTCCGATGGGGGTGGCGGCGTTGTCCAGGCCCAGCAGGTTGGCCGAGAAGTTCATGAACATGCTTCCGGTCACCGGGTGGCCTTTCGGGATCCCGGGGAAGAGTTTGCCGAAAAGGGGTGCGGCGACGCGGGCGAAGGACTCGATCACCCCGCCCCGTTCGCCGATGCGCATGATGCCGAGCCACAGGGCCAGCACTCCCGTCAGTCCCAGCGAAATCTCGAAGCCGGTTTTCGCCGAGGCGAAGGTGGCGTTGATGATCTCGGTGAAGGATTGGGCGTCGCCGGTCAGGATCAACTTTCCCAGGGCGACCAGGAAGGCGATCAGGAAGAATCCTATCCAGATGTAATTTAATGCCATATTATCGTGTTCTGTCACTCTTTTTCGGCTGAGGCCGACTTACTTTTGGCTTGGACCCAAAAGTAAGCAAAAACTCAGGCGCCGCGCTCACGGCTTACCCGCTTACGGATTTTCGTGAGAGTCGGCCGGAAATTCCATTGCGCACAGGCCACATCGCACGCCTCCGCTCTGCTCCGGCCACCCATTCCAGTTTCCGCCCTTTGTCTCCCGAAAACTCTGGCGGGGCCCAACCGACGCTCGCAGTGAGAGCAGAGGCCAAACGTCTTTTTGTTTGGACTATGCCGAACAAGGAGGAGGAAGCCGAACGTTTCTTTGTTCGGCAACAAAAAGCCTCCCGCTTTATGGCGTCGGGCCATCCCTCGTTGGCGTCCGCTCCGGGCCATCGCACATTCCTTCGCACTTTGGCCGCTGCTCATCCCCTCGCACCCCCCGCCTTCGGCTACCGACGCTCTCTGCTCGTCATGTCGAGCGTTAGTCGAGACATCTCAGACAGACTATTCGGTCGCCAGGCTTTGGATCCGATCGATCGTGCGGCGCAGGTTGCCTCCCCAGATGGCGGCGATCTGTTCCTCGGTGTAGCCGCGGCACAATAGTTCCACCGTGATGTTGATCAGTTCGTTGGCGGTCTGGCAGCCCGGGATGCCGCCCCCGCCGTCGAAGTCGGAGCCGATGCCGGCGCAGGCGATGCCGCCCACTTTAATAATGTGGTCGATGTGGTCAACGGCATCCAGCAGGGTGGCTTCGCGGCCGCGGGCCAGGAATCCGCCGTATAAACAGACCTGCACCACGCCCCCTTTGGCAGCAATGGCGCGGATGTGGTCGTCCGTCAGGTTGCGCGGGTGGTCACACAGGGCGCGGGCCGAGGAGTGCGAGGCGATCACCGGGGCGGCGCTCGCCTCCAACACATCCCGCACGGTCGTGTCGGCGGCGTGCGAGAGGTCGATCGCCATGCCCAGGCGGTTCATCCGCGCCACCACCTCGCGACCCAGCGGGCTCAGGCCGCCGTGCTCCGGCTCGCCCGAGCAGGAGTCGCACAGGTCGTTGGCGCCGTTGTGGCACAGGGTCATATAGGTCACGCCCATGCGGCGGAAACGGTCGAGGTTCGCCAGGTCGGAGCCAATGGCATAGCCGTTCTCGATGGCTAAAAAGATCACCCTTTTGCCCCCGGCTTTGAGGGCGTCGGCCTCGGCGAAGGTGCGGGCCTGGCCTACATAATCGGCGTTGGATCCGATCTGCGCCTGCATCGCTTCTAACAGTTCGCGGGCGTGATGGGGCGCGTACCAGATCCCAAAATCCTGCCGCGGGCCTTGCGGCAGGTAGGCCACCACGAAAACGGCGTCCAGCCCCCCTTCCCCCATCTTGACCAGGTCGACTTTCGCCACAGGGTCGCGGCGGCCGATGTTCACCTCGTTTTCGGCGAAGAGCATCGGGGTGTCGCAATGGGAATCGACGGTCAGGTGGCGGGCATGGATATGTTTGGCGCGGGCGAACAGCGCGGCCTCCCCGACGATGAAGCGGAATAACGCCTGCATCCCCTCGTCGGCTCCATCGGCCGCCATATTCTCGGGATGCCATTGCACGCCCAGAATGCGGCGCAGGGGGTAGCCCTCGATGGCTTCCACCACGCCGTCCGGGGCGATGGCCGATACCGTGAAGTCGGGGGCGATACCCTGCACGGCCTGGTGATGGCGCGAATTGACGCCGATCTCTTCGCAGCCGAAGATGGCCGCGAGGCGCGAGCCCTGCGCAATGCGGACGGTGTGCACCGGTTTTTCTTTATCGGTAAGGATGCTGTGGTTCAGCGGCTCGCCTGGGAATTGCGAGGGAATGTCCTGGCAAAGCCCGCCCCCGAAGGCGACGTTGATCACCTGCATCCCGCGGCAGATGCCCAAAACAGGCAACTGGTGATCGGCGGCCAGGCGCAGCAGCAAAAAATCATAGGTATCGCGCAAGGGATTCACATCCGTAAGCCCCTCAAGGGTCTGTTCGCCGAAATAGCGGCCGTCGATGTCCGACCCGCCCGTAAGCACCAATCCGTCGATCCGCCCGACGATCTCGCGCAGCGTGTCCGCGTCCTCCGTAGCGGGGATCAGCACCGTAATGCCGCCCGCCGCGGCCACCGAGCGGATATAAGCCTCATGCAGCCGCGAGGTCCCCCCGTCCACGTTGACCGAAAGGCCGATCACGGGTTGCCCCGCGCGGGCGCTACGCGGCAGCGAGCCCGTAGTGGCGGTGGCGAAATCAATGATCCCGTCCTTCATGGGAAATTTCTTTTTTCACTGAAAACAAAAGTAATAAAATTTATGACCCCTCACGCCCGATCATAGCGGAGAGGCGGAAAATAGAAACGAAAAGCCCGTTCCTTCGTATGGAACGGGCTTAAATTTCTGTCGGGGTGCCGAGATTCGAACTCGGGGCCTCCAACTCCCGAAGCTGGCGCGCTAACCGGACTGCGCTACACCCCGCCGACAAAAATCGTGGTGCAAAGGTAATTATTTTTTCTTTCGGCGCAAATAAAATCTTTTACGCCGGGTTTCTTATTCTTCCAATGTACGTTCAACATAACCGCGGTAGTCTTTCACCACGGGAATGTATTCTCCGCCGAACAGCGGAGAGGAGATCAAAAAGTCGGCCGTGCTGCGGTTGAACGCCGCCGGGACATTATAGAGCGTGGCCAGGCGCATCAGCGCCTTCACATCCACGTCGTGGGGCTGGGGCTGCATCGGGTCCCAGAAAAAGATCAGCGCGTCGATCTCCCCTTCGGCGATCAGCGCGCCCAACTGTTGGTCGCCGCCCAGCGGGCCCGACTTCAAAAGGGTGATATCGAAACTGCCGCCGTTGTTGTTGCCGCGGCGGTCGATGAGCGTGTTGGCTACCATTTTTCCGGTCGTGCCGGTGCAGATCAGGTGGTGTTTCAGCAAAATCTCCCAGTTCCAGTCGACCCATTCGGCCAGGTCGCGTTTCATGTGGTCGTGCGCTACGAGCGCGATTTTCATCTTCTTTGTCATTTTCATCCTATAAATTCTCGGCGCAAAGATACGACGCGGCGGGGATTTTAAAAATTCCTTAACGAACATTTAATGTGCGGGGGACTTAAATCCCGACAGGTGTTTGTCATTCTGAACGGAGTGAAGAATCTCAAAAAGGCTGTCTGAGATTCTTCACTCCGTTCAGAATGACAAACAGAGCTGAAAACGGGCATTACTAAAATGGAACGGGTGCCCTTGGCAGGGCACCCGTTCCATTTTTACATTTATAACCGCTACTTAACCAGCGTCATCTCATCGATCAATTTGCCCGCACCGGCATATTTATCCATCGTCCAGAGCACGAAGCGGATATCGACGTTCACCGTCTTGAAATATTCGGGATGGAAGTAGAGCCCGCCCGACATCGACTCGCGGTTGCCGTCGAAGGCCAGGCCGATGATGTCGCCGTTGGCGTTGAGCACCGGGCTGCCGGAGTTGCCCCCGGTGATATCGTTATTGGTCAGGAAGTTGGCGTAAAGCACGCCTTTCTCGCCCCAGCGGCCCCAATCGCCGGCCTTGATCAGGCCCTGCAACTTGTCGTCCACACGGAACTCGTAATTGTCCGGATCGTATTTCTGCATGTACCCGGCGATGGTCGAGCGCGAATCGTAATGGATGGCGTCCAGCGCCGAGAGCGGGCCTACGGTACCGTAGGTCATGCGGATCGTGCCGTTGGCGTCGGGATACTGGGGAATACCCTTGTCCTTGCGCATGAAATAGAGGACGCGGCCGTAGACCGTTTCCAGGCTGTCCGGATCGTAGCCCAGGCTTTTCTCCACCTGGTTGATCTTGCCGACGAATGTGGAGGAAGAGACGGAAACCGCCAGGGTCGCCATCGGGTCGGCGAGGATCTCCTCGCGGGTGCGGGGGGTGCTGAAGAATTCCTTGAGCGTTTTCTCGCTTCGGATGATCGAGTTATCCACCGCCCAGGCGAACATGGCCTCGGCATCGCCGTCGAAACGGGCCAGCATGTCGTTCATCCCCTTGCCGCGCATCGAGGCCGGGACGTTGGCCACGAAACGCGGGGCCAGCTTGAGGAAACAGTCGCGCTCGGTAGCCACATCGCCTTTGGTGTAAAGGCGCGGGATGTTCATAATGAGGTTCGACATGGACTCGTCACCCCACACCACGGTCTTTACATTTTTACGCTCCATGTTCGCAGCCACGGACGCAAGGCGACCTGCCGTGGCGGATATCTCGCCCGCGCGGAACCAGTCCTCCTGGAAGTAGGTGCGTTCGCGGTTGGCGTCGGCCATCGCGGCGTAGCCTTTTTTCAGGTCGGGCAACATCGTCCCGTAGTCCTGCTTCCGCTGGGGCGAGGAGTCGATCCACTGCTGCATCGCCGCTTCCTCGCGGGCCTTTATCCCCACCACGTCGTAACGGCGCAGGCAGATATTCTCCCATTTGGCGTAGTCGGTGTAGTTGCTGATACCGAAATATTTATCCGCATAGAGCAGGCGCACCTTCGGATCGGCCTCCATGTGGGCCAGCATCACGTTGAGCATGTCGCGGCGCGACTTGACGGCGATCGGGTTGATGATCGTCTCCTTCTGCTCCACCGCGAACGAGGAGCTGTACCGGCTCGTGCGGCCCGGGAAACCGATGATCATCGCGTACTCCCCGTCGTGGACGCCCGAAGTGGCGATATTGAGGTATTTCACCGGTTTCATCGGCGCGTTGTCCGGGGAATATTCCGCCGGACGGCCGTCCTTACCGGCATAGACGCGGTAGAGGGCGAAATCGCATTTGTGCTGCGGCCAGCCCCAGTTATCGGTCTCCCCGCCGAAGGCGCCCATGCTCACCGGGGGCGCACCCACCAGGCGGACGTCCTTGTAAGTCTCCTCGTAGAAGAGCAGGTAGAGCTCGCCCCGGAAGAACGACGAGCAGGAGAGGTCGTAAGGGGTATTCTCCGCCTTGGCATGCCTGTCCTGGATGATGCTGAAAATGCGGCGCGAGGTGAACGGACCCAGGCGGCCGGCCTGTTTGAGCGAGTCGTAAAGGGCTTTGCCCTCGGCCGTCACGTCGACCACCTTGCGAACGAAGGTGACCGTTTTGCCCTTGATGGGAATTTCGTCCTTGCGGTCCAGGGCCCAGAAACCCTCCTCGAGGTAGTTCTTCTCGGGGGTGCTCAGGGCGTGGATATCGCTGTAAGCCACGTGGTGGTTGGTGATCATCAGCCCCTGGGCCGAGACCATGCTGCCCGTGCCGTGACCGCCGTCCACGGCCACTATGGCGCCGGCCACGGAAGGACCGGTTTCACTGTAAATCTGCGAGGGGGTGAGCTTCAGCCCCTCCTTCTTCATCTGCGGGTAGGCGTTGCCGAAGGAGTTGATCAGCCACATGCCCTCGTCGGCCAGAGCGACGAAAGGCAGGCACAAAGCAAAAAATACGATAAATTTTTTCATGTTCTTCATTTTACGGTTTTGTCATTCTGAGCGAAGCGAAGAATCCTGGTCTGGCTGTGTTCAGAACAATACTGACTAAGATTCTTCGCTTCGCCCAGAATGACAAAACCGAAATTCTGGTTACTGGATCGTGTGGCCTTCCGTGTCGAAGGTGAGTTTAGCCTCCTCCTCCTTGATGCTGCCGTCCTTGTACTTGATCTTCCAGACGGGGGCCTGGCAAATCTCGTCCCAGATACGCTTGTCGTCCCACATGCTCTTCACATAGGTGATGCGCAGCACGGGCACCAGCGCGTCGTTCAACTCGACGTCGATGCGCGTGATGCCGTCCGAGGTCGACAGGAAGCTCTTGAAGTAGGGGAACGAGCGCTTGATGAGCGGTTTCTCAATGCCCGGGTAGACGAGTTCGTAAACGGCCTTCGGGTAAGCGGCGTCGTCGCCGTACTTCTCGGTGTTGTCCTTGAATTCGCCACTCAGGGCGCGGTTCTCTTCGAACATCAGGTTCACGAAATCGCGCGCGGACATCATCCCGGCATCGGGAATGTACGAAGCCAGTTTGTAATGGATATGGATGGTTTTCACCGCGCCGCCGTGGGCCATCATGGCCGTCTCTTTGGCCTGGATCGAATCTTTCAGCACCTCCTTATCCAGGGTGATCGCCGGGTCGGTGTAGAGTTTCACGTCGACCGGGCAGGCGAAGTTGGCTTCGAAGCCGTAGACGCCGTCGAATTTACGCAGGATGTTACCCAGGTAGACCATATCCATGCGGTCGAACAGTCCGTCGACACCCAACTGGACGATGCGCAGCGAATCGCTATCCGCCTTCGGGCTCTTGAATTTCATCTTGGTCGGGGTGAAGATCGACTCCTGGATCTTGAGCGTATCGGTCACGGCCGGGTCATAGGAGAGCACCACGGCGAAACGGCCGACGTAGGTCTTCACGCCGTAGACGCCCGGGACCTTCTCCATTTTCGAGGCGAAGGCGCGCGAGCTGCCGAAGCACTTCACGCTGGTCAGCCCTTCCATTTCGAAGGTCTTCATGTTCTCCACCTTCTGCCACTCGCCCCACTTCATGTCGATCGTGGGCAGCTCCCACGTACGGCCCATGATGATGGCCAGCACGAACAGCACGATCACCAGCAGGCCGGGAACCCAGCGCAGCGATTTTTTCTTGCTCACCGCGAGGGCATCCACCGGGCAGCAGGTGACGCACTCCCCGCAAAGGGTACAATCCACGTCGGTGACCTTCTTCGTTTTGTCCACGTCGATGGCGTAGGGGCACTTCTTGGCGCAAAGGCCGCAATTGGTACAGGTAGCCTCGTCACGCACGATGCGCAGCAGCGACCAGGTCTTCTTTTTGAGGCAGGTGATCTCGAAAATGTAAGAGGCAATACAAGCCACGCCCAAAGCCCAGATCCAACCGTTAGCCACGCCGGCGATCCCGAGCACCCAGATCAGCACCGCGACGGCGGCGAAGAGCAGCGTGAATCGGAACAGGTTGCTGATCGCACCCAGCGGGCAGATATACTTGCACCAGAACATTTTAACGAAGAACCCGCCCAGGATCATCACCGCGATGGCCAACCAGGCCATCCAGGCCGTGATCTCGCCCTTGAAACCGGTAGCGGCGGCGTAATAGGGGTCGAAGTTCTTGCAGAACAGTTCACTCGACTTGACGGAATAGTAGAAGACGATGAACAGCAGCACGTATTTGAGGATGCGCAGCGCTTTGTCGGCGATGCTACCCTGCGGGATCGTGTAGAGGCATTTGGCCTTCTTGCCCGCGCGGCCCAGGTACTCTTCCACCGTGCCCAGCGGGCAGAGGTAACCGCAGAACAACTTACTGAACAGGATCACGCCCACGGCCAGCACGATGCCCATCATGATCTGCACCAGGGACATGCTGCACGTAAGCGAGGTATTGACCAGGTAACTTCCGGTGGCCTGCAGGCCGCCGAAGGGACAATAGGCTTCGGGGTCGGCAGGTTTGCCGCCACCAAAGACACCCCAGAGGATAAAGCCGACGATCGCTGCCAGGGTACCCCATTGCAGCAAACTTTTGAGCCAATTACACCGTTTCGATTTCATCTTTCGGCAATTAAATTAAAGGTTAAGTATTTTATTCCTCACAAATATAGTTTTATATAAGCAAAATCCAATCATTCGGTAAGACTTTTTTACTTCCCGACTAAATTTTGTGACATTTATTTCGTATGTTTGTGGTTGACACTTATAATTCCTCAACCTATGAGAAATATCTTTTTAACGATCGTCTCCGCGCTCCTCCTTGCGGGGTATTGCGCACAGGCACAGGCGGATAAACCCCTGCCCACAGACAAAAGCCTGAGGGTCGGACGCTTGTCCAACGGCATGACCTACTACATCAAGCACAACGAGAATCCCGCCAAGCGGGCCGACTTTTTCATCGCCCACAACGTGGGGGCGCTCCAGGAAGAGGATAATCAGAACGGTTTAGCGCATTTCCTGGAGCACATGGCCTTCAACGGTTCGACGAACTTTCCCAACAAGGGCCTTTTGGAATATACGGCCGCCCTGGGAGTTCGCTTCGGCTATAACGTGAACGCCTATACTTCGCGCGAGCGCACGGTCTACAACATTTCGAACGTGCCGCTGCTGCGTCCGGCCATCACCGACACGCTGCTGATGCTGTTGCACGACTGGTCGGGCTTCCTGACGATCGACCCCGCGGCGCTGGAGAAAGAGCGCGGCGTGATCCGCGAGGAGTGGCGCCAGGGCTACGACACCCGGATACGCACGCAGGAGAAACAGTTCCGGATCGAATACGCAGGGACGAAATACGCCGAACGCGACGTGATCGGCGACCCGGAGATCATCCGTACATTCGACCGGCAGACCCTCGTGGATTTCTACCACAAATGGTACCGCCCCGACCTGCAGGCCGTGATCGTGGTGGGCGACGTGGACGTGGACCAGATGGAGGCGAATATCAAAAAGACATTCTCCACGATCCCTGCGGCCAAAAATCCCGCCCCGAAAGAGGAATACCTCCTTCCCAAACCCAACGGCCCGGTGATCGCCACGCTGAGCGATCCGGAATCGAAGGCCGTTACGGTCAAACTGTTCTTCAAGGCGCCCTACCCCACCGTGGCGCAGCGGCAACAGGAATCGTTCATCAGCAACGGCCTGCGCCGCGAGGTGTGCCTGCAAATGGTACGCGGCCGCTTCGCCCTGATCGAAGCTCCCGACACGACTTTCTGGCGCCGTGCGTCGGCCATGGGCAATACGCTCTCGACCCAGCGCAACCTGATGATGGTCACGGTTATCCCGAAGCAAGACACCAACCTGATGGCCATGTTCACCGGGGTGGAATTCGAACTGGAACGCATGCGCCGTCACGGTTTCACGCAACAGGAATTCAACCGTGCGCTGAGTAAAGTGAAACTCGACACGGAGAAGCAGCTCGAAAAGCTCGAACAGGCCACCAACACCGACCTGGCCAAGGCGTACGTGCTCAACTTCACCCGCGACATGCCCTGCATGGCCCCCGCGGACGAGATAGCCGTCACCCGTAAACTGCTGGCCGCGATCACCTACGAGGACGCCGAAGCGACGATGCCCCAGATGCTGGATCAGAACGACGAATTGGTGATGTTCACCGTACCCGACCAAAAACTCGACCTGGTACCCGACGAAGCGACCTGCCTGGAGTTTCTCGCCTCGCTATCCAAAGCGGATATCGACCCGCTGGCCTCCACGCACCAGGCCGAAGTGAAGGTATTCCCCGGCCCGGCGCCCACGCCCGGCAAGATCGTCAGTAGCCGCCCCATAGAGGCGTTCGGCGCCGAGCAATGGACGCTCTCCAACGGCATGAAGGTGCTCTTCAAGCATATCGACAAGGCGCAGGACGCCACGGCCGTCCAGATGGCCGCCTACCATTACGGAGGTTACAACCTCACCACGGATTACGCCGGGCTCGACCTGCTGAGCCAATACATGAGCGGAGGGGCCAGCATCAACGACACGCCCCGGACCGACCTGCGCGAGATGTTGTCCAAACGCCGGATCTCGATGAGCGCCTCGGTCAATAAAGAGTACGCCATCCTGAACGGGACCTGTACGGCGGAAGATCTGGAAACCCTGCTGCAAGTGACCAACCGCTACATCTGCGCCCCGAATTTCACGCAGCAGAACTACGACAAAACGATGGACCGCATCCGCATCGGCCTTGAAAAAGGGCTGTCGGATGCCGACCGGTACAGCGATACCACCGCCCGGGTCCAGTACGGCGACAACCCGTGGCTGACGCGGGCCACCCTGGCCGACGCCCAAAAGATGACCCTGCCCCGCCTGCGCGCGCTCTACGACCAGCAGTTCGCCAACCCGGCCGGCTACACGCTCTATATCTGCGCCGCGCTGCCCGAAGAGCAGGTCAGGCAGATGGTATGCCGGTACCTGGGGTCGATCCCCGCGGCCAAGACGGTGAAATCCCCCCGCAAAGCCCTCGAAACACTCCCGGGAGTACGTGAAGTGCGCTACGAAGGCAAGCCCACGATGACCCCGAAAGTGCAGATCAACCGCAGCTATTTCGGCGATTTCAAACTCTCCCCCGCCAATTACGCCGCCCTGCGCTACGTGGTTTACATCCTCGGCGAACGCACCATGCAGAGCGTGCGCGAGGAGAAGGGCGGAACGTATTACATCTCCGTCAAGGAGGAGGTGCGTTTGCGCCCCACGCCCAAATGCTACGTCAACCTCACCTTCAAGACCGACCCCGATCTGGCCGACATGCTCGCGGGCGAAATACAGAAGGATATAGAAGCCATGGCCGCCGTCAGCCCCACGGATCAGGAAGTGGCCGAAGCGCGCCTTTACTTCGAGAAAGTGTGGCTCGAGCGTCATGAGAAAGACGCCAAGACCCCCCGCATCTGGATGGATAAGCTGATCATCTGGGACCAGGGGGGCGTCGACCTGCGCAAGGACGACCCGAAGGTCTTCATGAGCATAACCCCCGACCAGGTGCGCGACCTGACCCGCGCGATCCTCAACCAGGGCAACCGCTTCACCTCGATGTATTTCCAGCCGGGCGGCGTAAAAGATTAACACCGCAGCCCTCGGGCACAAAAAAAGCCGGACGAGATTGACCGGCTTTTTTCATTTCCGTTTCCCTGATAAAGGAAGATATATTTAAGGTTTGCAGAAATATATCCCTACAAACCGGTTTACGTTTACCCCTATGTCATTGTCATCCTTAACGTCAGTGAAGGATGACAAAACACGCTCAATGAATCCTCTTTCTTTCCCGTTATATCGAGCGCAGTTGACATGACGAAAAAAGACAACGGTTATCGCAATCAGAGCAACCGGCTAAAGAAAAAACAAGCCGGATGAAAATTCATCCGGCTTGCGTACGGTTAAAGGGGTAGGTTAGAAATTCACCCCGAGCGTCGCCATGAACGCGCGGCGGAACGTGTCGGGCATGCCGCTGTTGGCCGTCGTGCTGCGGAAACCGAACTCGGCGTAACCGCTCATCGGAATGCGCGTGGGCAGGGCGTGCGTGAGGCGCACCTTGCCGCCCAGGTTGTAACGTCCGGCCGTCAGGTAGTCGAATTCCCATTGCAGCACGTCCTGCCGCACCTGGAACGTCTGGTTGAGCCCCGCAGGAATGTTCTCATCGAAGGAGTGTCCCCATCCCTCACCCACGCCGCCGTTGAGCGTCACATCGAGGAACGCTTTGGGACTGAGCAGGAAATTCTTGGTCACCGCCGCATACACCTGCGCGAAACTGATCTGGCGGGTGAACAGCGAAGGCAGCGCGCGATATTCCGAGCAGTTCTTGAAATAATCGACGCCCACATTCACGATCCACGAGGAGTTCCATTCGTTGCGTTTCAGATACAACGTATAATCCGCACCGAGGGTGTAGTTATCAGCCGTGTATTTGGTGGTTTTACCGTACTGCATGTATTGCTGCTTGTTGGCTGCCCCCGGGACGACCTCCAGTTGCTGGAGGTTCTCGTACTGGGCGGCATCGCGCCACGAACCGCGCAGTTTGAGCACGTGGTCCGAACGGTCACAGCCCCACGAGAAAGCGCCGAGGTACCGGTACGTAAGCCGCTCGTCATCGCCTAATTTCTGCATGGAAGTAAAACGGTAACGGTGCAGGTAGTCATAATCGGCCGAGAACTGGCTGAGGAATTTGAACCCCGGGGCGATGTTGAACTCCAACTGGGCCGCAGCGCCGAAAGTCGATCCCTTGTAGTATACCGTCGAGAAACCGCTCCCTCCCGTGGTAACAACCTCCGAAAGGTAGAACCACATGGCGTCGCTGATATACGCGTTGGGGTTGATCTCATTCGAGCCGTAAGATTTGTAATCCACCGTTTCGGTTTGGCGTGCGAAATTCAAATTCAGTCCCACATTCACGACTTTGCTGCGGAACATAGCCCCCGGCTGGACGTCGAGGCGCATGTAATAGTTCCTGTTGCGCGCGTCCTTGCGCTTGGCAAGCGCATCAGCCTCATATCCCACGGCCACGCCGAGCGAATAGCTGGGACACGGCTCGTAAGCCACCTGGCCGCGCAGGATGAAATTCTCCGCACGCGTCTTACCGGGCCGCTCGTCCCCGATCATCATCGTCGATTTCTCCGGATGGATATTGCCCGCCCAATTGCGTTGGTCGTGGCGGTCGTTGACGTATTCGAGCACTCCGTAGAACGAGAGTTTGTCCATCCGTTTGAACGATTCCGTCTTCAGGCCGAATCGGTCGAGTTTCACGCCCCAGTCCACACTACGGTAGGGTCCGAACGAATGTCCGTAGGAAGCCTCGGCCAGCGATTTGCTGACCTGGTTTTCAGCCAATCCCGCGGGATTGAACGTAGAGAGCCAGTTGCTGTGGGAAACGATCCGTCCCATCGTGTAATACTGCTCGCTCCCTTCTCCCGACTCGGGTTCGAGGGCGAAGGCGGTATTGACCGCGCAGGCACCTAAGGATAACAGTGCGATATATAAAATTTTTCTCATAATTGCTGTCATTTTAGTGCGTTAATCCCTCATTTACCCACCATCGTAGGAGGATCGGAGTATTCCCAATCGTTATTGGCGTAGTTCGTATCCTGGTAAACAATCCTTCCGCCCGCTTCAGCCGTCGCTTCCTGGTCGACCTTGCGGACATGGCTGATACCCGAGTTATTGGCCGCATTGAGCACATGACCGGAATCGATCATCCCCGGCAGGCGCGGATTGTTCGTCGCGTTGGCCCGGATATCCAGACCGTCGATCACCCATTGCCAGGGGACCATGATGGCTTGCGTACCGGTCGTATATCCGGGAGGCGGATACATCCTGGGCCCCGTCTTCGCGCCCGAAATAGCCCCGTCCTTGATATATTCCTCCGCCAGATCCTGGAAGGTGGTGGATACGGCCCCCGGCCACGGCTGCATGCGGTACATAATGAAAGCGGGGGAAAATCCGAAGGTCATCTGCGCCCCGGCGCCTTTCTCATATTCGTAAACCGCATTGGGTTTAGCCAGGTTTCCCGGCGCCCAGAGCGCGGTGGTATTCGCACTGTAAAGCGGATAGACATTGGCGCGGTCCAGGTTGCTGACTTTCGCCCCGCTGACCAGCGTGGTATGGTCCACCGCGTTGAGTGCGAAGATGATCTCTTCCCCGGGCTGGATCGTTTTCGTGGGATTGGCGATATTTCCGGGGATCACATAAGCCCATAAACTGATGGGAATAGAATCCCTCGGCGTGCCGACCTTCTTAAACCAGTTGACGATGGCCGATGCGGTGCTCGCCATGGCGGTATGGATCGCAAAACAGAGGCCGTCGGCATATTGCACATCGGCGGAATTGTTATAGATCGCGACATACG
Organism: Rikenellaceae bacterium; assembly: GCA_031549495.1. Taxonomy (GTDB): domain Bacteria; phylum Bacteroidota; class Bacteroidia; order Bacteroidales; family Rikenellaceae; genus JAVBOW01. Next base: position 48,303 of record JAVBPS010000067.1, on the reverse strand, counting down.
CATCGAATTTTTTCGCCTGCGTATATGTGGAGCCATCGTTAAGCGTAGAACCTGCCACATACACCTCCCTCATGATCAGGGGACTGGTAAACCCGAAATTGGTCTGAATGGTCACCTCGGCATCCTCCTTGGTTACCCCGTCGAACGACTCGCTGCCCGTAAGGATGACCTTCGAACTGCCGGAAGGAATCTGGCCGCGCACATAGGCGACGTAAGTGCCGTATTCGACCTGTTGCGACGCGAAACCGTTGTTATCGGTCTTGGCGATATAAGAAACGCCATTGAGCTGATTACGGAACTCCACGTCATGTCCGCTTTTAGGAAATCCCGAGGCGAGGTATTCTTCCTGGAATTCACACTGGACGGAAAGCGTGATCATCTGCTTATCGAACGATTGGCTGCTCACATCATCCAGCGCGCAGGCCCCGAAAGCCACCGGCAGTGCGAGGCATACGATATAAAGTAATTTTTTCATAACCCTGCCGTTTTAAAATTTGATCTTGACCTCGGCCCCGAAGAAGAAATTGGCGTTCATCCGCTGGTAGGCATCGGTCGACGTACGCAACATCAGCGGGTTCGAGGAGGTGAAGTTATTGGCGTAGAAAGAAACCGACGCAATCTTACCGATCTCCTTGGTAACCTGTATCTTACCCATAAAATAGGGGGCGTATTTATCGAGCACGTAATAGTTCTTATTGAAGATCGAAGTGCGGTATTTGTCCCACGGGCCGTCTTCCGTAGCCGTGTAGAGGCTGGCGTCGAACGGATGCACGACACCGTCGGCGGTCATGTAGACGGTCGGGTCGCGGTAGACCTGCAGGTCGTGCCAGCCGTGTGAATAATCACCGTAAACCCGCTGCCCGTTCTCATCATAGTGGTAGAGTCCGGGTGCCTGGGTACTTTGAGCGCGGCGGAAAGCGATGCACTGGATCGTAACAGTGGTCACCAGGCGCAGTTTCGGGATGTGGGTAATCAGCATCAGGTTCGAAGTGAGCTGGCTCGTCTTAGTCCCCAGGTAAGTTTCTGTCCCGTCCAAGAAACCAGCTATTACAGGGTTATCCTGGCCCGTTACGCCCTCCACCCGGGTACTGCCGCCGCCGGTGTAGGTAGCATATTCCACACACCCCTCGCTGTTGCGGACCTCGCGGTAAAGATATTGCGTGGTGAACCTCACGGAAGTACGCAGGGCCGGGATCTGGCCGAAATCGAACGTACCCTCAATACCCCATTTGCGCACCTTATTGTTATTGTTAGGAGGCTTCACGGCTGCATAGAATGCAAAGCGCTCGCGGCTGACGGGAAGTTCCACGCCGCCGCCGGTCGTTACCCGGTAAGTCCCGTCGGCAAGCCGCGTCAGTTTCGGTTCGAGGTCGTCGTCGGCCGTTGCAGTGCCGTCGGCTCCGAATTTATATTCGTTCCAGTACATCGGCAGGGGAGCAACGCTCAGGTCGAACCGGTAGCCGTTGTAGATCTGCTCTCGAAAATAGACCACGCTTCCCTTGATGCCGAACATGTTGAAATCCGTTCCCACCTCGAAGTTCTTACTGCGCTGGAATTTGAGGTCGCGATTGCGCATCATGTCGGGCGTAAAGACAAAGTTGGTGTAAATGGCCCCCTGTTCACGGTCGTCCGACGCATTCCACTGCATGCCCTGCCTGTCGGTATATTGCGGAATGTTGTACAGGAATTGCAGGTTGGGCAGCACGGTCTGGATCCCCCAGCCCACGCGGACGCTCAGGTCCCTGACCTTATGATTCCGGTTGTTTTGCAGGATCGCGTACTGCAGGTTGAAGCGGGGATCGACCGCAGAGGTCTGTTTGAGCACGTCGGTGGCGTCCACTTTCATGAAGCGTACGCCGGCCATGGCCGTAACCGAACTTTTCTTATTATTAAAAGGAACGGTCACCTTGTCTTCCGCGAAAGCGCTATACTGATTGACAAAAGGAATATAATCGCGCGCATCGGCATTGCGCACAGTACCGGTCGGTACGCCCACATAATAAAATCCACGGCCGCGGTTGCCCGAATTATTCCATTCCCCACCGACCAACAGGCTGTTGTAAACGATCCCGTAGCGCTCGGAAAGGTCGGCCACCAGTTTGGCGTTGGCATACGATGCGCGGCTTTCGTTGCGCAGGTCGCTGATGTATTTTTCCGGAGCGGTACGATGCGTGATGAACATGATATCCTCCATGGTGTTGTGCCGCAGGTCAGGCGCACCGACCGAAGCCGTCTTCTTGGAGAACTGGTTGGTCATTCGGTAATTAACCGAATACTGCAACGAAGAGATCCAGGATTTGCGCAACTGCCAGCTACCATATACCTTTAATTCGAAGCTGTTGTCGTTCAGCGCGGAAAGATCATCCTTGCTCGCATTGTCGGGGTCATTCTTGGTGCTTCCCTCCGACAAATAGCCATTCACCGAAGCATTGAAAGTCAGCGGCGTATGATTCCGGTTGAAGGTATTGCTGTACCGGGCGCTGAGAGCGGTGCGGTCGTAGGCGTCTTCATCGGTACGCAGGTCCTTATAAGCATTGGCATATTCGGCATTCACGTTCAAAAAACCGTTATTGCCGCCCAAGGCGAAACCTTTACCGAAAGAGTAGATCTTCGAGTTCGGGTCCGTTTTAGCCGAGAACTCATAAGGCGTACGCCCGGCCTTCGTCTTGACGATCACCGCGCCCGAGTTGAGGTTCCCGTATTGGGCGGAAACAACACCGGTGAGCACCTCGATCGATTCGATCTGGTCGGTCGCCAGGTGCCGGGTGTCGTAACCTTTCTGGGACTCGGGAAGGGTAAGCGAGGATGAGCCGGGACCCGCGATCGAGGCGGCATCGGTTGTCAGCGATCCGTCGACGATGATAGCGGTACCCAGAGCGATATTGGAGTTCGCCCTGGGATTGTTCGCATTGTCTCCCCCTAATTCGAAGTCACGGAGCGATATACGTTGGGATTCGGTAAGCGACTGGTTCACGATCGCCGTCCCGGGAATCAGCTCCATGTAGGTTTTCAAGGTCGAGGCCTGGATGTGGTCCATCGCCTGGCGGTCGATCTTGGCCGAGGTGTTCAGTTCAATGCCTTTCGTCGCCGTGACGACCACCGTATTCAGCGCCAGACTCGTCGCCTTCATCCGCAAGTCGAAATTGGCGATCGCGCGGCCGATGTTGGCAGGATAGGTCAGTGTTTCGTAACCCAGGTAGGTCACTTCGATGTTGTATGAGCCGGTGGTCACCGAGGGCATTTTAAAATGACCCTTGCTATCCGCGACGGCCCAAAGACTAAGCTGCGGGATGGACACCACAGCACCCGATAAGGGGGCCTTGGTAGCGAAATCGGTCACCGTACCTTCAATGGAGACCTTTCCCGGCGCCTGGGCCCGCACGGCCTGAAGGCCGCACAACCCAATCAGCAAAACGATTAATAGAATTTTCTTCACGTTCTTCGGGTTTTAGTTAATTTTCAATTCATTCGACACAAAATCTGGGTGAGAGATAAAAAAATGCCATGCAAAAAGGCGATGACATCTTCAGGGGAAGTGAAATAACGGCGCTTCGGCCGTACAAATATCCATGCTGCAGGGAACCTTCACGGCCTCCCGGGGGTAGCGGACGATATGATATAGTTGCTGTTTCACCTGTAAACCCTCCCTACAGAGCCCTGGGGCGCATTGGCCCGACTCACACAAGGCGGCTTTCATTAAAACATCCACCTCTTCAAAATTCAAATATATAAAATAAATCGAAATAATGTAATCATTTGTCGCTATTTTTCCATTTTACTTTGCAAAACGGTAGCGGAACAGCCCCTTATAATTGCAACTAAGAGAACCTCCCTCCGGATAGTCCGACAGAGACGATCAAAATACATTATTTTCAATATCAATACATTGCCCATTACGCCGAATTCCTTCCGCACCCAAAAAAATTATCGAAAAAACGCCAAAAATCCCAGAAAAAAATAAAAGTCCGATTCAACTATCGACCCAAGACCCCCGGCGAATCCAAAACTCAGGCAAAACAAGAAACTTCAGGCACAAAGATGAAATTTTAACACGATCATTTTGCAGTATAAAAATTATCTCTTAAATTTGCACCCACATTTTGACCTATGGTGTAATGGCAACACTGCAGATTCTGGATCTGCCTTTCTTGGTTCGAATCCAGGTAGGTCAACTTAAACCGGGCGACGTTTCGCTCGGTTTTTTTGTTTCCACCCCCTTTCTCTCTGATTCTCATTCCGATTCGGAATATTTTGCAACTTTCCCAAAATCAGAACAAAGTAGACTTTTTTAATACAAAGTGTCGATTTTGTTCCGCAATCGGAACGTTTCATTTTTTTTGTCGGAACACTTTTTTTATCTTCGAGGGAGCAAACCTAAACGAGAGGGATATGAGCGTGGGATTTTTTCTGGCACGTCCGAATCTGGAAAGTACCAGTATCGAGGTTATCGTGCGGCATAATGGCCGCCGTTACAAAAAAGGCATCGGCGTTTCCATCGAGAGCAAGCATTGGAACACCAAAACCCAAAAGGCAGCCATTACAGCGAGGTACCAGCACGGTGCTATCGTCAATTATGAAGTCGAACGCTGGCGTCAGGCTATCGAACGGATGATCCACAAGGCTACGTTGGAAAATATTGATTTCTCAGACAAAGAAATCTTCTGGCAGTTAGTGGATTGCGAATTAAAGAACACGCCATACGTCAGCGTGACCAAGCCGGACATCAATTTCCTGGACTATTGGCAGAAGGTATTCATGGTACGGCACGCCTCCAACACGAACGAGGCCCGTATTTATAAGGTGCGCCGCTTTCTGAAAATTATGCAGGAATTTGAGAAGAAACGCGGGTGTGTGATAAGGTTCGGCGACATTGATCTGAACTTCCGGGAAGAAGTCATCAACTATATGAATAATCTCGGGTATGCCGACAATTATACCGGGGCATTGATCAAATACATCCTGCAAGTGATCCGAACCGCCCGGTACAAGGACAAGGTTCACGAGAACATGGAATTCGAAGATCCCGAATTCAAGAGTATCTATTTTGAGCCGGATGCGGTATATCTGACCGAAGAGGAATTAATGCGCATCCATGAAACGGTAATCGATGAAGAATTCGTGGCGTTTTTCTTTCCCCGCTCCACGTGGGGCGTCGAAAGCAAGATCGCCACGTACAATATCGCCAAAAACAAATTCCTTATCGGGGCCTACACGGGCTTGCGAGTGTCCGACTTCAATACGCTATCCGGATATCAGATCGACGGCAATTTCATAACGGCGATCACCGATAAGGGGGATCAGAAGGTGGTCATCCCCCTGCATCCGATCCTCAAAGAGATTTTCGAAAGCGGCATTGACCTCAACGCGTCCATAAGCGAAAAGAGCATCCGGGAATTGATCAAAGACATCTGCCGATATACCAAAATCAATACGATGGTCTCCATCCGCAAGAAATTCGCAGGCAAGGTGCAGACCGTTACGGACGAAAAATGGAAATTCGTGTCGACCCATACCGCAAGACGCTCTTTCGCCACGAACGCTTTTAAGGCCGGCATCCCGGCGATCTCGATCATGAAGATCACCGGTCACAAACGGGAAAGTGAGTTTATGAAATACATCCGCATCTCCGAGGAAGAAAATGTGACTATCCTCGCCAATCATCCCTTCTTCGGCGGCCCTAAAGTCAGGCAGCAGCAGCAGGAATTGGCGTAGTTTACCCTTTTTTACAGTTTCATAAATCGCACGAATATCCTATTCCAGTATGGCGTTCCCCATTATTATCAGATTACATGAGGTCTATTTCCGTCTATTTTAGATAAATTGCAGAGAACACAATGGCTAAAACCCTGCTTATCAGTATAATACAAAAATACACAGTCGCCGAATGCAGAACCATGTATTTTTGCATTGCATGACCCTGCTGCATTTGAGAGCATCCAATTTCTGGCGTGCAGTTCACTCAGTAGCGTCCCCGGTACTCGGACGGGGTGACGCCGAAGTGCTTGCGGAAAGCGCGGCTGAAATAGTTGGGATCGGTGAAGCCCAGCGAGTAGGCGATCTGGGAGATGGTCTGTCCGCCTTCGCGCAGCATACGGCAGGCACGCTCGAAACGCAGGTTTTGCAGGTATTCGTTGGCTGAAACGTTCAGCAGCTTCTTTAATTTGATGTAGACCAGCGAGCGGCTCATGCCGATCATCGAGGCGAGGTCGTCGGTACGGAAATCAGGGTTGTTGACATTTTCGCTTATGATCTTCGATACTTTCATAACGAAATCATGGTCTGCGGCAGATAGTCCTTCGCCGGGCAGGGGATCGTCCTGAGGCGCCGTATCGGCGCGCAGCACCCAATCGTGCAATCGGATGCGCGAGCAGAGCAGGTTGTCGATGGTCACCTCCAGTTCGCGCAGCGAAAACGGCTTGCAGATATAGGCGTTGGCGCCCGATTCGAGCCCCGCGAGACGGTCGGCGTCGGTCGTTTTGGCCGTGAGCAGGATCACGCCCGTGTGGCTCATGTATTCGTCCGACTTGATGCGCCGGCAGAGTTCGATGCCGTCCATGCCGGGCATGATGATGTCGCTCACCACCACGTCGGGCTGGTACACTTCGATGTAGTGCAACGCGTCGAGGGCGTTGTTGCTGTATCCGATGCAGTATTTGCCCTTCATGTAACCCACCACGGTCTGGGCGATGTCGAGCGTGTCCTCGACGAAAAGGATGTGCCCATCGAGCTGGTGATCCTCACCGAAACGCTTCAGGTGCAGGTCGTCGCCCTCCGGCGCCTCGGGCAGGGCGATCGCCGGATCGGTCATCTCGACCGGCTCGGGCCGGTACGACGCGACAGGGGCGGCGGCCATCAGTTCGGGATTCTCGCGCGGCAGAGTGATCGAGGCGACCGTCCACCGGCCGGGACGGCTGGCGACCCTGAGCGTGCCGCCGTGCAGCGCTATCAGCGAGCGGGCGAAAGCCAGACCGATGCCGATCCCTTTGAAGCGCTTCGAAGGGTCGAACTGGGTGAAGGGCTCGAAGATCCTGCCGAGGTTCTGCGGCTCGATGCCGCTGCCGTTGTCGTGGACGGCGATCACCAGCCGCCCGTCTTTGTAGGCGCGCAGGCTCACCACGATGCGGTCGCGCGTGTATTTTAAGGCGTTGGTGAGCAGGTTGCTGACGGCTTTGGTGAGGGCGTCTTCGTCCAGGTCGGCCCAAAGCGGACACTCTGTCTTACACAGAAAATGTAGCGCGATGCCGTGCCCCTGGGCATAGGAAGCGAAATTGGCCACCTGCGCCTCCAAAAGCGCAACGACGTCGACGCGCGAGGGGCGCAACACGTATTGCTTCTCCTCCAATTGCCGGAATTCCAACAACTCGCGCACCAGTTTTTCAAGCCAGCGCACGTTGCGGTCCATGATCTCCACGTTGGTGCGCAACGCCGGGGGCAAGGCCACGGGATCGCGCAGCAGTAATTCCACGGGCGCTTTGAGCAGCGAGAGCGGCGTTTTGATCTCGTGGGTGATGTTGGTGAAGAATTCGATCTTCGAGGCGTCGGCCTGTTTCTGGCGCCGTTCGATGTCGCGCCGGTGGCGGGTTTTCTCGCGGCGCTGGACGGTGTGCACGGTGAGCCACAGCAGCCCCGCCACGAGCAGCACATAAACGCCCACAGCCCACCCCGTAGCCCAGAGGGGTTGGCGAATGGTGATGTGCAGTTCGACGGGCTGCCCGCTCCATACCCCGTCGCTGTTGGCCCCGCGCACCAGGAAGGTGTAGCTGCCGGGGGGGATATTGCTGTACCGGGCCGTCCGCGAGGCGGTTTCCCGGCCCCATTGCTGTTCGAAACCTTGCAGGTAGCAGGAATAGCGGTTCTCGGCCGGCTGGCTGTAGCTCAGGGCGGCGAAGCTGATCTCGAGACTGTTGCGGTTATAAGGCAACGTGATGCACTCTTTGCCGCCGTTCAGGGCCACGATGTCGTCATAACGCACGGCAGGCCCGTTCTGGCGGTCGGGTACGGTCAGCGAGGTCACATAGACCGGCGGGGGGAATGCGTTCTCGCCCAGGTGCGCGGGGTTGAAGCGGAAAAAGCCGTTCACCGTGCCGAAATAGAGCTCGCCGTCGGCCATGCGCCGGCTGGCGTTGTAGTTGAAATAGGGGCTCGGCAGGCCGTCGGCGTCGGTGTAGACCTTCGATTTGCGTTGCCCGGGGCGGTAGCGGCACAGCCCGTTGGTGGTGCCGATCCAGAGGCAGTCTTCGCTGTATTCGATGCTGAAGATGAAATTATTCGAAAGCCCGTCGTCCATGTCGAAGATCTCGAACGCGCCGCTTTCATAGTCGAATCGCAGCAGTCCGAACCCCTCGGTGCCCACCCAGATATTGCCCTGCGGGTCGTTGCGCACGCAGACCGTCTTGTCGGTGGGTATCGCCCCCGTGCGCACCGAATACTCGGCCCAGCGCCCCGTCGAGGGGGTATAGCGGAATAATCCGAGGTTCATGCTCGCGTACCAGATGTTGCCCAGATGGTCTTCGAAGATGTCGCGGATCACGCAGCCCCGGGTGATCTCCATGCGCGCGATGCGTCCGGTCGAAGCGTCCCACATCGCGGCTCCGGCGGTGGTCCCGATATGGATGTTGCCCTGGCGGTCGCGCACCAGGCGCAGGATCGACCGGCTGTGGATACCCTCGCCGGGCAACTGCTCGACGCGGCCCATGCGGCCCGTGCGCGCGTCCCACAGGTCGATGCCGTGGAGGTACATGCCGATCCACAACCGTCCCCGGTCGTCGGGGCAGACGTCGTGGACGTTGATATAGCTCAATCTCCCCGTGAAAGGGGAGAACTGCTGCGTACGGGGATCGAAGAAGCAGAAGCCGTTATCTTCCGAGGCGACGATGATCCTGCCGTCCCATTCGTTGAAAGCGCTGATGGCGTAGCCGCAGAGCGAAGAGGCGCCCCGCTCACCCGGGAAGACCTCGAAAAGCGAGGCCACGGGGGAAAGGTAGCTGATCCCGCGGAAATAGGTGCCGATCCAGACCCCGCCCTCGCGGTCGCGGCAGATCGCGTAGAGCGAGTTGTCGGCGATCGCGGCGCTACGGTCGGGCTGGTGGACGATGTGCCGGGTCTGGCCGGAGGCTTTGTCCCAGATCGCCAGCCCTCCCTCGGTAGCCACGTAGAGCTCCGAGCCCATGTCGGCCACCGCGCGCACGATATTGCCGTTGCGCGTCGGACCCAGGCTGAAGGGCCCCGAGAGGGTGCCGTCCGCTTGCACGCGGACCAGGCCCCGCCCCTGGGTACCCACCCAGACCTCGCCCGAGGGACTCTCATAGAGCGTCCAGGCGTTCAGGGAAGCCGGGGCGATCGGGCGGAACGCATCGGCTGCCCGGTCGTAAAGCAGCAGGCCCCCGCCCTCGCCCGGCGTGGCGGCGAAGACCCGTCCGCGCGAATCGCACAGCACGGCCGTCACCGTGGCAGGCTGCGGGTAGTTGCTCACCCGCCCTTCGTGCAGCCGGTAGACCCCGTCGCCCTCGGTGGCCACCCACAACTCGCCCGTCGCGGCGTCGAGCGCCAGGTCCACGGTCCGGGGCAGATGTTCGGCCAGGGGAACGGGGCGGATGGTGTGGTTGCGGACGTTCGAGAGGTAGATGCCGTTCTCGGTGGCGATATAGAGCAGCGAGTCGTCCCGCTGGACGATGTCGCGCACGGTGTGGTTGCCCAGCCCCGAGTTGGCGGCGTTGTAGGTGGTGAAGGTCTCCCCGTCGTAGCGGCACAGCCCGAAGCGGGTGCCGAACCACATGAAACCCCGCGAATCCTGCATGATGCAGAAAACGGTGTTGTGCGGCAGGCCGTCCGAGACGTCGATGCTGCGAAAGCGCAGCTCCCCGCCCCGCACCCACAACGCGGCAAGGAGCAGCGTGATCGCTGCTCCCCACCTACGAAGTATCGTCCTGTCCCGCATCAAGGACAAATATAGAAATTTTGACCTAATAATCCTTCACGCAACGCACGGGCAGCGAGCGCAGGCGCGCCGAGCGGGCGTCGTTGCCCGTCGAGGCCGGGTTGGTTGTCAGGATACGCGCCGCAACGGGGTTGGCGGGCACATCGGGCAGGCCGGTGTCGGTATAGAGCAAGCATTGCTTGCTTCCGAAGATACCGGCCTCGTACTTGCCGTCGCCGTTGAAGTCGCCCGAGACGGAGCATAGTTTGAACAACGCGCACACCTGTGCGGCGGTCGTGGCCCCGGTGGCCAGGAACGTGGCCATATACTCTTCGCGGCTGGGGATGTGGAAGCCTGCGGGGCAGGGGTTTGCGGCGCGCGGCGGCTCGGCGCTCCACATCGCCTTCCATGAGGTTTCGTCATTGTTCGAAGCGTAGCTTACCGCGCCGTAGCCGTTGAACTTCACTCCACCCACCGAGGGAATGGTCGTGGAGACAGCCCGGTTCGCGATGCACAGGTTCGCCATCTCGGCCGACACCTGCACCACCGAGCCCCAGCGGTAGAAGTTGCCGATCACGCGGTAGTCGAGCTCCTTGTCGGTCACCTCGTCGACGGTCTTTGTGGCGCCCAGGTTGCGGTCCAGGAAGATCAGTTGCACCGACTGCCCGCCCACGGTGGCCGTGATCGGATCGAGCGTCCAATAGACCAGACGCGTGGTAGTGAAGTCCATCGTGGCGTTGCGCACGTAGGTATCCGTGTCGGCGATGCCGGTCACCACATTCTTCGTGTCGGTATTCATGGATTCCTCGATGTTTTTGGCGAAGGCGCGGTAGTAGTATTTCGTCAGGGGCAGGATACCGTTCGCATCGGCCGTGACGGTGAGGGTGAAGTTGCCTTCGACGTCGATGCCCGTAGCCGTCAGGCGCGTCATCGAGCCTTCGGACGTACCCAGGTAGAAACCGTAATCGACCAGCGTGCGGCCGCCGTCGTCGGTCATCTTACCCTTGAGCGTGATGGCGTTGTCCAAGTAGTCGACGTTTTGCACCAGCGCCAGGGTGGCCACGGTCGGCGGTCCTTCGGTCAACGTGGTGACCGTCTGGGGTGTGGAGGTATAGTCTCCCGCCAGGTTCTCGGCGTAGGCGGCGAAGTAGTAAGTGGTGGTCATCTGCAGGCCCGTCACCTCGATCGAGTAGACGCCCTGCGCGTCGATAGCCGTTGCGAAGACCGGCGCGCCCAGCGTGGCGGCGCTCGTACCGTAGCGGATGCCGTAGCGCGTGCCCGGGTCGTTGCCCCGGTCGGTCAGTTTCGCTTTAACGGTCAATTTCTGCGGTTTCACATCGGGGAACGGCTCCGTGGCGTCGAGCTCGGCCACGGGAATGGTCACCACGGGAGTCGTGTAGAGTTCCCCGTCGGTGGTTACCTCGCCCTGCGAGTTAACGGCAAAAAGGGTCACCATGTACTGCGTGCTGTGCGTGAGGCCTGTGATCGTGACGGTAAAGTCACCCTGCGCGTCGGGGCCTGCGCCGTCGAACTTCATCTGGCGCGGGTCGCTCTGCGGGCCCACGTAAGCGCCGCACGCGCTAACCAGCGAGCCGCCGTTCGAAAGCACGCGACCCCGGGCGTCGATTTGCGTGGCAAGCACGTCGCCCACGGGGTCGGTGCGGTCCTCGAGCGTAAGCTTCGTACTGGCCAGGAACGAGAGGTACTCGCCGTAGAAATCGCCGTTATGGGTACGCGCGTAGGCCTTCACGTAGTAGGTCTTGTCGCTTTCGAGCTTGGTGAGCGTGGTGGCGAACGCTTCGCTCTCGTACTCGACGACCTCTTTTTTGGTGTCGAAGGGGTCTTCCTTGCTCCAGATGAAACCCCGCTCGTAGATCTCCCAACTGTCGCCGGCGATCTCGCCCGTAAAGGTCACCTGGGCTGTTTTGGATTGGTCGTCATAGACGACCGTGGCGGGGAGGGTCTGCACGGCGATATTAGGCGTCGGCGCCTCTTTCTCGCATGAGACGGCGGCGGCAAGGGTCAGCAGCGCCAGCATTGATCTCAGTTTCATGGTATAGTTGTTTTTTAGGTGATTTTCATATTATTCGAAGACGAGCGCCTCCGCTTTCGGGCCGTCGTAATCGTATTTGAACCAGTCGAAATCGGCGTGTCCGCCGCCCGAGGGGTTGATGCTGAAAAAGCCGGTGAACACGCCGTTGAAACCGCGCGTCTCGGTCGTAAAGCCGCTCTCCAGCGGGAGGTAGTCCCGCCCGTCGGTGCTGTATTCGAAGTGCCCCTCGCGCCCCTGCACGCAACTGCGCAGCCAGACGTAACGGCCCTTCAGGTGCGGTCCCTGCGTTTCGCGGCCGTCGCACACCGTATAGAGGAACCGTTTCCCGTCCTTGTGGTGCACGCCCACGGCGGCGAGGTTAAAGCCTTTGTGGACCAGGCCGGCCCGGTGGCCGGGGGCCATGCCGCGGGTGTCCATGCGCGTGGTGACGGTGTCGGCTCCGGTGCCCATCTTGCGTTGCAGCAGTTTACCCGGGGCCGAGAAATAGGGATCGCCCGCATTGATGGGAACGGTTGCCCCGAGGCGCAACCACCCCGGCCGCTGGGTGAGCGACCATTGTCCCGCTACCGGATTGCCGTCCCACAGCCAGTGGGGCAGCAGTTCCCCCGAACTGAAATCGTCGTCCGTGCGCGGCGCGGCGATGGGCTTGCCCTGCACCGGTTTGCGGCAATGCCAGACGGTGTTGCCGATGCCGTTGCCGGTGACGTCCTCGCCCAGCAGGGGCCAGCCGTCGCTCCACGTCACGGGAATAAGCAACTGCGGCCGTCCTTCGAACGTGTTGCGCGCCTGGACGAGCTGGTGGGTGTACCACCACGAAGAATCGGGCGCCTGTACGAGCGAGCCCTGGCAGCAACTGCGGTCGGTGCCGTTGCCCTTTTCAAGCAGCACTTTGCGTTCGTACGGGCCGTCAATGTTCTTCGAACGCAGCACGATCTGGCGGCGGTCGAGCTTGCGCCCGGCCTCATCGGTCGTCCACTCGGAGATGAAAATATAGAACAATCCGTTCACTTTATAGATCTTGGCCGCCTCGGCGCCCTGTTCTACGTAGATGTCGCGTCCGTCGTCCGCCAGCGTACGGCCGTCCGCGCTCAGGCGGAAAAGGCGCTGGTGGTAGATGCGTTTGGCGCCGCGCTCCTCGATGCGGTGGTTGCACAGCAGCCACGCCTGGCCGCCCGCGTCGTCCCAGAAGACGGCCGGATCGGTCATACCTTTCTTTTCAAGCATCAGTTTCGGTTCGCTCCACGGACCGCGTATATCCCCGCTCTCACACATGAATAGCCCGCAGTCGTAGTCGATGAAATAGCAGAGCCAACGCCCGTCGCGCCGCACCAGGTCGCCCGCCCAGACTCCCTCGCGGGTGGGCCAGGTCACACTGTCGACGATGCCCCCGATGACCTGCCAGTTGACCAGGTCTTCGGATTCGAGGATCGTCATGCCTTTCATGTAGAGGCCCTTCGAAGAGATCATGTACCACCGGTCGCCGTCGCGCTCGATGTCGCTGTCGGGGTAGTTGCTGCTCAGGATCGGGTTGCGGAACGTGCCGTCGCCCTGGTCGCCCCACGTTCCGGTGCGGGGCGCGTCCAGCGGGCGCACCACGGCCCGGCCGCCGGCGCAGCCCACCGTCGCGGCGAGCAGCACCACGGCCAACGCCGCGAAAGGGTCAATTCGCCTTGCCATAGTCGCCGGTGTCGGTGGTTTCAAAATCGCCGGGCTCGACCCAATCGGTCTGCCACTGCGTAATATGCCCTTCGGTGTAGCGCTCCCAGAAGAAGAAGCTCGACTGCTGGAAGAACGGATAACGGTCGAACACGTCGCCGTCGCCCGTCACACGGGGGTCTTTCTGCTCGCCCAGGTCGGCCATAAGCTGTTCGCGCATCGTGGCCTTGCGGGCGGCATAGTCCGGGTCACAGGCCAGGTTGCGCAGGCAATCGGGATCCTCGTCCACTTTGTAGAGCTCCTCGGCCGGGTGGCGGCCGAAGGCAAGTTCCCAGGGACGCACGTCGGTGCGGCTGCGGAACAGGGTCAGGATATTGGTCTTTGTGGGCGATCCGTCGGTGTTCAGGTAGCCCGTTTCGGGGTTGCCGGCGGGCCACAGCGCGGGTTTGAAATTGCACAGGTACAGATAGCCGTCCCGCAGGATCGACCGGATGGGATAGCCCTGGTTCTGCGGGCGGCCATAGTCGTGGCGCTCCTGCCCGAGCAGGATGTACGAACGGTCATGGCGCGGCGCATCGTCGAACAGGTCGGTCATCTCGCGCCCCTGGGTGAAGGCGCCGTGATCCGCCGCATCCACCCCCGCGAGGCGCAGGAAAGTGGGCGCGAGATCGATCAGGCTCACATATTGCGGGCAGGCGCGGCCGGGGTTTTTGATGCCCCGGGGCCACATCACCGCCATCGGCAGGTGGTTCGAATATTCATATTGCAGCCCCTTGCAGCGCGGGAAAGGCATACCGTTGTCCGCCGTTACGACCACGATCGTGTTGTCCAGTTCGCCCGCCCGCTCCAACGCGGCGAGGATACGCCCCAGATGGGTGTCGAAATGTTCGATCTCGTAGGCGTAGTCGAGCATGTCGGTGCGCACCGTGTCGCTGTCGGGCCAGAAGCCCGGCACGCGGTCCACGTCCGCCGTCGTACGCCCCCCGAGCGAGATCCCGGTGCCGTACTCGTAGGCGCGGTGCGGCTCATTGCCCCCGTACCAGAAAACCCATGGCTTGCCTTTGGGCTTCTCGCGCAGGAACTCGGCGAAATTGGCCGCGTAGTCCACCGGGCTGATGCACGCGGTGGGCGGGGTGAGTGTATGTGCTTGGTAAGGGATCCCCGTCAGGCGGCGAGGCTGGCCGTCCGTCAGGCCGGGGTTGCCGGGCGCCCATCCCTTGCCGGTGAAGGCGGCGTAGTAGCCCCCCGCGGCGAGCATCTCGAAAAAGGTCGGGAATTTGTTCTCAGGCCAGAAACCGATATGGTTCCCCGCTTCCTCCAACTGCCACGAATTGAGGCCCGTGAGCAGGCATGCGCGCGAGGGGGCCGACTTGGCGTTGGGGGTATAGCAATTGCTGAACAGGATGCCGTGCGAGGCGACGCGGTCGAAGGCCGGGGTCGAGACCCACGGGCAACCGTACGCGCCCATGTGGGGGAACGAAACGTCGTCGGCAATGGCGATCAGTATGTTGGGCGGCGAGGCGGCAGGCGGTTGCTTGCCGCAACAGCCTGCCAGCACGGCGCTTCCCGCAAGGAGGACAAAAGGTGTGGAACGGATCATGCGTTACTTGTTTTTCCGGATAAAAAGGGCGTCTTTGGCGGGTACCGTCACATCGAGCTCGGCGCTGCGGTACTCTTCGTTCGACAGGTTGGCGATCACCGTTCCCCGCTCGAAACGACGCTCGACCACCTCGGGGGCATTATGGACGGTGATTTTGGATATCTCGACCGGCCGGTCGGCATCGCGCAGGATCAGCCGCAGGGCGATCGTCTTTTCGCCGCCGGGGTTGAAGACGATATCCTGCTGGGTCATCGGATCCCACGCGTTGCAGAAGTAGAACCGATAGGTGAACCAGTCGTCGCCCACGGGGGAGAGCTGGATCTTGTAGCGCTCCCCCTGCCCGTTGGCGCTGATGTGCATGTGCCGGTTGTAGCCCGCGGGATAGACTTTGCTCGCCTCGGAAGAGCGCATCGTCACCTCGAGGTAGGCCCCTTGGGAGGGGTAAGGCACGTTGCGCACCTCGAAGCCGAAGATCTCCCGGTTGCCCGCCGGGCTGACCACCAGGTTGCCCGCGGCGTTGAAGGCCGTCGTGGCGAAGGTCGATTCCCTGTCCGCGGCGACGTAAGGCGCGGTTTGGGAGACGGCGAGGGCTTTTTTGCCGACCGGATTGCCCGCGCCCCCCATCAGATCGGGCGCCGAGGCGGCCAGGTGGAGTGTCTCGCCCGCCGGTTTGCCGAGCCATCCGGTTATCGCCTCATCCTCGCCCAGGGGAAAAACCTGGCGAAGTTCAGGCAGGTCCCTGGGATGCATCCAACTGCCCGCCAGGATGAACGAATCGGTAAAGCACGTGGCGGCAAAGCCCAGGCGGTAATAACGCATCAGCACATCGGTGGGCAGTTTGTCGGGATTGTTATAGCGGAAAGCGCCGTAATTGAACTTCGGGTCCGCCGTGCAGCCTTTCCAGAAATCGAGCGTGTTCATCACGGTCGACCAGGTCACCCAGCCGTAAGGGCGCTGCTCGGGCAGGCCCTCCATTTCCACGCCGCTCAGCTGGCCGTTGCCCGCTTTCTGGCAGCCCTGTTCGCGGCCGTCGGCCGCCAGGATCTTGTCCGGGCCCACGGCCTTGCGCAGCCGGGTAAGGAATTCGTAGTTACCCAGCCCGAAACTTTCCACGCCGTTGAAAATCCCGTCATCCTGTTTACCGTCCATATTGCAGTCGGCACGCTCGCCGAGAGCCTTGCGCCGCTCGTGGTAGCCGGTGGTGGGAATGCTCATCATCACGTCGAACTGCACCCCGTCGAAGGTCGCCCAACGTCCGCCCTTGGCGAAGTTGGCGCCGAATTCCTCGACCAGCAAATCGGCGCACGTCTTGCCGTTTCGGTCGCGCGGGCACTCGGGCGAGAGGTTGTAGTACCAAACCATGTTGCGCGTCGTCTCCCACGGCCCGCCCATCACGTGCGGGGCGGCGTAGGTCTTGCCCGCGTCGAAGCGGATGGCCCGCGTGCCGAACATCGCGCGGTCGATCTGGATGTGATTGCCGTCGATGGCCACCAGGCGCACCTGCTCGGCCGCGTTCCAGTCGAAGGTACCGTCCGCGTGGCGGCGGACGAGCACGATGTCGTCAGGCATATTCATCCTCATGCCGTTGTCCTTGCGGAAACGCGAGGGGTCTTCGACCTCGATCCAGACCCGCTTCTCGTAGCCGGGGCCGCCCTCGGCGGGCAGGTCGGTTTTGATGTCGCAGCCCTCGAAATAGAGCCAGTGGGCGGCCGAGAATTTATCGATGCGGTAATTGGGGATGCGGCCGCGGCCGTTCATATGCACCACCACGAATTTTTCGGGATAGTCTTTCTTGAAGCGGCGGAACCAGTCGTAGATCTGCTCGTGGGGGTTGTCGCGCAGCAGCTCTTCATACTCGGTCTTGCCCATGATACCCGAAAGGTCGGACATGCGGCGGGCCCACTCCTTGTACTTGCCGTACTGCTCCTTGTAATCCGTGCGGATCACAAATTCGGCGATGCGGAAATAACCGGCGCGGGGGTACTCCTGTCGGAAAATTTCCAGCTGGTCGAGCTTCTTCTGGGCCGCGGCGGGCAGCAGGGCCGCCAAGGCCAACAACGTGATCGCAAACCTTCTCATTAGTATCCGGGATTATTGGGGCGCAGTTTTGGGTTGATGTCGATCTCGCGCTGCGGCACCGGATAGATCGCATTGTGGGCGTCAACCCTGAAAGAGTAGTTTGCCTCCACAGCGTGCTGATTCATCACCGATATGAATTGCCCCGTACGCACCAGGTCGAACCAGCGGTGCCCTTCGAAGGCGAGCTCCACACGGCGTTCTTCCCACACCGCGTTACGGAAGGCGGCCTGGGTCGAGGTCTGCACCGCGGGCAGGTCGTACGTCGCGTTCGGAGTGTCGATCGGAAGCGCGAAAGCGCGGCGGCGGATCTTGTTGACCATCTCCACTACCTCGGCGTCGGGCGTGGCGGTGGTCTCGTTGCTCGCTTCGGCGTACATCAGCAGCACGTCCGCGTAGCGCAGCAGGGGCCAGTTGTCATCGGACTGGTTCTGCACGGTGTGCTCCATGTAATGCTTCTTCACGTGGCGGTAGGTCGTGGTACCGACCTTGATCTCGCCGATCGAAGCCAGGTAGCGCGCCGAGGTCTTGTTGCCCAGGGCCGAGATGATGCTCGCCGTGGGCAGCGTCGCGGCGGCCGAAGAGATTCCCATCGCCGAGGCGATGTTGCGGTTGTGCGCCTGGAAACTCCATGCGCTCCCCTCGCCCAGGTTGCCGCCCTCGTACTGGATCTCGAAGATCGACTCCGCGTGGTTGGCGTTGGCCGGGTCGAATATGGCGGCATAATCTGTCAGCAATTGGTAGGGGCCATCGTCGATCACTTCACCCAGGGGTACCAGCGCGTCGTCGAACCGGTTGAGGGTCATGTAGACCTTACCGAGCAACGTGAGGGCGGCCCACCGTGTGGCGCGGCCGATGCTGTTGCCTGAGTAGGACGCGGGCAGCAGGTCCGAGGCATCGTCCAGGTCGGTCAGTATCAGCGCGTAGATGTCGTCGACCGGATCGCGCACCAACTGGCGCGCATCGGCCTGGGTAAGCACCTCGGTGACCAGGGGCACCTTACCGAACATACGCACCAGATTGAAATAGGAAAGCCCGCGGATAAAGAGCGCCTCGCCCTGGATCTGTTGTTTTTTGACCGGATCGGCAAAATCGACGGAAGGGAGGCTTGCGAGCACCTTGTTCGTTTGCAGTATGGCGTTATAGGAACGGTTCCAGGCGTTCTCGAGTTTCGAATTCATGGAGTTGAGCGAGAAGTTGTCGAACTCCCCGTCCGCGGCGTTTTCGCCGTTACCGCAACTGGTGTTGTCCGAGCAGAGTTCGGCAAGCTGGGGATATTCGGCCTGGTAGAAGGTCTGCAGCGAACCGTAAAGGCCGATGCCAGCCAGGTCCAATTCTTTTTCGGTCTTATAGAAATCGGCCGTCGGAATGGCCGAATAAGGCATGCGATCCAGGAAATCCGAGCATGAAGCCAAGACGAGCAGGACGGCGGGCAGGAGAAATATCTGTTTTTTCATGGCTGAAAGGGTCGTTAGAAGGTGATGTTCGCGCCAAAAGTGAAGGTACGGGCCAGCGGGTAGCGTCCCCAGTCAACGCCCGGGGCGAGCGTGGCTCCGGTGTTCATACCGCCCTCGGGGTTGTAGCACTCGTAGGAGGTAAACATATAGAGGTTCTGCACCGAGCCGTAAATGCGCAGGTTCGAGAGATAGATCTTTTTGCTGATCTTTTGGGGCACATTGTAGGTAAGGGTCACGTTCTGGATGTTGAGGAACGAGGCGTCCTGGACGTAGGACGAGTTGAGGGTCTCGGTGCCCAGCGTGCCGCGGTTGAGCAGGGCCAGGCGGGGCGTCTTGCCGTCGCCGGGCTCCTCGGCCGACTTCCAGCGATTGCGCAGCACCGAGGCGGGCATGTTCACGTTGGACATGAAACGCGAGGTGCCGTAGTTGAAGTTGAGCAGTTCGGCGCCGTACGACCCGCGCACGAATACCCGTAGGTTCAGATTCTTCCATGCGAAGGTATTGGTCATCCCGAATGTAAAGTCCGGATGCGGGTTGCCGACCACCGTGCGGTCGTCGGTATCGATCTTGTAGTCCTGGAACACGTCCTTGAAAATGAATTCGCCGGGACGCGAGCGGGCCACCGAGCCCTTGATGCCGGGCAACTGGTCGACCTGCTCCTGGGTGTTGTAGATCCCGATCACCTTCAGGCCGTAGAATTCGCCCATCGGATGGCCGACGCGGGTAATGTGGGTGTTCTCCATGTAGACCGAATTCCCGTAGAGCGGGTCGCCCTCGGGCCCGAGAGCCAGCACTTTCTGGCGGTTGAACGAGACATTGATGTTGGTGCTCCACTTGAACTTGCGCACCAGGTTGCGTGTATCGAGCGTGAGTTCCAAGCCGCGGTTGCGCACCTTGCCGATGTTGGTAAGCACCGAGGTGTGGCCCATCGCGCCGGGGGTCTGCAGGCGCAGCAGCAGGTCCTGGGTCTGCTTATCGTAGATGTCGGCGGTGAGTGAAATACGGCCGCGCAGCACCGAGAGGTCGATCCCGGCGTCCATCTGGCGCGTTTTTTCCCAGGTCAGGTTCGGGTTGCCGTAGGAGTTCTGGCGGATGCCGCTCACGATCGTCTCTCCGCCCTTGCCGAGCACATAACTCGCCCCGCCCATCAGGGACATATACTCGTAGTAGCCGATCGAGTTGTTGCCCGTCAGACCGTAGCTCGCGCGCAATTTCAGGTCGTGCAGCCAGCGTACCTTCTTCATAAAAGGCTCGTTGGTCACCCTCCACGCCACGGCAGCCGAGGGGAATACGCCCCACCGGTTGGCGAATTTACTGGTCCCGTCGGCGCGCACGCTCCCGGTAACCTGATAGCGGCCGGCAAAATCGTAACTCACGCGGCCGATCCACGACATGAGCGCCCACTCCGAAATATTGGATTGACCCGTGCGGATAAAACTGCTCAAGTTCGAGTCGACGACGATGAATTCGTCCGTCCATGTGCCGTTGGCCTGCGTCCAGATGGAGTTTTCCTGCTGCATCTGCATTTCGTAAACGGCCGTGGCGTTGATCTTGTGCTGGCGGCAGAAAATCTTGTCCCAGGTGAGCTGGGCGGCCGCCTGCCAGTTCAGGATGTTCACGGCGTCCGAGGTGACCGCGTTGTCGCGCGGCGGCACGGCCGAATAGGCGCCCAGCGTGCTGGGGATCACGCGGTCGAGGCGGTTAAAGCGCATGGAAGTCGAACCCGACACGCGCGCCGTGAGGCCCGAGGCAAGCAGGTAGTCGGCATAGGCGCTGCCCACCAGCACGAAGTTGCGGCGCCAGTCGCGCAGCAGTTCGGTCTTGGCGAAGGGATTCTCGCAGTTCTGGATGCCGCCGCCCTGGTTGATGCCCGAGGTGAAGCCCGAAAGCGTCGTCGGATCGTAAATTCCGAGCATCGGGTTCATGCAGATCGAGGCCTGGACGATGCCCGCAAAGGCGTCGTGGTAGCGTCCCGTGGCGGGCAGGAAATCCTGGTCCGTGAAGGCCGGGGCGATCTTCGCGCCCACCTTGAGGCGTTTATTGGCCTGGATGTCGAGGTTGGCGCGGAAAGAATAGCGTTGGAAGCCCGTGTTGCGCAGGATGCCCTCCTGGTCGGTGTAGTTGGCCGAAACCATGTACTTGACCTTGTCCGTGCCGCCCGAGACGGTAAGTTGATACTCCTGTATCAGGGCGTTGTGGAAAATGGCGTCCTGCCAGTCGGTACCCTGGGCGCCCGAGGCGAGGAAATCCTGGTAACGGCCGATCCTCAGGTTGTCGCCGCGGTCGGCGTCGGGAGTGCTTACAGGCTTTCCGTTATCCACCAGTGAGTTGTTGCGCGCTTCGATCGACATCTCGGCGTATTCGCGTCCCGTGAGCACGTCCACTTTATTGAACAGTTGCTGCATGCCCACCTTTACATCCAGGGTCACTTTGGCGTCGCCCGTCTTGCCGCTTTTGGTGGTGATGAGCACCACGCCGTTCGAAGCGCGCGAACCGTAGATGGCCGAAGCCGAGGCGTCCTTGAGGATGTCCATCGATTCGATGTCGCCCGGGTTGATGAAACTCAGCGGGTTCGAGTCGGCGTTTATGTCGGTCTGGATAGGCACCCCGTCGATCACGTAGAGGGGGGTGGCGCTCGAACTGATGGTGCTGATCCCGCGGATCTGGATGTCCAGGCCGCCGCCGGGCGTACCCGAAGTGTTCATCACGTTCACCCCGGCGATCTGGCCGGAGAGGGCCTGGTTCACGTCGACGATCGCCTGCTGGTCGAAAGCGTCCGCGGAGACCGTGCCCACCGAACCGGCGATGTCGGCCCTGCGCGCGGTGCCGTACCCGATCGCCACGATCTGGTCGAGGTCGTAGGCGTCGAGGGACATCGTCACGTTGAGCGTGGTGCGCCCCAGCACGGGCGTTTCGATGGTTTTCATCCCCAGTTGCGTGAAGGTGAGCACGCCGTCCGCGGCCACGCGCAGGGAGAAGCGCCCTGTGGCGTCGGTGACCGCGCCGGTCCGGGTGCCGCGGACCATCACGGAGACCCCGGAGAGGGGTGTGCTGTCCTCGCCCCGGACCGTGCCGGAAACCGTCACGGGAGGCTTACTTGCGCCCTGCGCGCTCCCGGCCGCGGGGGCCAGCAGCAACAGGCAGCAAACGAGGGCGATAAAGGTCGGTAGTCGTTTTGTTCGCATAGTAGTTATGATGTTGTAGGTTGGTCTATTTCAGGGGTGCGCCCGCTTTCATGCAGGCGATGAGTTCGTCCAGGTATTGGGTGTAGACCTCACGCGGGGTGGCGCCCTTCTCCTTGCAGATCTTGGCGGCCATGCCCGTCACCTCGCCCGCCATGCCCAGGGTCGCCTGCACGCGCACCGTGCCCAGGGCCTGGTGCGTGACGCTCATGTTGCGCCCACCGATGAACAGGTTCGGAATGTCCTTCGAATAGAGGCAGCGGTAAGGCACGTGGTACGGTTTGATCCAGATCTCGGGCTCATTGGTGCAGTAGGTGATCCACTCCCAGCCCGGGAAGTTGCGCGCGTTATCGGGTTTGGCGTAGTGCAGGTCCATCGTCCAGGTGGTGGTGAAACTGGCGTCGGGATAGGCGACCCGTTTGGAGAGGTCGTTCTGGTTGAGCACCACGTCGCCCTTGATACGGCGCGATTCGCGCTTCATAGCGATGTGTTGCAGGTAGTCGAGGCGGTATTCGCTGTATTTGGCCATGTTGTTGCGCAGGTAGGCCCAGTTGCCGAAGACGGCCCGCAGGAAATTGTCGCGCACCAGTTCGGCCTCCTCGGCGTTGTCGATCTCCAGGCCGGTTTCCCACCACCATTCCCACTGGCTCTTGTCGATGAAGTAGTTCGACGAGCATTGCATCGCCCACGGCAACTCGGCCGGGGTGGGGAATTTGCCGGGATTCTCGCGCGGGTAGGCATACCAGTGCATGCTGCTTCCCATCATCTTGCGGTCGGCCTCGGCGGGCGCGGTCGGCTCGTTGGCGTAGCTTTTGCTCTCGCGGCCCACCATGCACTCGGCGCCGGCCAAAAAACCCACCACCCCATCGCCCGTGCAGTCGGCGAAGAGCGTCCCCTCGAAGGTCACCGGTTCGCCCGTGCGCAGGCTGCGGCCCGTAACGGAATGCACGCGCCCGTCGGGGGCGTCGACGGCGTAGACGTGGATGTTCTGATAGATCGCCACGCCCGCCTCCTTGAGGAATTTCTCGCGTAGGGCAGAAATGTCGCGACGGCGGTATTCGTTATCGTTCTGGTTGAGCTCGGACTTGGTGCGTGCATCCCGTTCGGCGCCCGAGAGGCGTTCCAGGCCGTCGAGCAGGGTCGATTCGCGATCCTTTCCTCCGGCGGCGGGGAAGCTGGCTAACGCCCACATGAAGCCGGTGTTATTGGGACGGACCTGATGGGATTTGGGGTCGTTCTTGCGTGCGATGTCCATACCGAGCAACTGGCAGGTGATGTTGCCCAGTTCGGGGTAGAGGTTTTCGTACATCAGCCCGCACGCCTTCACGCCCAGCGCGTTGCTGCCGCCCAGCCAGGGCAGGTTGTCCACGATGGCGACCTTCAGGCCATACCGCGCGGCCGTGAGCGCCGTGGCGCAACCGGCCACACCGCCCCCTACGACCACCAGGTCGACCTTCGGGGCGCGGGTGGGTGCGCCGTGGCCCTGCAATTT
This sequence comes from Rikenellaceae bacterium, assembly GCA_031549495.1. Lineage (GTDB taxonomy): Bacteria > Bacteroidota > Bacteroidia > Bacteroidales > Rikenellaceae > JAVBOW01. Next base: position 24,871 of record JAVBPS010000067.1, on the reverse strand, counting down.
GTCGCGCCAGGCGCGCGCCTCGGCGTAATCGGCCGGGGGAGGCGTCTTTTCGGGCGAGAAATAGATGGCGTCGGCGCGGCCGTTGAAGCCCGTCAAATCGCGCAGGGCGATCTTCACCTTGCCGCCCACGGTCACCTCGCCCGCGTACTGCCACTCCCACCGTTTGCCCTTCGTGCCCAGGGTGTTGGGTAGCGCCTTGCCGTTGACCACGACTTTGAATGCGCCGGGCCCCTCGGCGGCGTACCACGGGGAGGTCCAGTTGTAGGTGCTCACATATACATGGTATTTGGCTTTGGCCGGAAACTCGACGCTCGTCGTGGCGTCGGCGACGGGACGGCCCAATCCGTGGGCCATCAGGTAGGCCGATTGGATCTTGGGAAAAGCCTGGTGGTCGGCCACCCAACCCCCGCGCGAAGCGAAGGACTCGGTCTCGACGAGTACCTGCGCGGCCAGGGGGCCCGAGAGGCATAACAATGCGGAAAAAACAAGGATGAGTTTATTCATTTTCGTAATCAGGTTAGCAGGAACCGCACTCCTTACGTCAGTGGTATCGCAAGGTAGGAATTCGCCCCGCGATTGCACTTGAATTTTAGTCATTTTCATAGCACATTTATCTAATTGTCTGGTTGTGTATGTATTACAGAAACAAAATTGGAGCTCCGGTGCCGGGCACCTCGCTCATCTACACGGCCGGGCCGGCGGCCGCCTGATCACGGAGCTGCCTGACAGCGCTAATAAGGTAAGCGCAGGTTTCGCGTTAATTCGCGGGGGTAAGGATAGTCGTGAATTCGGCTGTCTGGTTTTTGTCCATCGCGGCTTCGAAACCCACTATATAGGTATTCGGGTTATCGACGTCATAATCGGCCAGCCCGCTCGTCTGGTCGTCTTTGCGCGTACTCCATATATTATAGGTGACGGCCGGGGAACCTTCCGTGGCCTGGGCCGAGAGCCTCATGGTCTTCCCGCCCAGGGTAAGTTCGATATGGTCGCTTTTGATCGCGGGAACAGCCGGCGTGACCATAGCCCAGCGTACGATGGCCGTTCGGGTGGAACCGGTCGCCAACCGGTCGATAACGACCAGATCCCGGTCGTCCACGATCTTTACCGTACGTGCGGCCGACGAGAGTTGGTCGGCGAGCGTTGCGCTCATGTCGAGCACCGCTCCCGATTCGTTAGCCGCGTCGATGATCCGGGTTATCGTGGTGCTGCCGTCGACCAGGTGCCTTGCTCCGTTTACCGTGAGCGTGCCGTGGCTCCGGTGGCCGAGCCGGAATACATTCCAGCGCCTGGAGGCCTGGCCCATATTCCATAATTGGGCGTTGCCGATCTGGGGGTGCGACTCGAGGGGGGCGTAACTTTGATTGCCCAGATCCATCGCCCACCTCACCCCGTATGCGTCATAGACGAACGATCCGCCGTCCATATGCCCGTGGCTGGTCGAGGCCTTTCCCCCCTTGACGCCGAGGTATTTATCCGCATCCGTCCCGCTCCATCCGCTGCGGACCAGCACGACGGGGGTTTCGCCGTGGCCGCTCCACACTTTCTTATCGGGCGTCGGGACGGTTTGCAGATCGACGTCCTTGGCGAAAGTGATGATCATAGGCAGTAACCGCCTGCTTTCGGCCGTATAATACTTTCCCGCGTCGAGCACTTTCAATTCGTGGTAAAGAAGCGAAGCGTCATGCTGCTCCCGGGCGAACCACCAGGGGGCCAGAAGCGCAGCCGCACCCTGGCTCCCGTCCGAATAGTTGAACACCTTCCCCCCGAGACCCTCCATGTACAGCATGTACTCGGCGGTCTTGTCGAATCCCGGGACGGCGGCCAGTCCCGCGTCATGGCCGATGCACGACTCGAGGATCCCGATTATCAACACCTGGTAGAGGGTTCCGTACCCCCAGTAACCATACCCCTCGGGGTAGTTGCCGTCGGGCGAATAAATATTCTCCATGGCCCGTTTGTTCTGAAGCAGGCACTTTTCGATGATCTTCTCCGCCTGTCCGGGGAGGTCTTCATATACGGCCAACGCCCCGCACAGCAGGCCGCCGATGCACACCTGGTTCCAGTTGTTGTCGGCCGCGAAGAAATCGAGGTTCCATATCTTGTTTTCAGCCGGATAAAAGGCGTATTTGTTGATCCGGTCCACGACCTTGGCTTTCGTTGCCGCCGACAGGTCGTGGTACAACCAGTCGTAGCCCAAGGCGACCCCCGCGGCCATCTCCCCGACGTCGAGGAAATGTTTTTTGGCGTTCCAGTCCGCGAAGTCGCAGACCGTATTGATATTCGCCTCGGCACGGGCAAGGTACTTCGCCTGGCCGGTCATCCTGTATGCGTAGGCGCAGGTAAAGATCCGCATCAGGGCCTCACGCGAGACGGCCAGCAGGCGCCTGTCGCTGGCATCGAGCGTGTAGGTCAGCGGAGTCCCGTCCATTCCCAGGTTATCGCACACCTTCATGACCTCGTCGTGCAACTGCGTAAGCCGGGGGGAGTTCCCCGATGCGAGCTTGGTCTTAAGCTGGGCGAAATCGCCGCTGCTCATCAACAGGCGCGGATGGTTCTGTTGGGTCAGCTGGGGGTAAGCCGGCGGGGATCCGCCAGGCGAATTGGTTTTTTCTTTACCGCATCCGTGAACGGACAGGATTAAAAAACAGAGCAGAAATAATCGTTTCATAACAGCGTTTTTTTATAAATTATCGACCAGCAGTTGTCCGTCATTGACATAGGCCCGTTTAATGGTCAGGCGGGAAGATGCGTCGTTGGGTGCGTGGTAGGAGATCATCAGGTTGCCGTTCCGGTCCCGGAACAGCATCGCGTGTCCGCCGTGGTCGTTGTTAAGCGGTTTGGCGCTTTGCGCCCAGGGCCCTTGCAGTTCCCCGTCAGAAAACGCCTGGCCGATCGCATATTTACCGCGGTCTTTTGTAAAACTCGACCACAACATGACCATTTTCCCGTCTTCGAGCGTCTGGATAAATGGTGCATCGGTGACTTTCCCCGTCACTGAGGATATCCCGTGGGGGACAGTTATATCCCCCACCCACGGTGCGCCCGATGCTCTGAATAGTACAATGGGCTCGCCGACAGCCGATCTCAGATCGTCCGTAAGCCGCAGGGCGCATACCTGTCCGTCGAGAGCCTCCAGCCATTCATGGCAGTATATGATCCACGGGCTGCCCTCTTTGTCGATATGCAGCGCGCCGTCCAGGCACATTTGGCCGGCAGGGGTTACAGGGCCGTTCACAAGCGGTGCAAAAGGCCCCGCCGGAGAGTCGGACACAAGGATCGAGGTGCCGCGCTTTTTGTCCGCCGCGCTCAGCGTAATAAAAATATAGTATTTTCCCCGATACTCGTAAAGATCGGGAGCCCAAAAATCGTTCTCCCCCCAGAAGTCTTCTGCCGGGATGAATGAATCTCCGCAAAACTTCCATTCCTCCAGATCCTCGCTCGTGTAATAGACGACCTTGCCGCCCCCGTTGACGTGGAGGTAATAGGTCCCGGTAGGATTATGGAGGTATATGAAAGGATCGCGGCACCGGATATGGCATGCCTCGAGAAGGGCGCCTTCATCGCCGTTCGTTTTCTCTGCCCGGGCCCTTCCGGTGTTTATGCATCCGCCAAGCAATCCGGCCAGCAGCAGCAAGAGGTAAAAAGGGGTCTCGTGTTTCATTTCACAAAATTTGAATGCAGGGATTTATTGTCTTTTGCAAAGGTGGCACTTCTTTACGCTGCCGGCGAGCACATATGTTCGCTTTCGTGTACTGCTATGCTTTTTCACCGGTCACATGTTCCCACACGCATCCCCGCCTGCCGGATTTAAGCGGGGTCAAAAGGACGCCCCGGACACCCCATCCGCAATACCCCGCAAATTACCGGAAAATCGGTTTCAGATTATCGCGCTAACAATCAGGCTGTTCAACCACGAGATACTGAACAATAGTGTTAGAGATAGGAATAAATGTGAAGAATTTTGAGGTCGAAAACGGGGATTTCGGGGGTCTTCGGATTAGGAGAATCTCGAAATAATTATCATCATTGTATCATACTGCCGGACGCCTCTGCGGGTATGACCGCCGGCGCATACAGACGACTAACTCTTAAACTGACTTGGCTTATGAATCGAAAATTACCGTGTTACCTAACGCTGGTCTTTATCGCGCTTATGTCCGCCGTTCTGCCGTTAGGCGCTAACGGCCAGAACGCCGCGAAAGAGATTTCCGGCATCGTGACCGATGAGGCGGGGGTTCCCCTGCCCCAGGTTACGGTTGTGGTCGAAGGAACGAACGTTTCTTCGCTGACCGCGGGCAACGGGCGTTACAAAATCGCTGCGGCACAGGGGAAAACCCTCGTATTCAATCTTGCGGGGATGAATCCGTTAAAAATCAGGGTGGGAGCGCAAAGTACGATAAACGCCACCATGACCCCGAACGTTGTGGGCCTGGAGGATGTGGTCGTGGTCGGCTACGGCGCCCAGAATAAACGCGACATTACCACGGCCATCAGTTCGATCAATCCCGACAAACTGCAGGATATGCCCCTTATCGATATCAGCCAGGTGCTGATGGGACAGGCGGCGGGCGTGAACGTAACGAGCGCCACGGGTTCTCCCGGAGGCGGTTTCGATATCCAGATCCGCGGGATGAGCACCCTGGGCGCCGACAACAATCCCCTCTACGTCATAGACGGCGTGGTATTGCAGGTGGGCACCGACTACGAATCCGATCCCCTTTCGTTCATCAATCCCTCGGATATAGAATCGATAGAGATACTGAAAGACGCCGCCGCTGCGGCCATCTACGGTTCGCGGGCCTCCAACGGGGTGGTGCTCATTACCACCAAGGCGGGAAGCATCGGCAAACCCACGGTCAGCGTTACCGCCAAAGTAGGCGTACAGCAGCTTTACAATAAAGTAGACATGCTCTCGCCGCAGGAGTTCGCGCAACTGGCCATCGAGGCGCGCGACAACCTTCATGTGGATCGCGGCGGAGATATAAACGATCCCGATTCGAAAAGGTTGGGCAACATGAAGACCGATTATTTCAGGGAGTTCCTCGAGTCGGGCCGCAAAGGCACCGACTGGCAGGACGCCATCTACCGGCTGGCCCCCTACCAGGAGTACCAGGTCAGCGTTTCGGGCGGCAACCAGGGGGTGAAATACATGATATCGGGCGGGGTGATGGATCAGCCGGGTATTGTTAAGAATACAAATTTCACCCGCTTTTCGTTGCGCTCCAACATCGAAGCCAACCTCGGCAAACGCGTTACGGTCGGCGTCAAGATAAGCCCGACCTACACCGTGCAGGACTTCATCCGCACCGTCGGACGGTTCCACAATTCGAACGCGGGGGTCATCCAGGGCGCGCTGCTGATGAACCCTATCATGGACATATATGACCCGGAAAGCCCGTCGGGCTACACCCAGGGGATCGGCCAGGGAAATGCAATGGCAAGCATCGAGAATCCCGTCGCCAAAATCGACCTGATCAAAGACGAGAGAACCAACTTCCGGTTCCTGGGCGATGCGTTCATTAACATTAAGATCGCTACCGGACTCGATTTCAAAGTAAGCGGCTCGGCCAACGTCAACACCTTCCAGCGGCACAGCATCACTCCGCGCTGGATCGGCGGATATTCAGAAAAACCGCCCAGGATGAATGCCATAGAGTCGAATTCCAACAAAACGATGACCCTTCAGGGCGGCGCCCAGCTCAGCTACAAAAAAACCATATGCAAAAGCCATAACCTGGCGGCCGTAGCGGTGTACGAAGCCCAGTTCCAGCGATTCGACGGGGTGACCGCCCAGGCTAACGGAACATGGACGGACGAGATGATGATCGTCGACGGTTCGCTCGACGAATCGTTCCGAAGGGGCTATTCGAACCATTCGGACTGGGGTCTCGTTTCCGGGATCGGACGCCTGAATTACGACTACCAGAACCGGTTCTACCTGATGGGAAGCATCCGGGCGGACGGGACTTCGAAATTCGCCAAGCAATGGGGGGTGTTCCCTGCGGCCTCGGCGGCGTGGAGGGTTTCGAAAGAGTCGTTCATGAAGAGCGCCTCATGGATCACCGACCTCAAGCTCAGGGGCAGTTACGGGGTGACCGGGAATAACTCCATCGGCAACTACAGGCATCTCGCCCTGATAGCCGGCTCGAACTACGCCCTGGGAGGCGGAGACGAAACGGTCGTGAGCGGCGTAAGGGTGAGCTCTTACGGTAACGATGACCTGACATGGGAAAAAACCTACCAGGTCGACGGCGGCATTGACATCGCATTGTTTAGAAACAGGCTGAACCTGACCGTGGATTACTATGACAAACAGACCCACGACCTGCTGCTCTCCATGCAGATGCCCTATGCGACAGGTTTCAACTCGAGGCTGACCAACATAGGACGTATCCAGAACCGGGGGTGGGAATTCACTCTCGAGACCCGCAATCTGGTGCGCAAATTTAAATGGGACACCAATTTCAACATCTCCTTCAACAAGCAGAAAGTGCTGGAGCTCGGCCCTGAAGGCGATCCCCTGTACGGTACGGCGCAGCAGTTCAGCAACTGCAACATAACCCAGGTGGGGCAGCCCGTGGGCTTGTTTTACGGGATGAAAGTGGTGGGCGTATACCAGAACCAGGAGCAGGTGGATAAATATCCCGGGATAAAGACCGGCGCCATGCGCTCGAGGCCCGGCGAGTTCATCTACCTGGACGCCAACAACGACGGCACGATCAGCCTTCTGGATCGTACCGTCATCGGCGACCCCCACCCCGATTTTACGTTCGGGATGACCAACTCTTTTATATACAAGAATTTCACGCTGCGCGTATTCCTCCGGGGAGCCGTGAATTTCGACGTGATGAATATGGCGTTCGCCGGTACGGAATATTACATGAACGCCAACGGGCACAAGAGTGCGCTCAACAGGTGGCAGTCCGAACAGAATCCCGGGGACGGGAAAACGCCGCGCGTGGTACGCGTGGACCGCGCCATCCTGAGCAGCGAGCAGCTCAACTCCTCTTTCATCGAGGACGGGACGTTCCTCAACATACAGAACGTGTCGCTGTCGTACCGTTTCACCCCGCGCCAGCTCAAAAAACTCAAGTTGCAGGGACTGACCTTTACCGCAACGGTCAATAACCTCTATATGTTCACCAACTACAGGGGATACAACCCCGAAGGGGCCATGAACATCGGTTCGACCCTCACCCCGGGAGTGGATTGGGGCACCTATCCGCTCGCGAGGAATTACATGTTCAGCGTCAGCACCACATTCTAAATACCAGAGCAGCCATGAGAAATATACTAAAATACATCACGACCCTTTTCCTGTGCGCAACGAGCGCTTCGTGCGACCTGTTGGACAGGCCGTTGTTCGACAGCCTGCAGTACAATGATTTTTACAAGACCCCCGATGAAATCAACCTGGGCGTAATCGGCACCTACGGCATCCTGTCCGACCTATACGTGAAGAACTACGTCAATTATACCGAGCTGCCGGGCGATAACGCCCATACCCTCGGGGAGACCACGAACCTTTCGCAACTCGACAAGTTCTCCACCACTGCCACCAACTCCATGCTCGAAAATGCGTGGGAGCAGTCATTCCGATGCATCGCCAGCGCCAACAGGATGATCAAGGCCATCCCCGAAGTCAGCTTCGTCACCGATGAGGTGCCGCTGCAAAAACAGTATCTGGGCGAGATGCACTTCCTGCGCGCTTTGTCCTATTTCAACCTGGTGCGTTTATTCGGGGCCGTACCTTTCTGCGACAAGATCACGACCATAGAGGAGGCGCGTAAACTCACGCGTACCCCGGCCGAGACCATCTACGAGCAGATCATAATCTCCGACCTGGAGAAGGCGATGGGCCTGCTTCCCGCAAGCTACACCGGGATCGATATCGGCCGCGCGACGAAATGGGCGGCGGCGGGGCTGCTCGGCAAGGTCTACCTGACCATTCACGAATACGCAATGGCCGAAGCGGTTCTCGCACAGGTGATCGCCTCGGGCAAATACTCGTTGTTGCCCACCTTTGCCGATATATTCAACCCGGGCAACGCTGACCATGCCGAATCGCTCTTCGAGGTGCATTTCGAAAAAGGGGTGACGGGCGGCAGTTCCTGGAGCTTCCACGCCCATAACAACAACCTTGCGAGCTTCTTCGGGATCTCCAGCGCAGGGGCCACACTTCCTACCCAAAGCATCAAGGTGGCCCTCGAATCGGAAGGCGCGGCGCGTTACAATGCGACGATAGGCAAGCAGGGGAGCTATTTGTATGTAAAAAAACACTATCTTGAGCACTCCTACCAGAACAGTTCGGACGATAACTGGCCCCTGCTGCGCTACGCCGACATCTTGCTGATGTACGCCGAGGCGTCCAACGAGATCACCGACGCGCCTTCGGCAGACGTGATCGAGATGGTCAATATGATCCGCCGCCGCGCAAACGGGGTGGCTCCCACCGACGTATCGAATACCACCTACAACCTCGCCTCGGAGGAGACCGACACCAGAAACGCGTTCCGTGACGCCGTCTGGAAGGAGCGCAGGCTCGAGCTCGCCTTCGAAGGACACCGTTGGTTCGACCTGGTCCGCACGGGCACCTATGTAAGCGTTATGAACAGGCATTTCGAAGAGGAGTTCAAAGGGCTTTATATGCTGAACAGCTTCAATAATCTATTCCCGGTTCCGCAGTACGAGATCGACATAAATCCCAATCTCGCCCCGAACAACCCCGGATATTATTAATAGAGAAAAAAAACAACAGATATGAAAAACGTGGTTAAAACACTCATGTCGTGCTCCGTGGCGGCGATCCTGCTGGCCGGGTGCAAAGATGCGGATTTCGTGAATCCCTACGACGTGCCTATAACCGATCTGGCGCTCTTTACCGGCACCATCCCGGGTCTTCAGACACGGAGCGGGCTCAATACGGAGGGTGAAACCGTATGGTCTGCCGACGACGTTGTCGGCGTGTTCGCGGGCGAGGCGGCCAACAGGCAGTTCGTGATCCAGGAAAACCTCTCCAACAGCGCCATATTCAGCGTCAGGGAGGGCGACCCGATCCCGGGGCCGATCGAGACGCTTTACAGCTACTATCCCTACTCCGGGTCGGTGACCATGGCGGGCACAACGCTCAACATGACCCTGCCCGCAACCCAGCCCTTCGCGGAAAAAAGTTTTGCGGACGGGCTTAATCCCATGGCGGGGGCCAACACGACCCGAAGCCTCGTGTTCCGGTACCTGTGCGGCGTGGTCAAGATCAAACTCAGTGAGACCGTTTTCGGCACGGTGACCAAAATCACCCTCTCTTCCGGGGACTCGAAAGTTATGGCCGGCTCCGCCACGGTGGATATGGACTACGAGTACGGTTCCACCCCAAAGTTAACCGTGGCGGCGAACGGCCCTACGGAACTGGTGCTCGATTGCGGTGAAGAGGGAGTGTCCATCACCAGCGCCGGCACACTCTTCCATTTCGTAGTCCCGCCGGGCACATACGAAGACCTTACTTTCAGGATAGAGAACACCGACGAGGCGGTATTCGAAAGCAAGATCGTCGGGCAAACCGTCGTGGGAAGCGGGATTATGACCGATGTGGGCGACGCGGCGATTTACATAGAGGAGTTTTTCTACGGCAAGGCGAACTGCCTTCTGATTAACACCATAAACCCGTTGGGCCACAGCCTGGACGTCACCCCCTACTACACGACCGATTTCAAGGGCTATGCCTACGAGTACAACACGCGGGACGATTTGACGTTCGCCGCCTCCGCAGGCCTGGTATGGCAAACCAGCACGAGCCTTATCACGAACATCGCCTTGTCGGCCGACAAGAAAACGGTGACCTTCAACGTCGCCGAAGGCAAGACCGGCAATGCGTTGATCGCCATATACGACCAAACCGGCAAGATCCTCTGGAGCTTCCACATCTGGATAACGCCGACCGTCACCAGGACGTATCCCGCCGGCAGCTATCAGGTGCTGGATCGCAACCTGGGAGCCGTATCGGCAACGCCCGCCGATAAAGAAAAGACCTATGGCCTGTACTACCAATGGGGCCGGAAAGACCCGTTCCCGTTGTATGTCAACCGCGGAGCTTTCTTCGGGCCCGGCAACAACGCGTTTGAATTTACCGCCGTCAACACCTCCGCGGGAGTTACCCACACCTCGGTAGCAGCCACCCCGACCGTGTTCTATATAAAAACGAGCGCACCCATGGATTGGGTATTCGACGGCAGCCCCAATAAACTCTGGGGAAACCCGACCTGCCTGAAGGATATCACCCAGCTTCGCAAGTCGATCTACGACCCGTGCCCCGAAGGGTATATGCTGCCCGCGGGGAACATACTGACCGCCAACGGGGTGGTTAACGGCAACGACGGCGGCAACGGGGTGTTCCCGTATGACGCCGCCAATCAGGGACGCACCCTGATGACCGGCACGTTCGGCGACTGGTGGCCCAACGCACGTGTCGTGCAACAGTCCTGGACCGCGACCTCGAACGTCGTGGGGCGTTACTGGTACAGCGGCGCCGCTGCGGCAGCCGGTGTCTATGACAAAGGAAACGGGGCGGTATACGGCGACGGCAATACCGTGTTCCCGGACTACACCACCGGCCACCGTGCGCAAGGAATGTCCGTGAGGTGCGTGAGGATCGTCCTCGGGCAGGGATAATCTGCCGACCCAAAGAGAGGCGGGGGTATTGCCCCTGCTTCTCTTTATACATCAAAACATCTGGCCTCATGAAGATAATCGGCTGTTTTTTAATGATATCCGTCGTAGCCCTGACCTTCGGCGCATGCAAGTGCGCAAGGCAGCAGGGCCAGGGGGCGCAAACCGGTATCGAGCGGTACGACCGGGATATCGACGACCTTCGGATACGCGATCCCTTCGTGTTGGCCGACACGGCCGACAGCACCTACTACATGCATGTGAACAACGGCAACCAGTCGATCATCTGTTACAAGAGCAAAGATTTGAAGATGTGGCACCTGTGCGGCGAGCCCTTTACTCCTGACACCCTTTTCTGGGGTAAGAATAATTTTTGGGCACCGGACATTTACCACTACAAAGGCAAATACTACCTGTTCGTGACGTTCATCGCCCCCGGCAAAAACAGGGGGACCTCGATACTGGTGTCGGACTACCCCGACCGGGATTTCAAACCGCTCGCCAACCGGCCGATCACCCCGCAGCAGTGGACATGCATCGACGGGTCGCTCTATGTGGACAAGGATGGCGCGCCCTGGTTGCTGTTCTGCCACGAATGGATCGAGGTGGGCGACGGCGAAATATATATACAGCGCCTTACGGAAGATTTGACCGGAACGATAGGGAAACCCGTATTGCTTTTCAGGGGGTCTTCGGCACCCTGGGCGGGATTGATAACCTCGGGAATGAGAACCGGCACGGTTACAAATTCTCCTTTCATATACCCGGCCGGCAATGGGAAATTGCTCCTGTTCTGGTCGAGTTTCCGCCAGAACGGCGAATATGCCATAGGCAAAGCCGTTTCCCGGTCGGGAAACCCGGCGGGGCCCTGGATACAGAGCCGCGAACCCCTCAAGGACGACGGGGGGCACGCCATGTTGTTCCGGGATATGAAAGGCAGCCTGCTGATGTCCTACCATACCAACGACCTGCCCGAAAGGGTGGTCTTGCGCCCGGTAAGGATCGAAGACGAAGAGGTGATATTCCTCAACTGAGTTGCGCCACGGGACGGAAGGCGTTATTTTAATCATATTTAAAACAACAATGGATTCACGAATGAAAATATTTCTGCTCTCCCTGCTTGCGGTTACGGCGTTTGCGGCCGGCGATGGTTTTGCCGGCCGGCCGGGGGATAAGAGGGAGAAAAAGGCGGCAACGGCAAATCAATACAAAACGGATATATCGGAGATACACGCGCGTGACCCGTTTATTTTCCTTGACAAACCCGGCGGCCATTATTACATGCACCTCAATGGAGGAGGCAGGGTTATTTGCTACCAAAGCCGCGACCTGGCCAAATGGAGGCATATGGGGAGCTCATTCGTCCCCGAAGCTGATTTTTGGGGCAAGAAAGACTTCTGGGCCCCGGACCTGTACGAATACCAGGGGAATTACTATCTCTTTATAACCATGAGTGCGCCCGGGACAAAACGCGGAACCACGGTTCTTGTATCCAGGACACCGGCGGGGCCTTTCCGCTACCTTGTGAACCACGCCCTTACGCCGGATGACCAGATGTGCCTGGACGGCGCGCTGCATATCGACAAACAGGGGAAGCCCTGGCTCCTCTATTGCCGCGAGTGGCTCGAGGTCATCGACGGGCAGGTCTGCGCCATACGCCTGACGGATAACCTGAAAAGCACGATGGGCGAGCCCCATATCCTTTTCCATGCCTCGCAGGCCCCGTGGGTCGGCGAGATAACTTCCGCGACCGGCGTGAAAGGCAAAGTCACCGACGCCCCGTTCATATACACATTGGAAGATGGCAGGCTGATCATGCTGTGGTCGAGTTTCGACCGTAAAACAGGAAATTACGCCATAGGACAAGCGTTCTCGGACGGCGACCTGCTCGGCCCCTGGACCCAGAGCGAACGTCCCATGAACAGCGACGGCGGAGGCCATGCCATGATCTTCAGGGACAAGGCCGACCGGTTAATGATCTCCTACCACGCACCCAATAAGCCCCCCTCGCACCCTGTCATCAGGCCGGTGAGCATCCGTGACGGACGTTTCGTACTCGATAAATAGGTCATGTATCCCCGGCTCAAACTTATCCTGTTGTGCGTGTTGGCAGCCTTTGCCGCGGCTTCCGCTTATGCGGGCGGGACGGATGTGCGTTTTGTGCACCTGTCCAACGAAAACGGGTTGCCGGGCAATATGGTTCACAAAATATGCCAGGATCACAAGGGATTCATATGGCTGGGTACCGATAACGGACTATGCAAATACGACGGCAACACGGTAACCGTGTACGACCCTTCACCGCAGGATGACGACCGTCACGGGCTTCCTTCCAAAAGGATATTGAACTTGTTCGAAGACTCGCAAAGGCGCCTGTGGGTAATGACGGCGCGGGGAGTGAGGTACTACGATCGCAGCAAAGACCATTTTGTGGCCCTCGGGAACGATTCGCTTTCATTCGGCAGCCGGACTATCTGCCAAACGAGCGACGGAACCCTGTACATGGACGCCGGGGACAAACTGCGCTGCTACGACTCCTGGGCCAACCGGATAGAACCGGTATTGATCGACGAGAGGGACATCCGGGAGCGTTTCAGCGCTATGGTAGCGGATCCCGGCGACCGCCTGTGGATAGGCACCAAGACCAACGGATTGGTGCGTGTAGACCTCAGGCTGCGGACGGTGGAGCGCTACCGAAGCAACAGCAGCAGTCGCGCATGGCTCTGTTCGAACCGCATAACGACCTTGTACCGTGACCGTGGCGGATGGATCTGGATCGGCACCGAGGATAAGGGATGGTGTTGTTACGACACCGGTAAAGACCGTTTTTTCATCCCGGACGATTTCCCCGAAGTGTGCGTGTTCTCGTTCTGCGAGGATGCGGCCGGCAATATGTGGATCGGTTCGGACAAGGGGCTTTACATTTACGATCCGCGCACCAGGCGAACGGTAGCGCACCAGGTGAAAAGTTACAGCGACAAAAACTCGTTGAGCGACAATTCCATATCGACCATTTTCCGCGACCGGGAAGACAACATCCTTCTGGGCACACATTTCGGTGGGGTAAATATATTCCCAAGCCTGTTCCGCCAGTTCTCCTATTACGACTGGGGCGAAGGCGAAGCGCACCTTTCGGGACGAATCGTACGCCAGATCATAAACGACGGGGACGACAACCTGTGGATAGCCACCGAAGACGGGAATCTGAATTACCTTGACCGCACCACAATGCGCATCCGGCATACGGATGTCCCGGGGACAGAGCACATGAACCCCTACTCCCTGCTGCTGGACAGCCGCCGCAGGTTGTGGGTGGGAACGAAGTTCAACGGCCTTTTCCGCTTCTCCCCGACAGGAAAAAACTTTGTCCGCTTTACCGCCGAAGAGTATCCCGGCATTTCGGTCAACAACATCCTCTCGCTCATTGAAGATCGCGACGGCACGGTATGGGTCGGCACGGCGAGCGGGCTCTCGGTCTATGACGAAAAGAAAGAGATCTTCATCCAATTCGACCCACAGCGGTTCCGCAAGGAGAGCATCGACCACCTGATGATGGACTCCTCGGGCAACGTATGGATAGCCACCCGCCAGAAAGGGCTCCATTGCTATAACCGGGAGAAGAAACGAATCCGCACCATCAACACCGCCTCCGGGCCGAACACGGTTTCGGACAACTATATCAATTATATTTTCGAGGACAGCAAAGGTAACCTCTGGATCGGCACCAACGACGGCGGCCTGAACCGCTATAACGTCGACAGCCGGACTTTCGACTGGTTCACCACCCGCCAGTACCTGCCTTCGAACACCGTCTATTCGATCATCGAGGACGATAACGGGAACATATGGCTGAGCACCGACAACGGCCTGAGCTGCTATGACACCCGGGGCGGGGTTTTCACCAATTACTCCACCAGCGAAGGGTTGCCCAACAGGCAATTCAATAACAATTCGGTGAGTAAGGACAGTCATGGATACCTCTATTTCGGGACTATCGACGGAATGGTGTCATTCCATCCCGACTCCTTGCAGGTGGCCGGCGGCGAAGCTAAAGTGGAGTTCACCGAATTGCGGGTGCTGGGCAAGGCCATCAAGCCCTCTGAGGATTCACCGCTCAGGGAGAACATAGAGAGCGCATCCACCATAAGGCTCAACAGCGCCCAGGCGAAATCCTTCTCCCTGAGCTATACGATACCCACGATCAGCCACGCCTCGAGCCTGTTTTTTTCGACCCGGCTGAGCGGCGACCAGCAATGGAATTTCGTGGGGGCGCAGAACCAGATGAATTTCGCCAATCTTCCCGCCGGAGAGTATACGCTGCGGATAAAGGCCTCTTACAACAACCGCTGGCAGGGCAACGAACCCGTAAGCACCATCCGGATCGTTGTCGAGCCTCCCGTCTGGCGTTCCGGCCTGGCTTATGCGATATATGCCCTGGCGGTACTGGCGCTGGCGTGGCAGGTATACGGTTATCTGCACCGGCGGCAGCGAAGGCGGTCGCAGGCGCTTATGGAAAAGCTCGAAAAAGAGAGCGCAGAGGAACTGAATCGCCTGCGGATGAATTTCTTCACCAACATCTCGCATCAGTTGCGCATACCCCTGAGCCTGATCATAGGCCCGCTCGAATCAATGATCAGCAAGGGCCAGTTTACGGGCGACGTGGAACGGAAGATGCAGCAACTCTCCCGGAACGCCTCCAAGATGAAAACCCAGCTCGATGAATTGCTGCTGTTCACCAAGGTCAAAAGCGGGCAGGGCAAAATAAGGGTTCGCCAGGGGGACATACAGGGTTTCATATATGACATCGCCCTGGGCTTCAGAGTGCTGGCCGAGGAAAAAGAGCTGGAGTTGGTGATAGACGTTCCCCGGACAGGGGAGCAGGCCTGGTTCTCGCTGACCAGCGTGGAGAAGATCGTGTACAACCTGCTCTCCAATGCGTTCAAATACACCGAGCGGGGGTCGATAACGATTCGCTCGGGGATCGTCGAGCGCGACGGGTTTAAAATTTTGCAGCTTTCCGTGGCGGATACGGGGATCGGCATAGACAGCCTGTTGCAGCAGAAAATATTCGAAAATTATTACCAGGTCAACGATTACATACGCAGCCGTAAGAGCGGCTTCGGCATAGGCCTGTCGCTCACCAAAGAGCTTGCCGAACAACACCAGGGCCGCATATGGGTCGAGAGCCGGGTCGGAGCGGGGAGTGAGTTTCTCGTCGAGCTGGGTATCGGCCGGGACAGTTTCGCCGACGATGAGGTATCCCCGAACCGCGCCGACGAGGCCTTCATGGACGAGTACGAATTTATGCCGGTGGAAAGCCGGAAAGAAGCCGGGCCCGCAACCGAAAGCCCTGCGAAACGCGATAAGAAGCACACGATCCTGGTCGTCGAGGATGAAGCTGAATTACTGCGTTTCTATAAAGAGATCTTTTCCGGGGAGTATAATGTCCTTACGGCCGACAACGGCGAAAAAGGATTGAAAATAGCCGCCAGGCATCTGCCGGACGTGGTGGTCAGCGATGTCATGATGCCGGTGATGAACGGTTACGAACTTTCGGCCGGGCTGAAGAACGACATTGCCACATCCCATATCAACATCGTGCTGCTGACGGCCAAAACCGGCAGGGAAGCGCAATTGGAGGGCTACGACGCGGGGGCGGACATCTATATCGAAAAGCCGTTCCATCCTTCCGTGCTGCAGAAACAGATCGCCAACCTGCTTACCTCGCGCGAGAAGCTGAAAAAACGTTATATGTCGGGACAGATCGGTATCACGGATGTGGCGAGTTCCAAAAAAGATGTCGGGTTCCTCACCACGATAGACCGTATCATCAAAGAGAATATCTCCAACGAGCACCTCTCGGTCGACGATCTCACGCGCCAGGCCGCCGTAAGCCGCACGCAGTTGCACACCAAACTGAAGGCGCTGGTGGGAATGTCGGCCACGCAATATATAAACCACATACGCCTGCGGGAAGCCACCCTGCACCTGATATCGGACAAAAGGGTCTCGGAAGCGGCCTATGCCACCGGATTCTCCTCCCCCAGTTATTTCACCAGGTGTTTTCGAAAACAGTACGGCATCTCTCCGGTCGACTACAAAGAGTATATCCGCAAACAGCAGGCTGCCGATCATTAAAAGTCAATAATTTCAAATAAATATCCTCATGCGAAAAAACAATCTTTACTCATGCCTGGGCCTTGTCGTGGCCGGTTTGTCCGCGTCTCAGGCTGTGGCTGCCGACAAACCTAATATTATCGTGATCCTTGCCGACGACATGGGTTATTCCGACCTGGGTTGCTACGGGGGAGAGATCGAAACGCCCAACCTGGACAGGCTTGCCCAAAACGGTATCCGTTACCGCCAGTTCTACAACAGCGCCCGCAGTTGCCCTTCGCGCGCCATGCTGATGACCGGGTTATATCCCCATCAGGCCGGCATGGGATGGATGGCGGCCGCGGATATGGGGCGGCCCGCCTACCAGGGTTACCTGAACAGGCAGTGCGTCACGATCGCGGAGGTTCTCAAAAGCGCGGGATACGGCACCTATATGAGCGGCAAATGGCACCTTAGCAGCGACCGCCAGAATGACGGCGACGTGCTCGAATATTGGCCCAACCAGAGGGGCTTCGACCATTTTTACGGCATTGTGGACGGCGCGGCGAACTACTTTAAAACCGTGGTGAACGTCGACAACCGGAAGGAGAAAACCCCCGACGACGGATCGTATTATTTTACCCATGCCCTGAGCCAGGCGGCCGCCGGGTTTGTGACCGGGCACGATTTTTCGCGTGACCCGCTTTTCCTTTACCTCGCCTACACGGCGCCGCACTGGCCCCTGCACGCGCTGCAGAAGGATATAGACAAATATGTGGAGCGCTACCGCAAAGGCTGGGACCGCCTGCGCGAAGAGCGCTTCGCCCGCCAGGTCGCGATGGGACTCTTCGATCCGGGCGCGTTGTTATCTCCGCGGGACGCCGCCGTCAATCCCTGGGACAAGCTCAGCGAGGATATGAAAGAAGAATTCGTGATGCGTATGGCCATATACGCCGCCCAGGTCGACGCCATGGACCAGGGCATAGGCCGCCTGGTCGCAGCCCTCGAACAGAGGGGGCAACTGGACAATACGGTGATCATGTTCATGTCCGACAACGGCGCTTGCGCCGAGCTCATCAGCCGGGGCCGTAAAGCCATGGACGGCACTGCCGACACCTATGAGAGTTACCGTATCAATTGGGCCAACCTGAGCAGTACGCCTTACCGCCAGTATAAGCATTACACCCACGAAGGAGGCATAGCCTCCCCGATGATCGTGCACTACCCTGATGGCATAGAGAGCAGGCTGAACAATTCGTTTGCGGGCGAGTACGGGATGTTCACCGATGTAATGAGCACCTGCGTCCAGCTGTCGGGCGCGACTTATCCGGCGCTCTACAAAGGCCGCCGGATCACGCCGATGCAGGGCGTCAGCCTCGTGCCCAATTTCAAAGGGGAGAGCACCGGAAGGGGCGTGACTTTCTGGGAACACGAAGGCAACATCGCTGCCAGGGACGGCCAATGGAAGATCGTCTGCAAAACCCGGGAGGGTTCGCCGTTCAACAAAGCGCTCATCGAGCTTTACGACATGCAGGCCGACCCGACCGAAATGAACGACCTGTCCGCCGAATACCCCCAAAAACGGCAGGATATGTACGAGGGCTGGCGCAAATGGGCCGGCAGCATAGGCGCCCTGCCTATGGACACACGCGGCTACGGGGCGCGCGAGCAGGCATACAAAAGGAACAGGATCAACGGCGAATTCAACGACAACCTGGGCGGATGGAAAACCTATTCCCGCACGCCCGACGCCGACGTCCGCTACTCCATCGACACGGTCAACACCCTGTCGGGGCCGAAGACCGCGCGCATCGACGTGCGAAAGAGGGGGTTTCAGCCCAACGCGTCTTTCCTGAAATGGATATTCCCCACCGAGAAACCGGGCAGCACAGCGTCTATTTCGTTCAAAGCCCGCAGCAGCACCCGCACCAGGCTGGTCTTTCGGGTAGAGGAAATAGGCAAGTTGGAAAACAAACCCGTCGACAAAGAAATTGTCATTACGCCGAACGGCGATACATACACGTTCGAGGGCGTCGTCCTGCCGAAAAAAGGCCCTTACCAACTGGTGTTCTACACCGGGCTCTCGCAAGGGACCCTATGGATCGACGACGTGAAGCTGAAGGTGAACTGACACAACCCACAGGATTATGCGTCCGCAAAGAACTTTGTTGCTATCCTCGCTTGCCGTGGCGGCCGCGTGTGCATCCTCGCACGCCCGGGCGCACGGGAGCGACCCCGGGCAGAGGGTCGACCGCCCCAATATCGTGCTGATCATCGCCGACGACTGCCGCATGCTGGATCTGGGGTGCTACGGCAGCCCCGACGCGAAAACACCCAACATAGACCGCCTGGCCGGAGAGGGCCTGAAATTCAACAGTTTCTTCCAGGCGGCCTCGATGTCCTCGCCCACCCGCCAATGCCTGCTCAGCGGGCTATATCCCGTCCGCTCGGGCGCGTATCCGAACCACACGTTTATCCGGGAGTGGGTGGTAACGTTGCCGGCATACCTTAAGCAGGCCGGGTACCGCGTGGCGGCGCAGGGTAAAAGGCATTATGCCCCCCTGGAGCGATACCCGTTCGAATACCTCGGCGGCAAGGGTACGGAAGGGGACATAGACATCGCCAAGGTCGAACCTTTCCTGGCGGAGGTTGCCGGGACACGGGATCCGTTTTTCCTCTACCTGGCCTCGACCGAGCCTCACACGCCCTGGACCAAGGGCGACCGGTCGCAGTACGACGCCCATACCCTGAGGTTGCCCCCCACGCTCGTCGACACGCGGCAGACACGTCAGCAATATGTGAATTACCTGGCCGAAGTCACCTACCTGGACGGGCATATCGGGCGCATAGACGCCCTGTTGGAGAAATACGGGTTGTCGGACAACACGATATTCATATTCACCAGCGAACAGGGACACTCGTTCCCCTTCGCCAAATGGACGTGTTACGACGCCGGCGTGCAAACGGGATTCATCGTACGGTGGAAAGGGGTCATCGAACCCGGGCGCCAAACCGATGCGATATGCGAATACGTCGACGTAACCCCCACGTTGGTGGATATAGCGACAGGGAAAGTTCCCGACGGGGTGGATGGCCGGAGTTTCCTGCCCGTCCTGAAAGCGGAGCGGGATACGTTCAAGGAGTACACCTTTTGCCTCCAGACCTCGCGCGGCATCGTTTCGGGGCCTGAGTATTACGGAATACGTTCAGTGCGGGACTCCCGGTACAGGTATATCCGCAACCTTACGCCCGGGGCGACGTTCAGATGCGCCGCAACCACGGATGCCGTATGGAGATCATGGCAGCAACAGGCCGGAAGCGACGGGTTCGCGGCCTCGCGCGTGAAAGCGTACCAGACGCGTCCGGGCGAAGAGCTTTACGACGTTGTCGAAGATCCGTACCAGATGAACAACCTGGCCGGCGAGAGGAAATACCGGAATGTGATAAAAAGGATGGGCCGGGAGCTCGACCGGTGGATGGCCGGGCAGGGGGACGAAGGACAACCGACCGAGATGGAGGCGCTGGAGCGCCAATGGAAAAAATAAAATTTCATGACGATGAAAAACAAAATGACCTTACCGGCCTGTGTCCTGGGCTGCGCGTTCTGCCTGGGCGCCGAAGCCCGGGAACCGAATATTTTAATCATAATGGCCGACCAGTGGCGCGCGAGTGCCCTCGGGTGCCAGGGTGTGGAGCCCGTCATCACGCCCAACCTCGACAAACTTGCCGCCCAGGGCGTTATATGCACCAATGCCACCAGCGCCCATCCCGTTTCTTCGCCTGCGCGGGCCTCTTTCATGACCGGGCTATACCCCAATGCCCACGACGTGAAGGCCAACTGCACTTCCGGCACCGCACCCTACGGCGTGGAGCTCAAAACAGACGACATATGCTGGAGCGACATCCTCGCCGCGAAAGGCTATTCGCTGGGGTATATCGGCAAGTGGCATCTCGACTCGCCGCATGCACCCTTCGTCAACACCAGCAATAACCACAGCGGCAAAGTGGCCTGGAACGAATGGTGTCCACCCGACCGCAGGCACGGGTTTACCTATTGGCTCGCCTACGGCACCTACGACCAGCACTTGCGCCCCATGTATTGGGACACCGGCAGCGGCCGCGATGAGTTTTTCTACGTCGACCAATGGGGCCCCGAATACGAAGCCGACCGCGCGATAGACTATATCCGCAACAATAACCGGCAGCGCGACCCGGACAAGCCCTTTGCCCTGATGGTATCCATGAACCCTCCCCACACGGAGTACAACCTGGTGCCGGACACATACAAAAAAATGTACCTCGGCCTGGATACGGACGAACTTGCCGCGCGTTTTGAGAACATCCCCCCGGCAGACAGGCCGATGGGCGAGCTGTTCCGCAAATCCACCCGGAATTATTATGCCTGCATCACAGGCGTAGACCGGCAGGCGGGCCGCATCATCGATTGCATAGAGGCCTGCGGGCTAAGCGGCAACACGGTCATCGTTTTCGTCTCGGATCACGGCAATTGCATGGGCATGAACCGTGAGCAGACTAAAGGCAATCCTTACGACCCTTCATTTACCATCCCCCTTATATTCAAATATAAGGACAACCTCGCGCCCGGCACATATGCTTCGCCCATAGACCTGGTGGATCTATACCCCACCGTTTTCGGGTTGATCGGCCATGCCGACTGGACGCATGCCAAAGCCCACGGGGAAGACCTTTCGGCGTGCCTGAAAGGCGATATGCGCAATGCGCCCTCATCGCGCCCTTACCTGATGTATGACCCTGAGCAACCTGTCGAAAAGGGATTCGGCAAGCGCGGGATACGCACGTTGCGGTATACCTACGTTTTAAACATCGAAGGCGGCAAGGTCACCAGGGGCATGCTGTTCGATCGCAGGGAAGACCCCTTTCAGTTGAATAACATTTACGACAGCGCATCGAAAAAAGAACTCGCACAGGTGCACAGGGAACTGACCGAAACCCTCGAACGTATAGGCGATCCTGTCTCGGGAAGGCTTAAAGCGGCGAGGTAAACCCGCTTTGCAGGACGGCGCATCCTTCCGGGCAGGCCCGGCGCCGGGGTATGGACGAAAGTGCATGGAATCCGCACAAAAATGCTATCCCTCCGGGAAGGCAAACGCTACCTTTGTAAAATAACCACAACTCAAACCACCATATGCTGAAGCGACTGATCAATGTTTCACTCCTCTTCGCCGGGCTGCTGTCCGCCGCCGGGGTCAATGCACAAAACAAAGTCTACGAGATTTCGACGCGCGGCACCTCGCTCGTCTACACGGTCGGGGCCGACGGCCGGCTGATACAGCGCTACTACGGAGAGCGCATCGCCGACGCCGCCCAATTCGAGGCGGCGCGGGGCTACAACCGCGCCGACACACGCCGTGAAATGAACTGGGAAGCCTACCCGGCATACGGATTCAGCTTCACCAGCGAACCCGCCCTGAGTGTGGTGCACCACGACGGCAGCCTGATCACCGAGCTGGCTTTCGTCAAGCAGCAGAGCAAGACCTCGGGCGAGGTTACCCGCCATATCTTCACCCTGCGCGACCGGGTCTATGACCTGACGGTCGAGCTGCATGCCGAAGCCTACGCGGGCCAGGACGTGATCGCCCTGTGGAGCGTGATCCGCAACAACGAGCCGGGTAGCGTGGTGCTCAAAAATTTCTACTCGTCGATGCTCGACCTGCGGGCGAACAGTTACTACCTGACCCATTTCAACGGCACCTGGGCGGGCGAGATGAACCGCACCGAGGAACGCCTCGGCTACGGCGTCAAAAGCATCGAATCCCGCAAGGGCGTACGCACCACCCAGACCGAGAACCCGTCGTTCATCCTCGCGCTCGACGCCCCGGCGGGGGAAGAGTGCGGCCGTTGCATCGGCGGCGCGCTGGCCTGGTCGGGCAATTACAAGCTCTCTTTCGAACTCAACGAATGGGATCACCTGAGCGTGATGGCCGGCATGAACCCCTTCATGTCCGATTACAAACTCGACCGGGGAGGGCAGTTCGAAACCCCGAAGATGATCTACACGTACAGCGCCGCCGGCCAGGGACAGGTGTCGCGTAATTTCCATGACTGGGCGCGCCTGTACGCCATTAATAAAGGCAATACCCCCCGCCCCGTACTGCTCAACAGTTGGGAAGGCGCCTACTTCGATTTCGACGAGAAGACCATTACTTCGATGATCGACGATGCGGCCGCCCTCGGGGTGGAACTGTTCGTGCTGGACGACGGCTGGTTCGGGAATAAATACCCCCGCAACGCCGCCGACGCAGGCCTGGGCGACTGGCAGGTCAACCGCAAGAAGCTGCCCCGCGGCCTGCAATACCTGATCGACCACGCCACCGCGCGCGGCGTGAAATTCGGCCTGTGGGTCGAGCCCGAGATGGTCAACCCGCGCAGCGAACTGGCCGAGCGCCATCCCGACTGGATCGTCCAGAGCCCCGGACGCGAGAAACTCACCATGCGCAACCAACTGTTGCTGGACCTGGCCAACCCCGCCGTGCAGGATTTCATCTGGCACACGATGGACAGCCTGCTCACCGCCCATCCCGGGATCGCCTATATCAAATGGGACGCCAACCGCCACGTCGAACAGGTCGGCTCGCCCTACCTGGCCGCCGACCGGCAGACCCACTTCTGGATCGAATACACCAAAGGCCTCTACGGCATCTATGAAAAGATCCGGGCCAAGTACCCCGACCTGATCTTCCAGGCGTGCGCCTCGGGAGGCGGCCGCGTGGACTACGGCTCGTTGAAATACCACGATGAGTTCTGGACCTCGGACAACACCGACGCCCTGCGGCGCATCTATATGCAGTATTCGACCAATATGATCTATCCCGCCCTGGCTTCGGGGTCGCACGTCTCGGCCAACACGAGCCACCAGACAGGCGCGATCACCCCGCTCAAATTTCGATTCGACGTGGCGTGCAGCGGCCGCCTGGGCCTCGAACTCCAGCCGAAGGACATTCCCGCCGACCAGATGCAGTTCGCCCGCCAGTGCATCGCCGACTACAAAGCCCATGTGCGCGAGTTGGTAACCTCGGGCGACCTGTATCGTCTGATCTCGCCCTACGACCGTACGAACAACCACGCCTCGATCGCCTATGTGGCCAAGGATAAGTCCAAAGCGGTGCTTTTCGCCTGGTGCACCGACTTCAACAACCGCGGCGTGCTGCCGACGATCAAACTCAGCGGGCTCGACCCGGCCAAAAAATACCGCCTCACGGAGATCAATAAGGCTAAGCCCCGCAAGGCATTCTGGGGCGACGGAATGACCTTCGACGGTGAGTACCTGGCCAATATGGGCATCGAATTGCAGATCGCCCGCCAGTACGACAGCGCGGTCTTCCTGATTGAGGAAATTAAAAACTAATCTGTTATGAGAACACGGGTTGTATTATTCACGGCCGTAGCGCTTTTGGTCTTGTCTTTCGGATGCTGCCGCACGGTTCCCGCAGACGTCACACTCATCCCTTCCGCGGCGTTCGATACCGTTATCGACGGCAGTAACGTGTCGCTCTACACCCTGCGCGGGGGCGACATCGTCATGCAGGTGACCAATTTCGGCGGCCGCGTGGCGGCCCTCTGGACGCCTGACCGCGACGGTAAATACCAGGATATCGTACTCGGATTCCCGACCATCGGCGACTACGCACAGCCCGAGGGCGAACGTTTCCTGGGCCCCGTGGTGGGCCGTTATGCCAACCGGATCGCGGGTGGACGCTTCACGCTCGATAGCGTGGAGTACGTCCTGCCGCAGAATAATAACGGGCAAACGTTGCACGGCGGGTTGAAAGGCCTCGATATGGTCGTGTGGAACGTGGACTCGGTGACGGATAACGCCATAGCGCTGTCATACCTCTCGCCGGACGGCGCAGACGGGTTTGCGGGCAACCTGGCGCTGAAAATGGTCTACACCCTCACGGCGGACAACGATTTTCAGATCACCTACCGGGCCGAAACCGACAAGCCTACGGTGGTAAACCTCTCGCACCATGGTGTTTTCAACCTGCGCGGCGAAGGCAACGGTACGATCAACGATCATGTACTGACGATCAACGCCTCGGCCATCACCCCGGTCAATGAAGTGCTCATTCCT
>JAVBPS010000050.1:0-8508 GCA_031549495.1 Rikenellaceae bacterium | reverse complement strand
AAAAAACCTAAAAAAACAACCCCTAACCCCCTCTTTTTCCTCTTGCCGCGCCACCCCTACAAATATAAAACAACGTTGCTTATTGGTCTGGGCTCCGCTCGACTTGACGAAAAGGTAACGATAAAATTATCGGAACGCTCTAAGCAATTCGGCCTGCAGGCGGGCAGGAGTGAGATTCGTTTTGGTCTGCCCGTTCTCGGCTATCGAGATCGTCCCGGTTTCCTCGGAAACGACCACCACGCGGGCATCCGAGACCTCCGACATACCGAGCGCAGCCCGGTGGCGCATGCCGAACGCGTCGGGCACCTCAGCCTCCGTCGAGGGCAGGATGCACTTGGCGGCAATGATGCGCCCTTTGTTGACCAGCACCGCCCCGTCATGCAGCGGCGAATTCTTGAAGAATATATTTTTCAGCAGCGAGGATGACACCCTCGCGTCGAGCACCACGCCTGTCTCGGCAATCACCCCCAGGTCGTTGCGACCCTGCACCACGATCAGCGCCCCGGTCTTCGAAGCTGAAAGGTCAGTACACGCTTTTACGATGGGATGGACGTATTCCAGGTTCTCGTTATGATACTCCTCCATATCGAATAGGCGGCCGAAGAAGGAGTTGCTGTTGCGCCACCGTCCCCGCGTACCGATCAGGTGCAGAAAGCGCCTGATCTCCGGCTGGAAGACCACGATCAGCGCGATCACCCCCACCCCGACGATCTGCCCGAGGATGGCCGAAAGCAGTTCCATATTCAGCGCCCGCACCGCCATCCACAGCAGGTAGATGATGATGATGCCTGTCAGGATGCTCGGGGCATGGGTGCCTTTGGTGAGGGCGTAAATATAATACATGATGATCGCGACGACCACGATGTCGATCACGTCGATCAGTGTTATGTGGATGAAATCCATTGAATGCGCTTGATTGCCGGAGACAAATATACTAATAATTATTGATTACGCGGTTTTGTCATTCAGAGCGAAGCGAAGAATCTTGGTCGGAAGAGTTTTCCGAACACAGCCAGACCAAGATTCTTCGCTTCGCTCTGAATGACAAAAAACAGAACGGGCCGACCCGGGTAGGTCAGCCCATTCTTTACGGAAAACTTATCTTATTTCTTAACAGCGGCTTTTTTCCCCTTGCGCATGATGGCGTCGTAAGCGATGGGCGTTGCGACGAACACCGAGGAGAAGGTACCGATCAGGATACCGAACAGCAGCGCGAACACGAAGCCGCGGATCACCTCGCCGCCGAAGAAGAAGATGGCCACGAGCACGATCAGGGTCGTACCGGCGGTGTTCACCGTACGGGCCAGGGTGCTGTTGATCGCCATGTTGATGTTCTCCTTCAGGTCGCGCTTGGGATACAGGCCCATATACTCGCGGATACGGTCGAAGATGATCACCGTGTCGTTGATCGAGTAACCGATGATGGTCAGGATCGCCGCGATGAACGACTGATTGACCTCCAGGTTGAAGGGCAGCAGGCCGTAGAACAGCGAAAAAATACCGACGGTCAGCACGGCGTCGTGCGCCAGCGAAACCACGCCGCCCAGACCCCATTGCCATTTCTTGAAACGGATGGCGATATAGGCTGCGATAGCCAGCAGACTGAATATCACGGCAATGATCGACTTACGGGTGATCTCGTTCGACACAGCCGAGCCGACCATATCCATCGAGATGATCCCGTTGGGGTTCTTCACCGTGGTATAGAAATCCTGCTCATTCAGCGGTGCCGTGTAAAGGGGAGCGAGGGCCTTGTAGAGCATGGCGTTGATCTCGGCGGTCACCTCGCCGGCCTCCTCGGTTTCGGAGACCATCTTATACTGGGTGACGATACGCATCTGGTTCTCGTTACCGTACTGTTTCACCTCGACGCTACCGCTCCGGTCGTCCGTGAAGACCGTCTGGAGCGCTTCGCGCACCTCTTCGGCCGTCACATTCCTATCGAAACGCACCACATAGGCGCGGCCACCGGTGAAGTCCACACCGTAGTTCAGCCCGCGCGTGGCGAACGACACGCAGCAGACGACCAGCAGGGCTACCGAAACGATATAGGTGATCTTGCGGATACCGATGAAGTTGACGTGGGTGTTATAGAGGAAGTTCTCGGTCCAGCGGTTCGAGAATTTGATCACGTGTTTCTCTTTGTCCGTCAAATCGGAGATGATCAGGCGGGTGATGAAGATCGCCGAGAAGAGCGAGGTGATGATACCGATGATCAGCGTGGTGGCGAAACCCTGCACGGGGCCCGTACCGAAGATAAAGAGCACGATACCGGTGATCATCGTGGTCATCTGGCCGTCGATGATGGCCGAATAGGCATTCGAGAAGCCCTCCTTAATAGCCAGGCTCAGACCCTTGCCGGATCGCAATTCTTCCTTGATACGCTCATAGATAATTACGTTCGCGTCGACCGCCATACCCATCGTGAGCACGATACCGGCGATACCGGGCAGCGTCAGCACCGCCCCGAACGAGGCGAGCACCCCGAACAGGAAGAACAGGTTGCAGATCAGCGCCACGTTGGCGATCAGGCCCGCGCGGTTATAATAGAAGAACATGTAACACAGCACCAGAATGAACGCCAGGATAAAGGAGAACATACCGGCGTTGATCGACTCCTGGCCGAGCGAGGGACCGACCACCGTGTCCTGCACGATCGTGGCGGGGGCGGGCAGTTTACCCGACTTGAGCACGTTGGCCAGGTCTTTTGCCTCCTGGATGGTGAAGTGGCCGGTGATCGACGAGCGGCCACCTTCGATGGCGTTGCTCACGCGGGGGGCGGAATAGACGAAACCGTCGAGCACGATGGCGATGCACGAGCCTACGTTGTCGGCCGTCAGGCGGGCCCACGACTTGGCGCCCTGCGAGTTCATCGTCATCGAAACCTCGGCGCTCGAACCGTGCTGGGAATACTCTTCGTGCGCTTCAGAAACAGCGCCGCCGTCGAGCGGGGCTTTGCCGCTGGCAGGCACGCGGATGGCGTAGAGTTCGTAAATATTATCGTTATCGCTGGCCGGTTTGACACCCCACATCAGTTTCAGGTCACGCGGCAGCATAGCCTTCACATTGGGCAGGTTCAGGAAATAGTTGATCGTGTCCATATCGGCGGCGATCGCAGTGCCGACGATCGCGCCCTGGGCGCGGGGATCCATGGGACGCAGACGGCTGAGCAGCGGATAATCGGCCAGCATACGGGCCCTGTCCTGCGCCGTTGCGGCAGTGGCCATAGCCGTCGAATCCATCTGGGCGAGCAGCGCGTTATCTTCCTTCACGGCCTCGGCCTCAGCCTGAGCCTCCACAGCCTCGGCGGCAGCGGTATCCACTTCCGCCGTGTCGGCTTTCTGCGAGTCGACGAACTCTTTGACCGCCTGGTCGGCGGCTGCGAGCATCGGGTAGATAGCTGTATTGTCATAGGTAGCCCAGAATTCGAGGCTGGCGGTACCCTGCAGCAGTTTGCGCACGCGCTCGGGTTCCTTCACGCCGGGAAGTTCGACAAGAATACGGCCGGAGTTTTTCAGGCGCTGGATATTGGGCTGGGTGACGCCGAAACGGTCGATACGGCGCGAGAGCACGTTGAACGAGTTGGCGATGGCGCTCTCGGATTCCTCACGCAACACCTTGACCACCTCTTCGTTGGTCGACGTGGAGTTGACCTTCTCCTTCAGGTCGGCCGTGGCGAAGATCATCGCCAGCGGAGCGCCGCCGGAGAGCTCATTGTAAGCCTTGGCGAAGAGCGACACGTAATCTTCCGAACCGCCCTTCATCTTCTGGGCTTCGCGAGCCTGGGCGAGGGCCTGGGTGAAGATCGGGTCCTTGCTGTTGTTCGACAGCGCCTTGACCACGTCCTCGACCGAGATCTCGAGCATCACGTTCATCCCGCCGCGAAGGTCGAGACCCAGGTTGAGTTCCTTGTCCTTGCACTCCTTATAAGTAAAGGAGATGAACCACAAGTCATAAACAGGCTGATTGCGTACCGAGTCGAGGTAAGCCTGCTCTTTTTTCATGTCGCCGGCAGCGTAGGCGGCAGCCTTGCCCTCCACATTGCGCGTCACGAACGTAAACGAAAGCTGGTAGAGGCACGCTAACCCCAAGAGGATAGCCACCAGCCTGATTGCACCTTTATTCTGCATTGTTTGTTATGGATTTATGATTTATTAGTTTTTTCCCGTGTTGGTGTTCGTAGCCAATAGAGTGCAAAAGTATATATTTTTTCGGAAATACCAATTACGGTCCCCGGAATCTCCACAAATTTCCGTTTTTCCGTTCCTGCCCGGACCCGCATTTTTCGCCCCGGCATCGCGAATTACTAAAAATTTTTATAATTTTGCGGCTTAACTCCTATTCTTCATTCGCCATGAACGTCCCTGAACTGAACGAACAGCAACTGTTGCGGCGCGATTCGCTTGAGAAATTGCGCGCGATGGGCATCGATCCCTACCCTGCCGAAAAATTTGAAGTCACCGCCACCGCGGGCCAGATCACCGCGGAGTACGACGCAGCGAAGGGCAACTTCGCCCACGTACGCATCGCCGGCCGCATCATGTCGCGCCGCATCATGGGCAGCGCCTCGTTCTTCGAACTGCAGGATCACACGGGGCGCATCCAGGTCTACCTGCGCCGCGACGACATCACGCCCGAGGGACAGGAGCCAGTGATGTACAACACCGTATTTAAAAAATTGCTCGACATCGGCGATTTCGTGGGGGTCGAAGGGTTCGCTTTCATCACCCAGATGGGCGAGCTTTCGGTACACTGCCAGGGTTTCAAGCTGCTCAGCAAGTCGCTGCGCCCGCTGCCCATCGTCAAGGAGAAGGACGGGCAGACCTACGACGCGTTCACCGACCCCGAGGTGCGTTACCGCCAGCGGTACGTCGACCTGGTGGTCAACCCGCAGGTGCGCGAGGTGTTCGTCAAGCGGGCGAAGATCGTCAACACGATGCGCGCCTTTTTCAACGAACGCGGCTATCTGGAGGTCGAGACGCCCATCCTGCAGCCCATCCCGGGCGGCGCGACGGCGCGTCCTTTCATCACGCACCACAATACGCTCGATATGCCGTTGTACCTGCGCATCGCCAACGAGCTGTATCTCAAAAAGCTGATCGTGGGCGGTTTCGACGGGGTGTACGAATTCGCGAAGGATTTCCGGAATGAGGGAATGGACCGCACGCACAACCCCGAATTCACCGTCATGGAGATCTACGTGGCCTACAAGGATTACATCTGGATGATGGAGTTCGTCGAGCAGATGCTCGAACGTGTGGCCCTTGCCCTGCACGGCACCACAGAGGTGAAGGTCGGCGAGCGCACGATCGATTTCAAGGCTCCTTTCCGCCGCCTGACCATGACGCAGGCCATCCTCGATAAGACCGGCTTCGATATCGCGGGTAAAACGGAGGACGAATTGCGCGCAGCATGCGCAAAACTGAACGTGGAGACCGACCCTACGATGGGCACGGGCAAGCTGATCGACGCCATCTTCGGCCAGTACTGCGAAGAGGAATTGATTCAGCCCACCTTTATTATGGACTACCCCATCGAGATGTCGCCCCTGTGCAAGCGCCACCGCACCAATCCCGAATTGACGGAGCGTTTCGAGCTGTTCGTCAACGGCAAGGAACTTTGCAACGCCTATTCCGAGTTGAACGACCCGATCGACCAGTTGGATCGCTTCCAGGAGCAGCTGCGCCTGAGCGAGAAGGGCGACGACGAGGCGATGTTCATCGACATGGACTTCGTGCGCGCGCTGGAATACGGCATGCCGACCTGCTCGGGGATGGGCATGGGCATCGACCGCCTGACGATGTTCATGACCGATCAGCCCTCGATCCAGGATGTGCTTTTCTGTCCGCAGATGCGCCCCGAGCGCAATGCTTTGAAGGACGGCGACGACAAATTCACCGCCGCGGGCATTCCCGCCGAATGGGTCGCCGTGCTGCGCAAGATGGGTTTCGAAACGCTGGAAGGGCTGCGCAAAGTGTCGGCAGGGAAGTTGTTCAACGACATGTGCGGTTACAACAAGAAGAACAAGGCCGGGCTGAAAAACCCCTCCCCGGACGAGGTGAAAACCTGGCTCGAATAATTTTTTGTCATTCTGAACGAAGTGAAGAATCTTGGTCTGAATTGTTCTGAACACAGCCCGGCCAAGATTCTTCACTTCGTTCAGAATGACAAACTCGGAATAAATATACTAAAAATCATAAGACAATGAGAAGGAAAATCGTAGCAGGAAACTGGAAAATGAACACCACCCCCGTGGAAGGCGTGGAACTGGTCAAAGAGGTGATCGCCGCCAAAGGTGCGCTGCCAAAAGACGTCGAACTGATCGTCGCGCCTCCCTTCACGCACCTCTCGGAGGTCGTCAAGGCCACCCGCGGATCGGGCGTCGCCGTATCGGCACAAAACTGCGCCGCCGAGCCCAAAGGGGCTTACACGGGCGAAGTCGCCGCAGGCATGATCGCCTCGCTGGGCGTGGAATACGTCATCCTGGGCCACTCCGAGCGCCGCGAATACTATGGCGAAACGAGCGCCATCCTACTGAAGAAGATCACGGAAGCCTACGCCCTCGGCTTGCAGCCCATTTTCTGCGTGGGTGAAAAACTGGAAGAGCGCGAAGCGGACAAGCATTTCGAGGTGGTCCGCCGCCAGATCGAAGAGGTGGTCTACGACCTGCCCGCCCCGCAGTACGGGCAACTGATCATCGCCTACGAACCCGTATGGGCGATCGGCACCGGCAAAACCGCTACGGCCGAACAGGCGCAGGATATGCACGCCTACATCCGCGAAGTGCTGCGCGCCAAATACGGCGCGATGGCCGAGAAGACCCCGATCCTCTACGGCGGAAGCTGCAAGCCTTCGAACGCCGCGGAGATCTTCTCCAAGCCCGACGTGGACGGCGGACTGATCGGCGGGGCCGCACTCGTGGCCGCCGACTTCATCGCCATCGGCAAGGGGTTCGAATAGGGTTTAAGCCCGTTTCCAATCAAAACAAAAGGTGCCTTCCGGCACCTTTTGTCATTCAGAGCGAAGCGAAGAATCTTGGTCGGAATTACTCATTGTCTGAACACAGCCCGACCAAGATTCTTCGCTTCGCTCTGAATGACAAGACTACCGTTTGATCCGGGCGAGAATTTTCGGTTCAGTCAATTCCCGCGCGGCGTCCTTGCCGATCCAGCGGGCGGTACGGTCTTCCGAGGCGGCGAGCTGCAGCGCGAGGGCAAGCGCCTCTTCCCGCATCACATGGCTGCGCTTGCCGATCTGACGCAATGCCCAGTTGACCGCTTTTTTCACAAAATTGCGCGGATCGGTCGAATATTCGCGAATCAGGGCGAACACAGGCCGAAAATCTTCGTCCGCCCGTTCTTTATCCCCGATAGCGATCTCGGCAGCCAGGACAAACCCCGCCCGGCGTACATATTCTTCCTCCCGGCGGGCATATTCGAACAATTTGTCCCAGGAGTAAGGGGTGTAACGGAACAGGTTGCCGCAACATTGGTCGCAAACGTCCCAACTCGCGAACTGCTCCGTCCACCGATCCATCGTTTCGGGCGTGAACTCCTTCGGCGGGGCGACCAGCGACGCGACGATGCGCGCCTCATGCCGTCCGCTCGCCCACAATTCCAACGCCAGGGAGAGCGATTTCCCGCATTCGCGCGCGATCAGGCGTTGCTGCGGAAGCCGCACCCCGAACGGGTGGTCCGCCACGATACCGTAACGGGCCATTCCGGCCAGATAATCCGGATTCCCAAGCTCCTCCAACCGGGCTAAAACTTCCTGTGCCGTCATTTCCCGCCCATTTGATCGATCATCCACAGCAACCCGTCCACGGGCGGGCGCATGATCCTGACGAACGGCTCCGGATCGGCCGGAACGCCGTTTTCATCCATATTGGTGAGCAAATTGATGAACGTGCCGAGCGCAGGGGTCACCAGGGCGCCCAGTTTGAGCATCAGTTTCTGCACCTCCTGCACCGTGGCGATACCCGGCACGGGGGTGTACGTCCCCGAGTAGATCGCCACAGGTTTGCGCGCCCACTCCGTGACCAGCAGGTCGACGGCATTGAGCAGCGCGGGTGCGCAACTGGCATTGTAGACCGGCGTGACGATGATCACTCCGTCCGCGGCAGCCACGCGCGAAGCGAAATCGACGACTTCGGGCGAGGGATTCTTCTGCATGGGGTAACGTTCGTGGAACAGCGGAAAAGCGTACTCTTTCAGGTCGAGGATATGGCTTTCGGCCAGGTCGTTGGCGCGCAGAAAATGGTCGAGGAAGAGCGCTCCCCGGTGACTCAGGCGGCCGTCGCGCACGCTGGCGGAGATGATTTCTATTTTTTTCATGGCGGTAGCGATTATATACAAAGGTACGTTTTTACCACAAAAGACACATCAAAATTTTCAAATCAACGTCGTCCCGAACGAATGTGTGGGAACATACTTATATCAAAAAGATAAGTGGAAGTTACCGCACAGTAGTTAGGGAGTACGTTTTGATATATCTTTTGATGTTACAGAA
>JAVBPS010000061.1:0-6310 GCA_031549495.1 Rikenellaceae bacterium | reverse complement strand
TAGGTTTTTTTGAGGAGTTATGAGTTATGAATTATGAGTTATGAGTTAATTTCAGCCCGGACTGCCGATAACTCATAAATCATAATTCATAACACATAACTAAAATTCATGCCCAAATTCAAAAAATTTAATAATTTTGGGGCTTCAATCAAACCTTTTTATGACTGCTCTTACAATATTCTTACAGGCATTGCCCGAGGCTGCCGCCGCCACACCGGAAAACATCAGCATTTTCGGCCTCCTGATGAAGGGGGGATGGGTAATGGTTCCGCTGCTGATCCTTTTTGCCGTGATGGCTTTCGTGGCGAGCGACTCGTGGTTCTCGCTGCGCAAAATGAACTCGGACGACCGCGTAGGGTTTTCGGACGTGATCGCGCTGGTGCGCGAGGGGCAATATGACAAGGCACTCGGACTGACCAAACGCAGCGGTTCCTCGCTGGCCGGGGTGATCCGCGCCGGGATCGAGAACCGCGACCAACCCGTACAGAAGATCGAAGAGGATATGCAGATCGAGGCGCGCCAGGCCATCGCCCGCATGGAAGCGCCCGTGGGCTACCTCGCGCTGATCGCTTCGATCGCGCCGATGTTGGGCTTCCTGGGGACGATCTTCGGGGTGATCACCATCTTTATGAATATCTCGGCCACCAACGAGCTCAGCATATCGAGCATCTCGGACGGCCTCTACCAGAAAATGATCTGCTCCGGGGTGGGCCTGCTGGAGGGTATCATCTCCTACTGCGCCTTCTGGCTGCTCAGCCGCCGGGTGGACCGCATAGTGCTCACGATGGACAAGGGCGCCAACATCTTCCTCAAAGCGCTCGCACAAAGTCAGGGTCGCTAAACCATGAAGATCGAACGCAAAAAAAGCCAGGTCGCGGAGGTCTACACGGCGTCGCTGAACGACATCATGTTCTTCCTGATGCTGTTCTTTCTGATCATCTCCACGATGGTCACGCCGATGGCGATCCGCGTGATGCTTCCCAAGTCGTCCACCTCGAAACAGGTGACGGCCAAGGAGAGCATCAACATGAGCGTGACGCGCGAGAAACGCTACTACATCAACGACCGCGAGGTGCCGTTCGAGCAGATCGAGCCCACGCTCGCCTCGATGACCGCCTCGCAGCCCGAGGACGGCAAGTCCAACGTGCTGCTACAGGCCGACCTGGCGCTCGACCTGCAGAGTGTGGTGAAGATCATCG
Source organism: Rikenellaceae bacterium (assembly GCA_031549495.1). Taxonomy (GTDB): domain Bacteria; phylum Bacteroidota; class Bacteroidia; order Bacteroidales; family Rikenellaceae; genus JAVBOW01. The sequence goes on along the minus strand of JAVBPS010000061.1, from coordinate 5,111 downwards.
ACATTGGCAACAGACTCAGCCTTAAAATCATTCTCTTTACGGAGAAAGAAAAATAAAACAGAGTCGCCTGTCCGTCATGTCGAGCGTTTGCCGAGACATCTCAGACCGACGGTTTGAGATGTCTCGGCTAACGCTCGACATGACGAAACAATAAACCCGATAACCAACCATGATGGAATTCCTGCATACCGTGATCGACTTCATCCTGCACCTGGACGTGCATCTGGCGGCGCTGACCGCCGAGTACGGGGTGTGGATCTACGCGATCCTCTTCCTTGTGATCTTCTGTGAGACCGGACTGGTCGTCACGCCTTTCCTGCCGGGCGACTCGCTGCTTTTCGTGGCGGGGACCATTGCGGCGATCGGGTCGAACGACATCAACGTCCACCTGCTGGTGGTGCTGATGATCGCGGCGGCGGTCTTGGGCGACGCGGCCAACTATTCGATCGGGCGGTTTTTCGGGGAAAAGCTGTTCAGCAATCCCGATTCGAAGGTCTTTAAACAAAGTTACCTGGAAAAGACGCACCAGTTCTATGAAAAATACGGTGGCAGCACGATCATCATCGCCCGGTTCGTGCCCGTGGTGCGCACGTTCGCGCCGTTCGTGGGGGGGATGGGACGCATGTCCTACCGCCGTTTCGCGCTGTTCAACGTGACGGGCGGGATCGCCTGGGTCTGCATCTTCGTCTACCTCGGGTATTTCTTCGGGGGATTGCCTTTCGTGCAGGACAACCTGAGTCTGCTGATGCTGCTGATCATCGTGGCGTCGGTGATCCCGGGCGTCGTAGAGGCTTGGCGGATCAGGCGCGGGGAGAAGAAAAAATAAGGCTGAAAAATAAAAAAACGACAGCATGCGGCGGACCGGTTGGCCCGCCGCATTTTGTTTGTTATTCAGAACGTAGCGAACTGAGGCAGTCAGCGAGCACAGAGGTCAAACGTCTCTTTGTTTGGTCTCTATCGAGCGACAAGGAGGAAAACGAACGAGTCTTTTTTCGTTCGTTAACAATAGAATTTTGGTCGGAATTGCTTACTGAACACAGCCCGACCAAGATCCTTCACTTCGTTCAGAATGACAAACAGTACCTTTCGAAAAATTCAACAAAATGTGGCGGCTGCCGACGGCAGCCGTTATGTTTTTAATACCCCGCAGCTTGCTGCGGGGTTATTTATTTATAAAATGGAGGTCCAAAAACTTGTTTTTCCCGAAATTCATTCTAATTTTACGCTAAATTTTCGTTTCCGCCTAAAAATCGACGCTTAAAAACCTAAACCTATAACAATCTAAAACCACTACTATGATCATCGGAATTCCCAAAGAGATCATGCCCGGCGAGGCCCGCGTGGCGGCGACTCCGGAAACAGTTAAGAAGTTCGTCGCCGACGGCGCGACGGTCGTGATCGAGCAAAACGCCGGCGTCGGGGCGTTCTATTTCGACGAAGATTATAAGGCTGCGGGCGCGCAGATCGTCCCGACGGCGGAAGAGGTTTTCAACAAGGCGGAGCTCATCCTGAAGGTCAAAGAGCCGCAGTTCAACGAGCAGTTCGGCAAACATGAGGCGCAGATGATGCACGCGGGGCAATACCTGATCACGTTCATTCACCCTGCTTCCCCCGTAAACCATGATATGGTGCGGATGCTGGCCGCGCAGGGGGTGATCAGCATGACGCTCGACAGCGTGCCGCGCATTTCGCGCGCGCAGAATATGGATGCGCTTACGTCCATGAGCACTTGCGCGGGATACAAGGGCATTTTGCTGGCGGCGAATGCCATGGCAAAGTTCATTCCCCCGATGTTCACGGCCGTAGGCGCGTTGCAGCCTGCGAAGGCGTTGATCGTGGGCGTGGGCGTGGGCGGACTGCAGGCGCTGGCGACCGCCAAGCGTCTCGGCGCGATCACCTACGCGGCGGATATCCGTCCCGCGGCGGTCGAGCAGGCGGCGAGCCTCGGCGCGAAGGTCGTCGACCTGGGCGTTCCGGCCGATCTGGCCATCGCCGAGGGCGGCTATGCCAAAGACCTGCCCGCGGAGTGGGTCGCCAAGGAGCGCGAGGTGCTGCGCGAGGCGCTTAAAGATATGGACATTGTATTCCTGAGCGCGCTGGTGCCGGGCAAGATCGCTCCCGTGCTGATCACCGAGGAGATGGTCAAAGAGATGAAGAACGGCTCGGTGATCGTCGATATTTCCATCGACCAGGGCGGCAACTGCGCCGTCACACCCGCCGGGACGACCGAAGTGAAGCACGGCGTGACGGTCATCGGGATCAAGAACATTCCCGGCATGCTGCCCACCAGCTCGACCTGGATGTTCGCCAACAACGTCTACAACCTGGTGAAATACCTCACGAAGAACGGCACGATCGAGCTCGACATGAACGATGACGTCGTGGGGCCGATCATGGTGACGATGAACGGCCAGGTCGTGCATGCCGGGGCGTTAGAGGCGATGGGGGCTTAACGTCCGGCGTCCCCCCCGTTAAGCGGCATTTGTAATGCCGCTTGCTTTGTTCCGCGAATTTGAAATTCGCGTTTGTGCACCGGCGCCATTACAAATGCCGCCGAACGACAGTCACGACCGATAAAAATAATTTCTATGAATCCAATCCTTTTAGTATCCATATTCCTGGCGGCTTCGCTGTTAGGATACCTGATCATCCGGACGGTGCCGAGCCTGCTGCACACCCCGCTGATGACGGCCATGAACGCGCTGGCGGGCGTATGCCTGCTGGGCGCCATCGTCACGGTCGGCTACTCGTGGGGCGAAAGCGGCGCGGGCATGATCGTCGGCCAGATTCTCGGCGGCGTGGGCATCATCCTGGCGACGGTGAACGTCGTGGCCGGATTCGCCGTCACGCACCGCATGTTGCAGATGTTCAACCCTAAGAAAAAAGAGCAATGACGCCGACCGTTTATTATGTGATCTGCGGCGTGCTGTCCGTGTTGGCGCTCGCCGGGATCTCGATGATCAGCAAGGTGCGCACCTCCGTGCGCGGCAATTTACTGCTGTCGTTATGTCTGCTGGCCGGGGTGGCCGTGACGCTCGTTTATTACGGGATTTTCCGCGTCACGACCATCTACGCCATGATCCTCATCGGGGCGGTGCTCGGCACCATCCTGGCGCGCCGGGTCAAGATGATCGAGATGCCGCAGACCGTAGCGATGCTCAACGGGCTGGGCGGACTGGCCGGGGCGATCGTCGGGGGCCTCACGCTGGTCGGTATCGGCGTGGTGGAAACCGCCTATCCGGTCTTCGTCAATGTGACGGCGGTGCTGGCCGTGGCCGTGGGGATGGTGACTTTCGTGGGCAGTATGGTCGCGGCGGCGAAGCTGCACAGGCTGCTGCCGCAACAGCCGGTGATCTGGAAGAACCATCAGGGGGTCGTGCTGACGCTCATCATCGGGATGGCGGCCAGCGTGGTGCTTTCCTTCCGGATCGGCGGGTGCGACTGTTTCCTGGCTAATCCTTACTTTATTCTGGCGCTGGCGGTGGTTTGCGGATCGGCGTTCGGGTACGCGTTCGCGATCCGGGTCGGCGGGGCCGATATGCCGATCGCCATTTCGCTGCTCACCTCGCTGGCGGGGATCGCCGCGGCAATCGCGGGACTGGCGATCGGGGATCTGCTGGTCGTGGCGATCGGCGGGATCGTCGGGTCGTCGGGGCTGATCCTTACGCAGATCATGTGCAAGGCGATGAACCGCAAGTTGATGGTTATCCTGACCGGTAAGACTTCGGTGGCGGCTGCTCCGGCGGCTGCTCCGGCGGCTGTGCAGGAAGAGCCTGCAGCCGCGCCTGCGGAAGAAGGGGCTGAGGTTCCGGCTGAGCCTGTTGCTGAACCGGTAACAGAAAAGGCGCCCGGGATTCCGGTCGGCGAGGTGCTGCGTTCGGCCAAAAGCGTGATCATCGTGCCGGGCTACGGCATGGCGCTGGCACAGGCGCAGCATCAGGTGCACCAGTTGGCCGGGCTGCTGGAAGCCAACGGCGCGACGGTCAAATATGCCATCCACCCCGTCGCGGGGCGCATGCCGGGGCACATGAACGTGCTGTTGGCCGAGGCGGACGTCGCCTATGACCAGCTCTATGAAATGGACGCGGTGAACGATGAGTTCAAGGATACGGATCTGGTGGTCGTGGTTGGCGCGAACGATGTGCTCAATCCCGCGGCGCACCATGCCGAGGGGACTCCGATCTACGGGATGCCGGTGCTGAATGTCGATCAGGCCAGGCGGGTGATCATCTGCAACTTCGACCTTAAGCCGGGGTATGCGGGGGTTCCGAATCCGCTTTATGATATGCCCGGGAAGGTGACGCTGATGCTCGGCGATGCGAAAGAATCGCTGGCGGAGTTGATCAAGGCGATGAATGTGAATTAAGGGTTGGAACAAACGTTCTTTTCCATAGGGCACCCGCAAGGGGTGCCCCTACGGTCTCGGCCGTTCTGTTTGAGATGTCTCGACTAACGCTCGACATGACGCGAGAAGACCGTTGGTAGCCGTAGGCGGGGGGCTTTTCGTTGCCGGACAAAAAGATGTTCGGCTTCCTCCTCCTTGCTCGGCATAAGCCAAGCAAAAGGACGCTTGCCTTCTGCTCTCGCTGCGTTCGTCGGGTGGGACCCGCCAGGGTTTTCGGGGGACAAAGGCCGGAAACTGTAGCGGCCGGCCGAAGCAGAGCGGAGGCGTGCGATGTAGCCTTGTATGCAGCGGAACTTTCTTAGGAGAGAGCGCAGAGAACAAGCGTATTTTTGCTTGTTCTTTGCCGAAAGACGACAGAAACCGATATTTCCGGCCGACTCCCCCGAAAACCCGTAAGCGGGTAAGCCGGGAGCGCGGCGCCTTGATCTTTTTGCCTACTTTTTCCATCAAGGGAAAAAGTACGGTCGCCCGTAGGCGATCCCGGCCCGGTGCTCGTCGGCAAAAAAAGAACATTTCTGAATTAACCAAAAAAGAATCGGCGCTCAGTTTTGAGCGCCGATTCTCATTTGGTAGTACCTGTCGGCTTAGTAACGGTTCTTGTTGTAGCCGCCGCCGTTACCGCCACGGTTGTAACCGCCGCCTGCGGGACGGTCTTCCTTCGGGCGGGCGACGTTCACGGAGATCTGCATGCCTTCGAACTCGGTGC
>JAVBPS010000078.1:0-3415 GCA_031549495.1 Rikenellaceae bacterium | reverse complement strand
CAACACACCTTCCCCCGGCGGTCGCTCCGCGACGGGGTAACTTCATTATGTTTTAATCCCGGTAGTGCCCCCGGGCGCTCCCCTCGCTCGGGATGACGCGCACACGTTGGCTCGATGAGAGGAATCCGCCTGTGTTAAGCGGCATTTGTAATGCCGCTTGCGTTATTCCGCGAATTTCAAATTCGCGACTGTTCACCGACGGCATTACAAATGCCGCCGAACAAGGGGCTGGGCGCCCAAGTGGGACATGCAGGCGATGGTCACGGATATGCTGAAAGTGATCGGCGAAAGGCAAAAATAACCGGTCTTGTCCGGTCCCGTAGGGGCATCCCTCGCGGCAGCTCTGGTCGGAAGATCGTAACAAATCAGATAATAGATAAATTACCAATGCATTAAAATTCATGGGTTTATTTGAAAGAATGAATTCTTTTTCGTCATGTCGAGCGCTAGTCGAGACATCTCAAACCGTCTGTCTGAGATGTCTCGACTAGCGCTCGACATGACAACAAAATGCCGCAGCAATGCTGCGGCATTTTGTTGATTATTTTTTAAATACAATCTTCCGACCACTCGTGCCCCTCGCGGGTGCCCTTTTTTTGCCAGATTATTTTTGAAGGGCACCCGCGAGGGGTGCCCCTACGGCGCGGAATGAATGCCAGCCCCATTGCGGTATAAAAATATTTTATATCTTTGCTCTTCCACGCAATATTTTTCTTATGACGATCATTCAACTCGAATACCTGCTGGCCGTGGCGAATTACGGCAGTTTTTCGCTCGCCGCGGAGCACTCCTTCGTGACCCAGCCCTCGCTGAGCATGCAGATCAAGAACCTGGAGGAGGAGTTGGGCGTCATCCTGCTGGACCGCTCGAAAAAGCCGGTGATCCCCACCGAGGCGGGGGCGGTGGTGCTGCGGCAGGCGCGCGAGACGATCAAGGCCTATAATTATATCAAGGAGTCGGTGAACGACCTGAAGGGCGAGGTGTCGGGGGTGCTGCGGCTGGGGGTGATCCCGACGATCGCGCCCTACCTGATGCACCGCTTCATCCCGGTCTTCATGCGCCGCTTCCCGAAAGTGGAGTTGCAGGTACGCGAGATGATGACCTCGCAGATCGTCGAGGCGTTAAGTAAGGACATGCTCGACGCGGCGATCATCGCCGGGGGCATGACCCCGAAGGGGATCATCGAGCACGAACTGTTCAACGATAAGTTCCACGCCTACGTCTCGCCGCAAAACCCGCTCTACAGCCGCAGCAACGTGCGCATCGAGGACATCGCCCCGCGCGATTTGGTGCTGCTGGGCGAGGGCCATTGCCTGCGCGACCAGATCCTGGAACTGTGCCAGGGCAACCGCAAGCAGACGGCGGCCTGCACCTTCGAATGCGGCTCCCTGGAGACGCTCATGCGCATCGTGGACAGCACTACGTCGCTCACGATCGTCCCCGAGATGGCGACCCAATTCATCCCCGACGCGCGGCGCCGCCAGGTCAAGACGCTGGCCAAAGGGGCCGCCTCGCGCAAGATCGCCGTGGCCGTAAGGCGCACGTATGTGAAAAGTTCGCTCGTAAATGCGCTCAAAGAGTCCATTCTGAGCATTGTCTGATAAGAAAATTACATACCTTTGTAGCTTAACACGATTAAATGGTAAAGAAATTGATAGAGACTATCGCCGACGCGATAGACGATAAGAAAGGGAATAACATAGTCTCGCTCGACCTGTCGGGCTTCGACGGAGCGGTCGCCTCGGCGTTCGTGATCTGCGACGCCACTTCGACCACGCAGGTGGCCGCCATCGCGGACCATGTGGAAGACCAGGTGCGCGAGAAACTGGGAGAGAAAGTGTACCGCGTGGAAGGATTGCAGAACAGCGTCTGGGTCGTGATGGACTATGGCGACGTGATGGTGCACATCTTCCTGCGCGAGTTGCGCGATTTCTATAAACTGGAACAACTGTGGTCCGACGCACCCGCAACGCGTTATTACACAGAAGAACAAGAACAACAACATGGCAAACGAAAATAACAACGGCAAAAAGCAGGATCCGCAGGGCGGGGGACGGCCCCCTTCCTCGCAGAAGCAGCTTTCGATCCTGCGCTGGGTAGGCTACGGCCTGGTGGCGGCGCTGTTCGTCATCTGGGCCCAGATGAGCGACCGTCCCGCGCCCGTGGAAAGCAACTGGGACACGGTGAAGGTGATGATCACCCAGGGCGACGTGCAGAAAGTCGTGCTGGTCAACAAAGATATCGCCGAGGTCTACCTCAAACAGGTCGCGATCGCCAAATACACCACCCAGGAGGAGTACAAGGGCATGACGGCCGTGGGCCAGGGCCCGCAGCTGACTTTCAACATCGGTTCGCTGCAATATTTCCAGGAGGATTTCGAGAAGACGCTCACCAAGTCCTCCCAGCAGGTCCCGCTGACCTTCGAGACGCGCAAGAACATGTGGATGGATATCCTGGTAACCGCGCTTCCGTTCCTGCTGCTGATCGGGCTGCTGATCTTCATGTCGCGCAACATGTCGCGCGGCGCGGGCGGCGGCGGCCAGGGCGGCATCTTCAACGTGGGCAAGGCCCGCGCCCAGATCTTCGACAAGAACGCCGAGGAACGGATCACCTTCAAGGAGGTGGCCGGGCTGGAAGAGGCGAAGGTCGAGGTGATGGAGATCGTCGACTTTTTGAAACGACCGCAGAAATATAAGGACTTAGGGGGCAAGATCCCGAAAGGGGCTTTGCTCGTCGGCCCTCCGGGAACGGGTAAGACGCTGCTGGCCAAAGCGGTGGCGGGCGAGGCGAACGTGCCTTTCTTCTCCATCTCCGGATCGGATTTCGTGGAGATGTTCGTCGGCGTGGGCGCTTCGCGCGTGCGCGACCTCTTCCGCCAGGCGAAGGAAAAATCGCCCTGCATCGTCTTCATCGACGAGATCGACGCCATCGGCCGCGCCCGCGGCAAGAACGTCGGCTACTCGGGCAACGACGAGCGCGAAAACACGCTCAACCAGCTGCTTACCGAGATGGACGGCTTCGGCACCAACTCGGGCGTGATCATCCTGGCGGCCACCAACCGGGCCGATATCCTGGACAAGGCACTGCTGCGCGCGGGCCGTTTCGACCGCCAGATCAACGTCGAACTGCCCGACATCAAGGAGCGCGAGGCGATCTTCAACGTCCACCTGCGCAAGCTGAAACTCGCGCCGAACCTCGACCGCGAATTCCTGTCGAAACAGACCCCGGGCTTCTCGGGCGCCGACATCGCCAACGTCTGCAACGAGGCGGCCCTGATCGCCGCGCGCAACAACAAGGCGGCCATCGACAAGCAGGATTTCCTGGCGGCCATCGACCGCATCGTGGGCGGCCTGGAGCGCAAGAACACGATCATGACCCCCGAGGAGAAGCGCGCCATCGCCTTCCACGAGGCGGG
>JAVBPS010000054.1:0-6588 GCA_031549495.1 Rikenellaceae bacterium | reverse complement strand
CTTTGCCCCCGCTCGAACCGCTACCTTACCGGGGCATTGCCGCCTGTGGATCTGCTGCGCCGCAAAGGAGTGCGCATCGCGCTGGGGACCGATTCGCTCGCTTCGAACACCTCGCTTTCGATGATTGAAGAAATGAAAATGTTCCCGCAGGTGCCCCTGGAAGAACTTCTGCATTGGGCTACGGCTTCGGGTGCGCAGGCTCTGGGCTTGCAAGCCTCGCACGGTACATTGGAGGTCGGCAAAGCCCCCGGCGTGGCCCTGCTGACCGGTATCGACTGGCAGACGATGTCCCTGTCGGCGGACGCTTCCACCCGCCGGATCGTATAAGCGACTGTCTGGCCGGATTTGTCATTCTGAACGCAGTGAAGAATCTCAAAATGGCTGTCTGAGATTCTTCACTTCGTTCAGAATGACAAACCGGCCGGATAGTGACAAAGGCGTTATCTGAAAAGCACCGCGTGCGGGGCCTCGGGAGTGAAGCGCACCGGGGCGACGCGCGGTTGCGTGGAGGCGGAGAAGTACTGGCTCTGAAGCAATCCCTCGCGGTTCATCGCCAGGCCGAAGCGCAATTCGAACGCCTTGAAGACGAGCCGTTCGTTCTTGATGCGGATGCCGAAGCCTACGGTCGAGAAGTAGGTGTTGCGGAAGGGGTTGCTGTAGGTGCCCAGCAGCCCCATATCCGAGTAGACGAACATCGTCAGGCGGAAGCCCAGGGGTTGGTAGGGGGTGAAGATGACCGTTTCCAACCCCAGTTTGGCGCGGTTCACCCCCGTGGCGTACTCTTCCAGCCCCCGCAGGGTTTCGGTGCCGTTGAACGCCACCACCTCGTCGCTGCCCAGGTAGCGGTTCCAGCCTTGCAGGTAGTCCAGCGTGACGAACTGACGCACGTGGGTGCGCTTGCCGGTCTTGATCAGGTTGGTGAAATAGCGCGATTCGAGGTTGAGCGCGCCCCGGCCCCAGCGGCCGTCCTCGCGCGAGATATAGTTGCCGATGCCGATGCCGCCCATCAAAAAGCCGATGCGGTTGAAGCCCCCCAGGCGGTAGCTCGCCCCCACATAGTAGTGGTCGCCGAACTGGCCGTCCAGCCAGCCGGCGTTGACCTCCAGCCGGTAGCCCGTGGGCAGGTACTCGCGGTAGCCATAGCCGTAGATCAGGCTGGCCGCATAGAAGCGCTCGCGGTAAAGGCCCACCCCCGCGATCCAGAAGCCGTCCTCATGGAACGCCGGGTTCAGGCGCGGGGCCACGATCGGGCGGTCGCTGAATTCGGTACCCGAATAGCGCGCCGTGAGGTAGAGGCTGCTGCGGATCCCTTTCAGATAGAGCGCACCCCCGAGCCAGACATCGAGCGCACGCGATTTGACCTGCATCGAGGAGTCGGCGTAGAGCATATAGGTCTCCTGGTTGCGGTCGTACCACGACGCGCCCCCGGCGTAGTCGGTCTTTAACTGGAATTCCTTCTGCAGGCTCGCCCCGAGGACCGAATTCTCGAAATTCCTGCCCGCGTCCAGGTGCAGGTTGGCGAAGGTGCCGAAGAGGTTGGGCACGTCCATGTCGAACATCGTCCCGCCGAAGTCCCACCCCTTCCAGGTGAAGTAGGACGAGAGGCCCACATGGCTGCCCGTGCCCAGGAAGTTGTCGTCGTAGAGCTTGAGCATCGTCCGGCCGCTGGCGCCGGTCGAGGCGTCGGCGCCGATCGACCAGTTGTCGCGCGTGGTGATCGTCACGATCACCCCTTCGGGATCGTCCGGGTCGGGCTGCACGAGGGTGATGGCGTTGGAGATGTGCGAGCGGTCGTTGATGCGGCTGTTGGTCTTGACCACCAGGTCGGGGTCCAGCTTTTCGCCCGTGTGGTAAAGCACGTCGCGCCGGATCACCCATTCGCGGGTGGTGACGTGTATCGAGTTGGCTGCGCGTTCGATCCAAAGCGAGTCCCGGCCGATCAGGTCGTGGCGGACAATGTCGATGCGGTTGATGCGGCGGCCTTCGAATTCGCGGTACAGGGCGCTCTCGTCCACCGCCTTGCCGTCGGCAATCTGCGCGGCGGCCTTGCGCACCAGGAGCGACCCGATCAGCAGGCGAGAGACCTTACTCCTTCCGGATCGCACCTGCAACGAGTCGTAGAAACGTTCGTTGCGCGCCGTGCCGGTCACGGTGTCCTGGCCGGCCAGCTGCGCCGGAAGCACGGCGGGCAGGGAATCCCGGCGCGGATGCTCGGGCGTACGCGGGCGCTCCTGCGCCCCCGCGAAGGAGGCGCAAAGCATGAGTAACAATAAGAGCGCCGGCCATCTTCTCATCCTGTTCCGTTATCTGTCCGCCGTGAACCCTTGCAAAAATCATTCAAAATAATCCGGGGCCGACTCCGCGACCGTGGGCAATGCCAGGTCTTTTGCAGATAATATGAGCCCGGAAGCGCCCAGGCCGTGTTTTTCAAATTCCCAGTCGATGCCGATTTTCTTATCGTTCCAGACGATCCCGGCGTCGAACTGCGGGTAATAATACTGCGTGCACTTATAGATCAGGTGCGTATCGTCTTCCAGTGCGAGGAAGCCATGGCCGAAACCGGGGGGAATGTAAAATTCCCTGCGATTTTCCGCCGAAAGCAGCACCGTTTCCCATTGGCAGAAGGTCGGACTGCCGGGACGCAGGTCGACCGCCACGTCCAGGATACTGCCGCGCACCACACGCACCAGTTTGCCCTGCGGTTTGACGCGCTGGAAGTGCAGGCCGCGCACCACGCCGCGGCGTGAGCAAGAGTGATTGTCCTGTACGAATTCCATCGGCAGGCCGGCGGCCTGGAAGTCGCGGCGCGAGTAGCTTTCCATGAAAAAGCCGCGGTCGTCGCCGTACGAGGCCGGGTCGATGATAATAACCCCTTCCAACCGTCCGGGGGTGAAATTGAATTTACCCATCTCAATATTTTCTTAATCTGCCGCTCCGTCATGTCGAGCGTTAGTCGAGACATATCAGACAGCCATTTTGAGATGTCTAGACTAAAGCTCGACATGACGCCCTATGAGCGATCTGGCAGGGGCAACCTTGGTTGCCCTTTTATTATCTAATTATTGGTTAAAACCCTGCACTTTAGTGCATCGGTAATTTAGTCTCTGTCCGGCGGCATTACAAATGCCGTTTAACCGAGGGCACCCAATTTATTTTTGTCCCTGCGAGAGACTGATCAGGTATTGCCCGTAGTTGTTGTTCTTCATCGGCTCGGCCAGGGCGCGCAGTTGCCCGGCGTCGATCCAGCCTTTGCGGAAGGCGATCTCTTCCAGCGAGGCGATCTTCAGGCCCTGCCGCTTCTCGATCGCCTCGACGAAGATCGAGGCCTCGGAGAGCGAGTCGTGCGTGCCGGTGTCCAGCCAGGCGAAGCCGCGCGAGAAGAGCTGCACGTAGAGTTGCCGCTGGTCGAGGTACCACTCGTTGACCGTGGTGATCTCCAGCTCGCCGCGGGGCGAGGGTTTTATGTTTTTGGCCACCCGGACCACGTTGTTCGGGTAGAAATAGAGGCCCGGCACGGCGTAGTTGCTGCGCGGGTGGTGCGGCTTCTCCTCGATGCTCACGGCGCGGAACCGTTCGTCGAATTCGATCACCCCGTAACGCTCGGGGTCGCGCACCATGTAGCCGAAGATGGTCGCCACGCGCTCCTTCTCGACCCGCTCGACGCAGGCCGAAAGCATCTTCGTAAAGCCCTGGCCGTAAAATATATTGTCGCCCAGCACCAGGCAGACGTCGTCCGCGCCGATGAACTCCTCGCCCAGGATGAACGCCTGCGCCAGACCGTCGGGCGAAGGCTGCTCGACGTACGAGAAACGCACCCCCAACTCCTCCCCCGTACCCAGCAGCCGCCGGAACATCGGCAGGTCCTGCGGGGTGGAGATAATGAGGATCTCGCGGATGCCCGCCAGCATCAGCACCGAGATCGGATAATAGACCATCGGTTTGTCGTAGACGGGCAGCAATTGTTTTGATATGCCCTTAGTTACAGGGTACAAGCGCGTGCCGGAGCCGCCTGCGAGTACTATTCCTTTCATTGTTAATACGTTTAGATTTACAAATATGATGAAAATTACCGGGTTTTCCATCCGCATAGGAGCAAATTCAAAATTATATCGTAATTTTGGCCGCAATAAAAGGCGGTAATCTTATGAAAATAGCAATTGTAGGAACGGGTTATGTGGGATTGGTGACCGGAACTTGCTTTTCGGACCTGGGTATCGACGTAACATGCGTGGATATCAATGAGAAAAAGATCGAAGACCTGCGCCACGGGATCATCCCCATTTACGAGCCGGGCCTCGAATCGCTCGTCCACAAGAACGTGGAGGGCGGCAGGCTCCATTTCGAGACCAAACTCGAGACGATCGTCAACGAGGTGTCGGTGATCTTCTCGGCCGTCGGGACCCCCCCGGGCGAAGGCGGCAGCGCCGACCTGCGCTACGTGCTGGAGGTGGCCCGCGAGGTGGGACGCACCATGAACGACTACAAACTGCTGGTCACCAAGAGTACCGTGCCCGTGGGGACGGCCGCCAAAGTGCGCATGGCCATCCAGCAGGAACTCGATAAGCGCGGGGTGAAGATCCCCTTCGACGTCGCCTCCAACCCCGAATTCCTCAAGGAGGGCGACGCCATCAACGACTTTTCGAAGCCCAACCGCATCGTGATCGGCGTGGAGAGCAACAAGGCGCGCGAGTTGATGGACAAACTCTACCGCCCCTTCACCCTGAACGGCCACCCGCTCATCTACATGGATATCTCCTCGGCCGAGATGACCAAATACGCCGCCAACTCGATGCTCGCCACCCGCATCTCGTTCATGAACGACATCGCCAACCTGTGCGAGTTGACCGGCGCCGACGTCAACATGGTGCGCCGCGGCATCGGCTCGGACGAGCGCATCGGCAGCAAATTCCTCTACTCGGGCTGCGGATACGGCGGCTCGTGCTTCCCGAAGGACGTGCAGGCCCTCATTCAGTCCGGCCTCGAATACGGCCACCGGCTGCGCGTGCTCGAAGCCGTCGAGGCGGTCAACGAGGATCAGAAAAAGGTGGTGTTCAATAAATTGAACGATTATTTCGACGGGAACCTGAAAGGCAAGACCGTCGCCGTGTGGGGCCTCTCGTTCAAGCCCAATACGGACGATATGCGCGTGGCGCCCTCGCTGACCGTCATTCCGCTGTTGTTGGAAGCGGGTTGCAAGGTGCGCGTGATAGACCCCGTCGCCCACGAAGAGGCGCGCAAGACGCTCGGCGATTCGGTCTACTACGCCAAGGACCTCTACGATACGGTGCAGGACGCCGAAGCGATCCTGCTGCTCACCGAATGGAAGGATTTCCGCATGCCCCACTGGGCCGAGATCAAACGCCGCATGAAATACCCGCTGCTGATCGATGGACGCAATATTTATGACAAGGAGCTTTTGCGTGATGAAGGTTTCTTTGTGATGGGTATCGGTACGAAATAAATTAAGATATGAAACGGGTTTTGGTAACGGGAGGCGCGGGCTTCATCGGGTCCCACCTCTGCGAAAGGCTGCTGGCCGAAGGGTGCGATGTGATCTGCCTGGACAACTATTTCACCGGCAGCAAGGATAACGTGCGCCACCTGCTGGACAACCACAATTTCGAACTGGTGCGCCACGACGTGGTCAACCACTACGCCGCCGAAGTCGACGAGATCTACAACCTCGCCTGCCCCGCATCCCCCGTACACTACCAGTACAACCCCATCAAAACCACCAAAACCTCGGTGATGGGCGCCATCAACATGCTGGGCCTGGCCAAACGCACCCGCGCCCGCATCCTGCAGGCATCCACCTCCGAAGTCTACGGCGACCCCGACATCCACCCCCAGCCCGAGTCTTACTGGGGCCATGTCAACCCCATCGGCATCCGATCCTGCTACGACGAGGGCAAACGCTGCGCCGAAACCCTGTTCATGGATTACCACCGCCAAAACGGCGTGAAAATAAAGATCATCCGCATCTTCAACACCTACGGCCCGAGAATGAACCCCCAGGACGGCCGCGTAGTCTCCAATTTCATCGTCCAGGCCCTTCAGGGCCAGGACATAACCATCTACGGCGACGGCCAACAAACCCGCTCCTTCCAATACGTGGACGACCTGGTCGAAGGCATGATCCGCATGATGGCGACCCCCGAAGATTTCATCGGCCCCATCAACATCGGAAACCCCGGCGAATTTTCCATGCTGGAACTGGCCGAAAAAGTAATCCGCCTGACCAACTCCAAATCCAAGCTGATCTTCCAGCCCCTCCCCAGCGACGACCCAAAACAAAGACGCCCCGACATCACCCTCGCCCAGGAGAAATTAGCCGGCTGGCAACCCAAAGTCCAACTCGAGGAAGGCCTGCAACGAACCATCGACTACTTCGCCAGCACCCTAAACCTGTAAGCGGACAGCCTCCAGTCGCCGCTTTTTCCAACCGACGAAGTCAAAGAACGCAAAGACGAGCGTCTTTTTGGCGTCAGTCTGAAAAACGGGTTGGCGGAGATCAACCTATAAATACCCCTATACCCGTTTCGTCATGTCGAGCGTTAGCCGAGACATCTCAAACCGGCTGTCTGAGAT
>JAVBPS010000030.1:0-9739 GCA_031549495.1 Rikenellaceae bacterium | reverse complement strand
GTTGCATACGCGTTACGCACCCGTGCGCCGGTCGCCGGCAGAGTATTGCTACTCATCCGCTGCCCCTCGACTTGCATGTGTTAGGCCTGCCGCTAGCGTTTATCCTGAGCCAGGATCAAACTCTCCATTGTAAAAAATTTTACTAAATTGTTAGAGTCCTGACTACTTATTTTTTCTTCGGTTAAAAGAAATTGACAGATAAATACTACAATTTTCTATCTCTTTTGTGTTACCAATAATTCAAAGAACCTGTTTTGGTACGGCCTCAAAATCGCTTCCGAAAACCGTTAAAAAATTCGCCCTAAAATTTCCGGGCGAAAAGGACTACAAAGATATAGCATCTTTTTAAATCCACCAAATTTTTTCAGAACATTCGCTGATGTTTTCCTCTTCAGCGGGTGCAAATGTATGGACTTTTTTCGAGTATGCAAATTTTACCGAAGAATTTTTTGATATTTTTTCTGATGGGTATCCGGATAAACACTCGGGATCACGACGTATTGACGTAATTGCGAGTGATTTACGAGGGATGCGGGGTGTGGGTGATTTTTCCCGGATGCGGGTCACTGCTTATAAACTGAACGAGACGTTCAACTGCAGGTAATTGATCTTTTCCGTGTAATATCCGCCGCGCGATCCGGTGAGCCAGGTGTAACGAAGGCCGATCCCGAGGGCGTGTTTTTCAGATAGCTTATACGTGATGCCGGCTCCGGCAGCCAGGCCGTACTGGAAGTTCGTCAGTGAATAATCTTCCGTGAATCCTGGGTCGTATTCTATCGGGCCGCTGTATTTATCCCCGCCGAGCAGGATGTCGAAGGCAGGGCCCACTTCGAGGTAGGGTATGGTTCGGCGGGGGATGTAATTGAAACTGTATCGCAACAGTAGCGGGATCTGCAGCGAATTGCGTGTGTAATCGGGCGAGGAGGTCCCGGCGGTCAGGGGATCCTGATCTTCCCCTGTGGTATTCAGGCGGGAGAAGACCACCTCGCCGCGCAGCGATGCGCACTCGTCGAAAGAGAACTGGGCGAAAAGGCCGGCGGAAAAGGCCGCGCCTATTTTATAGGTGTAGTCGAGTCCGCCCGAGGTCATCGGTTTGCCCATGCCGGCGCCCACCGTCGGGCCCCATATGAAACGGCGGGGCGACAGGTTGCGGTTGCAGGCGTTATAGGCGTCGTAGTAGACCTGGATGTTGTCGGCTGTGAGTTTCGACGGCAGGTTGCGGATCTGGCCGGGGCAGTCGTTCGCCGCGGCGTATATATCCCACAACCGCTGCGGGTCGTTGGGGTCGAGCGGCTCGAACGTTTTATTCCCGTCGCGCGTCAGGAAGAAGAAATCGGTCGGGCCGCCCCGGTAGGCAAACACCCGCGTCTGATCGTCCATGTTCACCAGCTCGGTCAGGAATACCGTCCGCTCGTTGCCGTACAGCGGGATTGTGGCGCTCACGTACCGCTCCGAGGCATGGATGCCGTATTGCAGAATATCGCCCGGCCCGAAACGGGCGGCGGCGTGGGCCTGCTGCAGCGGGATGACCACCTCGCGCGCCCGGCCCGAGAGGTCGGCTTTTTTGATGTAGGCCGCATGGATGACCGAGTCTTGGGACATATAATATCCCCGCTCGGTATTGGCGGGGATTTCGGGAATGTCGGTTTGCGACAGCGCGGCAAGGGGGAGCAGCATGGACACGGCGGCGAAAAAGAGCAGGTTGAAGTTTCTCATAGGTAGGCGTGGATTAGTCGGTTTCGCAAATATATATATTTAGACGATACGACCTTCTCCTCTGCCGGAATAAAATAAGGGCACCCGCGGGTGCCCTTAATAATGATTGGGAATGGTGGCGTTCTATATGCACGGCCGTCTTAGCGTTACTTCGCCTTAGGTTGTTGGCCGGCGGCGGGGAAAGTGGCCAGGATCTTGGTGACGGCGTCGGCTACCTTCTGGTCGGGGTTGGAGATGGCCCCGTCGATCTCGGCGTTGCCGGTACCTTCCCAGAACATTTTGTTAGTTTTCGCGTCGACCATGTCGATGATCAGCGAACCGTCCTTATAGTCTTGCACGTTGAAGGTGGTTGTCGAGTTGGAGGTCACCATGCCCGGGCCGCCGCCCCAGTAGCCGTAGGGACGGTAGAAGCCACCATAGCCGTACCAGTCGGTATTGGTGTCGGCAGAGACGGCTTTCTTGTTCTGGATCACGGTGTTCACGCTTACCCAGATGTCGGGATTCGAAGTGGCCGCGGTGTAGCCTTTGGCGTTCATGGCGCTTTTTACAGAGTTAACGATACGCGTTTCGTTCAGCGGGGTGATCGATTTGGCGTTGTTCGGGTTTTCGTAGATCGCGTAGGTCTTGAAACCCGTGAAGTCTTTCGATCGGTCGTAGTCGGTTGTGACGCTGACCGTTGCACAGGCGCTCATCAGCAGGGCGGCCAGGGCGGGGAGAATAATCTTTTTCATGATTGCAAGTGTATTAAATTGGATTGATTTCATGTTTGGCATACATCATTGCAATTATTGTGCAAAAGATTGCGGAAAGGGATATTTTTTTGAAAACCAGCGGGATGTGGCGTCAGGATGAATCCGGGATTCGCGGTCGGCAGGTCGCGGTAATGGTGCTGAACGGGGGTTTCGTTATCATATGCCAAATTGCAAATTTGGCTGTGTTCTCAAGCGGCATTATAAATGCCGCTTAACGGAGAAAACAAACCCCGCCGCCCGAAATTGGACAGCGGGGAGGTATCATCTGAATCGACTTTTTAAACAATACCTATAGCGCGATCAATTCTCTATAAGAAAACAATTGACATATTGTAGCTTATGATTGGCTCCAAACCGGAAATAGTAAACATAATTCATCCCAAACGGATACAGTTTATTATTAAGTTCCACGAAAAATTCATTATTGAATACTCTTGTAAAGTACATTACAAGCTCTCCCTCTGTGTCTGTTGCGACCGCAATAGGCGGAAATTCATATTGTAATATTTCCGACGGACCCATCAGGCTTTTTTTGTCAAACATCTTAACCTTGCTTCGAGTTTGACGAGGGCCAAGACTTGTTTTGTCATTATTCAACTGAATGAGGTCAATCTCCGTGGTTATCCTCAAACTGTCTATATTGCATTGATCTATTTCATATTCAGATAATAAGCGATAGGACGTGTGAGCCAGCGTTTTAGACGGTACGATGCTATATTGGTTCATTCTGACATCGCCGCCGATGTACTTATATGCGGCGGCATATAAGGTGCTGTCCTGACTTTGGCCATAAGCACCAGATACAGCAAAAAAAGCAACAAACATTATTAATCTTTTCATATCGCAATCAACTCTCTATAAGAAAACGATTAACATATTTTAGATTTTTGTCATCATCAAAACGAAAGTAGTACACATAGCTCATTCCCATAGGCCACATTCCATTATCGAGTTCCACGAAAAACTCGTTATTGAAAACCTTGGAAAAGCGCAAAAAGAAATTTGTTTCACCCAAAGGATTCATAATAGGCGGAAAAACATAGCTTAACGTATCTCCCTTATCACGGACACTCTGCAAGTCAAACGCTCTTAATTTATATTGAAATGCTAACCGTCTTATTTCTCTATCCGTAGACGACTCTCGTATTGTCGGGTGTACACGATTGATATCTGTCATCGAAAGAGTTTTAAGGCTATCAATATTACATTGGTCGATTTCTTTATCTTCCAATAAATTATAGAAAGTTTTTATTAAGGTTTTAGATTGGATTATTCGATATGCCCTGCCGAGAGAGTCATTTTTAATATACTCATATGCAAAAGCATACAGAACACTGTCTTTGGTTTGCCCATATGCACATGAACATCCAAAAGAGCAGATGGCTGCTAATAATATTATTGTTTTTTTCATCCCATTATCTTAAGCGTTTATATACAATGTGTTTACCATATGATGCTGGAGCATTACCCGCAAGCATGTCAATTACAGCCCTATTGGAGAACGGGAAATAACCAACTCCAGCAGCCCTGTTATTGAGACCAATATATGACAATCGCTGCCCATAATTGCCTCCTTGTGCATTCAACTCACTACGAACCTGGTTTAGTCTTGTTTCAACAGGCCCTGGATTACCATAATTATTTGCGGGGTCATGTGGGATGTCGCTTAGCTTCCCTCCCGGCGTAGTGTGTGATAGTTCATGCATAAATGCCATCCCATATCCCCTGTTAAGCGGCATTTGCAATGCCGCTTTGAATATATCCGAATTTGTAATTCGGATTACTTTGCCTGCCCGGTTCATCACATGTCAGTCCGGATAATATCCAACACACTTTCTTTGCCTGCATAGTTACGCGCACTTGAATACAGGTACTCTTCCGGAAATTCCACTACACCTGACCGCACGGGATTATTGTGTATATAACCGACCTTTTGTGCAATAAATTCCGGGGAGCATACCACTTCTGCATGGTTTTCATGCGTCCAAAGCTGATACTCGCCCTGTTTGTTCTGCCGTTTGGCGGCATGGGCGAACAGCCGCAACATCCACTCCCGGCGGCTCTCCGGCCCGGTTGTTATGGCCTCGATGATCGCCTTGCTGGTAAATTTCTTAAAATCGCGCACGGTTCCGCTCAAATCGTCACAGCCGCTGCGGGCCAGCAGATGGATATGGTTCGGCATGATCACATAAGCGTAAATCTCCAACGCTTTACGCTGCTGGCAATGCCGCAGGCTTTCGATCACGATATCCCGGTAGATTTGCCGCGTGAATACGTCGATCCAATATACTATCTGGAACGTAAGATAGTACGCTTGTGACTGGTCTT
The DNA here is from genome assembly GCA_031549495.1 of Rikenellaceae bacterium. Classification (GTDB taxonomy): domain Bacteria; phylum Bacteroidota; class Bacteroidia; order Bacteroidales; family Rikenellaceae; genus JAVBOW01. Next base: position 4,943 of record JAVBPS010000030.1, on the reverse strand, counting down.
TGATCTGGTATCCTGTCGGCATTCCCGATTTGGAGATTATTTGCCTAAGATAGCGATAATTTTGATTGAAAACACATCGGACAAAAAATCACCCGGTCGGATTCCGGCCGGGTGAGAAGGTTATTGATAGTGCGGGCTGTCCCTTTGCATGTCTTTCACGAATTACAAATTTGTCCCTGTTCACCGACGGCATTGTAAATGCCGCCGAACGGGAGCGCAAGAGGCGTTAGCGGGCCTCGTTCCAGGTGATGCTGCTATCGCCGTCGAAGAGTTCCAGGCCGGCCGGTTTAAGTCGCAGGATCACCCCGGTGCCGGCTTCGCCCGTCCAGGTGCGCTTGTCGTTCAGTCTGTTGATTTGCAGGGTTTTGCCGGGCATAAAGAGCTCGGCGCGGGTCGAGTCGGCGCTGAACACGACGTAGGTCGCATGGTTGGCCTGGGATTGGTTTGCGGTGAGCAGTTTCGCGCCGGCTTCCCAGGTGCGGATGCAGTCATTGCGCACGACGCTCCAGGTGTAGCCTGCTCCGGTGAGGCAGCCGTGGGCGTCTTTCTGTCCGCCGACCATCGGGGAGGAGGTGGCGGATACCACGGGTGCGGGAGAAGTGCTCGTTGCTTTTTTGCTGGTGCCGCAGGCGACCGCTGCGGCGGCCAGGAGGGCTAAAAGGATCGTTTTTTTCATAGTCGTAAAGATGAGGATATTATTCGACGAAGAGCACCAGTCCTTTGAGGTATTCCCCCTCGGGATGGTAGATGCTTACCGGGTGGTCGGCCGGTTGGGTGAGCTGGTGCAGGATGCGCACCCGGCGGCCCGAGATCGCCGCGGCCGAAAAGACCGTCGTGCGGAACAGGTCGCGCTCCACGGCCTGCGAGCAGGAGAAGGTGAACAGGATGCCGCCGGGACGGATGCGCGAGAGGGCTTCGGCGTGCAGGCGGCGGTCGGCCTGCGTGGCGGGCACGAGCGCCTTGCGGTGTTTGGCGAAGGCGGGCGGATCCAGGATGATCAGGTCGTAGGCGTCCTGCTTCGAACTGCGCACGAATTCCATGGCGTCGGCCGTGATCGCGCGGTGCGTGGCGGCGGTGCCGAAGTTGAGTTCCACGTTGCGCTCGGCCAGTTCGGTGGCGATCTTCGACGAATCGACCGAGTCGACGCTCGTCGCGCCTCCGGCCAGGGCGTAGACCGAGAAGCCGCCCGTATAGGAAAAGGTGTTGAGCACGTCGCGCCCGGCGGCATAACGTTGCACCAGGGCGCGGTTCTCGCGCTGGTCGATGAAGAAGCCGCTCTTCTGGCCGCTCTCCCAGTTGATGGCGAAGCGGTGGCCGCCCTCCAGGACGACCTCCGTGCCCGAGGGGATTTCCGGCGAGGCGTGCCACAGGTAGCCGTCCTCGGCGCCGAGGCCCGCCATGTAGGGAACGGTCTGGGAGCTCTTGTCGTAGACGGCGGCCAGGGAGTCGCCGTAGATCTCGCGCAGTATTTCGGCGATGGTCGCGCGCATGTGCCAGATGCCTACCGAGTGGGCCTGCATGACGGCCGTGGAGCCGTAGATGTCGACCACCAGGCCCGGCATCCAGTCGCCCTCGCCGTGCACCAGGCGGTAGCAGGTGGTCTCGGCGCTGCCGGTCAGGTGGAGCGTGTGGCGCACCTGGTAGGCTTCCTTCAGGCGGGCGGTCCACCAGGCGCGGTCGATGGGCTCGTCGCTAAAAGAGAGTACGCGCACGGCGATCGAGCCGATCTGGTAGTGGCCGCGGGCCAGCAGTTCGCCGCGCGGGGTGACCACGTCCACCAGGTCGCCCTCCGCGGGGTTGCCTTCGATGCGGTCGATGGCGCCCGAAAAGACCCAGGGGTGGAAGCGTTTGAGCGACTCCTCCTTACCCCGCTTGAGGATCACTTTTTTCATAGGTTCAGCTTTTTATGGATTTCCAGGGCGATCCAGGCGTCCGTGGCGGCGTACATTTGTTGGGCGGCGGTGAGCGAGGCGGCTTCCCAGTTGCTCAGGCGCTGGGCCTTGGAGATGCGGATGCCCAGCACGGCGGCGGCCATCTTGCGCAGGCTCAGCTCGTCGATGCCGTGGTCGCGGATCACCGATTGCAGGTCCTGAAAGCCTCGGGGCGAAAAATGGCGCAGCACCTGCAGGGCCTTGATGTCGTTGCGGATATCGGCGCCCACCTTCACCACCGAGGGCGAGGCGAGCAATTTCAGGATAGGCTTTTCCAACGGGATGTTGCACAAACGGAACAGGTAGCAGCACTCCGCGGAGGAGAGTTGCAGCAGCGCCACCCGGTTGACCTGCCCGGCGGTGAACGAGGGGCGCGTTTCGGTGTCGAAGCCGATCACGGGGTGCCGTGCGAGGTCCTCGCAGGCCGCGGCCACCTTTGCGGGGTGGTCGACCACGACGATCCGGCCGTCGAACTGCCCGGGGGGCAGGGCGGCCAGCGTTTCGTTGTCTATTTTGATCAGCGGTTCCATTTGAGGACACAAAGATAATTATGAATTATGAATTATGGATTATGAATTGGCGGGAAAGGGCGCTTTTGTTATTCTGAACGAAGTGAAGACCGACAAAAATCCATAATCCATAATTCATAATCCATAATTCATAATTATCTTTCCATCCGGGGCGATGCGTACCGCGCCCTCGGCCAGCAGGGCGTCCACGGCCTGGGTGACGAGTTGGGGCTCGCATTGGAAGCGTCCGACGAGCTCTTTCGGGTCGAGGGGACCGCCCCGCAGATGGCCTAATATCTGGTCGCGCAGGGCGGGGACGGAGCGCGATTTTTTTTTTGTTAAACAGTTGTCGCACACGCCGCAGTCGGCGGGGTCCTGCTCGCCGAAATAGCGTTGCAGGGCGGCGCTGCGGCAGCCTGCCGGGTCGTCGGCGTAGGCGAACATGGCGTTCATGCGCTCCGAGGTGCTCTGCTTGCGGTGGGCGTAGCTCTCGGGGCGGATGTAAAGGTCGGCGATGGGAAGGCGCTCCTCGGTCAGGATCAGCAGCGGGGAGTTGCCGCCCGGCACGTAGCGGATCACGCGCAGGTTCCACAGACGGCTCAGCAGGTCTTTCACCCGCTCCACGGTGTAGCCCGAGACGGCGGCGATCTCCGCCTCGTCGATGGCCACGAAGCCGTGGAACACGCCGTCGTACAGGCGCAGGATCACGCGCAGGATCTGATCCAGTTCCTCGCGCTCGATGCGGATTCGATAAAGGTCGTCGCGGCTGACGGTGAACATGATGCGGGCGGGAAGGTCGGCCGGCTCGGTGAGCTGCATGTAGCCGTTCTGCTCCAGGATGCCGATGGCGTTCATTGCCGAGGCGGGGAATATTTTGTGGCGGGTGCCGAATTCGAAGAGGTTGAATTCGAAGCTGGCCCATTTGCCGTCGCCGATGCCGATCTGCAGGTAGTTGAAGATCGCTTCGTAGCACTCGCGGATCAGCTCGGGGGTGGGGAATTCCATGGCGAAACGGCGCATGGCGCGGCCGCGGTCGTCGGGGCCTAACAACAGCACGGCGTAGGAGCGTTTGCCGTCGCGTCCGGCGCGGCCCGCCTCCTGGTAGTAGGCTTCGGGCGAGTCGCCGATGTCGTAGTGCACCACGTAGCGCACGTCCGGTTTGTCGATGCCCATGCCGAAGGCGTTGGTGGCGACCATCACGCGGCTCTTGCCGCTCATCCACAGGTCTTGACGCAGGGCGCGCTCGGCCGACGCCAGGCCGCCGTGGTAGTATTCGGCGCTCACGCCGTTGTCTTTGAGTAGTTGGGCGACCTGGGCCGTGCCCTCGCGGGTGCGCACGTAGACGATGCCCTGGCCGGGGACGTTGGCGATGATACGGAGCAGCTGGCCGGGTTTATCCTCGGTCTGGCGCACGGAATAGGAGAGGTTGGGGCGGGCGAAGGGGGAGCGCAGCACCTTGCCTTCGCGCATTTTGAGTTGCGCCATGATGTCCTCCATCACCGCCGTCGTGGCCGAGGCGGTGAGGGCCAGCACGGGCGCCGCGGGAAGGATCGTGCGCAGCTCGGCGATGCGCAGGTACGAGGGGCGGAAATCGTAGCCCCACTGCGAGATGCAGTGCGCCTCGTCCACGGCGATCAGCGACACGTTCATCCTTGCCGCGCGCAGTCGGAAGATCTCCGTGCCGATGCGTTCCGGGGCGATGTAGAGAAATTTCACGTCGCCGTAGACGCAGTTGTCGAGCAGGATGTCGATCTGGCGCTGCGAGAGGCCCGAATGGACGGCCGCCGCCTTGATGCCGCGTTTGCGCAGTTGGTCGACCTGGTCTTTCATCAGGGCGATCAGCGGGGTGACCACGATGCACAATCCCGGCTGCGCCAGGGCGGGAAGCTGGTAGAGCAGCGATTTGCCGCCGCCTGTGGGCATCAGCACCAGCGTGTCGCGCCCGGCGAGCACCGAGTCGATCGCCTCGCGCTGCACGGGGCGGAAGGTGTCGTAACCCCAGTATTTTTTCAGTATCGCTTCCAGGTGCGGCATAGGGCAAAGGTAGTGAATTAGGTGAATTAAAGGTTGAAAATAATCGTTCATTTTTGGCCGACGGGCGCAGGGCCGGGATCGCCTACGGGCGACTTACTTTTTTGCTTGATCAAAAAAGTAAGCAAAAAAATCAAGGCGCCGCGCTCCCGGCTTACCCGCTTACGGATTTTCGTGGAAGTCGGCCGGAAATTCCACGAGCGCAAGGCCACCGCGCCGCACAGGGCTCACCACACACGCTTCGCTTCCACAGTTCCAGTTTCCGCCCTTTGTCCCCCGAAAACCCTGGCGGGGCCCAAGCCTCCCGCTTCATGGCGCCGGGCCAGCGCGCTTTGGCCGCCGCTCATCCCCCCGCGCCCCCGCCTGCGGCTACCGACGGTCTTTTTGCGTATTGTCGCGCGTCAGTCGAGACATCTAAAACTGGCTTTTTGAGATGTCTCGACTGCCGCTCGACATGACGGAGAACCGACGG
>JAVBPS010000105.1:0-20953 GCA_031549495.1 Rikenellaceae bacterium | reverse complement strand
TGCGCCTGGGCCGCCCGCTCTCCCTATTCTTCTGAATTGAGATCACGTTATGCCGGTCCCGTTGGGGCACCCCTCGGGGGTGCCCTTTTTACGTCATCCCGAGCGAGCGAAGCGACGAGGGAACTTCCGCTTATACGTTTTTGTATAAGGAAGTTCCCTCGTCGCTTCGCTCCGTCGGGATGACGGGTGCACGTTGGCACTATTGTTCCTGATGGCCTGGGAGGATTCGGGACGGCGCACAAAGGGCACCCGCGAGGGGTGCCCCTACGGGACCGGCATAACGTGATCTCATTTCAGAAGAATAGGGAGAGCGGGCGGCCCAGGCGCACTGACGGTCTGCTATCGCTGTGCGCAGAGTGCGTCGATTTTTGCCGATCGTTTGGATTTTTACACCGGAGCGTACTTTAGTACGTGAGGATTAAAAATTCGAAGGATCGGTGAAAAGCGGCGTGCTATGCGCGCAGCGAGCCGTTAGTAGCCGAGGATGCGCATCATCGAGCGGTAGCTCTGTTCTTTGGCGAAGAGGCGGGTGTAGTATTCCTGGTCGCCTTTTTCCCGGTCGATTATAATATGTTTCGGCGCGGGGGTCAGGCAGTGCTGTATCCCGCCGAATCCCCCCAGCGACTCCTGGTAGGCGCCGGTATGGAAAAACCCGATGTACTGCGGTTCGCCGTTGTATTTGGGCAGGAAGATCGCGTTCTGGTGCGCCTCGCCGCTGTAATAATCCTCGCTGTCGCACGTCAATCCTCCCAGGAAAACGCGCTGGTACTCCTTGTCCCAGTTGTTGATCGGCAGCAGGATGTAGCGCTGGTTGATGCCCCAGATGTCGGGCAGGGTGGTCATGAACGAGCTATCGATCATGTACCACGACTCGCGGTCGTTCTGCTGTTTCTGGTTGATGATCGAGAAAAGCGTCGCGCCGCTCTCGCCGACGGTGAAGGAACCGAATTCGGTGAAGATGTGCGGCTCCTCGATGCCGGTGACGGTGCAGTAATTTTTGATCTGGGCGATGATCTCCTCGCAGATGTACTCGTAATCGTAGTCGAACGACAGAGAGTTCTTGATCGGGAAGCCGCCGCCGATGTTGAGCGAGTCGAGCGTCGGGCATATCTTCTTCAGTTCGCCGTAGACGTTCAGGCACTTGTTCAACTCGTTCCAGTAGTAGGCCGTGTCCTTGATGCCGGTGTTGATGAAGAAGTGGAGCATTTTGAGCTCGTACTTCTTATTCTTATGGATCTTTTCCTTGTAGAAATCGACGATGTCGTTGTAGCGGATGCCCAGGCGCGAAGTGTAAAAGTCGAATTTGGGCTCCTCCTCCGAGGCGATGCGAATGCCGATCTTGCATTTGCGCTCCAGCAGGCCGTCGAACAGGTCGGCTTCCTGCTTGTTGTCGAAGATGGGGATGGTGTTGATGAAGCCGTTGTTGACCAGCTCGACGATGTTCTCCACGTACTGCGGGCGCTTGAAGCCGTTGCAGACAATATAGGTGTCCTTGTCGATCAGACCGCCGTCGTACAGGGCGTTGATGATGTGGATGTCGTAGGCCGAGGAGGTTTCCAGGTGGATGTCGTTCCTGAGGGCCTCTTCCAGCACGAAGGAGAAATGGGACGACTTGGTGCAGTAACAGTAGTTGTACGACCCTTTATAATCCACCTTCGCCATCGCCACGTTGAACATGCGCTTGGCGCGGTTGATCTGCGAGGAGATCTTCGGCAGGTAGGTCATCTTGAGCGGCGTGCCGTACTGCTTGATGATGTCCATCAGCGGGACGTCGTGCCAGTTCAGTTCGTTGTCCGTTACGGCAAACTCCTCCTGGGGAAATTCGAAGGTCTGTTCGACCAGGTCGATGTACTTGTTCTTCATCCTGGATGGGTCGTTTAAAATTAATCCGTCTGCGCTACTTCGTCCGGTTTTTGACGATCCGCGCGAGGCGGATTCACAAAATCGGATAAAAAAGCGCTGCAAGGTTATCATTATTTTTTGAAAAATTGCATTCCCGGCCTCTTTTTTACTGCATATTCCTACGGAATTTTTACATTTGCGTCACTAAACGATTTTCGGGCATGGTAAACGAGGCGATAGTACGGCATTTACAACAGAATAAACGGCTGGTAATACCCTCTTTCGGGGCATTCCTGCATAGGGACACCGGCGAAGTGGTGTTTTCGGAATTTCTGCGCAAGGACGACGGGGCACTGGCGGGCGAACTCACCGCACGCGGGCTGACCGCCGCCCAGGCAGCGGCCGAGATCGACCGGTATGTGCAGCGGCTGCGCAAAGCGGCGGCCCGCCCGGAAGGGTATGCCATTCCCGGATTGGGCGTTGTCCGGTCGGACGAGGAAGGGTTGATCGGGTTCACCTACGATCCCGCGACGGTCGCCATGCAGGTCGAGCGGCCCATCCCGCCCGCACCGCAGCCGGCGGCTCCCACAGCACCGGCCGGGCAGCCGGGCACCGACAGGGATGCGGCGCAAACGTCCCCGGCGACGCAGCCCGTTGCGCCTAAACCGATGCAGGCCCAACCTGCCGATACACCCAAACCCCAGCCGCAGAGCGGCACGGATACCTTCCGCGACCATTTTCCCGACCGGCCGGGCGTATGGCAGCAGGATGAACCCAGGCCCGGGACACAAGCGACCGGACACAAGGACACCTCCGGCCAGGACGACGACCTGCGGGGGATGAAATACCAGAAGCCCTCGCGGCAGGGGGTGGATCCGCGCAAACGGCGCTCCGACCTGATCATGATCATCGCCATCGCCGCTGCGGCCATCGCCATCGCGGTCATGGTGTACGCCATGGTCGTCGAGCCGAAGCCTTCGCCGGCGCCTCCCCGCGTCGAGGAGGTCGTTCCTTAGTACATATCGGGAATTTCGTCTCCCCGGTGAAGCGGGATTCGTAACCCCGCCGTCACGGCGGACACCCCAGTCAAGTTGGCTTGAGATGTCTCGATCAACGCTCGACATGACGAAAAAAAGCGACTATCAAAATAATTAATGCAATAATATCTTTGTCCGCCCGTTAAAAATACGTAACTTTGCGCCTGCGCTTAAAAATACGCGCGAGGCGTAGAGTTCGTCCGGGTTTTCCCATTACCCTTTTTCACACCCCGACTTACTCTTACCCTCTTAAAACGGACGGAATGGACAGAACGATTTTGCGGATTTTCACCGTGGCGCTGGCAGCGATCCTGCTGGCCGGTTGCAGCAGTTACAGCAAACTGATGAAAAGCGGCGACCACGAGAAAATGTACGAGAAGGGCCTCGAATACTACAAGGCGCGCAAATACCAGCGCACCCTGCAGCTCTTCGAAGAGATCGACCCGTACTACGCAGGAACCTCGCGTGAGGATACGATCAAGTTCCACATGGCCGCCGCCTGCTACAACCAGGGCGATTTCGAGACCAGCGGCATGCTTTTCGACCAGTTCCGCCGCTCGCACCGCGGAAGTCCCTACCTGGAACAGGCCGAATTCATGTACGCGATGGGCTTCTACTACTCCTCGCCCAATCCCGAACGCGACCAGACCAACTCGATCAAGGCCATCATGGCGATCACCGAGTACATGGACCGCTATCCCAACACGATCAAGAAGGACGATCTGAACGAGCGTATCGCCGAGTTGCAGCGCAAACTCTACGACAAGGAGTACCTCAACGCCAAGACCTATTACACCATAGGCAAATACAAGGCGGCCACCATCGCGCTCAAGAACGCCCTGGACGCCAGCCCCGACAACCCCCACCGCGAGGAGATGATGTACCTGGTCACCAAATCGGGCTACCTGCTCGCCTTCCACAGCATCCCCTCGATGCAGATGGACCGATACCTGAAGATGATGGACTACTACCTCAACTTCGCATCGGAATTCCCGGACAGCAAGTATTCGAACGAGCTGGCCAAAATGATGGACCACGCCAAAGAGTATGTGGCCCAGAACAGCACAGACACAGAAAAACACAATAAGGCAACAGAAGATGGAACCCAAAAAGAGTAACATTCCCGGAAACACCCAGACCCGCAAACTGACCGACCTGGACGCCCCCACGGGCAATATCTACGAGTCGGTCTCCATCATCTCCAAGCGGGCCAACCAGATAGCCACCGAAACCAAGCAGGAGTTGCAGCGCAAGCTGGCCGACTTCTCCTCGACCAACGACTCGCTCGAAGAGACGTTCGAAAACCGCGAGCAGATCGAGATCTCGCGCTATTATGAGCGCATGCCCAAGCCGACGATCGTGGCTACGGAGGAGTTTTTGGACGGCAAGATCTATTACAGGGAAAACACGCCCGCTCAAGAGTAATTATGAATTATGGATTATGAATTATGAATTGCCTGCCGGAAGAAGGGTCTTTCTAATTCATAATCCATAATTCATAATTCATAATTTATTTTCAGGTGTTCGACGGTAAGAACATACTTTTAGGCGTAACGGGTAGTATAGCAGCGTATAAGGCTGCTATTCTCGTTCGTGCGCTCGTACAGAAGGGGGCTTCCGTCCGGGTCATTATGACGCCGTTGGCGAAAGAATTTATTACGCCGTTGACGCTTGCCACGCTTTCGCGCAATCCGATCCTGGTCGATTTTTTCGATCCCGAGGATGGGCGCTGGAATTCGCATGTTTCGCTTGGGGAGTGGGCGGATGCCTACCTCATTGCGCCGGCCACGGCGAATACTTTGGCTAAGATGGCGACGGGGGTGGCTGATAATTTACTGCTGACCACCTATTTGTCGGCGCGCTGCCCGGTATTCGCCGCTCCGGCGATGGACCTGGATATGTATGCGCATCCGGCGACACAAAGCAATATCGCGCGCCTGCGTTCGCTGGGCGTGCAGTTCGTCGAGCCGGGTGAGGGGGAACTCGCCAGCGGGCTGATCGGCAAAGGGCGCATGGCGGAGCCGGAGCAGATCGTGGAGGCTCTGGCGGCGCACTTTGAAAAAAAAAAGTCGCTGCAAGGTAAGCGGCTCTTAGTCACGGCCGGGCCTACCGTCGAGGCGATCGATCCGGTGCGGTTCATTTCCAATCATTCTACGGGTAAGATGGGGTATGCCATCGCGCGGGAATTGGCCGCGCGGGGGGCTTCGGTGACGCTTGTCTCGGGGCCTACGGCGCTGGATTGCCCGGCGGAGGTGGCCCGTGTGGATGTGCGGTCGGCTTCTGAGATGTATGAGGCGGCTGTCGGGGCGTTTGCTTCTTGCGACGGGGCGGTGATGTGCGCGGCGGTGGCGGATTATACGCCGGCGGCGGTCAGCGATACCAAGATAAAAAAAGGGGATGGCGCGATGCGCATTGAACTGACGGCTACGCGCGATATTGCGGCTCAGCTCGGGCGCGTGAAAGGCGCGCGGGCGCTGGCGGGGTTCGCGCTGGAAACAGATCATGAGGTGGAGCATGCGCTCGGGAAGATGGAACGCAAGAACCTCGATTTCATCGTACTGAACTCGCTACGCGATGCGGGGGCGGGGTTCGGGCATGACACGAACCGGATCACGATCCTCGAACGGGACGGGGCGGTTACGGAATATCCTTTGGAGAGTAAAGCGCAGGCGGCTTCGCGGGTTTGCGATACGCTGGAGAAATTTCTATGAGAATTTCACCACAAAGGACACAAAAAAAGATTGCACAAAGGACACAAAAATTAGGCTTCGGAAATATTCTCGCCGCAATTCATAATTCATAATCCATAATTCATAATTAATGCTCACTCGTCTTTCCGTTGAAAATTTCGTCCTGATCGACCGGCTCGACATCGAGTTGGACGGGGGGCTGAATATTATCACGGGGGAGACGGGCGCGGGCAAGTCGATCCTGCTCGGGGCGCTCGGGCTGCTGTTAGGGTCGCGCGCGGAGAGCGGGGCGATGATGGATGAGGGACGCAACTGCGTTATCGAAGGGGTTTTCGAGATCGGGGGGTATGGGCTGGAAGGCTTCTTCGAGGAGAATGACCTGGATTACCAGGCCACGATGACCGTGCGGCGGGTGCTTTCGCCGGGGGGAAAATCGCGGGCTTATGTGAACGACCTTCCGGCGCAGTTGTCGACGCTCAAGGAATTGGGTAGCAGACTGATCGACATCCATTCGCAGCACCAGAGCCTGATGCTCGGCAGCGACGCGTTCCGGGCGGGAATCCTGGACAGCGTGGCGGGTAACGGGGAGTTGCTGAAAAAATATACGGAGAATTACCAGGCGTTGCAGCGCGCTACAAAAGTATTGCGCGAGGCGCGCGAGCAGGCCCAGCGCGAGGCGCGCGAGGAGGATTACCTGCGTTTCCAGAGCGAGCAACTGCAGCAGGCCCAGCTTAAAGAGGGCGAGCAGCAGGAGTTGGAAGAGGTGCAAAACGAGCTTTCGCATGCCGGGCAGATCCGCGAGGCGCTGGCGCTCTCGGCCGAACTGTTGGGCGAGGAGGAGCGCGGGGTGTTGTCCCGCCTGAAGAGCGCTTCGCAGGCGATGAGCCATGCGGCGGCGTTCTATCCGAAGGCGTCGGAAGTGTATGAGCGGCTTAACTCGGCCTATCTCGACCTGCGCGATCTGGAGCGCGAGTTGGACGCCGAGGCCGACCGGATCGACTCCGATCCGCAGAAATTGCAGTTGGTCTCGGATCGCTTAGACCTTATATTTACCTTACAGAAAAAGCACGGGGTGCAGAGCGTCGAAGAGCTGATCGCCCTGGGTGAGCAGTATGCGCGGCGGCTGGAGGCGATCACCTCGTCTGCCGAACATATCGAAGAACTGGCTGCGAAAGCGGCCGAAATAGAATCCGCCGCGCGTGCGCAGGCTGCGGAGCTTACCGCACGCCGCACGAGGTCGGCCGCGGAAGTAAAATCGCATGTAGAGGAACTTCTGGCGCAGTTGGGCATGCCCGGCGCGCAATTCACGGCCGCCGTCGAGCCTACGGGCGAACTGCGGCCCACGGGCAGCGACACGACCCGTTTCCTGTTTACCGCCAACCGCAATACCACACCGCAGCCGGTCGAGAAGATCGCTTCGGGCGGCGAGCTCTCGCGCCTGATGCTGGCCCTCAAATCGTTGGTCGCCGAGCGCAGCATGCTGCCGACGGTCATCTTCGACGAGATCGACGCCGGGGTTTCCGGGCGCATCGCCGACGCGATGGGCTCGATCATCGGCGACGTGGCCCGCCGCATGCAGGTGGTCAACATCACACACCTTCCCCAGGTCGCCTCGAAAGGCGCGACCCATTTTGTGGTCTACAAGGAGGAAACTGCCGCAGGGACCCGCAGCCGCATCCGCCGCCTGACGGACATGGAGCGCATCGAGGAGATCGCCAAGATGCTGAGCGGCAGCCACATTACGGACGCAGCCCTATCGCAGGCGCGCCTACTACTCGGTATTCCCGTTTAACCTTAGCCGTATGAAAAAGATTCTACTCTTATTCGCGGCATCACTTGCCGCCGGGATGGCGTCGGCCCAAATGGCCGATACGATCACGTTGCTTTTCGTGGGCGACGTAATGCAGCATGCCCGCCAGTTGACCGCCGCGCGCGGCGCGGACGGCGCGTACCGCTACGACACCTGCTTCCACCATGTGAAAAAGTACATCGCCGGGGCCGACCTGGCGATCGCCAACCTGGAGACCACCCTTCCGGGATCGGGCTACACGGGTTATCCCTGTTTCGGCTCGCCGGACGCGCTGGCGGCGGCGTTGCAACGCGCGGGATTCGATATCCTGGTCACTTCCAACAACCACTCGTGCGATCGTGGGCGGCGGGGCGTGGACCGCACCATCCAGGTGTTGGACACGCTCGGGATCGCCCATACGGGCACGTTCCACAGCGAGGCCCATCGCAAGGAGCATTACCCGCTGATCGTCAGCCGGAAAGGCTTCAAGCTGGCGCTGCTCAACTACACTTACGGGACCAACGGGATCGACACGCCCTACCCCACCGTGGTGAACCGCATCGACACGGTGCAGATCGCCGCCGACGTGGCCGAGGCCAAACGGTGGCTGCCCGATGCGATCATCGCCTGCATGCACTGGGGCGAGGAGTATAAACTCAATCCCTCGGACGAGCAGGTCCGGTTGGCCGATTTCCTGCTGCGGCAGGGGGTGAAACTGGTCATCGGATCGCATCCGCATGTGCTGCAACGCATGGAGGCGCGGGCGGAGGGGGTCGTGGTCTACTCGCTGGGGAATTTCATCTCGGGGATGAGCGTCGATTACACGGAGATCGGGGTGATGACCTCGATCCGACTGGTGCGCAAAGGCGACCGGATCTTTGCGGACCGGTGCGGCTACCGGCTCACGTGGGTGCATAAGCCTGTAACCGCGGGGCGCACGCAGTTCCTGGTGATCCCGGCGGCGAATTTTGAACGAGACACGGCGTTTTTCGCTTCGCCGGCCGACCATGAGCGCATGGTTAAGACGGTTACCGGGATGCGGAATCTCTTCCGAAAGCAGAATATCGGCTTCCCGGAAGAAACGTCAAGTTCTTCTTTGTCATTCTGAACGGAGTGAAGAATCTTGGCCTGAACAGTTTAGGCACAGTCTGACCAAGATTCTTCACTCCGTTCAGAATGACAAAGAAGAAAAAATGTTTTGTTTTCATCACTGCAATTCTTATTTTTGCAGGTCTATTTGTTTTTTAACATTTTATAAAATTTTAGACACTAAAAAACTGAGATTATGAACGGAAAAGTCTATGTATTCGACACTACGCTGCGAGACGGGGAACAGGTTCCCGGTTGCCAACTCAACACGATCGAGAAGATCGAGGTAGCGCGGATGCTAGAGGCACTAGGCGTGGATGTGATCGAGGCGGGGTTTCCCGTGTCGAGCCCGGGCGACTTCAACTCCGTGCAGGAGATCTCGAAGGCCGTGACCGAGCCGGTGATCTGCGCCCTTACGCGCGCGGTAAAGAAGGATATCGACGCGGCGGCGCACTCGCTCTTCTTCGCCAAGCGCTCGCGCATCCATACGGGGATCGGCGTCTCGCCGTTCCACATCTATGACAAGCTCAAATCGACCCCCGAGGAGATCATCGCCCGGGCGGTGGAGGCGGTCAAGTACGCCCGCAAGTATGTCGAGCAGGTGGAATTCTATGCCGAGGACGCGGGACGCGCGGACAATGAATATCTGGCGCGCGTGATCGAGGCGGTCATCAAGGCCGGGGCGTGCGTGGTCAATATTCCCGACACGACGGGCTACTGCCTGCCGTCGGATTATGGGGCCAAGATCGCATACCTTGTTAATAATGTGCCCAACATCGACCAGGCGATCATCGCCACACACTGCCACAATGACCTGGGGATGGCTACGGCCAACACCATGGCGGGCGTGATCAACGGCGCGCGCCAGGTCGAGGTGACGATCAACGGGATCGGCGAGCGGGCGGGGAATACCTCGCTGGAAGAGGTGGTCATGACGCTGCGCTGCCATAAGAACCTCGGGCTGGACACCGGGATCGACGCCACGCTGCTCACCAAGGCCAGCCGCATGGTGTCGACGCTGATGAATATGCCGGTGCAGCCCAACAAGGCGATCGTCGGGCGCAACGCGTTCGCGCACTCGTCGGGAATTCACCAGGACGGGGTGCTCAAGAATCGTGAGAATTATGAGATCATCGACCCGAAATCGGTCGGTGTGGACGAGTCGGTCATTGCGCTTACGGCCCGCAGCGGGCGCGCGGCGCTGGGACACCGCCTGGAGCTGCTCGGCTATAAGCTGGAAGGCGAGGAGTTGGACGATATTTATGAAAAATTCCTCAAGCTGGCGGACTCCAAGAAGGATGTGCGCGACGACGATCTGCTCTATCTGGTGGGTGACATCGCCGCCCTGCGCGGGGGTCGCATCAAGCTCAAACACCTGCAGATCCTCAGCGGGACGCTGATCTCGACCGCCACGGTCGTGCTGCGCATGGGCGACCACGACCGGATGGCCTCGGCCACGGGCAACGGGCCGATCGATGCGGCCGTGACCGCCATCAAAACGCTTATTAAAGAAAAGGTGCTGATCACCGAGTTCCTCATTCAGGCCATGACGCGCGGCAGCAACGACGTGGGGCGCGTGCATGTGCAGGTAACCGACGGGAAGATGACCGTGCACGGTTTCTCGGCCAACACGGACGTCAACCGCGCGGCCATCGAGGCGTTCATCGACGCGCTCAAGAAACTGAACGTCGAGGAGAAGCCCGAGAGCAAGCTGGATGAGATCAAGCAGATCATCAAGGAGGAGGTCATCAAACCGATCAAGGAGAAAACCGATAAAATCAAAGCGAAATCATAACGGAGGCCGTTTGTCATCCTGAGCGATCAGCGAAGGATCTCGAACGGATTACCAGTCATTTTGAGATCCTTCGCTGATCGCTCAGGATGACAAAACACAGTAAAAATTCACAAGAATGAGTAAGACACTTTTTGATAAAGTCTGGGACGCGCACGTGGTCAAGACCCTCGACGGGGGACGCAAGGTGCTCTATATCGACCGCCATTATATCCATGAAGTGACCTCGCCGGTCGCTTTCCTGGGCCTGCGCGAGCGCGGGATCAAGGTGTTGCGGCCGGATCAGACCACCGCTACGGCCGACCATAACGTGCCGACCGTAGACCGCCACCTGCCGATCGCCGACCCCGAGTCGCGGGGGCAGTTGGAGGCGTTCGAGACGAATTGCGCCGACAACAATGTCGAGCATTTCGGGCTGCACCATCCCAAGCAGGGTGTGGTGCATATCGTGGGGCCGGAGCTGGGGCTTACGCTCCCCGGGATGACCATCGTTTGCGGCGACTCGCACACCTCGACCCACGGGGCGTTCGGGGCGGTGGCGTTCGGGATCGGGACCTCGGAGGTGGAGATGGTCTTCGCCTCGCAGTGCATCATGCAGCCCAAGCCCAAGTCGATGCGCATCACCGTGAACGGGAAACTGGGCGCGGGGGTGACGGCGAAAGACGTCGTCCTTTATATCATTTCGAAGATCTCGGCTTCGGGCGGGACGGGGCATTTCATCGAGTTCGCGGGGGATGTGTTCCGCGCCATGTCGATGGAGGAGCGCATGACCGTCTGCAACATGAGTATCGAGTGCGGCGCGCGCGGCGGGATGATCGCCCCGGACCAGACGACGTTCGATTATGTTCGCGGCCGTGAGCGCGCGCCCAAGGGCGAGGCGTTTGATAAGGCCGTGGCCGAATGGAAGAAACTGTATACGGATGCCGATGCGAAGTTCGATACCGAGCATGCGTTCGACGCGGCGGATATTCAACCGATGATCACCTACGGGACCAATCCCGGGATGGGGATCGCCGTGACCGGCGCGATCCCGTCGGCCGAGGGGCTTTCGGGCAGCGACCGGGTTTCGTATGAGAAGGCGCTGGAATACATGGGGTTCAAACCGGGCGAGAAGATGATCGGCAAGCGGGTCGATTACGTCTTCCTGGGCAGTTGCACCAATGGGCGCATCGAGGATTTTCGAGTATTTGCTAACGCCGTACAAGGACGTAAGAAGGCGGAGACCGTGACTGCCTGGCTGGTGCCGGGGTCGCGGGCCGTGGAGGCGGAGATCCGCGCCGAAGGGCTGGACAAGGTGCTGGAGGCGGCAGGGTTCGTGGTGCGGGAGCCGGGTTGCTCGGCTTGCCTGGCGATGAATGCGGATAAGATCCCGGCGGGGAAATACAGCGTGTCGACCTCCAACCGCAACTTTGAAGGACGGCAGGGGCCCGGGGCGCGCACGATGCTCGCGGGGCCGCTGGTGGCTGCGGCCGCGGCGGTGAGCGGGACGGTGCAGGATCCGCGTGAAGTGTTTAATATCAAGTGATTTTATTTAACCACAAAGGACACAAAAAAGATTTTGACACAGAACAAACACAATTGAGTTGATGTCGAATGTGTTGCAGGCAGGAAAATAGTGTCACTTTTGTGTAAAAATCCTTTTTGTGCCTTTTGTGGTGAAAAACAGAAATATGAGCATACCGAAATTCAAGACGCTGAGGACGGCAGCCGTCCCCGTCGACATCGAAAACATAGACACCGACCAGATCATCCCCGCACGGTTCCTGAAGGCCGTCGAGCGCAAAGGCTTCGGCGACAACCTCTTCCGGGACTGGCGTTATGACAAGGCGGGGAATCCCGTCGCGGATTTTCCGTTGAATGACAAGCGTTACACGGGGCAGGTGCTCGTGGCCGGGAAGAACTTCGGCTGCGGGTCGTCGCGCGAGCATGCGGCCTGGGCGCTGTATGATTACGGGTTCAAGGCGGTCGTTTCATCGTTCTTCGCCGATATCTTCCGCAATAACGCGTTGAATAACGGGCTGCTCGTCGTGCAGGTGAGCGAGGGGTTCCTGAAAAACGCGTTCGCCGCCATCGGCAAGGACCCGGGGGCGTTGCTGGAGATCGACCTGGAGAACCAGACCGTCACCAACCTCGCCACGGGCGAGCGGGAGGACTTCGCGATCGACGCCTATAAGAAAGAGTGCCTGATCAAAGGGTTCGACGACGTGGATTACCTGCGCAGCATCAGGCCCGAGATCGAGCAGTTCGAAAAGCAGCGCGGGGCGTAATTTTTTTAGGGCACCCACGAGGGGTGCCCCTACGGGTTCGGCCAGGCTGTTTGAGATGTCTCGACGGAGTTTACCCTGAGCGCAGTCGAAGGGCCTCATGACGAAAAGAGGCTGCAAAGTCCGGGAACCTCACCGTTGGTAGCCGAAGGCGGGGCCGGCGCCTTAAGCGAGAGGCTTGGGACCCGCCAGGGTTTTCGGAGGCACCAAGACCGGAAACTGTAGCGGGCGGCCGGAGCAGAGCGGAGGCGTGCGATGTGGCCTGTGCGCAGCGGAATTTCCGGTCGACTGCCTCCGAAAATCCGTAAGCGGGTAAGCCGGAGCGCGGCGCCTTGATCTTTTTGCCTTCTTTTTGGATCAAGCCAAAAAGAAGGTCGGCCTCAGCCGAAACAGAGTGACAAAATACACAAGACATGATACAAATAATGGACACCACCCTGCGCGACGGGGAACAGACCTCGGGCGTATCGCTCACGGGAGCCGAAAAGTTAGGCATCGCACGCCTGCTTTTGGGCCAGGTGGGCGTGGACCGGATCGAGATCGCCTCCGCCCGCGTGTCGGACGGGGAGATGGCCGCCGCCAAAGCGATCACGCAATGGGCGGCCGCAGAAAACCTCCTCGACCGGGTGGAGATCCTGGGTTTCGTGGACGGCGGACGCTCACTCGACTGGATCGCCGAGGCCGGCGGACGGGTGATCAACCTGCTCTGCAAGGGCAGCGAGAAGCATTGCCGCGGACAGTTGGGCAAGAGCCCCGAGGAGCATCTGGCCGACATCAAGCGTGACATCGCCGAGGCTGCAACACGCGGCATTCATGTGAACGTTTATCTGGAAGACTGGTCGAACGGGATGAAGGATTCGCCCGCGTATGTGCATTTCATGGTCGAGGGGCTGAAGGGCGAGAAGGTGAGCCGGATCATGCTGCCCGACACGCTCGGGATCCTGAATCCGGTGAATTGCGGGCAGTTCTGCAAGGAGATGGTCGACCGTTACCCCTGGGCGGGGTTCGATTTCCATCCGCATAACGACTACGACCTGGCCGTGGCCAACGTCGCGGCGGCGGTGATCGCGGGCATCAAGGGCGTCCACACGACCGTGAACGGCCTGGGCGAGCGGGCGGGCAACGCCCCGCTGGCGAGCGTGGTGGCCGTGCTGCATGATCAGTTGCACGAGAAAACGAACATCAACGAGGCGCGCATGACCAAGGTCAGCCGCATGGTCGAGACCTACACGGGCATCCATATCCCGGCCAACAAGCCGGTCGTGGGCGAGAACGTCTTCACGCAGTGCGCGGGGATCCATGCCGACGGGGACAACAAAAATAACCTGTATTTCAACGAGTTAATGCCGGAGCGGTTCGGCCGTGTGCGCGAATACGCGCTCGGCAAAACCTCGGGCAAGGCCAATATCAAGAAGAACCTCGAAGCGCTGGGGATCGAGCTGGACGACGTTTCGATGCGCAAGGTGACCGAGCGGATCATCGAGCTCGGGGACAAAAAAGAGGCAGTGACGGCGGAGGATCTGCCCTACATCATCGCCGACGTGCTCAAGGGCGAGGCGGTCGAGCCACGGGTGAAGATCCTCAATTACCACCTCTCGCTGGCGCAGGGCTTGAAGCCCGTGGCGACGGTCAAAATGGAGGTCGGCGGGCAGGTGTGGGAAGAGACGGCCAATGGCGACGGGCAGTACGACGCCTTCATGAAGGCCGTGCGGCGCATCTACAAGACCCATCTGGGGCGCACCTTCCCGATGCTGACCAACTACTCGGTGAGCATCCCGCCGGGCGGGCGCACGGACGCTTTCGTGCAGACGATCATCTCGTGGGAGCACGAGGGGGCGAGTTTCAAGACCCGCGGGCTGGACGGCGACCAGACGGAGGCGGCGATCAAGGCGACGCTTAAGATGTTGAATAAGATAGAAAATTAATTATGAATTATGGATTATGAATGACCTGCCGGAAGAACGGTTTGAGTCATTTATGTTTCGATAATTCATAATTCATAATTCATAATTCATAATTCATAATTCATAATTCATAAAACTTTGGAACTGAAAATAGCACTTCTCCCCGGCGACGGCATCGGGCCGGAGATCGTCCGCGAGGCGGTCAAAGTCCTGGACGCGGTGGCCGCGAAATACGGGCATACCTTTATATATAGGGAAGCGGTCGTCGGCGCGGCGGCCATCGACGCCTGCGGGGACCCCTATCCCGAGTCTACGCACCGGGTGTGCGAAGAGTCGGACGTCGTGCTGTTCGGCGCGATCGGCGATCCGAAATATGACAATGATCCCAAGGCCAAAGTGCGGCCCGAGCAGGGGTTGCTCAGGATGCGCAAGGCGCTCGGGTTGTTCGCCAACCTGCGGCCGCTGGCGGTGTTCGACGCGCTGGCGGAGCGTTCTCCCCTGAAAACGGAGATCGTGAAGGGCGCGGATTTCGTCTGCGTGCGCGAGCTGACGGGCGGGATGTACTTCGGGCGGCCCCAGGGGCGTTCGGAGGATGGCAACACGGCCTATGACACGTGCGTCTATACGCGCGAGGAGGTGGAACGCATCCTGCACCTGGCGTTCAAACTGGCCCGCACGCGGCGTAAGCAATTGACGGTGGTCGACAAGGCCAACGTGATCGCCACCTCGCGGCTTTGGCGGCAGATCGCGGGCGAGATGGCTCCGCAGTACCCGGACGTACAGATGGAATTCATGTTCGTGGACAACGCCGCGATGCAGATCATCCAGCGGCCGACGCGGTTCGACGTGATCGTGACGGAAAACCTTTTCGGGGATATCCTCACGGACGAAGCGAGCGTGATCAGCGGGTCGCTCGGCATGCTGCCCTCGGCCAGCGTGGGTGAGAAGAACGCGCTTTTCGAGCCGATCCACGGGTCTTACCCACAGGCGGCCGGGAAGAATATCGCCAACCCGATGGCCACGATCCTTTCGGCGGCCATGCTGTTGGAACACGTCGGCCTACCGGCGGAAGGGGCGGCTATCCGCGCCTCGGTCAACAAGGCGATCGAACAGGGGATACTCACCGAGGATCTGGTCGGCGGCGGGGCGAAGGTGCACTGCACGACCGAGGTCGGGGATTTCGTGGCGCGCAACTTATAAAAAAATATTTCCGATCCGTATGGGCACCCCTCGCGGGTGCCCTTTCCTGTTATTCGGGCACCCGCAAGGGGTGCCCCTACGGGAGCGGACCTGATAATTCTTATTATCTTTGGAAAAATCTCTGCTATGAACGAAGTAAAATGGGGGATTATCGGGTGCGGCGACGTCTGCGAACGCAAAAGCGCGCCGGCCATGTACCGCTCGCCGCACTCGCGGCTGGTGGCGGTGATGCGGCGCGATGAGCGGAAACTGCGGGATTTCGCCGCACGGCATGGGGTGGAAAAAACGTACACGTCGGCCGGGGAGTTGATCGCCGACCCTCAGGTGGACATCGTTTACGTCGCCACGCCGCCCGCCGCGCATAGGGAGTATGCCATCGCGGCGATGGAGGCGGGCAAGCCCGTCTATGTCGAGAAGCCTATGGCGCTCGGTTACGCGGAGTGTCTGGAAATGACCGCGGCTGCGCGGCGCACGGGGCAGAAACTTTTCGTGGCCTACTACCGCCGGGCCATGCCCTATTTCCTGAAAGTAAAGGAATTGCTCGACGCGGGGGCCATCGGCCGCGTCACGGGAGCTGAGGTGCGCTATGCGCGTCCGCCCGGAGAACAGGACAAGGACCCGGCACAGCATCCCTGGCGGCTCGACCGCGCGACGGCCGGGGAAGGTTATTTCTTCGATATGGCTTCACATACGCTCGATATCCTGGATTTTTTGCTGGGAGAGATCACCCAGGCGCATGGGGTTTGCGAGAACCGCGCGGGGTATTACCAGGTGGCCGACACGGTTTGCGCCGCAATGCGGTTCGCTTCGGGGGTGCCGGCGACCGGGTCGTGGCACTATGCCGCCGCGCCGGGCGTGGAGCGGGACGAGGTGAGGATCTCGGGCACGGACGGCGAGATCACCTTCGCCACGTTCTCCTTCGAGCCTGTACGGCTTACCGTGGCGGGGAGCGAACAGCGTTTCGACCTGCCGCCTTCGGAGCATATCCAGCAGCCGCTCATCGAGAGCATCGTCGCCGAACTGCGGGGCGAAGGGCGCTGTCCCTCCACGGGGGAATCGGCGGCCCGCACGTCACGGGTGATGGATTGGATCGTCGGCAAATTACCGTAACCCGGCCGACAGGGGTTTCTTGGCCCGCGAGTTGCAGTAAAATATGGATGATTCGTAGAGGCACCCCTCGCAGGTGCCCTTTTAACGTCATCCCGAGCGAGCGTAGCGACGAGGGATCTTCCTAATGGTATAAGGAAGATCCCTCGTCGCGGAGTTTACCCTGAGCGAAGTCGAAGGGCCCCGGGATGACGCGCATACGTTGGCACCAAACGGGAAGTACCGTTACGATGACATGGAGAGAGAGGGCACCCGCGAGGGGCGCCCCTACGGGAGCGGCCTGATGTTTTCTGATGAATCCGAACGTTTTTTGAAACATCCTCTTCCCTTTTTTTGTATTTTTGCACTCATTAATGAATAAGTGGAAGAAATACTGGCTTTTTAACCCGCATGCCCTGCGGGAGTTGGTGCCGCATAACTTCGAGGGGTTCCTTTCGATCTTCTCGTCGCTGCGTACGCGCAACTTCATGCTCTACTTCATCGGGCAGATCACTTCGGTGTGCGGGTCGTGGATCCAGTACGTGGCGATGGGATGGCTGGTCTACCGGCTGACGGACTCGATCATCCTGCTGACCACCGTGGCGCTGCTGAACCAGATCCCCAACCTGATCCTCACGCCGTTCACGGGGGTACTCTCCGACCGGTTCAATAAATACCGCATCATCGTCACCACGCAGATACTATTCATGTGCCAGGCCGCGACGATCGCCGTGTTGGTGCTCACGGACACCGTGCAGGTGTGGCAAATCATGGCCCTGGCGCTATTCAACGGCATCATCGGGTCGATCGAAGCCCCGGCGCGGCAGTCGTTCTACTCGAAACTCGTGCCGCCGGAGGACCTGACGAACTCCATCGCGCTCAACTCGGTGACCATCAACGGGGGACGCTTCATCGGGCCCACCATCGGCGGACTGCTCATCGCGCTGGTCGGCGAGGGGTGGTGCTTCGCCATCAATGCCGTCAGTTACATCGCCGTGCTCATCGCACTGGGGATGATGCACCTGAAGCCCTTCGTGCCGAAAAAAGAAAAACTCAATCTGCTGAGCGATATGGGCGAGGGGTTCCGCTATGCCGCGGGGTTCCTGCCGCTGCGCACGGTGATCCTTTTCGTGGCCACGATCAGCTTTTTCGGGCTGCCGTTCATGGCCGTCATCCCCGCGTTGGTGAAGGATATTCTCGGCGGGGACAGCACGCTGCTGGGGTACATGGACTCGGCCATCGGGGGCGGGGCGGTGGTCGCGGCGCTCTACCTGGCTTCGCGCAAGCAGGTGTTGGGGTTGGGCAAAGTGGTGACCCTGGCCGGGGTGATGATGGGCGTGGGGCTGATCCTGCTCTCGCTCACGCGCAGCCAGGTGGTCAGTTGCGTGATCGCCATTCCGTTAGGGTTCTCGATGATCGGGTCGATGGCCGCCAGCAACACGCTGCTGCAAAGCATGGTCGAGGACCGCATGCGGGGACGGGTGATGAGCTACTTCACGATGGCTTTCGCGGGGATGGCACCCGTCGGGGGGATGCTCTACGGGTGGGTGGCGCACAACACCAGCCTGCCCACGGCGATCCTCTGCTCGGGGGTGATCTGCCTGGGTGCCGCCGCCGTCTATGAAGGCTACCGCCCGAAGGTGCGCGCCGCGGCAAACGACCGCTATGTCACCCATCGCGGGGAGATCAACAAAGAGATCGCCGCGGGGATCGGCGAGGGTTTCCGGAATCCGTTCTGATGTTCTTCGACTGTTCAAAAGCCGAGGCATGGACAAAATCCGCGCAGTCCAACACCCTGACAGAATTGGGTAATCGCTTATGGGATAAAGGACGATTTAACTAACCACAGGCTATCCGCATTTACGGCTTTATACATCTTCAGCGGAGCATCAAATATCATATCCGCATCTTTTGCCAATAACCCCGAGATCGAATCATTCAGGGGTTTCAGATACCTGACGTCAACCAGATTGTAAGCGCAGGAATCGGCAGCTACATAGCAAATCACCAATTCGTCATGGAGAAATGTGTATCCGGTTATTGCAGAATCCGGGTTAATGCAAATATCCGGAGAATCTGAAGGAGGAACAAATTTTTGTATCCTGCGAACTGCGCTCTGACCAAAGGTTACCATGACAGTACAGGAGGGAGAAGAAGACACAATATCCTTCAGCACAATAACATTACATATTAACGAGCCGTTTCTCCCCTCTGGCATCGTGCTTTTTATATCAAGCATTTGCAGTACCTCCTTCTCTATGGCAGGGCTAAAAACATTTCCCGAAGCAGATGATTCTACTGTCCTGTCCGCAACTCCACAGGAGATACACACTACAAATAGCAATAAACATAAAACCAACAGGCAGTTCCTCACTACAATTTTATAATAAGTCCGAAAAAAGGGTGCGTTGGCCTGGTGCACCCCCCTTTACCAAAGAGGGGGCAGGGGGGAATATGCCAGCGCAGCGGAACGAAACGAATAACGTTAGTTCGACGAATTTAAATTCGTCGAACTAACGTTATTGCTTCAGGTATTTGAGCCGGATGGTCGCTTTGTTCAGCGTGCCGGTGCCTTCGTAACCGGGTATCGGGAGCAGTTTGCGGATCTGGGTCGTGTAGTCGGTCGTCAGGATCAGGCTCTCGCCGTCCAGCGTGGCGGGCGACTCGTACGAGAGCCGGTTGCCCTCCTGGTATTTATAGGTCAGCGTGCCGTCCTTATATACATAGTCGAAATCCTGGTTCAGACCAACCTTGGGGTCGCGGGAGTAGCCGTAGCCGTCCGCCATGAAAACCATCAGGTGATCCGTCATCCCGTCGAGTATGCCCGGGACGGCCGCCGTGATGGCGACGATCATCTCGGCGTCGGTCGCGTCGACCGTCACATCGGAATAGGACTCGTATTTCCATTTCCCCTGCACGGGGCTCACCTCTTCCTTATCGTCGCTGCAGGAACAAAAACAGAGGGCAAACAGGGCAAGGACAGAGAATAGGGTATGTTTCATAAGGCGTCGCTTTATCGGGAATACGATCCAAAAGTAAGATTTATTTTCAGGTTCCACAAATCGGCATGCCCATCTCCCCCGCCGTGCCGTGGCCCGTGGGGAGATAAAAAATGCGAGGCGATATGCCCCGCATCCCGTTTCCCGGACCCGGTTATTGCTTATTCAAAAACGCATTGACCACGACCTCGGTCACGGTTCCCGAGCCTTCATACAACTCCTCGACAAAACTCCGGACATCTTCCGTGACATCGTAATTGATGATCATCATATTCCCGCTTATCGTAACCGGCATCGCATACCAATCGTCGTAGTTCCGGTACTTATACCGCAGCGTCCCGTTGGAATAGAGGTAATCGAGAGCCTCCGTACGCCCGGGAATGGCATACAAGCCGGAACCGTCGGCGTTAAACGTGAACGAGAGCCCCTGCATCTGGGCGGCCATCAGGGGCAGGCCCTGCGTAATCATGGCGGTCAACACGGGATCGGTGGTCGAGAGCGTCTCTACGGTGTAGGAATCGTATTTCCAGGAACCGAGGATCGGGTTCTGTTCATCCTTTTTACAAGAGGAGAAACAGAGGACCAGTGAAGCGGTCAATGTAAAGAGTATGGTCTTTCTCATCATATATAGTTTGAAATGGGGAATTAAATGTCTGCAAATTACGTTTTTTTCGACCGATTTACCAAACCTTTTGCCCTGCGGCGAATCCGGGCAGCCATCCACCTGAATATACAAACGAATAATTATCAACGCATTATATCCGGTGTAGGAAAAATATTCTAAAAAAGTGCGGGAATAATTTGGAAAGCCCGGAATATTGTCCCTATATTTGCACCCGCTTTGAAGGAGTACACCGGAAAAAGCGGAAACGAGTTCTGAAAAAATAATCACAAAATTTTGCCGCAAGTTTTGGCGGATTGAAAAATCCGCATTATCTTTGCAATCCGTTTCGGAAATATTTTCCACGCCGGAACAGAATGCAAGTAAGGCTTTTTTGTCGATTTTTTGAAATAGGTTCTTTGAGGAATTTGAGCAGCTAAAAGTTTATTCCACCCCGAAAGGGGAGGATTGATTTTTCAAATCAATTACCTTTGAAATAACAAGCCAAGATTTAATTTCAAAATTTTTTACAATGGAGAGTTTGATCCTGGCTCAGGATAAACGCTAGCGGCAGGCCTAACACATGCAAGTCGAGGGGCAGCGGATGAGTAGCAATACTCTGCCGGCGACCGGCGCACGGGTGCGTAACGCGTATGCAAC
>JAVBPS010000060.1:0-16389 GCA_031549495.1 Rikenellaceae bacterium | reverse complement strand
AATTTTAGTTTGCCATTCTGAACGAAGTGAAGAATCTTGGTCGGACGGTGTACAGAACACGTCAGACCAAGATTCTTCACTTCGTTCAGAATGACAAAATTGGAGGGAGTAATTCCCTTTCGTGTCCTCTGTGTCTCTTTTCTTTGTCTCCTTTGTGGCGAAAAAAACAGAACGATCCCGCCGTTTGGTTGCCTTTTTGCATAACCCTTCACTGCCTGCGCCGCGCAACCCGAAGTATATTTTGAAAAAAATTAAAAAACGCTGTTATTCGAGTAACAATATCCGGAAGTTTTATTACCTTTGCCCCAATTTGCGGCTTTACGCCCCGGACACAACATAGAGAATTAGGATATTAACTAAAACATAGAAAACAATGGCAACGATCGATCTGAAAAAGTACGGCATCTCGGGCACGCCCGAGATCGTGCACAACCCCAGCTACGAAGAGCTCTTCCAGGCTGAGATGGACCCCAAGAACGAAGGTTTTGAGAAGGGCGAACTCACCACGACCGGCGCGGTAGCCGTAAAGACCGGCGTATTCACCGGCCGCTCGCCCAAAGACCGCTACATCGTCAAGGACGCCGAGAGCGACAAGAACATCTGGTGGGACGGGGTGATCAACCGCCCCGTCTCGAAAGAGGTCTGGGACGAGCTGAAAGGCCTTGTGCAGAAGGAACTTTCGGACAAGAAACTCTACGTGGTCGACACCTTCTGCGGCACCAACAAGGACACCCGCATGAAAGTGCGTTTCATCATGGAGGTCGCCTGGCAGGCCCACTTCGTGACCAATATGTTCATCCGTCCCTCCAACTATGAGCTGGAGAACTACGGCGAGCCCGATTTCGTGGTGATGAACGGCAGCAAGTGCACCAACCCCAACTGGAAACAGCACGGCCTGAACAGCGAGGTGTTCGTGCTGTTCAACCTGACCGAAAAGGTACAGATCATCGGCGGCACCTGGTACGGCGGCGAGATGAAGAAAGGGATGTTCTCGATGATGAACTACTACCTGCCCCTGAAAGGCATGGCCTCGATGCACTGCTCGGCCAACGTGGGCGAGAAGGGCGACGTAGCCGTATTCTTCGGCCTTTCGGGTACCGGCAAGACCACCCTGTCGGCCGACCCGAAACGCTACCTGATCGGTGACGACGAGCACGGCTGGGACAACAACGGCGTGTTCAACTACGAAGGCGGCTGCTACGCCAAAGTGATCAACCTGAGCGAGGAGAACGAGCCGGACATCTGGCGCGCCATCCAGCGCAACGCCCTGCTGGAGAACGTGGTCGTGAAGGCTGACGGGACTCCCGACTACGCCGACGGCTCGATCACCGAGAACACCCGCGTGTCGTACCCGATCTTCCACATCAACAAGATCGTGTTGCCGTCGAAAGCCGGCCACGCCAGCAAGATCATCTACCTGTCGGCCGATGCCTTCGGCGTGCTGCCTCCGGTTTCGATCCTCGACAAGGCCCAGGCCCAGTACCACTTCCTGTGCGGCTACACCTCGAAGCTGGCCGGTACCGAGCGCGGCATCACCGAGCCCGTACCCTCGTTCTCGCCCGCATTCGGCGAGGCGTTCCTCACGCTGCACCCCACCGTCTACGCCAAGACCCTCTCGGACAAGATGGAGCAGCACAACGCCAAGGCCTACCTGGTGAACACCGGCTGGAACGGCACTGGCAAGCGTATCTCGATCAAAGACACCCGCGCCATCATCGACGCCATCATCGACGGCTCGATCGAAACGGCTCCCAAAACCGACATCCCGGTGCTGAACCTGACCGTTCCCACCAAGCTGAACAACGTGTCGGATGGCATCCTCGACCCGCGCCAGACCTACTCGGACGTGAAAGTCTGGGAAGAAAAGGCAAAGAGCCTGGCCGCCAAGTACATCAAGAACTTCGAGCAGTACTGCGACACCGAGCACGGCCGTTCGCTCATCCCCGCAGGCCCGCAGCTGTAATCGGCAGCATAACGCATTAGACCCGGCGGCATCCGAAAGGATGCCGCCGGTTTTTTATGGTGGTTATCGCCCTGTATTCTGTGGATATTTGTCATTCAGAGCGAAGCGGTGCCGCCCGGCACTCGGAGATATTTGTCATTCAGAGCGAAGCGAAGAATCTTGGTCGGAATTGCTGCGACACAGCCTGACCAAGATTCTTTGTTAAGCGGCATTTGCAATGCCGCTTGCGTTATTCCGCGAATTTCAAATTCGCGTTTGCTTCGGCGACGGCATTACCAATGCCGCCGAACCAAGCGCCCGCAAAGGATGCCCCCACGGAACGACCCGTGTCCGTCATGTCGAGCGTTAGTCGAGACATCCCAGACAGCCTGTTTGAGATGTCTCGACTAACGCTCGACATGACAGGAGAAGAGCCGTGGTCTCTTCACTCGCCCGGGATGACGTGATAAAAAACGGGGCTGTCTTTTATGACAGCCCCGCATTCTATTGGATCGGCGATTCCTATTTATCCCCCATCACCCCGATCTTACGCAACAGTGCCGCGTTGTCGGGTTTATGCCCGCGGAAACGGACATAAAGGTCCATCGGATTCTCCGAGCCGCCCTTCGAAAGAATATTGTCGCGGAAGCTGTCCGCTACCTCCTTATTGAAGATCCCTTTCTGTTTGAAGAGCGAGAAAGCGTCGGCTTCCAAAACCTCGGCCCACTTATAGCTATAATATCCGGCCGCATAGCCGCCCGAGAAGATATGCCCGAAAGAGGTGCACACGCAAGTCCCTTTTTCGACGGGGAAGATCTGTGCGGGAGCGACGGCGCGCTGCTCAAATACATCGACCGGCTCGGTGACGGGCGCGGTGATCGAGTGCCAGGCCATGTCGTCGATGCCGAAAAACAGCTGACGCACGGCGAGCCAGGCGGCCAGGTAGTTTTTCGACGCGATCACCTTGTCGATCAGCTCCGAAGGCATGCGCTCGCCCGTCTGGTAATGCACGGCCCACAGGTCGAGGAATTCCTTCTCGGTGGCCCAGTTCTCCATGATCTGCGAGGGCAGCTCGACGAAATCGCGGTAGACGCTCGTGCCGGTCTGCGACTCGTAACGCCCCTCGGCCAGGATGCCGTGCAGGCAGTGGCCGAACTCATGCAGGAACGTCTCGAACTCCCTGAACGTGAGTAGCGAGGGGGTGGTGGCGGTAGGCTTGGTGAAGTTGCAGGTGAGCGACACCAGCGGGCGCGACTCCTTCCCGTCTGCGCCGATGCTCAGCTCGCGGAACGAGGTCATCCACGCCCCGCCGCGCTTGCTCTCGCGCGGGAAGAAATCGAGGTAGAGGATCGCCATGAAGCGCCCTTCGGCGTCATACACCTCGTAGGTGGTCACGTCCGGATGGAAGACCGGAATATCCTTGTTCTCGCGAAATTCCAGCCCGTAGAGCTTTTCCGCCAGCAGGAAGATGCCCCGCTGCACGTTCTCCAGCTGGAAGTAAGGCTTGATCTCCTCTTCGTTGAATTCGTATTTTTGAGTCTTGAGTTTTTCGTCGTAGTACCCGAAATCCCACGGTTTGAACTCAGCCTGCCCCTCGGAGGCGGCATAGGCCTTGACCATCTCGAAATCCTTGTCGGCATAGGGCCTCGTGGCGGCGAGCAGTTCGGCCAGGAAGGCGTTCACGTTGGCCGACGTGGCGGCCATGCGCTCCTCGAGGGCGTAGTCGGCATAGGTGGCGTAACCCAGTAAGTTGGCCATCTGCAGGCGCAGCTCGGCGATGCGCTTGACCACGTTACTGTTGTCGTTCTCCCCGCCGAAGCAGCGCGAGGAATAGGTGCGCCAAACGGTTTCTTTTACCGCGCGGTCGGTCGAATAGGTCATGTAGGGGCTCATGCTCGGGGCCTGGAGGGTGAGCAGGTAGCCTTCCTGACCTTTGGCGGCGGCCTCGTGGGCCATACCCTCTTTCACGAATCCGGGCAGCTCGGCGACCTGCTCTTCGTTGAGGGTCATCGAGAAGGCGTTGGTGGCCGCCAGGACGTTCTGCCCGAACTTCGAGGTCAATTCGGAGAGTTCCCCGGTGATGGCGCGGTATTTTTCTTTGTCGGCATCCGACAGGGCGGCGCCGCTGCGGGTGAAGCCCTTATAGCTCTTTTCGAGCAGGCGGGCGTCCTGCAGATCGAGGTTCAGCCCCTCGCGCATGTCGTAGACCGCTTTCACGCGCTCGAAGATACGCGGATCGAGTTTCACATCGTTATGCGCCTGGGTGAGCATGGGTTGCACGATCAGCTCGATCGAGTCCATCTCGGGCGAGGAGTCCGCTTCGGTGAGGTTGAAGAAGACGCCGCCCACGCGGGTCAGCAGGCTGCCGCTGCGCTCCAGCGCCACGATCGTGTTCTCGAACGTGGGCGCTTCGGGATTGACGGCGATCGCCTCGGCCTCGGCCTTCAGCTGCGCGATGCCCGCCTCGAACGCGGGTATGTAATGTTCGGGCCGGATCTTGTCGAACGGCGGCGTGCCGAAAGGCGTGTCGAAAGGTTTGAGCAGCGGGTTTTCCTGTTTGCAACCCACCGCCAGTGCACAGAGTGTCATGGCGAAAAGGAGTGTTTTTTTCATTTCTATTTAATAATTTGTAGTTGCTTTGCCGTATGGAGGGGCACCCTCGCGGGCGCCCTTTGTTTTGAGATTCTTCGCTTCGCTCAGAATGACAAAAGGTACAACAGTGGTTTATCGTTTTGGGCACCCGCAAGGGGTGCCCCTACGGCCGCCTCCCGGCTTAGTTGCCGTAAAGATTGTCAAAATAGCTGTTGTGCTTATCGTACTTCAGGTCTTTGAGCATGGCCGATTTCACCCCGATATTAAAACTCCAGCTCTGCCGGAACCCCAATGGGATCCAGGTGAAGTTCATCTGCCAGCAGTGCAGGTCGCGCGTGAGGTTGAAGGTCGCGTAGTCGACCTTCTTCGATTCGAAGTTGTAGCTTCCCGAGAAGGTGATGCCCCATTTTTCGGTCAGGGTGACGCTGCCGTTGAAGCCGAGGGTCTGGGTGATGATCGTCTCGTAGGCCGGCTTTTTATAGTCCAGGCCGTAGTTGAACCCGAAGTTCCAGGGGATGTTGAAATCGTAATACTGCGAGGTCATCAGCTGCCGTCGCACGGCGGCGTCCATGGTGGGGTCGCTGAAGAATCCGGCGTTCGGGTTGTCGACCGGGACCTGCGAGTTGTTGATGTCGTTCATCGCCCCGCCGGCCGACTGGCTGCTCTGGAAGGTGTAGCCGAAGGTCCAGCCGGTGCTGGTGATGCGGCCGAGTTTGCCCTTGCTGAGCATGAATTTATTGATCCTGCGCCCCTGCTCGTCAAGCTGGTAGGGGTCGAGCATGGCGTTGAGCTGGATGGCGAAGTTGCCGAACAGGGTCCCCGTGCGCAGGCTGAGCGAGAAGGGTTCCAGGTTCATCGAGTCGGCCAGGAAGTTCCACGAGCTTCGGGCCGAGAGTTGCTCGATGATCTTGATCTTTTTGACCCCCGTGGTGTCGTCCTTGCTTTTGACCTTCATTTCCAGTGTGTTGCCTAAGGAGAACGAGACCGAGGCCGATTTTCCCCTCGATGGGGCCCGTTCGTAGGGCGAATAATATTTCGATCCCCCGAGCGAGTCGCTCTGGATGCGCTCGTAGTATCCGAACCGGGGATCGGAGAGGTCGGGCGAGAAGGAGAAGCTGGCCTCCGGGGTCATCATGTGGCGGATGGCCTGGATGGGGAAATTCTTGTTCTTGAATTGGAATGTCCCGTATATTTTCGTGGAGGTGCCGACGCTGGCGGACAACGTGGTCGGGACGCGGTAGAACCCGTAGGTCGTATCGCCCGTGATGACCTGCTTGGCCGCCGGATCCCACTTCTGTTCGACTTTCTTGAAACTCCAGTACTCCCCGTAGGAGATCGAGGGGGTGAGGTTGATGTATTTGAACAGGCTGAACGAGGCCGAGATCGGGATGTTGTGGGTCACGTTGCTCTTCATCTCTTTCAGCGTCTTTTCGGTGAACAGCAGCGAGTCGTAGGTGGAGATCGAGTTGCTCAGGTTGCTCGTGTACGTCAGGCCGATCTTCTCGTACCACCGCTCCTTGCCCACCACTTCGCGCCGCTTGAAGGGGTAGATGCGCTGCACGCTGAACGCCACGTTGGGCAGGGTGAATGAGATAGACTTGTCTCGCGAGTTTTGCGAGTGCGAAAAACTCGCCGAGAGCGACATCTTGCTCCACGCCTTCGAATAGGAGATCGAGGAGTTGGTCTGCGAGCTGAGGTAGTCGTTCATGTTGGTGGCGGCGTATTTCGAGTAGCCGCTCGACGAAATGTTCACGCTGGCGGAGAAGGTGGAGCCGGGGCGGAATTTCGGATCCTGGCTGTGCGTCCACTGGAGCGAGTAGTTGTTCATGTTGACGTAATCCGCGTCGCCCTTGTCGCCCAGGATGTCCTTCGAATAGTTCAACGCCAGCGACCCCGAGTAGCGGTAGCGCTTGATGTAGCGCGACGAGGCGGCCGCGCCCCACGAGCCGAGCGTGTAGATGCCCGCCGTGACGGTGGCGTCCAGGTAGTCGTTGAAGGCGAAGTAGTACCCCCCGTCGCGGATGAAGAACCCTTTGCTCATCTCCTCGCCGTAGGAGGGGACGATGAAGCCCGACTGCCGCCCGCTGGACATGGGGAAGAAGGCGAACGGCACCCCTAGGAAGTAGATCGGCACATCCTCGAAGACCAGGTACGACGGCCCCACGATGATCTTCTTGCCCGGAATGGCCTTCGCCTTGGTCATGTAGAGGTAGAAGTGGGGGTTTTCGACGTGGTCGCAGGTGGTATATTTGCCGTGGGCGATGTTGATGTAGTTGTTGGGCATCTTCTTGATGTTGTCCCCGATGAGCCACCCTTCGCCCTCCTGCGTGGCCACGCCCTTGATCTTGGCTTTCTTTGAACCGAGGTTGTAGGTGATCGTGTCCATCGTGTAGGTGTGGCCCGCGTCGTTGAACTCCGGGCGGGTGGGCTTGCGGATGGTGTCGCCCTTCGCGTCGACGGTGGCCGAGTCCATGCGGCCGTAGGCGTAGATGATCTTGGTCTCCATGTTGACCCGGATGTAGTCCGCCTTGAGGTTCATCGTCTGGTAGTCGATGTCGCCCTTTTCGTAGATGTAGACCATCTTGTTGCCCGGCTCGTAGATGAGCGAGTCCTGGTTTTTGCCGCTGATCACGTCGTCCAGGAAACTCTTTTTGGCCGTGGTGTCCCGGGGCTGGGGCTTGGGCGCGGCGGGGGCCATCACGGCGCTGTCGACGATATTGAGGATCGAATCCTCCAACGCCTCCTTTTTCTGGAGGTCGCGCTCGGCGGCCGCGGCGTCCTGCCGGGGATTCACGTCGATGTTGGGCAGCGAATCCTGGGCCGTCTTCGCCCGGGTCGCACGCCTCTGTTCACGGGGGGATTGGACGGCCGCGTGGCCGAAAAGCGCCCACGAAACGAGCAACATCACGACCGTTGCGGGGATATATTTTTTCAGAAAACTGCCCAAACTTCCGATTTGTTTTGTACCTTTGCCGACAAAGTCGGCAAAACGGTCAGGATGACCCGTTTTTGCCCGCTTCGAGGCGTTTTTATGCCTGCAAAAATAGGTAAAAAAAAGCAGTTTTTGATGTTTCGAGGCCCGAAAGTTACCCTTTGTATCCTTTTTGCCTTTGCCCTGCTCGGGGCGAGGGCCGGCGAGGTGATCAAAACCGTGGTGCTCGACCCCGGTCACGGCGGCAAGGACCCCGGTTGCGTCTACGGGACGTATAAGGAAAAGGATATCACCCTCGACGTGGCTAAACGCCTGGGAGGGTTGATCAACGATAAATACCCTTCGGTGAAGGTGGTCTACACCCGCTCCACGGACGTGTTCATCGAACTGGACCAGCGCGGGAAGATCGCCAACAAAGCGGGGGCCGACCTGTTCCTCTCGATCCACGTGAACGCGACCAAGAGCGGCGCCGCCTCGGGGACCGAGACCTTCATCATGGGCTCGACCAAGGGCGCGGCCAACCTCGAAGTGGCCATGCGCGAGAACGACGTGATCAAGTTCGAAAACGACACGGACGACCGCTACCAGGGCTACCAGGCCGGCTCGGCCGAGTCGTTCATCATGTTCAACCTGATGCAATTCGCCCACCGCGAACAGAGTACGCTGCTGGCGCAGACCGTGCAGCAGCAATATAAAAATTCGGTCCGCCTGCCGGATCGCGGGGTGAAGGAGGCGGGATTCCTGGTGCTTTGGCGCGCGGCGATGCCCGCGATCCTCACGGAGGTCGGGTTTATCAACAACCAGCAGGACCTCAAGCTGCTCAGCACGCCCGACGGCCGCCAGCAGTACGCCCGCTGCCTGTTCAACGCCTTCAGCGCCTACAAAACGCGCACGGAAGGGGAAGGGTCGGCCATCACGCTGGTGGAGGAGAAGCAGCCTGAAACGGTGTCGAATCCGGAGCCGGTGCGGGTGCGGCAGCCCAATCCCGCGGCCGATCCCGTCGTCGCGCCGATGGAAAAACCCGCGGCGCAGGTTTCCGGCACGCCTGTTGTGACGTTCGCCGTGCAGGTGCGCATCTCGCCGAAGAGCCTTTCGGTGAACGATCCGGTTTTCGGCGAGTACCGCGGCAAGGTGTTTGAGAGGAAAGTAGGTACGACGTATAAATATTATGTGGGCGAGTGCGCCTCTTACCGCGAGGCCGGCAGCAAACAGGCCGAGGTGCGCCGCACAGTGAAGGACGCCTTCGTGGTGGCCTTCCGCGACGGGACGCCGATCCCGGTGGCCGACGCCCTTAAGCTGATAAAGAATTAGTTATGAAGAAGATAAAGTTAAGACGAGAAGTCAAGATCGGGATTTTTACCCTGGGGATGATCCTGTTGCTCTATTGGGGGATCAATTTCATCAAGGGAACCGACCTGATCCGCGGTACGAACACCTATTACGCCACTTACGAACAGGTCACGGGCCTCAAACCCGCCTCCGCCATCGTGATCAAGGGATTTAAGGTGGGTGTGGTGCAGCGCATGTTCTTCGACCCGCAGGTTTCGGAGAAGATCGTGATCGAGCTGCGCATCAAATCGCGTTTCCGCATTCCGGACGACTCGAAGGCGCGCATCTACTCGGACGGCCTGATGGGAGGCAAGGCGATCGAGATCGACCTGGGCTCCTCGCCGAAGTTCCTGCACAAAGGCGACACGCTGCACACCGAGTGGGACCAGGACCTGCTGGAGATGGCCGGTTCGGAGTTCGAATACATCAAGCAGAAGGCCAACGCGCTGGTCAACCAGATCAATGCCACGCTGGGCGCGCTGAACACCATCCTGACGGACAATTCCGGCCACATCACCACCACGCTGGGCAATGTGGCCAAATTGTCGGGTTCGCTGGAGGACGTGGTCTCGAGTGAGGCCGCCGACCTGAAAAACACGCTGCACAACCTGAACGCCCTGTCGAAAAGCCTCGCCACGGCGGGCCCGAAGCTGGAATCCTCGATGGGCAACCTGGACAAGTTCAGCGGCTACCTCGCCTCGCCCAAGATTCCCAACGCGGTGGACGAGCTTTCGGCCAGCCTCACCGAGTTCAACGGGCTGTTGGAACGCGTGAACTCCGGACAAGGCACCGTCGGCAAGTTGATGAAGGACGAAACGCTCTACGACTCGCTCACCGTGGCCTCGTCGAACCTCGCCCTGCTGCTGGAAGACCTGAAAGCCAACCCCAAACGATATGTGCATTTCTCGCTCTTCGGCGGCGGGAAGAATAAATAATTATGAATTATGGATTATGAATTATGAATTGCCTGCCGGAAGAAGGGCATTTCTAATTCATAATCCATAATTCATAATTCATAATTTTTTTAAAGTGTCCCCGATCGTCATTTTATTACTGCTCACCCCCCTGGTATTCCTTGTCCCGAAACGGTACAAGGTCTGGTTCACGCTCGGGGTGGTCGGCGCGGGGGCGGCCGTTGCGCTGTCGGCGGCCCTGCCCTGCCTGGTGGGCGGGGCATTCCGGGCAGGGGATGCGCTGCAATGGGGATACGCCACCCTTTTCGGGGCCGAGTACGGGGTCGTCGACCGCCTCTCGGCCTTCTTTATGCTGATCATCTGCGTCGGTACGCTGGCCGTGCTGCTCTACTCGCGCGGGTACATGGCGCAGTATGTCCAGGAGCGCCCGGCGGCGCATATTTCGCTCCATTATATGGCGTTGGCGCTGCTCTTCTTTTCGATGCTCGGGGTGGTCACCTGCCGGGGCGGGTACGGCTTTTTGATCTGCTGGGAGCTGATGACGCTCGCCTCGTTCGTGCTGATCCTGTTCGATGCGCAGAAACCGGCCACGCGGCGGGCGGCGCTCAGCTATGTGGTGATGATGCATGTGGGATTCGTCTTTTTGCTGGTCGGGTTCATCACGTTGCAGGTCAAGGGACTGCCGGTCAATTTCGACTCGCTGGCCTCCTATTTCTCGATCTATCCGCCGCTGCCTTTGTTGCTGCTTTTCCTGGTCGGCTTCGGGCTGAAGGCGGGCGTTTTCCCGCTGCACACCTGGCTTCCGGAGGCGCACCCGGCCGCCCCGTCGCACGTCTCGGCGCTCATGTCGGGCGTGATGATCAAGATGGGGGTCTACGGCATGCTGCGCGTGACTTCGTATATGTCCACCGACCTGCTCACGGCCGGGCTCATCCTTTTTGCCGTGGGGATCGTCACAGGAGTTTGGGGCGTGCTTTTCGCCGCCGTGCAGAACGACATAAAACGTTTGCTGGCCTATTCCAGCATCGAGAACATAGGCATCATCTTCCTGGCGATGGGGGCGGCGCTGATCGGCCGCTCGCAGCATAACACGGTGCTGACCCTGCTGGGGATGGCCGGGGCGCTGCTGCATACCTTCAACCACTCGATGTTCAAGACGCTGCTCTTCTTCGGCGCGGGCAACGTCTACACCGCCACCCACACCACCTCGATGGAGGCGTTGGGCGGGCTTGCCAAGCGGATGCCCGTGACCGCCGCGATGTTCCTTGCGGGCGCGGCGGCGATCTGCGCGCTGCCTCCGTTGAGCGGCTTCGTATCGGAATTCCTGGTCTACGCCGGGCTTCTGGATGTGCTGAAAACGGGCATAGGCGGCGCGGCGATGGGCATCGCGGGCATCGTGGCCCTCTCGTTCATCGGCGGGATCGTGATGATCGCCTTCACGAAACTTTACGGGGTGGTCTTCCTCGGCGCGGCGCGTTCCGAGACGGCACGCCATGCGGCCGAAGCGGACGGTTTCCGGACCGCGGCCTCGTGTATACCCCTGCTGGCGATCCTGGCGGTGGGCCTCGCGCCTTTCCTGCTCTCGGGCACGCTGTTCGACCTGGCGGGGAGCGTGGCGGGCATCGAAGGGGGACGCCGACTGGCGGAATTGTTCGTCGACCGCGACCTTTATATGGTGGCGTTGATGGGCGGCATCTTCGTGCTGCTCACGCTGCTGCTCTACGCGATCAAAAAATACGCCCTCTCGCGCCGCACGGTGACCGCCTCGCCCACCTGGGGATGCGGTTTCGGCGCGCCGAGTGCGGCGATGCAATACACGGGCGAGTCGTTCGCCGAAGGGCTGCAGAGCGTCGCCCCGCACCTTTCGGGGACGGTGGCGGGCGGCATTCCCGGACGCGACGAGGTCTTTCCGGCGGCCGGGCGTTTCAGCATCCGGCGCGACGACCGCGTGGCCTCACTTTTCAACGCGTGGTGGGTGGAACTGCTGCGCATGGTCAACATGCGTGTGATGAAAATGCGCACCGGGAAGGTGAATTATTACCTGCTCTACGCGCTGCTCTTCCTGCTGCTTATCCTTGTTTTATCCGTGTTAGGGATTATATAAATATGGAATCCGCGATCACCATATTCCTCATCGTGCTGCTCGCCCTGGTGCTGCCGGGCATCATCAACCGCGTGCGCGCCATCCTGGCCGGGCGCCGTGGGGTGACGCTCTACCAGCACATCAGCAACGTGGAACTGCTGCTGCGCAAAGGGGCGGTCTATTCGCCCACGACGACCGTGCTGTTCAAGATTGCCCCGGCCGTCTGCCTGGCCGCGACGATGACGGCGCTGCTGCTCCTGCCGCTGGGCTATCTCGCACCTGTGTTTTCTTTCCGGGGCGACGTGGTGGTCTTCTGCTACCTGCTGGCCGCGGGGCGTTTCGCGTTGGTGCTGGCCGCGCTCGACACCGGCAGCAGTTTCGAAGGGATGGGTGCCGCCCGCGAGGCCCTCTACGGTGCGCTGGCCGAGCCCGCGCTGCTCACCGTGGCCGGGACATTGGCATTGGTCACGGGCCACACCTCTTTCGGCCCGATGTTCGCGAGCATGGGCGGCGTTTCGGCGCAGATGATCATCGTCATGCTACTGCTTTGCTACGTGCTACTGCGCATCTTCACGGTCGAAACGGGCCGCGTGCCGGTGGACGACCCGCGCACGCACCTCGAACTGACGATGATCCACGAGGTGATGGTGCTCGATTACACGGGCATTGACCTGGGGATGATCACCATAGCCTCCTGGCTGCGCGGTGCCGCACTGGCGGTGCTCGCGGGCAATACGGTCGCCGCAGTGCTGTCGAACAGCGTGGTGGTGGCGATCGCCGTGACGGTATTCATCCCCGTGGCGATCGGTTTCACGGAATCTTTCCGCGCCCGCAACCGCATGGGGCGTAACACGACTTATATCCTTACCATCCTGGCGGTGGCGTTGTTAGTGTTCTTCGTGGCGCTGCTGCTGGTCAATCAAATCGAACTGGCATGATGTTCGCGCTCATCATATTGTATGTGGTCAGCCTGGTCTACTTTTCGATCACGGAGCGCTACCGCCATTTCGCGGCGCTGGTGGCCGTGCAGGGGTGGATCCTGGCGGGTATCGCGATCCTCAGGCTCCACACGGGCGGCATCGGCGAACTGATCTTCGTGATCTCGGAAACTGTGGTATTCAAAGCGTTGATCATCCCGGCGATGCTCTACCGCATCATCCGCCGCACGAAGATCAACCGCATCGAGGCCTTCGGGCGCAGCCAGTTTTCCTCGCTGCTCTTCTCTTTACTGGCCCTGGTGGCGAGCATCGTGGTGACGTACTACGTGGCCGACAGCCGCGTGAACGCCATCTTCTTCGGGGTGGCGCTCTACGCATTGCTCAACGGGCTGGTGCTGATCGTGATGCGCCGCCGCATGTTCTCGCACCTGGTGGGATTTTTGGTGATCGAGAACGGGGTGTTCCTCTTCTCGATGGCCGTCGGTTTGCACATGCCTTTTTTGATCAACCTGGCCGTTTTGCTCGACCTGCTGATGAGCGTGCTGATGCTCGGGATGCTGCTCAGCCGCATCGGCGAGGGGATGCACGTGATCGACTCGGACACCCTGACCACGCTTAAAGACTGACCGCGCCATGATGATCGCATACCTCATATCGGCCCTGGTGATCGCCCTGCTCATGGCGGTGGTGCGTACGCGCGGCATGGTCACGGCGCTGGGCTGGACGTTCTACGCCTTGCAGGCCGGACTGACCGTCTGGACGGCGCTGAACGGCTGGGGGACGGATTCGTGGTTCTTCCACTTCGATAAGTTAGGGACGCTCTTTTTCGGGGTCATGGCGCTCGTTGCACCGTTGGCCTTCTGGGCCTCGTGCCGCTACCTGGACCGGGAAACGGTGCGCGAATTCAAATACTACAACATCTTTCTGATGATGCTCTGCGTGGCGGTGTCGGGGGTTTATTTCGCCGACAACCTGGCCGTGACGTGGGTGTTTATGGAGGCCACGACGCTCTGCGCCGCGGGGCTGGTCTACCACCGCCGCACGCCGCAAAGCCTGGAGGCCACCTGGAAATACCTGTTCGTCTGCTCGACGGGCATCGCCGTGGCGTATTTAGGAATATTGCTGCTGAGCACCGCCACGACCACGGGCAGCCTCGACTACGCGGCCCTCGCCACGACCATCGCCTCGGGCAACCCGCTTTACATGAAGCTGGCCTTCCTGTTCATCCTGGTCGGTTACAGCTCTAAAATGGAGGTTTTCCCGCTCTACCCGGTGGGCGTGGACGCCAACTCGGCCGCCCCGGCCCCCGCTTCTGCACTTATTTCCACGGCGATGGTCAACGGCGGTTTCGTGGCCATTTACCGCGTCTATAAACTCTTTTTCGCCTCGCCCGATTTCGCCTGGACGGGCAACGTGCTGATCGCCGCCGGGGTGGCCTCGCTGCTGCTCGGGACGCTTTTCATCCGCCGCACGAACCACTACAAACGGCTGCTGGCCTACTCGACGGTCGAGAACATGGGCATCGCCCTCGTCGGCCTCGGGATCGGCGGGGTAGGGGTGTTCGCCGCATTACTCCACCTGACCGGGCATTCGCTGATCAAGTCGGGCCTGTTCCTGCAATTCTCCCGCGTGGGCAAACTTTACGGGACCTACCGCATCAACCGCACGGGCAACTACATGCAGGCCGACGCGCCGGGCGCGGTGACCGCGCTTTCGCTCTCGGCCATGCTGTTGGCTTTCCCGCCCTCGCCGCTCTTCCTGTCGGAGGTGATGATCCTCGGGCAGGTGGTCGCCTACGGACGTTGGTGGCTGGCGGTGGTGATGGTGCTGCTGGTCTGCGTGGTGATCTACACCGTTTTCAACCGCATGGTGCAACTTTGCTATAAACCCTCGGCCACGCAGACCGGGCCCGCCGACCGCGCGGCCTGGCGCTGGATCCCGCTGGCGTTGCTGCTGGCCGCGCTGGCGCTCGGCATCTGGCAGGGGGCCTCTTTTGTCGAATATCTGAACGGGATCGTGCGATGAACTGGCTTCGGACAACCAATCGTGTGGGCTGCGTGCCCCTGGCCGATATCCCGGTGGCGGATTACGGCGATTTCCGCGCGGGGGTGTGCGAACTGCTCGCCCGGCGCGAATGCCATGTGGCGGAATATTTCGCCGTTCCTTCCGAGGGGGGGCTGCGTTTCTTCATCCTCCTGGCCGACGACGCCTCGGGTGAAGTGCTGATTTCCTCGCATGCCGGGGATGGGCCCCTGGAATCGCTGACTGCCGCCTATCCCGCGATGCACCCTTTCGAAAGGGAGATCGCTGAACGCCATCATGTCGTTTTTATCGGTAATCCCTGGGAAAAACCCCTGCGCGGCAACCCGGACGAATACCCCTTCTACCGCATGGAGGGCGACTCGCTGCACGAGGTGAACGTGGGCCCGATCCACGCCGGGGTGATCGAGCCGGGCGCCTTCCGCTTCATCTGCAACGGCGAGCGGGTGCTCAACCTGGAGATCGCCCTGGGCTATCAGCACCGGGGAATAGAAGAACTGATCCGCTCGGCCGGCAGCGGCCTGAAACGCACCCTGCTGGCCGAATCCATCGCCGGTGACACCGTCGTAGGCCATACCACCGCCCACGCGATGGTCGCCGAGCGCCTGCTGGGCCGCATCCCCGGGCGAAACGAGGAGATACAGCGCGCCGTGGCGTTGGAATTGGAACGCATCGCCATCCACCTGGGCGACATCAGCGCCCTGTGCGGCGACGTGGCCTACCAACTCGGGCAGGTCGCCTGCGAAGCCCTGCGCACCATCGCGATCAACACCACCCAGCGCATCTGCGGCAACCGCTTCGGCAAAGGCCTCGTGCGCCCCTGCGGCAGCGACATCGAGATCAGTGCCGACCTCGCCGCGGAAATAATCAAAAACGTCACGGATATCTCGCACCGC
Source organism: Rikenellaceae bacterium (assembly GCA_031549495.1). GTDB lineage: Bacteria > Bacteroidota > Bacteroidia > Bacteroidales > Rikenellaceae > JAVBOW01. The sequence goes on along the minus strand of JAVBPS010000060.1, from coordinate 723 downwards.
ACGGGCGAGGTGCTGGCCGACCTGAAAAATTCCCCCTCGCTGCTCTCGCGCTTCGAGGAGTGCGGCACGGTGACCCTGGCGCAAGCCGCCCGTATCGGCGCCGTGGGCGTGGCCGCCCGCGCCTCGGGCCTGCTTCGCGATCTGCGCGCCACCCATCCCTGGGGCCCGTGGGGCGAGGGGATCGAACACACGCCGATCACGCATGAATACGGCGACGTGATGTCGCGCCTCACCCAGCGCGCCCATGAGATACAACAATCGGCACACTACGTGCAGCAACTCCTGGCGTTGGAAGTGCCCGAGGAAGGGCGCCACCTGCCGATGTACGAGGTGACCTACGCCCCTGCGACGCTCGCCTTCGCCCTTGTGGAAGGGTGGCGCGGTGAGATCTGCCATGCCGCTGTGACCGACACGACAGGCACACTGGCCGCCTATAAGATAAAAGACCCCTCGATGCACAACTGGCTGGCCCTCTCGCTGGCCGTGCGCGGAGGCAGTATTTCCGATTTTCCGGTCTGCAACAAGAGCTTCAACCTCTCTTATTGTGGCCACGATTTATAGAATTAAGGGCAACCACAAGGTGGCCTATGAGACCGGCCTGTGTCCGTCATGTCGAGCGTTAGTCGAGACATCTCAGACAACCCCTGAGATGTATCGACTAACGCTCGACATGACGAAGGAGCCGTACAGTTGCCATTAGACGAAAAAGAGTGACAGAGTAAG
>JAVBPS010000066.1:0-15909 GCA_031549495.1 Rikenellaceae bacterium | reverse complement strand
ACCGGGTCGCTTCGCTCCCCCCGCCTCACCCCTCCTTTTTTTGTTGTCCCGCGGCCGCTCGACATGACGGATGGGTATGCGGATTATTTGCGGACCCGGGTGATGATCGCCAGCGAGTCGGCGCAGAGTTTGGTGATCGCGCTCCACTCTTTGGCGGCGATCACCTCGGCCGGGAAGAGGTTCGAGCCCATCCCGACGCAGGTTACGCCCGCGTCGAACCACCCTTTCAGGTTGCCCTCTTCGGGTTTTACGCCGCCGGTGACCATCAGCATCGACCAGGGCATCGGGGCGCGCAGGCCCTTCACGAAGTTGGGACCGAGTACGTCGCCGGGGAAGACCTTACATAAGTCGCAGCCCACTTGCTGTGCCGCGCCTACCTCCGACACCGTGCCGCAGCCGGGGGTGTAGGGGACCAGGCGGCGGTTGCAGACCGTGGCCACGTCGGGGTTCAGCAGGGGGCCCACAACGAAGTTGGCGCCCAATTGGATGTAGAGCGAGGCGGTCGGGGCGTCCACGATCGAGCCTACGCCGAGAATCATTTCGGGGCACTCTTTGGCGGCGAACTTGTTCAGTTCGCCGAACACCTCGTGGGCGAATTCGCCGCGGTTGGTGAATTCGAATGCGCGCACGCCGCCTTCGTAGCAGGCGCGCAGGACGTTTTTGGCCGTCTCCACGTCTTTGTGGTAGAAGACGGGGACCATGCCGGTCGCCTTCATCGAGGCGAGGACCTGCATTTTATTGAATCTTGCCATTGTTTCTATTGTTTTCTTTAAAACCGTCAGAACTTTCGCTGTGCGCAGAGTGCGTCAGATTTTGTGCATCGTCAGACTTTTTATACCGGAGCGTACTGAAGTACGTGAGGATTAAAAAGGATGGGGATGTGCAAAATATGGCGTGCTATGCGCGCAGCCGAGATTAACGTGATACCCGTCCGGAGCCGTCGCCTTTCATTAGGTTTTCTACTTCGGCGACCGTTACCAGGTTGAAGTCGCCGTAGATCGTGTGCTTGAGGCACGAGGCGGCCACGGCGAAGTTGAGCGCCTTCTGGTCGTCGCCCGCGTAGGAGATCAGGCCGTAGATCAGCCCGCCCATGAACGAGTCGCCGCCGCCTACGCGATCCACGATGTGGGTGATGTCGTACGAAGGGGACTGGTAGAGTTTCGCACCGTCCCACAGGACGCCGGCCCAGGTGTTGTGGTTGGCGTTGATCGAGCCGCGCAGGGTGATGATCACCTTTTTGGCGCGCGGGAAGCGCTTGACCATCTGCTTGCAGACGCTTTCGAATTCGGCGGCGTCCACATGGCCTCCGGTGGCGGTCACGTCGAATCCTTCGGGTTTGATGCCGAAGACTTTCTCTGCGTCCTCCTCGTTGCCCAGGATCACGTCGCAGCCTTCGACCAGCGCGGGCATCACCTGGTCGGCGGTCTTGCCGTATTTCCAGAGGTTCTTGCGGTAGTTCAGGTCGGTCGATACGGTCACGCCCAGGCGGTTGGCCGCCTTGATCGCCTCCAGGCAGGCGTCGGCCGCACCCTGGCTCAGGGCGGGGGTGATGCCGGTCCAGTGGAACCATTTGGCGTCTTTGAGCACTTCGTCCCAGTCGATCATGCCGGGCTGGATGTCGGCGATCGAGGAGTGCGCGCGGTCGTAGACGACCTTGCTGGCGCGGGCCACGGCGCCCGTTTCGAGAAAATAGATGCCCAGGCGCTCGCCGCCGTAGAGGACGTGTTTCGTGCCCACGCCGTATTTATGCAGCTCTTTGACGCATGAGTCCGCGATGTCGTTCCCCGGCAGGCGGGTGACGAATTCGGCGTCCAGGCCGTAATTGGCCAGCGACACGGCCACGTTGGCCTCGCCTCCGCCGAAGGTGGCGGTGAATTCTTTGGCCTGCGCGAAACGCAGGTAGCCCGGCGTGGCCAGGCGCAGCATGATCTCCCCGAAGGTTACTACTTTTGTCATAATTATTTTTGGTTTAAGATTTTTCTTGGTTTTTCCGGTCGTTTCCGTCAGGTCGAGCGTTAGTCGAGACATCTCAAACAGCCTGTCTGAGATTCCTCGACTAACGCTCGGAATGACGACCGGAAGGCACGGATTGTTAGAACCCGAAGTAATTTTTTGCGTTATAGTACGATATGTCGGACACCATCTTCCCGATGAACTCCATTTCGCTCTTGGGCAGCTTGCCGTCCTCGATGTCGCGGCCGATCAGATCGCACAGGATGCGGCGGAAATATTCGTGGCGCGGGTACGAAAGGAACGAGCGCGAGTCGGTGAGCATCCCCACGAAGCGGCTCAGCAAACCGAGCGTCGAGAGGGCGTTGATCTGCTTGCGCATCCCGTCCTCCTGATCGAGGAACCACCAGCCTGAGCCCAACTGCATCTTGCCCGGGGTCGTGCCGTCGTTGAACGTGTAGGCCATCGTGGCGAGCACCTCGTTGTCCTTGGGATTGAGGTTGTAGAGGATCGTCTTGGCCAGTTTGTCGGCCAGCGCGAGGCGGTTGAAGAATTTGTGGCCCGCGGCGGCGCACTGCACGTCGTGGATGGCGTCGTAGCCGGTGTCGGGGCCCAGGATACGCAGCATGCGCGTGTTGTTGTTGCGGATCGCGCCGATGTGGAACTGCTGCGTCCAGCCTTTTTCCCAGTCGAGGATCGCCAGGTCGTAGAGCATGCCGCTCTTGAATTTCAGCGTCTCTTCCAGGGTCGGCGTTTTGCCAGACATCACCTTCAGGAAGATCTGCAACAGGTCTTTTTCGGTGTAATCCTCGGCGTAGAAGGTCTCCAGACCGTGGTCCGAAAGGCGGCAGCCCATCTGGTCGAAGAAATCGTGGCGGCGTTTGAGGGCCACCATCAGGTCTTCGTAACTGGTGATCGACATCCCGGCGGCTTTCTCAAGCGAGGCGATATAGGCGCGGTAGGCCTCGGGGTTCTCGACGGCCATCGCCTTGTCCGGGCGCCAGGTAGGGAGTACCTTCACGGTAAAACCGCTCTCTTTGACCTGCTTGTGGTATTCCAGCGAGTCGGCCGGGTCGTCCGTCGTACAGACCACTTCCACACGGCTGCGCGTCATCAGGGAACGGGCACGGAAGTCTTCCTGTTGAAGCATGTCCGAGCACTTTTCGTAGATCTCTTCGGCCGTCGAGGGGCTGAGCAGCGTGTCGATGCCGAAGATGCGCGAAAGCTCCAGGTGCGTCCAGTGGTAAAGCGGGTTACGCATCGTGTAGGGCACCGTGGCGGCCCATTTTTCGAACTTTTCCCAGTCGGGACGATCGCCCGTGATGAACTCCTCGGGCACGCCGTTGCCGCGCATCGCGCGCCACTTGTAGTGGTCGCCGCCAAGCCAGATCTCCGTCAGGTTGCGAAATTGGTAGTTATCGGCGATCATGCCGGGGATCAGGTGGCAATGGTAGTCGATGATCGGCAGCCCTTCGGCATAGTCGTGATAGAGCTCCCGGGCCGCATGGGTGGTGAGCATGAAATCCTTACCTGTGAAATTTCCCATAACCTGTATGATTTATATGTATTATTCTTTGCGTAGCCTCAAAAGTAAAAATATTTTCCGGAACTTCGTGCACGTGCACGACAAATTTGATACCTTTGTCTGTATTTACAAGGATTGTGACAAAAATTCACAGGCGGACACGTCGGCCGCCACTATTTTTGAGGTATGGATCAGCAGAACAAAAAATGGACGATCAAAGACGTCGCGCGCCTGGCCGGAATCTCCAAAGGAACGGTCGACCGGGTGGTGCACAACCGCGGGGAAGTCTCCGAGGAAAGCAGGCGGCGGGTGCTGGAGGTGATCGAGCAGATCGGATATAAACCAAATATTTACGCATCGAAACTCGCCTCGCGGCGTACCTACCGGATCGCCTGCCTGATCCCCGAATACCGCCCCGGCGAGTTCTGGGAGCTGGTGCAGCGCGGGATCGAGCGGGCGCGCAGCGACGAGAATCATTATAACCTCTCGGTCGAGGTGCTTCTGTACGAGCAGTACGACAGTGCGTCGTTCCGCCGGGCGGCTGCCAAAGTGCTTGAGATGGAGCCCGACGCGGTGGTGCTCGCCCCGATGTTTCCCGAAACGGCCATCGAGTTCACGGGCCGCCTCGCGCAGGCGGATATCCCTTTCGTGCTGATCGACTCGCGTCTGGAGGAGTCGCCCTACCTCGCTTATTTCGGCATGCCGATGTACCACAGCGGGTATCAGGGGGCGGCGCTGCTCTTTGACGGCGACCAGGGGCGCGGGGTGGGGGTGTTCAGCATCGAGCATCCCGACCGGCGCGACAATCCCACTTCGCGGCGGGCGCGGGGATTCCAGGCCTACCTGTCGGAGCACCATCCCGATACGCCGGTCTATGAGCAGTTTATCCGGCCGCATGACACGAAGTATAATAATAAGGTGATGGATGCGTTTTTCGCGCTTCACCCCGAGGTGCGCTCGCTCATTACGTTCAACTCGCGCGTGCACCTGATCGCGGAATATTTGGAGCGGCGGGGGCTGGAAGGGTACAGGCTGATCGGGTATGATATGCTTGAGCGTAATATCGCGGCCCTGCGTAAAGGGGTTTGCACTTACCTGATCGCGAATATCACGGAGATGCAGGTGTTCAACGGGATCCGCGCGCTGGTCGAGTACCTGGCTTTCCATAAGGCGCCGGCAGTGCGGGACAATTATTCCTCGATCGATATTCTGACACGGTATAATGTAGATTATTACTTTAAATAAGCGGATTATGACTTTTTGCCTTGTCATTCTGAACGAAGTGAAGAATCTCGGACAGCCATTCTGAGATTCTTCACTTCGTTCAGAATGACAAAACAGGGCTGAAGGCTACCGATCGGTTTGTTACAAATGTGAAACTAAAATAACCTGAAAACTATGAAAGCATTGAACCGCAAGACCGCAGAGAACACCCTCTATCCCGTGCGCGTCATCCAATTCGGGGAGGGGAATTTCCTGCGCGCATTCGTCGACTGGATCATCTACCGCATGAATAAGGAGTTGGATTTCAACGCCGGGGTGGCCGCCGTGCAGCCTATCGCGCAGGGAATGGCCGGGATGCTCAATGAGCAGGATTGCCTTTACCATCTGATCCTCAAAGGGATCGAGAACGGTAAGCCGACCCGTACCGCCACGTTGATCGATGTGATCTCCACGGCGATCAATCCTTATGACGAGTATGAGCGTTACGTGGAACAGGCTCTGGGCGCCGATGTGCGGTTCATTATTTCCAATACCACCGAGGCTGGGATCGCGTTCAGCGCAGAGGATCGGCTTGAGAATTGTCCCCCGCTGACGTTTCCGGGGAAGTTGACCAAGTTGCTTTATGAGCGGTTTCAGAAATACGAAGGGGCCGCGGACAAGGGTCTGATCATCATTCCCTGTGAGCTGATCGACCGCAATGGCGACAACCTGCGCCGCTGCGTGGAGCAGTACATCGACCTGTGGGGGCTGGGCGCGGAGTTCCTGCGCTGGGCGACAGAGAGTTGCATCTATTGCAACACGCTTGTGGATCGCATCGTTCCCGGGTTCCCGCGGGAGGAGATCGCTTCGATCACGGAGGAGCTGGGGTACAACGACAAGCTGGTCGTCGAGGGCGAGATCTTCCACCTCTGGGTGATCGAGGCTCCCGAACAGGTGCACAAGGAGTTTCCGGCCGACGAGGCGGGGCTGAACGTGCTGTTTGTGCCGAGCATGAAGCCTTACCGCGATCGCAAGGTTACGCTGCTCAACGGGCCGCACACGGTGATGGCGCCGGTGACTTATCTGGCCGGGCTGGATACCGTGCGCGAGGGTGTGGAGGATGCCGTGGTGGGCGAGTATGTGCGCCGGGTGATGTTCGGGGAGTTGCTTTCTTCGCTCGACCTGCCGAAAGCGGAATTAGAGGCTTTTGCCAACGATGTGATGGATCGTTTCCGGAATCCTTATGTGAAGCATTTTGTGACCAGCATTACGTTGAATTCTTTTTCGAAGTTCAAGTCGCGCGATCTGCCTGCCGTGAAGATCTATTTGCAGCGCAAAGGGGAGTTGCCCCGCGGGCTGGTCTTCGGGTTGGCGGCGATTGCGACCTACTATAAGGGCGGCAAGCGCGGGGCGGACGATATTCGTCCGGCGGATGACCAGCCGATCCTCGACCTGCTGGCGAAACTTTGGGCGACGGACGATGCTTGCCAGGTGGCCGAGGGTGTACTGGGGGCGGAGTTCATTTGGGGCGAGAACCTGGATGCGATTCCCGGATTGCGTGAGATGCTTTGCAAGTACCTGAAGCTGATCCAGCAGAAGGGGATGCGCGAGGCGGTAAAAGAGATAGACGCATAATGTAGGGGCACCCCTTGCGGGTGCCCGATAATAAAAACAGGGCACCCGCAAGGGGTGCCCCTACAATCAGCAAACCATGACCCGATTCCTGCAAATCAATCCCGCCGACAACGTCGCCGTAGCCATTCAACCCCTTGCAAAAGGCGAAACCGCCGCCGGGGTCACGATCGCCGAAGAGATCCCCGCCGGCCATAAATTCGCCCTGCGTGATCTGGCTGCCGGCGAAAATGTCATCAAATACGGCTATCCCATCGGCCATACCCTGCAGTCCGTTCCTGCCGGCGCATGGGTCAACGAGAAGAATATCAAGACCAACCTGGAGGGCGTGCTCGACTATAAATATGAGCCCGTGCCCGCCCCTGCGCCTGTTAGCTGCACTCCGCACACTTTCCGGGGATTCAAGCGTCGGAGCGGTGAGGTCGGCATCCGCAACGAGGTCTGGATCATCCCCACCGTGGGCTGCGTGAACGGTACCATAGGCCGTCTGGCCGACCTGCTGCGCGCCGAGACCGGCATCCCCGCCGCCGGGCAACCCCCCGTAGAGGGCGTGACGGCCATCATGGCCTTTCCCCACAACTACGGCTGCTCGCAGCTGGGCGACGACCATGAGAATACCCGCCGCATCCTGCGCGATATGGTGCTCCATCCCAATGCCGGTGGCGTCTTAGTTGTCGGCCTGGGCTGCGAGAACAACCAGATCGGCGCCTTCCGCGAAATGTTAGGTGACATCGACCCCGCCCGGATCAAATTCATGGAAACCCAGAAAATCCAGGGCGACGAGATCGAAGAGGGCATGCGCCTGCTGCGCGAGATCTACGCGGTAGCGTCGCAGGACCGCCGCGAGCAGGTCCCCCTGGCCGCCCTGCGCGTAGGCCTGAAATGCGGCGGCTCCGACGGCTTCTCCGGCATCACCGCCAACCCCTTGTTAGGCCTCTTCTCCGACCGCCTCACCGCCTGCGGAGGAACCTCCGTATTGACCGAAGTCCCCGAAATGTTCGGAGCCGAAACCATCCTGATGGCCCGCTCCCTGAACCGTCCCGTCTTTGACAAAACCGTCCACCTGATCAACGATTTCAAACAATATTTCATCCGCAACGAACAGCCCATCTACGAAAACCCCTCCCCCGGAAACAAAGCCGGCGGCATCTCAACCCTCGAAGAAAAATCCTTAGGCTGCACCCAAAAAGCCGGAGGAGCCATCGTCCGGGACGTCCTCAAATACGGCGAACGCCTCAAAACCCCCGGCCTGAACCTTCTCAGCGCCCCCGGCAACGACCTGGTAGCCGCCACCGCCCTGGCATCCGCCGGATGCCAGATCGTCCTCTTCACCACCGGCAGAGGTACCCCCTTCGGAACCTACGTCCCCACCATGAAGATCTCCACCAACACCCCCCTGGCCCAAAACAAACCCCACTGGATAGACTTCAACGCCGGCCAAATCCTGGAAAACCAACCCATGGAAAAAGTAGCGGACGATTTCACCGACTACATCATAAAGGTAGCCAGCGGCCAACCCACGAACAACGAAAAAACCAACTTCCGCGAAATCTCCATCTTCAAAACAGGAGTGACTTTATAAATAGCCTGCAGTCGCGCCTTTTTGGAAAAAGGCGCCCCAAAAACTTTTGTGGATACTTCGTATCCAATGATTTAGTTTATTCGGACTCTGTTAGAAGTCTGTCAGATAAGGAAGGCCCCCTGTATGGCGCAAGCGAAGTTCGCAAGCGTTCAACAGGGGGCCTTCCTTATCTGACAGACTTCTTATAAAAACCAAGCAGACTAAATATCAGAAAACGCAGTTTTCAGAAAAGTTTTTGGTGCCGCTTTTTCCAAAAAGCGGCGATTAGAGGCTGCTCATGAAGTCTTCTATTTCGGCGATGGTTGCGGGGGGGCGGTTTTTTCCCAGCATTCGGTTTCCGGTTTCGGTGATTAGGATGTCGTCTTCTATTCGGATTCCTCCGAAGGATTTGTAGGGTTGGAGGGCTTCGAAGTTTATAAACTGCTGGCAGGTTTTTTCTTTCTGCCATTTTTCTATCAGGGCGGGGATGAAGTAGATGCCGGGTTCTATGGTCATCACGAAGCCGGGTTTGAGGCGGCGGGCCATGCGCAGGGGGGCTACTCCTAACTGTTGGCTGCGTTTGGTTTCGAGGTCGTATCCTACGTAGGTTTCTCCTATGTCTTCCATGTCGTGGACATCGAGGCCCATCATGTGGCCCAGGCCGTGGGGCATGAACAGGGAGAAGGCTCCGGCGTCTACGGCGGCCTGGGCATCGCCTTGCATCAGGCCTAAATCTTTGAGACCTTCGACGATTACTTTGGCGGCGGCCAGGTGGGTGTCTTTGTAGAGGACTCCGGGGCGGGAGAGTTCGAAGCCTTTGTTGTTGGCGGCCAGGACGATGTTGTAGATGTCGCGTTGCTGGGGAGTGAAGCGGCCGCTGACGGGCATGGTGCGGGTGAAGTCGGAGCAGTAGTGGGAGGTGGTTTCGGCTCCGGCGTCGACCAGCAGCAGGCGGCCGGCCTGCAGGGTGTTGCCGTGGTTGTGGTTGTGGAGGGTTTCGCCGTTTTGGGAGACGATGGAGTGGAAGGAGACGCCTGCGCCTTGGGCGAGGGCTATGCCTTCTATGGCTCCGGCTATTTCGCGCTCGACCACGCCGGGGCGGCACATGCGCATGGCGGTGGTGTGCATCTGGTAGCCGATGGCGCAGGCGGCTTCTATTTCGGCGATCTCTTCGGCGCTTTTGGTTTCGCGCAGGGAGACCACGGCCAGGGCCAACTCTACGGAGAGGTGGTCTTTGACGCGGCTGTTCTTGATGCCCGTCAGGCGGCTGATCAGCAGGGCGTTGGCGGGACGGTAGGGGGGCAGGAAATGGATGCGGCGGCCGCGGCGCACGGCGTCGTCGACGCGGGCGAGCAGGTCGGACAGGGGGGCGGTCTTCGAAATCCCTACGCTGCCGCCCAGGTCGGCTATGGAGGGCTGGGGACCGGTCCAGATGATGTCGTCCATGGTCAGGTCGTCGCCGTAGAGGTATTCCTCTCCCGAGTCGACGTCCAGCAGGCCTACCAGGTCGGGGTTTTGCAGCCCGAAGAAGTAGAGGAAGGTGCTGTCCTGGCGGAAATGGTAGCAGTTGTTGGGGTAGTTGGCGGGGGATTCGCCGTTGCCGGGGAGCAGGATGATGCCGCCGGACGGCACGCGGGCGCGCAATTCGGCGCGGCGGGCGGTATAGGTCTGGATGCTGAACATGGTTTTGGATGGTTTATTTTATCAAAGGTAGGAATTTTATGTGAAAAGAGAACTCCCGGCGGTTTTTATCCGCGCGGAAGTTCTCTTGTGTGCGTTCGGAATCGGTAATATCCTAAGGTGAAGACCACTCCAGGGGGGTGTGTCGCATGGAGGTTGCACCGGTTAGAACCGGATCCCGCAGCCTATTTCGATGGCGGAGAGGTCTTCGGCATTGTCGCTGGTCACAAAAGCTGCGGCGGTGTGCAGCGAAACCTTGAAACCGAAGTAGGTTTTCGGGCCGATCCGGATGTCGTACCCCGCATCGCCATAGAAGCCGAAGCCGGGAGCGTCGGTGTCGTAACTGCCGCCATAATTGTAACCGTGCCCGGAGAATTCCCATTTTTCGAAATAATGGACGTATCCGAACGAAAGGCCGAATACCCACGCCCCTTTTTTATCGCGGGTAATGATGCGGGCCATGGCCGACGGGCCGATATAGACCGTGTTCATGGCATCCGTAAAGCCGCCTTCCGAACGGGAGTAATGGTGGCCGTAGAGTTTGGCGCCGACGCCTACGAAACGATTCGGAAACCCGTGGCAGGTGGCCCCGTAAGCCACGCCGGAACGCATCCGGTTGATGAAATCGCGCGTCGCTCCCTGGATGCTTTCGTCGATTTCGCCTACGCGGTACGAATAGGCCAGATCGAACGTAGTGCGCACTTTGGACGGGGTAAAAGTACCTTGCGCGGATACGAATTGGATGGCCGCCAACAGGCACCCAAAAGAGAGTAATAGTTTTTTCATAGATTTAGTGTTGGTTTATAGGTAGATGCGCGTTCCGGTGCTTTCGTTGCATGGCGAATCTTTCCATTGCGCTTTATTCTATATGTAAATATAATTATTTTATTCTAATTATCTTTGCCGCATGAAAACGCGCTACAAATTATTGTCGGCCCTGCTCGCGGCCTTGCTGCTCGGCCTGGGATGGTTGGGGGTGAGCGGGTTGCCGATGCTCGTGGGGCTGGTGCCGCTGATGATGGTCAGCGGGGCGGCGGGGGATTCGCGGCGGGCTGCGTGGGGTGTTTTCGGCTTCGTCGCGCTGGCCTTCGGGCTTTGGAGCGCGGCGACCACCTGGTGGATCTGGATCGCGGCGCCGATCGGGGCGATCCTTTCGGTCATCATCACCGTCGGGCTGATGGGCGGGGCGTTCATGCTCTGGCATTATGTTTCGAAACGGGGGTCGAAATGGCTGGCCTATGTGATTTTGATCGCGGCCTGGATCGCGGGCGAGCATCTTTATACGGTCGGGGAGTTTTCGTTTCCGTGGCTGACGCTGGGCAACGGGTTTGCCCATGATATCCGGCTGGTGCAGTGGTACGATACGACCGGGGTTTTTGGGGGGACGCTTTGGGCGCTGCTCTGCAACATCCTGGTTTATGAGGTGATCCGCAGCCGCGGGAAACGCTGCCGTGTTGCGCTGGCGTGCGTTGTCTTGCTTCCGGTGACGGTCTCGCTGATCAAATATTATACGTACGGGACGACCCGCACGGCTGAACAGGATACGGCCCTGGTCACGGTCGTGCAGCCCAATATCGACCCTTATACAGAGAAATATTCGCTCAATCCCGATGCCCAGCTCGGCTTGTTGGCGGGATTGATCGCCCAGGCGCCCGCGGATGTGCAGTTCATCGTCACGCCGGAAACTTCGATCGGCACCACGCTGCGCGAGGAGATGCTCGGCGACTCGGGCGAGCTGGCGGCCCTGCGCGAGGTGGTCCGCGAGCGGTTTCCGCAGGCGATGCTGATCCTCGGGGCTTCGACGGCACGTTTCTATAACGATGCGACCCATACGGACACCGCCCACGATATGGGGCAGGGGCTGTGGTACGATAATTTTAACTCGGTGTTGGGGGTGGACTCTTCGGCGCGGGTGCAGCTGCGGCATAAATCGCTGCTGGTGATCGGGGCCGAGAAGACGCCTTACCATAAATACCTGCGCAACGGGACCTTCCTGGCCATCGACCTGGGCGGGTTCATGGGACAGTGCGGATTCGACCCCGAACCGCATGTTTTCCGCACGCGGCAGGGAATGACCGTCGGCGCGGCGGTCTGCTATGAGGGGGTTTACGGGGGGTACATGGGCGGATTCCCGAACCTCGGGGCGCAAATTATTTTCATCATTTCGAATGACGGCTGGTGGGGCGATACGTCCGGTTACCGGCAGCTTTTCGCCTTCTCGCGGCTGCGTGCCGTGGAGATGCGGCGCAGCATCGCTCGCAGTGCAAATACCGGAATGTCAGGATTTATCACTCCGCGCGGCGAGGTGACCCAGAGCCTGGGTTGGGACCGGCGGGGTGTGCTCACCGACCGGTTGCCGCTGGAGGAGGGGATAACGTTTTATGTACGTTATGGTGACTACGTCGGGCGCATGGCATGGTATTTGTTGGGCTTTTCTGTGCTCTGTTTCGTCGCGCTTCGTATTCGGGACAAGCGCAAACCTACTACTGCTTGATGACCTACGCCGAGACTCTCGAGTTCCTTTACGGCTCCCTACCTGTTTTCCAGAGCGAGGGGGCTTCCGCTTATAAACCCGGGTTGGAAAACACCCGGGCGTTCAATGCCCTGCTGGGCTATCCCGACCGCAAATTCCACTCCGTACATATCGCCGGGACCAATGGGAAAGGTTCCACGGCCCACATGCTGGCGGCCATTTTCCAATCGGCGGGCTACCGTACCGGGCTGTTTACCTCGCCCCACCTGAGGGATTTCCGCGAACGCATCCGCGTCGACGGGATCATGATCCCCGAGGAGCGCGTGGTGGAGTTCACCGAACGGTACAAAGATGAGATGGTCGCCCGTGGGCTGACCTTTTTTGAAATGTGTACTTTGTTGGCGTTCAGGCATTTTGCCGATGAGCGGGTCGACGTGGCCATCATCGAGACGGGGTTGGGCGGACGGCTCGACGCGACCAATATCATCAGTCCCGTGCTGAGCGTGATCACCAATATCGGGATGGAACACACCAACCTGCTGGGGACCACCCCGCAGATGATCGCCGCCGAGAAGGCCGGCATCATCAAGCCGTCGGTGCCGGTGGTGATCGGCGCGCACGATCCCGATACGGATGAGGTTTTCCGGCAAAAAGCGGCGGAGATGAATAGTCCCATCCTGTTCGCCCAGGACCTGTACCGCATAGACCGGCAGGAGCAACGTTGCGATTGCCAGGCGTTCACGATAACGGCGGTCGACCATCGCCCTGCCATTATCGAACTCGACCTGCGGGGGGAATACCAGCGGCACAACCTGTTTACGGTGCTGGCCGTCTGCCGCATCCTGCGCGACCGGTTCTCCCTGTCCGACGAGGCGATCCGCGAAGGACTAAGCCGGACCAAATCGCTTACCGGGTTGCGCGGTCGCTGGCATGTGCTCTGCCGCGCCCCGCTCACCGTCTGCGATACGGGGCACAACGCCCACGGACTGCGCGAGGTGGTCGCACAGATCGGCCACCAGCGTTACCGCAAACTCTATTTCGTCCTGGGGATCGTGGCGGACAAGGACCTCGATGCGATCCTGCCGTTGTTGCCCAAGGATGCCCATTATCTCTTTACGCGACCCTCCAATCCGCGCGGCCTTCCGGCAGAAACCCTGGCTGCGGCAGCCGCAAAGCACGGGTTGCAGGGGCAGGTCGTGCCGACCGTCATGGAGGCGCTCGCGACCGCCCGCGCCCTGGCTCATTGCGAGGATATGATCTTCGTCGGGGGAAGTACCTTTACCGTTGCGGATGTGGAAGAGTTGTAATCCTCCTTTTTCCGCAGGATTATCGCGCGCGGGGATTGCCGTTTCAGAAAAAAGTATTACATTTGCAGGCCGATTCGGGATTTTTCCCCCTCGGCGAACGTACATGGTGGCCGTAGCTCAGCTGGTTAGAGCGTCGGATTGTGGTTCCGAAGGTCGTGGGTTCGAGCCCCATCTGCCACCCGGAGGGGAAGAGCGCATTTTCGCTTTTCCCTTTTTTATTGACTGCCAAAAAGTGGGGCCGGATCGGTTCCGGTGACAAATTGGCAACGTTTCGGGACGTTATGACAGCCCAAAGGTGCCAAAATCCGTTTGGCATATTATGTGTAAAACCTATTTACGCTGACTGGAAAACCTTCTAAAAACCTTTAAATAATAAAAACATGAAGATCAAACCGTTATCGGACAGGGTGCTGATCCAGCCGAATCCGGCCGAGGAGAAGACCGCAGGGGGATTGTATATTCCCGACACCGCTAAAGAAAAACCGCTTGCCGGTAAAGTCGTGGCCGTGGGCCCCGGCACGTCGGAAGTGACGATGGAAGTGAAGGTCGGCGACCAGGTGCTGTATGGTAAATATGCTGGCACCGAGGTGAATGTTGAGGGTCAGGATTACCTGATCATGAAGCAGAGTGATATTCTTGCAATAATTTAAAAAAACACGAAAATGGCTAAGGAAATCAAATATAGCACCGAGGCGCGCGAAATGCTGCGTGAAGGGGTGGACGCGCTGGCGAACGCCGTGAAAGTGACGCTGGGCCCGAAAGGTCGTAACGTTATTATTGATAAAAAATTCGGTGCGCCGCAGATCACCAAGGACGGTGTGACCGTGGCGAAGGAGATCGAACTGGAGAACGGGTTTGCCAATATGGGCGCCCAGATGGTCAAAGAGGTCGCTTCGAAGACCGCTGACGATGCCGGCGACGGCACGACCACCGCGACCGTGCTGGCGCAGGCCATCATCGGTGTGGGGATGAAGAATGTTACCGCCGGTGCCAACCCGATGGATCTCAAGCGCGGTATCGACAAGGCGGTGGCGGCCGTGGTGGCCGACCTGAAAAGGCAGAGCCAGACCGTCGGCAAGGACATCAGGAAGATCGAGCAGGTGGCGACCATCTCCGCCAACAACGACTCCACGATCGGCGCGCTGATCGCCGAGGCGATGGGTAAGGTGAGTGAGGAGGGTGTGATCACCGTCGAGGAGGCGAAAGGTACCGATACTACCGTCGAGGTGGTCGAGGGGATGCAGTTCGACCGCGGCTACGTGTCCGCCTACTTCATGACCGACAGCGAGAAAATGGAGGCTGTCCTCGAAAAACCCTATATCCTGATCACCGATAAGAAGGTGTCGACGATGAAGGAGATCATGAGCGTGCTGGAGCCCGTGGCCCAGAACGGCCGCTCGATGATCATCATCGCCGAGGATGTGGACGGTGAGGCGCTGACCGCGCTGGTGGTGAACAAGCTGCGCGGTACGCTGAAAGTGGCTGCCGTGAAAGCCCCCGGATTCGGCGACCGCCGTAAGGAGATGCTGGAAGATATCGCCGTGCTGACCGGCGGTACCGTGATCGCCGAGGACCGCGGCCTGAAACTCGAACAGGCTACGCTGGAGATGCTCGGATCGGCCGATAAGGTGGTGATCACCAAAGAGAACACGACTATCGTTAACGGCAGTGGCAAGAAAGCCGCCATCGACGCCCGTGTGGCCCAGATCCGCAAGGCGATGGAGGTTTCCACGTCGGATTACGATAAGGAAAAACTCGCCGAGCGCCTGGCCAAGTTGGCCGGTGGGGTGGCCGTCCTCTATGTGGGCGCCGCGACCGAGGTGGAGATGAAGGAGAAGAAAGACCGCGTGGACGATGCCCTGGCCGCTACGCGCGCAGCCGTCGAAGAGGGGATCATCCCGGGCGGTGGTGTGGCTTACATCCGCTCGATCCCGGCTATCGACGCCGTGAAGGGTGAGAACGACGATGAGACGACCGGTATCGCCATCGTGCGCCGCGCCATCGAGGAGCCCCTGCGCCAGATCGTTGCCAATGCGGGCGGCGAAGGTTCTGTAGTGGTGAACAAGGTGAAGGAGGGCAAGAATGCCATGGGTTACAACGCCCGCACCGACAAGTACGAGGACCTCTTCAAGGCCGGGATCATCGACCCGACCAAAGTGGCCCGCGTCGCGCTGGAAAACGCCGCTTCGATCGCCTCGATGTTCCTGACGACCGAGTGCGTGCTTGCCGATAAGAAAGAGGACAATCCTGTCCCCGCAGCCCCGATGGGCGGCGGCATGGGGATGATGTAATCTCTTTGGATAGGTAATTGAAAAACCGGAGTGGGGTAGTCCCGCTCCGGTTTTTTGTGCTATTTAGCGTCGGTTTTCATACAGTTTGAACGTAGCGTCGATCTGTTTGTCATCCTGAACGAGAGGTGAAGGATCTCGGACAGCCATTTTGAGATCTGATACAAAAGGTAGGGCCGGATCATGTACGATCCGGCCCTTGTTTATCCTTTCCGTCATGTCGAGCGTAAGTCGAGACATCGGATCAGCCTTAAAAAGAAGTTGGCGGAGATCCCGCCATATACATCCCC
>JAVBPS010000018.1:0-51516 GCA_031549495.1 Rikenellaceae bacterium | reverse complement strand
GGCACCCCTTGTGGGTGCCCTTTCTTCATTTGGGCACCCACAAGGGGTGCCCCTACAGATCCCGACATGACCGAAACGATCGAAATACATAACCTGGACGGGCTGGCCGTTGCGGCCGACGCCATCATCGGCCGCCTGGAGGAACATCCCGTGGTAGCGCTCTACGGCCCGATGGGGGCGGGCAAGACCACCCTGGTCCGCGAAATCGGGCGCCTGTTAGGTGTCCAACAGGAAGTGACCAGCCCCACATTCGCCCTGGTCAACCAATACGTCACCGGCAACGGGGCGGTCATCAACCACTTCGACTTCTACCGCATCGAACGGCTGGAAGAGGCCTTCGACCTGGGCTACGAGGAGTATTTTTACAGCGGCGAGGCCTGCCTGGTCGAGTGGCCCGAGAAGATCGAAAGCCTGCTGCCCGAGGGAACGCTCCGGGTCTCGATCGAGGTCACCGGGCCGGACAGCCGGAAGGTGACGATCGGGTAAATTAATCTGTTGTTTGTCATTCAGAGCGAAGCGAAGAATCTTGGTCGGAACTGTTCAAAAACAGCAAGACCAAGATTCTTCGCTTCGCTCTGAATGACAAATAGAGACTATGATAATTCTTCATCAAAACGCTCGATCACCCAAACAGAAGAAACATCTTTTCTTTTTGCACAAAACCCTAATGGCATATCTGCAAGTTCCAATATCGAATTGTCAAGGCTTATCATCTCTTCCAATGACATAATTCGATAATCCTTTCCTTCGCAAAGATCATTTCCAGAAAAGGACCACGCGCCATCATCTTCGTAATGATATACATACAGAATAGGGCTACGCCGCTCTAAGATATATTTAGTTGTAAAAACGGCCACATTGGGATTGTCCGCAAATTTCTTGGTCATACTTCTCGTTTTTTAAAGTCATCCCGCGCAAACAAAAGGAATTATTTTTTGAAATACTTATCCAGCAACTCATGTGCGGCCGTAAACGAACTCAACCGCCCTTCGAGCACTTTGGTTTCGTATTCCTGTAAGATCGGTTCGATGCGTGGCGAATGATAAAAATCCTCGCGCAGGCGTTCGTCGATCGTGCCGTACATCCAGTATTTATTCTGCTCGCGGCGGTGCGCGTCGAAATAGCCGTTCGCGCGGATGAAGTCGAGCAGTTCCCGGATGCCGCCCCACACCTCGGCCAGGCCCGTCCCCTCGGTCGAGGAACAGGTGTAGACCTTCGGCCGCCAGCCCGACGCAGGCATGGGAAAGAGCCTGAGGGCGCTTGCGATCTGTGTTTTAGCCAGTTCCGCACGATGGACGTTCGTGCCGTCCGTCTTGGTGATTGCCACCAGGTCAGCCATTTCCATGATGCCGCGCTTGATCCCCTGCAACTCGTCGCCCGCCCCTGCGATCTGCAATAGCATAAAAAGGTCGACCATCGAATGCACGGCCGTTTCGCTCTGTCCCACGCCGACCGTCTCCACGAAGATCACGTCATACCCGGCCGCCTCGCAAAGCACGATGCTCTCGCGCGTCTTGCGCGCCACCCCGCCCAGCGACCCCGCCGAGGGGGAGGGCCGGATGAACGCGTCGGGATTCACCGTCAGCGATTCCATGCGCGTTTTATCGCCCAGGATAGACCCCCCGCTACGCTGCGACGACGGGTCGATCGCCAGCACCGCCAACCGGTGGCCCTGCGCCGTGACCATGCCGCCGACGGCCTCGATGAAGGTCGACTTGCCCGCCCCCGGCACGCCGGTAATGCCGATGCGCACCGACCGGCCCGCATGCGGCAGGCACCCCTCGATGATCGCCTGCGCCCGGTCGTAATGGGCCGGGTTGTGGCTCTCGACCAGCGTGATAGCCTGCGAAAGGATCGAAATATCGCGCGCGAGGATCCCATCGACGAACTGCGCGACGGATAGTTCGCGGCGGCGCACGCGGCGGAAATTGGGATTGACCACGGGCGGTTGCTCAACGCCCTCGCTGATCACGAGGGCGCTGTCGTCGTAAAGCTCTTTATGATGGTGCTCGTAATGCTCGTCGGGATTCATTTCAGATATTTTCCTAATTCTTCGTCACTCAACTTTTCGGGATTGCCCGCCCACACCACACGGCCCTTGGCGTCGACCACCACCCCGTAGGGGATGTACTGCACCCCGTACGCGGCGAAGGTGCGGTTTTCGTCGTCGATGGCGGTATAGAAAGTGTGGCTGCCCCCGATCGCCTTGGCGACCGTCACGGCGTCCTCACGGCACACCACGATCACATCCAGCCGCCCGCCGTACTTTTCGGCCATCGCGTCCAATGGTGCCACGCGCGCCATGGACGGGGCGCTGCGGGAGTAGAAAAATTCGATCATCCGCACCCGCTCGCCGCCGCGGGGCGCTTTGTCGGGCCATGCCGCCGCCTTTACCTCGGGGGCGCGGTCTCCGACGGAGATCTTTTGGGCATCCGCGGCAAGGGCCATACAGGCCATGCACGCGGCGATCAGGAATCGTTTCATAGCGTTCCGGTTTTTGAAATACATATCCTTCTGCCGCCTTTCCTTTGACAAACATACAAAAAAAATACCGGAACACCTCTGTTCCTTATCGCGACCTTCGGTTTTGTCATGCTGAACGAAGTGAAGAATGACAAATCCGGCCGACGAACAGAAGGAGCAAAAACAGTCCCGGAAAGCCGAAAAAAATATTTTAAAAATTCTTTAAAAAAACAAAATATAACTCATATCTTTGTAGGATTGAGTTTTTAAACACTTTTCAGGCCGAAAATTAACAAAAATCCATAAAATCCATAAAAAATGAAAGTCACTCACATCGAACACATCGGCATCGCCGTAGCCAACATCGAAGAGGCGATCCCCTACTGGGAAAAGATCCTCGGCCTGAAATGCTACAACATCGAGGAGGTCGCCGACCAGAAAGTGCGCACCGCCTTCTTCAAGGTGGGCCAGACCAAGATCGAGCTGTTGGAGCCGACCTCCGAGGAGAGCACCATCGCCAAGTTCCTCGAAAAACGCGGCCCGGGCGTCCACCACATCGCCTACGCCGTCGAGGGGATCGAGGGCGCGCTCACCGAGGCCGAGGCCGCGGGCGTGCAACTGCTCGACAAACAGCCGCGCAAGGGCGCCGAAGGCCTTTCGATCGCCTTCCTGCACCCGAAATTCACGGGCGGCGTGCTGACCGAATTGTGCGAAGATAAAAACGAAAAATAGCCATGAGCACGAACGCTGAAAAGATCCGGCAACTGATCGAAAAGCGCGAGCAGGCCAGCCAGGGCGGCGGCGCCAAGCGCATCGAATCCCAACACAAAAAGGGCAAATACACCGCCCGCGAACGCATCGCGATGCTTCTGGACGAGGGTTCGTTCGAGGAGTTCGACATGTTCGTCACCCACCGCGCCACCGATTTCGGCCTGGAGAACGAGACCTACTACGGCGACGGGGTAATCACCGGCTACGGCACCATCGAGGGCCGCCTGGTCTACGTTTTCTCGCAGGACTTCACCGTTTTCGGGGGTTCGCTTTCGGAGACCTTCGCCCAGAAGATCTGCAAGGTGATGGACATGGCGATGAAGAACGGCGCCCCGCTGATCGGCATCAACGACTCGGGCGGCGCGCGCATCCAGGAGGGGGTCAACTCCCTTTCCGGCTATACCGAGATTTTCCAGCGCAACATCCTCGCCTCGGGGGTGATCCCGCAGATCTCGGCTATCTTCGGCCCCTGCGCGGGCGGCGCGGTCTACTCGCCGGCGCTGACCGACTTCATCCTGATGAGCCGCGGGACGAGCTACATGTTCGTCACCGGCCCGAAGGTGGTGAAGACCGTGACGGGCGAGGAGGTGACCCAGGAGCAACTGGGCGGCGCCTCGATCCACGCGGCCAAGAGCGGTGTGGCCCACTTCGTCTCGGACACCGAGGAGGACGGGATCGCCACGCTGCGCAAGCTGCTGGGCTACCTGCCCCAGAACAACCTGGAGGACGCCCCGCTGGCCGTCTGCACGGACGAGATCAACCGCCTGGAGGATAAGCTGAACGACATCATTCCCGACAACCCCAACAAGCCCTACGACGTGCTGGATGTGATCCGCGGCATCGTGGACAGCGGCGAGTTCCTCGAATCGCAGGCCCTTTTCGCCCCGAACATCATCACCGGCTTCGCCCGTTTCAACGGCCAGTCGGTCGGCATCATCGCCAACCAGCCCAAGTACCTGGCGGGCGTGTTGGATATCAACGCCTCGCGCAAGGCGGCCCGTTTCGTGCGCTTCTGCGACGCGTTCAACATTCCGATCGTCACGCTGGTCGACGTGCCGGGCTTCCTGCCGGGTACGGCCCAGGAGTATGGCGGGATCATCATCCACGGCGCCAAGCTGCTCTTCGCCTACGGCGAGGCCACGGTGCCCAAAGTGACCGTCATCCTGCGCAAAGCCTACGGCGGCGCCTACTGCGTGATGAGCTCCAAGCACCTGCGCGGCGACATCAACTACTCGTGGCCCACGGGCGAGATCGCCGTGATGGGTCCGCAGGGGGCTACCGAGGTGCTCTATTCAAAGGAGATCGCCGCCGTCGAGGATCCGCAGCAGCGTGCCGCGCTGATCGCCGCAAAAGAGGACGAGTACCGCGAAAAGTTCGCCAACCCCTACGTGGCCGCCAAGTACGGCTATGTGGACGACGTGATCGTGCCGCGCAACACCCGCTTCCGCGTGATCCGCGCCCTGCAGTCGCTCGCCACCAAGAAACTCACCAACCCGGCTAAAAAGCACACGAACATACCCCTGTAACCATGAAAAGAATTTTTGTCCTACTCTTTTTGTGCGCAGCGTGGGGGACGGTGCAGGCCCAGGGGCCGAAGGACATCCGGATCAACGAGTTCATGGTCGTCAACGACACGAACTACGAGGACGACTACGGCAACCGGATCGGCTGGATCGAGCTCTACAACACGGGCCATTCGAAGGTCGATGTGGCCGGGTGCTACCTGAGCATCGACCCTTCGGGCAAGCGCACCCCCTCGATGACCTACCGGATCCCCTCGCACGACGCGCGCACGGTGATCGACCCGCAGGGCTACGCCGTCTTCTTCTGCGACGGCACGGACACCAAAGGGACGTTCCACACCAATTTCACGCTCGACCAAACGGGTTACATCTCCTTCACGGACGCCAGCAGCAGCGGCGTGCCGATCAGCGAGGTGCGATACGACGTGGCCGCCCAGCGCCCGGACGTTTCGATGGGCTGGGAGACGAAGGACGACAAACTCGTCTTCGACTACCTGACGCGCACCACCCCGATGGCCACCAACGACCTGGCCGCCGCCGTGCCGCAGCATGAGCTGTTCCGCCAGATCGACCCCACCGGGGGCCTGATGGCGATCTCCGCGATGGCTGTGGTCTTCTCGGCCCTGGCGGTTCTGTTCCTGCTTTTCATGTGGCTGGGCAAGCTGAACACGGCGATCGCCGGCCGGCGCGCCCAAAAGGCCAAGAAGCCCGAATTGCTCGCCACGGCCCACAAGCATAACAATGCCTTCGGGGGCGAGGAAGAGATCGCCGCCATCGCCATGGCGATCCACCAGTTCAGCAATGAGCTGCAGGATAAGCAGTCGACCGTGCTCACCATCAACCGCGTAGCCCGGGCCTACTCGCCGTGGAGCTCGAAAATTTACGGATTGCGTCAAACACCGAATAAAAAATAAATTATGAATTATGAATTATGGATTATGAATGGACAGCACAAAAACAGCCGTCATTCGAACCCGTAATTCATAATTCATAATTCATAATCCATAATTATCATGAAGTCCTATAAATTCAAAATAAACGGCAACGATTACGCCGTAGACATCAACTCCATCGAGGGCAACGTGGCCGAGGTGACGGTCAACGGCGCAGCCTACTCCGTAGAGCTCGGCAGCGGCAGCGCACAGCAGAGCGCCCAGCCCCAGATCCCCAAACCCGTGCCCGCCGCCGCGACCGTGCCCTCCACCGACGCCCACCCTGCGGTGGCGCGCACCGTGAGCCCCGGCACCTCGACCGCGGCCGGCGTGAAAAGCCCGCTTCCCGGCGTGATCCTCAGCCTGAACGTGGCCGTGGGCGACGCAGTAAAGGTCGGCCAGCGCCTGCTGGTCCTGGAGGCCATGAAGATGGAAAACAACATCGACTCCGACCGCGAAGGGGTTGTCAAGGCGATCAACGTGCGCCAGGGCGACTCGGTGCTGGAAGGTGACGTGCTCTTAACGATCGGGTAGCCATGATGACTTTTTTAGCGGCACAAGCGGGCGGCGGGTTCCTCTCCTTTTTGGGGGAGAACCTGCAGACGTTCTTCACCTTCACCGGCTTCGCCAACATCACCTGGGGCCACGCGGCGATGATCCTGATCGGGATGATCTTCATCTACCTGGCCATTGTGAAGCACTTCGAGCCGATGCTGCTCGTACCCATCGGGTTCGGGATCATCGTCGGTAACATTCCCTTCTTCCCCGGCTTCGAGATCGGCGTCTACGAGGACGGATCGGTGCTCAACTACCTCTATTTCGGGGTGGTCAAGGGCATTTACCCGCCGCTGATCTTCCTCGGCATCGGGGCGATGACCGACTTCTCGTCGCTGATCGCCAACCCCAAGCTGATGCTGGTGGGCGCTTCGGCGCAGTTCGGTATCTTCGCCGCCTACATGGGCGCGCTGGCGATGGGCTTCACGGCTGCCGAGGCGGCCGGTATCGGCATCATCGGCGGTGCGGACGGCCCGACGGCGATCTTCCTCTCCAGTAAACTCTCGCCCGATCTGATGGGGGCGGTGGCCATTTCGGCCTACTCCTATATGGCCCTCGTGCCGCTGATCCAGCCGCCCGTGATGCGGCTGCTGACCACGGCCAAGGAGCGCGTGATCCGCATGAAACCCGTGCGCCAGGTGTCGCAGACCGAGAAGATCCTCTTCCCGGTGGTCGGCCTGCTGTTCACGGCGTTCCTCGTGCCGGCGGCCCTGCCGCTGCTCGGGATGCTCTTCCTGGGTAACCTTTTGAAGGAGAGTGGCGTGACCAAGCGCCTGGCGACCACGGCCAGCGGCCCGATGATCGACATCGTGACCATCCTGATCGGCCTGACGGTCGGCGCTTCGACCCAGGCGACCACCTTCCTGACCTGGAAATCGCTCGGGGTGTTCGGCATCGGCGCCTGCTCGTTCTTCATCGCCACGGCCTCCGGGGTGGCGTTTGTGAAGTTCATGAACCTCTTCCTCAAGCCGGGTAACAAGATCAACCCGCTGATCGGCAACGCCGGCGTGTCGGCGGTGCCGCTCGCCGCGCGCGTGTCGCAGGATATGGGGGTCAAGTACGACAAGAGCAACTACCTGCTCATGCACGCCATGGGGCCCAATGTGGCCGGGGTGATCGGCAGTGCTGTGGCGGCCGGGGTGCTGCTCGGCTTCCTGGGGTAGTCGATAATATTGTAAAAGGAAGGCCCTGGCGATAAATCGCCGGGGCCTTTCTTTTGTCTGTTTTGGCCGACGAGCGCAGGGCCGGGATCGCCTACGGGCGACTTACTTTTTCCCTTGATGGAAAAAGTAAGCAAAAAGATCAAGGCGCCGCGCTCCCGGCTTACCCGCTTACGGGTTTTCGGGGAAGTCGGCCGGAAATTCCACTGCGCACAGGCCACATCGCACGCCTCCGCTCTGCTCCGGCCTCCCGTTCCAGTTTCCGTCCTTGGTCCCCCGAAAACCCTGGCGGGTCCCAACCGACGAACGCAGCGAGAGCAGAAGGCAAGCGTCTTTTTGCTTGGCTTCTGCCGAGCAAGGAGGAGGAAGCCGAACGTCTCTTTGTTCGGCAACGAAAAGCCTTCCGCTTAATGGCGCCGGGCCACCGCGCTTTGGCCGCCGCTCATGCCTATGCGCCCCCGCCTTCGGCTACCAGCGCTCTTCTCCCGTCATGTCGAGCGTTAGCCGAGACATCTCAAACAGAACGGCCGAGACCGTAGGGGCACCCCTTGTGGGTGCCCTTGTCTTTGTCATTCAGAGCGAAGCGAAGAATCTTGGTCGGACTGTGGGCAGACGGTTCAGACCAAGATTCTTCACTTCGCTCAGAATGACAAATGCGGCTATTCCTTGGAATAGCCGCATTTGTAAAGTGTCGATTTACAAAGAAGTATTATTTCCTCGTTTTCTTCGTATAAAGAAACCGCTTGATCTTATGCGTCGGGGTTTTTTCGAAGTCGGTGTCCTGTTCTTCGACCACGGAGATCTTGGAAAAGGTGCTGACTTTGGTGTTGACGTACTGCATCAGCTCGGATTTGATCTCCTCCATTTTGTAGCCCAGGCCCTCCTTGAGGTGCTGGTATTTGCGTTCCAATTGTTCGCGGTCGAACTGCACCATGGCCACCAGGCGGCCCTTTTCCTGTTTGACGATGGAATCGGACACCAAGAAATGGCCGTTGATCACGTTCTCGATCTCTTCGGGATAGATGTTTTCGCCGCTCGGGCCCACGATCATGTTGTTCAGGCGGCCTTTGATGTAGATGTAACCGTCGGGATCGAGGCGGGCGAGGTCTTTGGTGCGGAACCAGCCGTCGGGGGTGAACACCTCCTTGGTGGCCTCGGGATTCTTATAGTAACCGATCATGGTCGAGGGGCTCTTGACCACGATCTCGCCCTCGCCGGTGGCGGGGTTGACGTTTTCCAGGCGGATCTCGACGCCCTTCATCACCGGCCCGGTCGATTGCAGGCGGGTCTTGCCCACGCCCGCGCCGGCGATCAGCGGGGCGGTCTCCGTCAGGCCGTAGCCGATGGCGTAGGGGAATCCGGCCTCCTTGAGGAAACGCTCGGCCGTGGGGTCGAGTTTGGCGCCGCCGATGCCGAAGAAACGGACGCGGCCGCCGAAGGTCTTGCGCAGCTTGCGCCCGGCCATGGCATGGACGCCCTTGCGCACGATACCCATCCCGTACAGCCCGCGCGAGACGGCATTCTTCGAAAAACGGCCGACGATCTGGCTTTTGAATATCTTCTCGATGATCAGCGGCACGCTCAGGATGGTCGTAGGCCGCACCTCCTGCAGGGCGGGCAGCAGCGTCGACACCGAGGGCGGCCGGTCGAGGTAGACCGCCGAGGCCCCCTGCCGGAAAGGCAGCAGCATGCCGAACGAACATTCATAGGTATGCGAGAGCGGCAGGATCGACAGGAAAATATCCCACTCCTGCACCGCCTGGATGCCGAGCACCATCTCCAGCTGGCGGCATAGGTTGTAATGGGTGAGCATCACCCCTTTGGGCTTGGACGTGGTGCCCGAGGTATAGATGATGGCGGCCACGTCGCCCGGCAGGGGTTCGCCCGTCGAGCCCTCGCCGGTATGGTTCTGGGCGATCACGCCGAGGTTCTTGCTGCGGATCACCACATGCATCGCCTTGATCGTTTTCTCGGACAGCTTCGAAAAAAGTTTGTCGGAGACGATCAGCGCGCGCGCGTCGCTGTGTTTGATGATCATGTCCAGCTCCGGGCCCGAGAAATCGGGCAGGATGGGTACGACGACCATCCCGGCGGTCACCACGGCGAAGTAGGCCACGGGCCAGTTGGGCATGTTGCTGCTCAGCAGGGCGACCTTATCCCCCGCTTTCAGCCCCGCCTCCAGCAGCAGGGCCTGTGTGGCCTCCACGCTTTGGGCGAACTGCGCATAGGTAAGGTTTTCGCCCCCGAGCATCGAGAACGCGGGGCGGTCGGCATAGGCCGTTATGCTGTGCTGATATAGTTCCTTAAGGGTTTTAAACTCCATTTCTTGCTCGGATAAAGGGCGCTTACGAGGGCAAAAATAATTTTATTATTCGTGAAATGCTAACTTTGCCGAAAATTCGCATCGTGATCCACCGGGAAAAGATCAAAGAATATGCAGCCAAGGCAGGATTCGACCTCTGCGGAGTGGCGCGCGTGCGCAGCCTCGACGAGCAGAAAGCGTGGTTCGGCGAGTGGCTTACAGGCGGTTACCACGGCGATATGGAGTACATGCGCCGCAATATCGACCGCCGTTTCGACCCCGCGCAACTGATCGAAGGGGCGCGGACGGTGATCTGCTGCGCGGTGAGCTACAACCACGGCCTGCATCGCCAGGTCGAGGCGCTGGCCGCCGCGGGGGTGCCCCGCATCGCCTCATACGCCTTCGCGCCCGACTACCATACCGTCATCAAGGGGATGCTGGGTCAGCTGTTCGAAGCGCTGCACCGGGACGATCCCGCCGTGGAAGGGCGTTGTTTCGTCGATACCGCGCCGCTGCTGGAGAAAGCGTGGGCGGTGGAGGCGGGGCTGGGATGGAGCGGACGCAATTCGCTGCTCATCACGCCCGGTTTCGGCTCGTTCGTCCTGCTGGGGGAGATCGTCACGACGGCCGGGGCGGACAGCTATGATCGGCCTTACACCGAAGATGGCTGCGGCGCCTGCCGCCGGTGCGAAGCGGGATGCCCTTCCGGGGCCCTGCACCGTCCCCACATGATCGACGGGCGCCGCTGCATCTCGCGCCTGACCGTGGAACGCATCGCGGGCGGCGGGACGGACGCGGCACGCCTGCACGGCTGGGTCTTCGGCTGCGACGCCTGCCAGACGGTCTGCCCCTACAACCGCCACCCCCAACCCGGACGGTATGAGGGATTACGCCCGATCGTCGATCCGGCGGAGCTGACAGCGGAGTTTTGGCTCGACATGAGCGAAGGTGAATTCGCGGAGCGGTTCGGCCACACGCCGCTCACACGTTGCGGACTGGCGAGGATACAGGAAAGGATCAGACAAAATCAATAAACCGAACTTGTCATTCTGAACGCAGTGAAGAATCTTGGTCGGAATTGTTTCTAAACAGCCCGACCAAGATTCTTCACTGCGTTCAGAATGACAAACGCAATGCGGATTAAAGCAGCTCCAACTCCATGATCACCGGATTGTGGTCACTCCAGGCGAAATCGGGCGAGTTGTATACCAGTCCGCGCAACTGATTGGTGTACATCACATAGTCGATGCGCAGCAGTTTGCGCATGTTGTGGTACGTATAGCCGTAGCCGCGCCCTGCATCCAGGAACCCGTCCACGCGCTTGTCGCCCCCCGTTATGGTGGAATATACGTAGGACGAGGGGGTATCGTTCGTATCGCCGCAATAGATCAGAGGCATCGTGGTGGTATCCATCACATGGGCGATCTGTGTGGCCTGGTAGGTACGGCGGCGGAAGTTGTTCTTCATGATGTTGGACATGCGGATGGCCGCGCGCGCCTGGTCTTCCGTGGATCCGAGGGCGAACTGGCGTTCCAGGTCATCCTTTTCCCAGTTGATGCTGGTGGTCTGCAAGTGGGCGTTCAGCAGGCGCACCTTGCGGCCGTGCACGTCCAGATCGCCCCACATGGCGCTGTTGGTCGATTCCTGGAACACCAGCAGGTGCACGTTCGAAATGGGATAGCGGCTGAAGATGGCCAGGTCGTCATACTGGGTGTAGTTATATCCCACCGCATGGTACGGCAACCCCAGTTTGGCGGCTATGCTGTCCATCGGGAAGGCGTCCGTGTGGGCGAACTCCTGGAAACAGATCG
Organism: Rikenellaceae bacterium; assembly: GCA_031549495.1. Taxonomy (GTDB): domain Bacteria; phylum Bacteroidota; class Bacteroidia; order Bacteroidales; family Rikenellaceae; genus JAVBOW01. Next base: position 39,999 of record JAVBPS010000018.1, on the reverse strand, counting down.
CGTCGATGTTTTCCGTGCGCATGTACCGGGCGATGTATTCCACCGTGCGGGGAAGCTCCTCGTAACCGAAGTAGTTGACGTTGTAGGTAGCCACCTTGATCGTCTTGGCGTCGGCCGAGGCGCGGGGAATATCCCTGCTGGGAAATTGGAAGACGCGCGGATAATATTGGTAATTGATCCCCAGCGCGATCGCCGGGAAGATGAACCACCAGCGGCGGCGCAGGATCCAGTAGACGAGAAACAGGACGTTGAGCACCAGCAATCCGGGCAATCCGAGGGCCATCAGGGCCATGAACCCGTTCTCGTAGGGCGAGGTGAACGACCCCGCCGCCGCCAGGGCGGTCAGTACGAGCGTGATGAAGGTGACGATGATAAGGAGCGTATGTATTAACAGGTTGACCGCCTTCTTACCCATAATAGCTTGAATTCAGATTAATAGCGCAAATATATAATAAAAATATTGAATTCCTTAATAATCACGCAGTACAATTCACTCCCGGCCTACTCATAGGGAACCATTTGTTCATTGGCCGCTTTCTGCCGTTCGACCATTACGGCCACCCGGATGCTCAACTCGTACAATCCCAGCAGGGGCAGGATTACCAACACCATACTGAACAGGTCGGGCGGGGTGATCACGGCCGAAACGAGGGCCAGGAAGATGATCGCATGCCGCCGGTAGCGCCGCATGAAGGCCGAGGTGAGGATGCCCATCCGCGTGAGGAAGTAGACCAGCACCGGCAGCAGGAAGACCACCCCGCACGAGAGCGAGACGCTCATCACCGTGGTCAGGTAGGAATTCACGTCGATCATGTTGGTGATCTGGTCGCTGGCCGTGTATCCGCCCAGGAAGTTGACCGCCAGGGGGGCGATCAGGAAATAACCGAAGCAGAGCCCCGTCAGGAAGCACATCGACACGTAGAAGACCATCATGTTGCTTCCCCGGCGCTCGCGGTCCGTGAGCGCGGGCTTGATGAACTGCCACAACTCCCACACCAGGTAGGGGATGGCCAGCACGAGCGCCGTCCAGAACGAGACGCTGATGTGCAGGTTGAACTGCCCGGCCATCGAGGTGTTGACCATGTTGAACGTGTTGTTGTTCAGGCACAACTCGGGCGTTTCGAACACCTGCGCCAGGTAGCAAAAAAAGCGGTTGGTCGGAAATCCGGCCGACTGGGGCCCCAACAGCACCATGTCGATGATGAACCGCTTGCAGATGAAAGCGGCGATCATGATGACGAACAATGCAATCGCGCCGCGCACCAGGTGGGGGCGCAGTTCGTCTATATGCTCAAAAAAAGTCATCTCGTCGGAGGATGACTTTTCCTTGTGTTTAGCCATGGTCAGGTGAATCTACGGCCCCGTGGAAACGGGCCGGCAGCAGAGAAAGTCCGCCTATTTGGAGTTATCCTTGTTGGCTTCGTCCTCAGCCGTGTAATCTTTGTTCATCGCGTCCTTGAACTCCTTCATGCCGCGACCCATGCCGCGCATCAGTTCAGGAATTTTCTTGCCGCCGAAAAGCAGCAGGGCCAGGGCGACGATCAGGATGATCTGGGTGGGCCCAATGACGCCCAAAGGCAAAATGGTAAGCATAGTCAGAGAATTTTTACAAATGTATGTATTTTTTAAATACGAGGTGTCGTTTTTAACGCTTTTCCTGCCGCTAAGGCTCCGGTTCCGGGTCTGGCTCGGGATCCGGTTCTTCGAGGAACTCGTTCACGATGGTCCAGTTGGCTTCCTTGTAGGACGCCTCGGTTTTCCAGGGGCAGAACTTCACCTTCAGCTGCACCTGGGCGAGGTCTTCCACGACCAGGTATTGCTGCCAGGCATAGATGCGCTCCTTGCGGTCGCACACCACCAGCATGACCACGTTTTGCTTGAGCGCGGGCAGGACCAGCATGCCCGTTTCGTCCTGCTGGGCCATCACGTCCGACGCTTTGAACGCCGTCGCGTCGGACTTCGAGGTCAGCAACCCGCCCTCGGCCTGGGCGTAGTCGTCCACGTACCATTCGTCCGCACTGGCGTAGAAGGCGTAGGCCACCACGTTCTCAGCCGTGTAGATCGCCCCTTTTTCGATCGGCTCGACCAGCGGCTTGATCCGGCAGGTGCAATCCACCGTCGGCTTATGGCACGAGGCCACCGCCATGGCCAGCAGGCCCGATAAGGCTAATAGGGTTATCGCTCTTCGCATTCTTCCAATAATTCTTTTACCGTGCGGCCCAATATGGGGTGAACCCATTCGGGAAGCACCTCGCAAAGCGGTTCCAGCACGAAACGGCGGCGGTGCAGCAGCGGGTGCGGCACCGTCAGCCGGGGTAAATCTAACGTTTTCTCACCGTAAAAAAGTATGTCGATGTCCATCGTCCGCGAGCGGTAGACCTCCCCGCCCTTGTGTTCGCGGCCCGATTCGCGCTCTATTTTCTCTATTTCGTCCAGCAGCACCAGCGGCGAGAGCGGCGTATCCACCACCCAGACCTGATTGCGGAAACGCTCTTCGGCCTCGAATCCCCAGGCGTCGGATTCGTAAATTCCGGAAGCCATCACCACGCATCCGATGCGCTCTTCCACCTTCCTGCGCGCCTCTTCAAGCGCCTTCTCCACGTCCCCCAGGTTACCTCCTGCGATCAGTACCGTCCTGGTGATCATTTTCGTACGATCATTTTACTCACCGTCAATGCGAAGTGCGGGAAGATCATGCGCGGGTTGCCGTTGCGGGCCACCTGCTGCGCCGCCAGGGCCACCTCGGCCACCAGCGCCTCGATGTTGTGGTTGGCGATGAAGGGGGCGAATTTGTCGCAGAACTCCCGCTCCTCGCCCCAAAGATACGAAATTCCCGGCAAACCCGCCGTCAGCATATAACTGTTGCGCAACATGCGCGCACAATAGGTCAGCAGCCGTTTCTGCTCCTCGCGGCCCAGCGCCGCCACCTCGTCCGCCCACTCGATGAGCTCCATGTGGCGGTCGTTGTACGAGAGGCGCATCAGCTGCTTGAACAGTTCGAAATGGTGCTGCGCCGATGCGCCCTCTTCGCCCGCGAGGATCTGCGCGGCGGCGATGGCGTCGCCCTGGCAGATGCGCACGGTCTCGGCGGCGGCCTTCGGCTCGGCTTTTTTCTCATAGACCAGCCAGCGCTCCAACTCCTCGGACTCGATCCCCGGCACCTCGGTCTGCTGTACGCGCGAGAGGATTGTGGGCAGCAGGTGTTGCGGCTCCTGCGAGACTAACAGGAACAGCGTGCCGTCCCACGGTTCTTCCAGGATTTTAAGCAGGGCGTTGGCCGCCTCGGCGCGCATCTTCTCGGGCAGCCAGATGATCACACTTTTAAAACCTCCTTCGAACGATTTGTAGGAGAGTTTGCGCATCACCTCGTCGGCGTCCGAGCGGGCAATGATGCCCTGCTGGTTCTCGATGCCGATCGCCTCGTACCACATCCGCTCGTCGAAATAGCCCCCCGTCGCGGCGACCGTTTCGCGCCATTGGGGCAGGAAATAGTCGCTCCCGGGCTTCTGCGAGCCGCTTTTCGAGGCGGAATTCACCGGGAAGACGAAATGCAGGTCGGGGTGGGCCAACTGCGCGATCTTCTGGCACGAGGGGCAGACGCCGCAGGAGTCGCCGTCCTGCCGGTCCTTGCAGTTGAGGTACTGCACGTAGGCCAGCGCCAGCGGCAATGCGCCGTAGCCGGCCAGGCCGCTGAACATCTGGGCGTGGCTTACACGGCCGGCGTCCACTCCTTTTACGAGGTGTTCGCGGAGTTTTTCTTGTCCTATGATGTCTGAAAATCGCATATTATTTGTGACTTTTTTCGGCTCCCGATGGTCTTTCCGTCATGTCGAGCGTTAGTCGAGACATCTCAAACCGTCTGTCTGAGATGTCTCGACTAACGCTCGACATGACGCGTAACCGGGGCGTCATGAAGATTACCCGCGTCCGTTGTTCGGCGGCATTTGCAATGCCGTCGTTCAATAGATGCGAATTTGAAATTCGCAAACCGATCCGAGCGGCATTACAAATGCCGCTCAACCCAATGGCCTGATCTACCCGCGTCCCGTCGAACCGAACCCGCCTTCGCCGCGGCCGGTCTCCGACAATACCTCGACCGCCTGCCACTCGATCCGCTGATGGGCGGCGACGACCAACTGGGCGATCCGTTCGCCGGGCTTGAGTTCGAAATCCTGGTCCGAAAGGTTGACCAAAATCACCTTCACCTCGCCGCGGTAATCGGCGTCAACCGTCCCCGGCGCATTGAGCACCGTGAGGCCATGTTTGGCGGCCAGGCCGCTGCGGGGCCGCACCTGCATCTCGTAGCCGGGCGCGACCTCCACATACAACCCCGTCGGCACCAGCGCCCGCGCCAGGGGACGCAGCACGATCGCCTCTTCCAGATTCGCCCGCACGTCCAGTCCCGCAGCATGGTCGGTCTCATACTTCGGCAACTCGAACGCCGAACGGTTTATTACTTTAATTATCATCGTCTTATCAAAGATTTCACCAGCCCGGCCACGTCGATCCGCTCCCGCCATGCGGCATAGAGGACGAACGCCCCGACCAGGAGCAAGTTAATAAAATATTCCGCGCCGCGGGGCAGCATGGCCGTGAAAAATCCCACCCCGAAGAGCAGCGCCCCCACCAAAACATACTCCCCGATGCGCCCCAGGTCGTAGGGCGTGGGGAAGTAACGCCTGTTCAGCCAGTAACTTACGGCCACCATCGCCGCCTCGCACATCACCCTCGCCAACGCCGCCCCGAAAAAGCCCAGGCGCGGGATGAGCAGGATACCCATGACCAGCGTAAAAATGAGCCCCGTCCCGGTGACCACCACGGCGAAGAGCGTGCGCCCGCTCTGCTTGTACCAGAACGAGAGGTTGAGCACCACCCCCGAGAGGATGTTCCCGATCAGCACGAAGGGCAGGATATACATCCCGAAGCGGAACTCAGGCCCGATGATCAGCGCGAAGAGGTCGGAAAAGAGCATGATCCCCAGGAAAATGGTCACCGAGACGATCATGAAGTATTTGAGCGCCTCGGCGTTGGTGCGCACGAAGTCGTCCTTTTTGAAATTGGCCAGGAAGAATGGCTCCGCGGCCATCCGGTACATCTGCGTGAAGAGGGTCATCACCACCCCGATCTTCATCACGGCGCCGTAGATCCCCAGCGAGGCCATCGCCAGGTGGTCCGGCACGAGAAATTTGATCAACTGGCGGTCGATGAACTCGTTGGCCGTCCCGGCGATGCCGCTCAGCAGCAGCGGCAGCGAGTAGACCATGATCTGCCGCAGCAGGCGGGGATTCAACTGGCCGAAAGAGCGCCGGGCGTCGCGCGGCATGACGATCAGCAGCGTGGCCACGCTCGAAATCAGGTTGGCCACCATGTAGTAGCCCGCCCCGAACTCGGGATTGTAGAGCGCCGAGAGCCCCGGTATCTTCGGCAGTGCCGCGTAAAAGAAGAAGCAGAACGCCAGGTTGATGACCACCGAGATGATGCGCACGGCGACGAACCGTTTGGCCCGTCCCTGTTCGCGCAGCCGCACGAACGGAATGGCGGAGATCACGTCCACGGAGATGATCGCCGCGGCCAGCAGGATCAGGGTGGGGCGGTCGCCGTAGTCCATCATATTGGCGATGGGCTGCTGCCAGAGCATGCAGACGGCGAAAAAGGCGACGGCCATGTAGCTTACCGTCCCCCAGGTAGTGGAAAAGACCTCGTGTTTGCGTTTCGGGGTGCGGGCCTTGGCGGCGAAACGGAAATAGCCCGTCTCCAGGCCCAGCGTGAGCAGCACCATGGCGAACGGGATGATCGCGTACATATCGGTGATCACCCCGTACTCGGCCGGGGTCATGATACGCGTCAGGTAGGGCACGAGCAGGTAGTTGAGCAGGCGCGCAACGATGCTGCTAATGCCGTAGGTGGCCGTTTGTTCCGCTAATTTTTTTAACATTTCAGGGTCGGGCGATTAACGCCCCCGCAAAGATAAACTGTTTTTGCGATTAATGGTGCGGTTTTGTCATTCAAAGCAATGCTACCCGATAACCGGGTATCTTTGTCATTCTGAACGAAGTGAAGAATCTTGGTCTGAATTGTTTTTACACAGCAAGACCAAGATTCTTCACTTCGTTCAGAATGACAAACTAAAATTCTCCGGATGCCGGGCGGCGCTCGGTCAGGTGATCCTTGAAAAATTGTTGTATGCTGATTTTGGAATTCATGCCGTAGCCCGGGGCGATGGCGACGCACTCCACGCCGATCTCCGAGGCCTTTTCGGCCAGCCGTTTCACGTGCAACGGATGGTGCACGGCCTGGTTCTGCGAGACGGGCGGCAGGTCGGCGGGCTGCAGGGTGCTCAGCCAGAACGGGGGATCGTCCGGGGTCATCCAGGCGATGATGTCCAGCTCGGCGCGCACCTGTTTCCCTTCCGGGGATTCGGCTTCTTCCATCGTTTTCATCCCCATGAATTCGAGCAGGCGGGCCCGTTCGGCGGACGGGATATTCCCCTGGCCGTAGAGCGCGGGCCATTGCAACATGTCGTAGGTGGACTGCACGGAATTGGCCCCGGCAGCCTGCAGGCGCGTGGACTGACGCAGCACCGGATCAGCCGACGCGGGATCGGCCATATCGTCATGGAACGCGATCCAGAGCGAGGTCGCCGCCCCGGCCGAACCGCCCCACATGCCCACCCGCGAGGGGTCGATGCCCCATTCCGCCGCGCGGCTGCGCAGGTATTGCAACGCCCGGACGCAATCGCGCATGCTGTCCAGCGCCCCGTCCGGCAGGCCGTTGCGGTAGCGGTAGTTCACGCTCGCCACGGCGAAACCGGCCGCCAGCAGATCCTGCAACACATCCGGCTTGATCCCGGCCTTGTCGCCGCCCGTGAAGCCGCCGCCGTGGACGAAGATCGCCAGCGGGGCGGGCTTTTCGCCTTTCGGCAGCCACACGTCCAGCACGTTGCGGTCGGCAGGGCCGTATTTCACATCCGTCAGGTCAGGTTTGGGAGCGGCGGCGAAAGCGCCCGTGCAGAGCAGCAGGGCTGCGGACAACAATTTTTTCATGGCGTTATGCAGTTTTTGATCTGTTCCAAAGCGTGCGGCCCCTCGCAGAAAAGCAGGTCGACGACCGAAAGGCCCGGCACGAAATCCATCCTGTCCGAAAAAACCTGATAGTATGGCTTGGGCGAAAAATGCGGATCGGGCCGGTACAGGCGCGGTTTTTCCGAAAGGCGGCTGCGGAAATCTTCGATGTCCGGCGAGGGGTCTATGTACTTTTCCGAAAATCGGAGCGTCGCCTCACTGCCGAGCAATTCCAGCAGCAGCAACGTCAGTTCACGATTGAAATCGAACAAAAAATCGAACCGCCGCCGGTAGAAAGGCTCGAACCGGTCGGCATAAAAATCAAAATAGGGGGCCCCCTTGTAAGCCGAAACCAACGAAAGCCAATGCCGGTGCTGCCACCGCTTCGAGTAGTCGATACGCGTCTCGCGCACGCTGCGTTTGTCGTCGTTGTCCATTTTGACCACGTTGACAGTCAGGTTTGTGACCCCGTCGGCCGAGAGGATGGCGCAGCGGTTTCGCAGGCTCTGCTTGACGAAATGCTCGTGCACGTCCACCATGCAATCCGCGAAGCAGAGCTTCGAAAAATAGTGGACGTTGCCCAGGTAGGCGAGCGGCAGGACGACCATCAGAGCAGGCGTTGTCCGGCCACGATGCGCATCCGGTCGGTAATCGTCCCGAACCGCGCCTCGACCTCGTTATCCCCGCGCAGAAGTGCCACGCCGGGCCACGAGAACACCCCGTCCGTCCCCTGTTTGATCCCCAGCGAAACACCGTTCACGAAGAGCTCCACCTCGGGGCAGTTCGAAAAGACGCGCAGCGTGTGCACCGTCCCGGGCCGCACGTCCCAGCGCCTTTCGGCCAGGTAGACGAACTCATCGGCCGTGTTCCAGTTGGCCTTATAGAAGTAAAAAGCGTCCTTGCAATATTTGCGGTCGAAGCTCACCAGCCCGAAGTCGTTCACCCCCGGCCCGCGGCCGCGGTTGCGCCCCGAAGCGCCGTAGTCGAACAGGTTGTCGATCACCACGGCCCACAACTGCCGGTCGTTCTTCACGCACGACCACGACTGCTCGTGCACATGGGTCTGCCACCGCTCGGGATGCGCGCCCGCGATGTCGGGACGGCTCAGGCTGTCGCACTGGTCGTAGATCGAGCCTCCGGCGCCGTAGCTGACGGCCGAGGAGAGCTTGCCCCAGGAGCGGTGCAGGTAGTCCAGCCAGGTGGTCAGGTCGCCGGGCTGCCCCTCTTTCCAGCCGAAACGGTGCTGCCACAGCACCAGGTCGGTGATGAAATTCAGATCGCCGTCCTGATTGCTCGTGCAGACCGTGTAGCGCGAGGGATCCTCCTTTTTCGCCAGCGCGTTGAGCTCTTTCACATAAGGCACCGGGTCGTCCCCGCGCTGCCCGAGGCCGTTGAAGATGCCCCACATGACGATCGAGGGGTGGTTCATCTGCTGCCGGATGATCTCCGTAAGTTGCTGTTTGCCATTGGCTTTGAAAGCGGAGGTATTATAAAATGCGCGGTCGGAGAGATAGGCCTCGCCCGTGAACGGAAGTTCGCTCCACACGACGATCCCCGCGCGGTCGCAGGCGTCGTAAAACTCCTGCGCGTGGGGCGCGCCGCTCACGCAGACGAAATTGGCCCCCATCTCGCGCACCAACGCCACATCCTCCTCGATCTGATAGGGTTGCAGCGCATTGCCGATCCCCTCGCGGTCCTGGGTGACGCTCACCCCGCGCAAGGGGTAGGGTTGGCCGTTGAGCACGAACCCGCGCGCCGGGTCGAAGCCGTAATCCCGGAACCCGGTGCGCACCACGGCCGAGTCGACCGCCGCGCCGTCCACCGTCACGCGCACTTTTACGTCATACATGTAGGGGTCGTTCACCCCGTCCCAAAGGCGCGGCGATTCCACCGTGAAGGGCACGCTCACCGAGACGATCCCCTTGTCGCTCACCTTGACGCGCCCGTCGCCCTTGCCCGCCGCCTGGCCCATGCCGTCCGTGACGGTCACGGCGACCTGCGCGGTCTTGTTGTCCAGCAGGGAGATCAGTTTGACGGTCGCCTCACCCGAAAAATCATCGTTCCCGTTTTTGTGCGAGGTGACGTAAACGCCCGACGAAGAGTGGTCCGTGGGGGCGATGGCCAGCGCCGGGGTGACGATCAGCTCCACGCCGCGCAGCAGGCCGCCGTAGCTGTTGGCGTCGCCCGCCGTGGGCAGCACGTCGGTGCGCGGGGCGTTGTTGACCTGCGCCCAAAGGGAAGCCTTCGCGCCGGGTTGCACGAGCTTGGTGATCTCGAACGTGCAGGCCGTGTAGCCGCCCAGGTGGTCGCCCGCCAGGCGGCCGTTGACCATCACCGTAAGGGCCGTGTTGGCCGCGTTGAAGCGCAGGAAGATCCGTTTGCCGATCCACGCCGTGGGGATCTCCACGTCGCGCAGGTAGACCCCGGGGCCGCGGAAATACTCGCGGTTGGGCCCCGCGCCGTCGCCGTTCCACGTGTGGGGAAGGTTGACCGACAAGGTGTTGTCGCTCACCGCGTCGCCGCGGCTGTAAAATTTCCAACCCGTGTCGAGGCGGAAAACCTCGCCCGCCGAAAGCTGCGTCCAGAGGGCAATGCCCAGTAACAGAACAATATACCGTTTCATAATATCCGAAATAACAAGGCAAAGTTAGCAAAAATGCAAATTATTGCCTATATTTCGGCCATTGAATGAATCGGATCGGTCTGAAAAGCAAGTTTGCGAAGAGCGATCGCCCATTAGCGTATCAGCCGTCCGAACTTTCGCTGTGCATAGAGTGCGGCATATTTTGTTCATCGTGAGATCTTTTTTTACGTACGTCGACATCAAAAGTCGAGGGATGGACGAAAGATGCCGTGCTATATGCGCAGCCAACCCAAAACCTCTAAGCATATGAATTGGATAGACATTGTAATCATCCTCCCCCTGCTTTGGGCGCTTTACAGCGGATGGCGCAACGGGATCATCATCCAGGTGGGCGTTATCGCGGGCCTGGTGGTCGGTATCGCCCTGACCTATTTCCTGGGCTCTTCGCTGCTCGAATGGATGAACGTCACCAACCCGGTGGGGGTGGCGATCACCTACGTGGCCATCGCGGGTACGGCCCTGATCCTGGTGGTGATCGTCGCGCGCACGATCAGCGGGGCGTTCAACGCCGCAGGCCTGGGCATCGTGGATCAACTGGGCGGGGCGCTGCTCTCGCTGCTGAAAGTGGGCCTGATCGTGAGCGTCGCGCTCTGCTGCTTCCAATGGCTGAACAACAAAAAAGAGATCGTCGCCGAAAAAACGCTCGACAATTCGATGCTCTACCGCCCGATGGTCAAACTCACTTCCTACGCCTTCCCGTTCATGGAGCTGGCCAAGGATAAGATCGACCAGTGGCACCGGCAGGATGATAAACGTGTAGATGAACAGCAGATCGAAGAGGCCCGCGACCGTTTTCCGAACAACGGGTAGCCTGACCACGGTCTGCGACGAGCAGACGGGCGAGCTTGTCGGCTGCCGCATCCGGGGCAAGCTGCGCCTGCGCGGATCGCGCTCCACGAGCCCCGTGGTGGTGGGCGATAGGGTGGAATACGAGGTGGACCCCTCGGGCGAGGCGGTCATCACCGAAATCCTGCCCCGCACGAACTACATCATCCGCCGCTCGCCGAACCTCTCGCGCGAGTCGCACATCATCGCGGCCAACGTGGATCAGGCGTTGCTGCTGGCGACCCTGTTTTCCCCCGCCACGAGTTACGAATTCATTGACCGGTTCCTGGTCACGTGCGAGGCGTACCATGTCCCGGCCCTGATCGCGCTGGGCAAGGCCGACATGGTGCAGGCGGTGCCCGAGGCGGTCGAGGAATTCCGGCAGACTTACGCCTCGGCGGGCTACCCGACAGTGGAAATATCTTCGCTCACGGGCGAGGGACTTACGGAGCTCACAGAGAGGCTGCGCGGCAAGACGACCCTCATTTCCGGCAACTCGGGCGTGGGCAAGTCGACCCTGCTGAAAACCTTGGTGCCGGGTGCCGAGGTCGCCATCGCCGAGGTCTCCGAAGCGCACCATAAAGGCCGCCACACGACCACCTTCTCGACCGTCTACCCCCTGCCCGGCGGCGGCCGGCTGATCGACACCCCGGGGATCAAGGGCTTCGGGCTGATCGAGATCGACCCGGCGGAATTGTACCACTATTTCCCGGAAATGCTCCGCACCGGGGCCGAGTGCCAATACTACAACTGCACCCATGTCCATGAACCGGGTTGCGCCGTGATCGCCGCTTTGGAAGCGGGCGAGATCAGCCCCAACCGCTACGAGAGTTATTTGAAAATCATGGAACAGGATGATAAGTACCGAAAATGATGCGGATGCATCATTTCGATACTTGATTCCGCTGCGCTGGTATATTCTCCTCTGCCCCTCTTTGGTAACCGACGCAGTCAGTGAGAGCAGAAGCCAAACGTCTTTTTGTTTGGGTTATGCCGAGCGACAAGGAGGAAAACGAACGAGTCTCTTTTCGTTCGTTAACAACAAAGGAGGGTGCGCCAGGCCAACGCACTGTTTGCACTAAACGATAAAATATTTTGCCATGACACCCAGAAGCCTTTTTTCGATCATCCTTAAATTATTTGGGGTCTATTTCCTATTCGATGCCGTGAAAGTGGCGGCTCAGTTTGCAGGCGTGTGGATAGAACCCTTCTGGGATAGTTCCGGTGCCATCATCATCGTCACGGTAGCGACAACAGTGACGGCTTTGTTTTTATGGATCATCTGGCTTCTCATTTTCCGTACCGACTGGATCATTGATAAACTCCGGCTCGATCGGGGATTCACGGAAGAAAAGTTCGATTTCCACATCCATCGTTCGGACATCTTGCGCATCGCGGTGATCGTCATAGGGGGAGTGATGCTGATGCTGGCGCTCCCGTACTTGTCCTATCATGTTTATCAGCTCGTCAATGCCCAGCGGTTTCATATCCCTCAAGATCCCCAAACCGTCGGCTGGACGATCTATTACGCCGTGCAACTGCTCGGGGGTTACCTGCTGATGAGTGGCAGCCGCACGATTGTGAATTTCATCGAACGAAACCGAAAAAAATGAAACTCGAACACGTAGCCATATGGACCCGCAGGCTGGAGGAGTTGAAGGACTTTTACGTCCTCCGCCTCGGCGGGATGGCCAATGACAAATACACGAACCGGGCGACCGGGATGGAAAGCTATTTTATCACCTTCGCCGGGGGAGCCCGCCTGGAGATCATGACGCGTCCCGACGTGACGGAACAAACAGGTTGGCATCCGGAACCCTTGCCGGAACCCCGTGCCGGAATCACCCACATCGCCTTCGATGCGGGCTCGTGCGGCGAGGTCGACCGGATGGCGCATGAATTTCAAGAGAATGGGATCACGGTCCTGCGTGGCCCCCGCACCACCGGCGACGGCTACTACGAATTCGAAGCCCTCGATCCCGATGGCAACCGGATCGAGATCACCGCCCGCCCCTTCACAAAACAAGATTGACATGATCATCGAACGCATAACCCAAGACAAAAAACGTTTTCTCGACCTGCTGCTGATCGGCGACGAGCAGGAGTCGATGATCGACCGCTACCTGGACGCGGGCGATATGTTCGTGCTGCGCGACGCGGGAGTGGTGAGGGGCGCATGCGTGGTCGCCCCGCGCGACGGGGAGTCGTGCGAGCTGAAAAACATCGCCGTTTACCCCGACGCCCGCCGGATCGGGTATGGCCGGGCACTCGTGGAATGTGTTTTCGGATACTATAAGCGCCAGTATCGCACGATTTACGTCGGCACGGGCGAAGTCCCCTCTATACTGACGTTCTACCGCCGCCTCGGCTTTTTGCCCTCGCACCGCGTCGAGGATTTTTTTAAGAATAACTACGACCATCCCATCTTCGAAGAGGGCGTATTGCTTCGGGATATGGTCTACCTGAAAAAAGAGCTATGAATTTAGAGTGGCTGTTGCCCCGCATCGCGTACATGGAGCAATTCATGACCGAAGAGCGCGTACAGGTGCTACGCCGTACGGCCGCCATGCGCACCCGCTGGATGACCGTCTGCATGGAGAACACCTTCCACCCGCAGAACGCCAGCGCCCTAGTGCGTAACTGCGAGGCGTTCGGCATCCAGGATATTCACGTGATCCAGGAAGCGTGCAAATTCAACCCCAACGTGAATATCGTGCGCGGCACCGACAAATGGGTCGACCTGCGCCGCCACCGCTCGACGGACGATGCCGTCGCGGCCCTGCGCGCGCAAGGCTACCGCATCGTGGCCACCACCCCGCACGAGGGGAACACCACGCCCGAGACGTTCGACGTGGCCCGCGGCCCCTTCGCGCTGGTCTTCGGCACCGAGCACGCCGGGATCAGCGCTGGGGTAATGGCCGCCGCGGACGAGTACCTGACCATCCCGATGTGCGGCATGGTCGAGAGCCTGAACGTCTCGGCCTCGGCCGCGATCCTGCTCTACACGCTCTCCACGCGCCTGCGTTTCGGCGACGCCCCCTGGCGACTCTCCGAGACCGAGACGGCCGATCTGGTCTTCCGCTGGATCATGGAATCCGTGCGCGACTCGCAACGCATTTTGGCAAAATTCAAAGAATAAAGCCTGGTTTGTCATTCTGAGCGAAGCGAAGAATCTTGGTCGGGCTGTGGGCAGATCAATTCAGACCAAGATTCTTCGCTTCGCTCTGAATGACAAAACAATATAACGTATCATGAAAACCCTCCGCCAGCAATTCCTCGAACACCTCGCCCAAACCTCGCCCGCACCCCTGCTGGTCGGCGCCGAGCGGGCCGAGGGCGTCTGCTTTTACTCCCCCGAGGGGAAACGCTATTTCGACCTGGTCTCCGGCGTCTCCGTAAGCAACGTGGGCCACGCCAACCCGCGCGTGGTGGAGGCCGTCACACAGCAGGCCGGGCGTTACATGCACCTGATGGTCTACGGCGAACTGGTGCTCTCGCCCCAGGTGCAATATGCCGCGCGGCTGGCCGAACTGCTGCCCGGCCCGCTGGAATCGGTCTATTTCGTCAACTCGGGCGCCGAGGCGGTCGAGGGGGCGCTGAAACTCGCCAAACGCTACACCGGCCGCACGGGTCTGGTCTCCTTCCGCAACGCCTACCACGGCTCCACGCAGGGCGCGATGAGCGTCATGGGCGGCGAGGAATTCAAACAAGGCTACGGCCCGCTGTTGCCCGATGTAACCCACCTGGAATTCAATAACCTCGAAGATTTAGAAAAGATCACCGGCCAGACCGCCTGCGTGATCGTCGAGCCCGTGCAGGGCGAGGCGGGGATACGCCTGCCCGAAGTTGGCTTCCTGCAAGCGCTGCGCCGCCGCTGCACGGCCGTGGGTGCGCTGCTCATCTTCGACGAGATACAGACCGGCATGGGCCGCACCGGAACGCTCTTCGCCCTGCAACGCTACGGCGTGGTGCCCGACATCCTCTGCCTGGCCAAAGCGCTCGGCGGGGGCATGCCCCTGGGGGCATTCATCTCCTCGCGCCAGATCATGGCCGTGCTTTCGGAAAATCCCGCCCTCGGTCATATCACCACCTTCGGGGGGCACCCGGTATGCTGCGCCGCCGGGCTCGCCGCCCTCGAATACATCCTCGATGAGAGACTGTTAGATGATGTCGAAACCAAAGGCGCACTCTACGAAACGCTGCTCACGCCCCACCGGGCTGTGCGGGAAATCCGCCGTTCAGGCCTGCTGATGGCCGTGGAGTTGGGCGAAAGCGAAAAACTCTATAAAACGATGGCCGGACTGATCGAAAACGGGATCATGAGCGACTGGTTCCTCTTCTGCGACACCGCCTTCCGCATCTCCCCGCCGCTGACCATCACGGAAGAAGAAATCCGCGAAACTTCGACGATCATCCTGCACGTGCTCGATACATTATAGGCTTGTCATTCAGAGCGAAGCGAAGAATCTTGGTCGGAACTGTTTTCTAAACAGCCTGACCAAGATTCTTCGCTTCGCTCAGAATGACAAAGAGTGTTTATTTCTCTGGCAGAATAATTTTTATATCCTTGATCCGCAGTTGAGGAGTGACCGTCCCCCGGTAATGGTTCTCGACGATCGAGTAGCAAACGTCGATCGGGTGCCCCCCGCGGATCCATTCGTAATGGGTCGGCTGCTGGAACGCGATGGCGGCGATCGACGTGTTGGGCTTCTCGCGCTGCGTGAGGTCCATGCGCAGGTGTTCCAACTCGGCGCCAACCAGTTTCGCGTCGCCGCGGTTGCTCACGCTGCGCGTCACGAAAACGGGAGCGGTGTTGCCCGGCCCGAAGGGCTGGAAACCGCACAGCGCGCGGCGGAACTCGGGTGTGATGTCGCTGAACAGCAGCGGCGCATCGATCTCCACCTGCGGGATCAGCATCTGCGGGTCGATATGTTTTTCCACATACTCATGGAAGCGGCGGGTGAACTCCGGTACCCGCTCGGGCTTCATCGTCAGCCCCGCGGCATACATGTGCCCCCCGAAATTTTCGAGGATGTCGGCGCACGACTCGACGGCCTGGTAAAGGTCGAACCCGGGCACGCTGCGCGCGGACCCCGTGGCGAACCCGTTGCTCATCGTGAGCACCACCGTGGGCCGGTAGTAGGTCTCGATCAGGCGCGAGGCGACGATCCCCACGATCCCCTTCATCCACTCGGGATTGTAGATCACCGTGCTTTTGAGCGCTTTGAGCTCGGGATGGCTCTCGATGTAGTCGTGGGCCTGCTGGGTGATCGTGCGGTCGATATTTTTGCGGTCCTGGTTGAAGGTGTCGATCTGCGAGCCGAACCCTTCAGCCAGTGTTTCGTCCAGCTCGACCAGCAGGTTGACGGCCGAGTGCCCTCCGGAAGGGGCGGCGTTCTCGTCGTCCGCGTCGACGGCCATGCGCCCCGCGGCGTTGATGCGCGGGCCGATCTTGAAGACGATGTCGTCGATGGTGATCTGGTGGTTCTCCAGGCCGCAGATCTTGATGATCGAGAGCAGGCCTTTCGACGGTTTTTCGTTGAGGCGCCTGAGGCCGTAGTAGGCCATGATCCGGTTCTCGTCCGACAGCGGCACGATGTCCGAGGCGATGCTCACCACCACCAGGTCCAGCAGCCGCTCCACCTCCTCGAAGGGGATCTTATGGCGCTGGCAATAAGCCTGCACCAATTTGAAACCCACCCCGCAGCCCGAAAGCTCCGGAAACGGATAGGTACAATCCTCGCGTTTGGCATCCAGCACGGCCACCGCATCGGGAATCGTGTCGCCCGGCAGGTGATGGTCGCAGATGATGAAGTCGATCCCTTTCTTCTTGGCGTAGGCCACTTTTTCCATAGCCTTGATGCCGCAGTCGAGCGTGATGATCAGCGTGATGCCCTTGGCGGCGGCATAGTCGATCGCCTTGATCGACACGCCGTACCCCTCGGTGTAGCGGTCGGGGATGTAAAAACGCAGCCCTTTGTGCCCCTGGCGGCGCAGGAACGCGTAAACCAGCGCCACCGCCGTCGTGCCGTCCACGTCGTAATCGCCGTAGACCATGATCTGTTCGCCCTCGCTCACCGCCCGTGTGACCCGGTCCACCGCCTTGTCCATATCCTTCATCAGGAAGGGATCGTGAAGATCCTCCAGACGCGGATTGAAGAACCGGCGTGCCTCCCCGGGGGTGTATATCCCCCGTTGGATCAGCAGGTTGGCAAGCACTGGCGAGAGTTGCAGGGAGTAGCCCAGGGAGGCCGCCTGCTCGGGGTCAGCCTGAGGCTTGAGCACCCATCTCTTCGCAATTGCCATGATATTCTATTCTAATATTCATAATTTTTTCCAATTCATCGAGCAGTACGGCCTTCACGCGGGCCATATCCTGCTGCGCGCCCAACTCCTTCTCCATCGAGGTCACCCCTTTGTCGGCCAGGCCGCAAGGGTTGATCCAGCGGAAATACTCCAGCATCGTGTTGACGTTCAACGCGAAGCCGTGCATGGTGACGTAGCGCGATGCGCGTACGCCGATGGCGCAAATCTTCCGTTCGGGGCCCCGGAGCCATACGCCCGTCGCCCCCGCGCTGCGGCCGGCTGTAATGCCGAACTGCGCAAGCGTCCGTATAACAGCCTCTTCGAGGCCCTCCACGTATTCCCGCAGCCCCATTCCGAGGGATTGCAGGTCGAGGATCGGATATCCGACCAGTTGCCCCGGCCCGTGGTAGGTGATGTCCCCGCCGCGGTCGGTGCGGTGATACCTCGCCCCTATCTTGTTTAAAAAATCGCTGTTTACCAGCAAATTATGTTCGTCGCCGCTCTTGCCCAGCGTGTAGACGTGCGGATGCTCGCAGAAGATCATCCATTGGCGTCCCTTTTCCGGGGAGTCCTTCGCGGCCGCGAGGGCGTCGAAACACGCCCGCTGGAAGGCCAGGCACTCGCCATACTCCACACACCCAAAGTCCTTATATATAACGGCGTTCACTTCCTGTTTATTTTCAAATCGTCTCTCCTTGCTTGTCATTCCGAGCGTAGTCGAGGAATCTCAGACAGTCGGTTTGAGATTCCTCGACTACGCTCGGAATGACGGACGCGGGGCGTTCTCATCATCATTTTTCTTCCGGCTCGCTTCCAAGGCTTCCTGCGCCCGGTACGACGAGCGCACCAGCGGCGCGCAGGCCGCATAGTCGAACCCGCAAGCCATCGCCTGCACGCGGTACCATTCGAATTTCTCCGGGGTCACATACTCTTCCACCGCCACATGCTGCAAAGTCGGCCGCAGGTACTGCCCTACGGTCACGATGCGGCATCCGGCCGACACCAGGTCGCGGAAAGCCTCCAAAACTTCCCCGTCCGTCTCGCCCAATCCCACCATCAGCCCGCTCTTGGCCACCACCCCACGCGAGGCGATGTGCGCAAGCGTGCGCAGCGAAGTCTCATACGTGGCCCGGCTGCGGATCGAGGGCGTCAGCCGCCGCACGGTCTCCAGGTTATGGCCGACGATATCCGCCCCGGCCTCGATAACCCGGTCGATCAAATCGGCCCGCCCGTCGAAGTCGGGAATCAGCAACTCTATGGTCGTCCCGGGATTCGCCTCCCGTATCGCACGGACCGTATCGGCCCAATGGGCCGCCCCGCCGTCGGGCAGGTCGTCGCGCGTAACGGATGTAATGACGGCATGCCGCAACTCCATCAGGCGGATGGACTCGGCAACCCTGGCGGGTTCTGACCGCTCGGGAGGTAACGCTCTTCCACTACTTGTGGCGCAGAACCGGCAGGATCGGGTGCAAACATCACCCAGGATCATCAGCGTGGCCGTCCGGTTGCTCCAACACTCCGATTTATTGGGACACCGGCCGCTCTCGCATATCGTATTGAGCCGGTGTTCCCGGGTCAGGCGCGACACCTCGGCGAACGTCTCGCTTTGGTGGAGCTTTATCCTGAGCCAATCGGGTTTTGTATGTGAGGTTACCTTGTCATAGACTTTAGGCATGTTAAGTTTATATTTTTCCAATTGATACAAAAGTAATAATATTTTCCATGCATTATACGCGTCGCCCCGAAAAAATAGAGCGACCCCCCGCCTTAATGGCCTTACATGGTTTTCCCGGGGTGCATTTTTTTGCTACATTTGCATAAAATTATCCGCTACCGTCCTGTTTGTCATTCTGAACGCAGTGAAGATGTGGGCAGACCATTCAGGCCAAGATTATTCACTGCGTTCAGAATGACAAGCACGGAATAAAATCATATTGACCCATGCACACCCGCCAGCAACTTTGCGAATTCGTCGAGCATTACCTTTCCGGCCTGAAATTTCCGGGCAGCCCCGATACGCTTTACGCCCCGATCCGTTACTCGCTCGAAGAGGGCGGCAAGCGGCTACGCCCGGTGCTGATGCTCCTGGCGGGTGAGGCGTTCGGCGCGCGGGCCGAGGATGTGGTCGCCGCCGCCTCCGCCGTGGAGGTGTTCCATAATTTCACGCTGCTGCACGACGACATCATGGATAACGCACCCTTGCGTAGGGGTCGCGATACCGTACATGTGCGTTGGGGGGCCAACACGGCCATCCTTTCGGGCGATGCGATGATCATTTACGCTTATAGCCTGCTCGCGCGCGCGCCGCACGGATTGGTGCCGCAGCTGCTGGAAGAATTCAACCGCATGGCCGCCGAGGTGTGCGAGGGGCAACAATACGACATGGATTTCGAAGAGCGCACGCAGGTGGGGTTGGACGAATATATGACCATGATCTCGCTCAAGACCGCCGCGCTGATGGCCCGCGCCGCCCGCATGGGCGCGATGATCGCCGGAGCGCCTCAGGCGGGCTGCCGCAGCATGTTCGATTTCGGCAACGAGCTCGGCCTGGCCTTCCAACTGCAGGACGACCTGCTGGACAGTTACAGCGACGACCCCTCGTTCGGCAAAAAGATCGGCGGCGACATCATCGAGGGTAAGAAGAGCTACCTGGCCGTGCAGGCGTTGCAGGCCGGATCGGAGGCTGACCGCGCGCAGCTTTGCGCCCTGCTCGCCGATCGCAGCACGCCTGAAACGGAGCGTGTCGCCCGCGTGAGGGCCATCTACGACCGTCTCGGTATCCGGGCTATGGCTGAGAAAGCGGTCGAAAAGCATTTACAGGCCGCCGTGGCCGCGCTGGATAACTCGGGCGCAGCACCCGCCCGCCTCGAAGAGTTGCGCGAACTGGCCCTGAGCATGCTCAACCGCCGAAAGTGACCCCGTGTATTAGCAAAACCACCGAGAGAAAGTTCGCTGTGCATAGAGTGGGTCAGATTTTGTTCATCGTGAGGTCTTTTGAGCGCAGGCGTACTTTACGTACGTCGAGCATCAAAAGCCGAGGGATGGACGAAATATGGCCCGCTATATGCGCAGCCAACCTAGAATTGATACCGATCAAATGAGACGCTCCGACATAGAGATCATGGCCCCCGTGGGCTCCTGGGAGTCGCTTTACGCCGCGATGGACGGGGGCGCGGACTCCGTTTATTTCGGTGTCGAGGGGCTGAACATGCGTTCGCGTTCCTCGGCCAATTTCACCCTCGCCGACCTGGAGCGCATCGCTTTCACGACCCGTGCGCGCGGGGTGAAAAGTTATCTGACGGTCAACACGATCCTCTATGATGAGGACATCCCGGTGATGCGCAAAATCATAGACTGCGCGCGCGAAGCCCGCATCGACGCCGTGATCGCCTGCGACCAGTCGACGATCCTCTACGCCCGCGAGCAGGGGGTCGAGGTGCACATTTCCACGCAACTCAACGTGTCGAACACCGAAGCCGTGCGCTTTTTTGCGCAATGGGCCGATGTGGTGGTGCTCGCCCGCGAACTCAACCTGCAGCAAATAAAGACGATATACGACAATATAGAGCGCGAGAATATCTGCGGCCCCTCGGGCCAACCCGTCAAGATCGAGATGTTCGCCCACGGCGCCCTCTGTATGGCCATTTCCGGCAAATGTTATTTAAGCCTGCATGAGAACGGCTGCTCCGCCAACCGCGGCGCCTGCCTGCAACTCTGCCGCCGCTCGTATGAACTGCGCGACCGGGACAACGGGGAGCAAATCGCCATCGAAGGGCAATACCTGCTCTCGCCCAAAGACCTCTGCACAGTCGGGCTGCTCGACCGCTTCCTGGAGGCCGGGGTGCGCGTACTGAAGATCGAGGGGCGCGCCCGCCCGGCCGAATACGTGAAACGCGTTTGCGAGGTTTACAATGAGGCGGTTACGGCCGTCGTTGACGGAAATTACACTCCGGAGCGCATTTCGGTGTGGGAGAGCCGGTTGAACGAAGTTTTCAACCGCGGCTTCTGGGGCGGCTATTACCTCGGCTCACCCGTTCCCGAACTGAGCCCCATGTACGGTTCCGCGGCCGCCAAGCGCAAAGAGTACGTCGGCAAGGTGACCAATTTTTTCCACCGTCACTCGGTCGCGGAGATCACGCCTGAAGCCTCGACGCTCTTGCAGGGAGATACCTACATCATCACCGGCGAGACCACCGGCCTGGTCGAAGGTTGCGCCACGGAAATCCGCGTCGACGACTCGCCGGTCGAAACGGCAGCCAAAGGCACGCCGTTTTCCATCGTAACGCCGGGCCTCGTCCGCCGCGGCGATAAACTCTATAAAATCGTCGATTCGGGGAAATAGTTCCCTCCTTTTGCGTCATTCCGAGCGAAGCCGAGGAATCTCAAACAATCATTTTGAGATTCCTCGGCTTCGCTCGGAATGACGATGTGGCCTTAGGCGCGTTTCGCCTTCTCCCAAGCCCCGGAGGTCACCCCCTTTTTCTTCCTCTTATAAAGGTATTGCATCCCCAGGAACACATTGAGGTTCATGAACAGGAAGTAGTAAGGAATGATGAGCGGCGATTTGGTGACCCCCTTATCCGCCAGCACCTTGCCCGCGAACCCGGCGGCATAGAAGACGACCTGCCCGGTGAGCAGCAGCCAGTAAAGCGCCGAAGTGGGGTAGGCCGCGACGAGCGCGATATTCAGCGGCAGCAGCGCGACCAGCACCACCGGCGTGAGCGACCAGCGCAGCACCCGGTGGGAAATATATTCGAAACTGAGCACCCCGTAACGAAAAATATTGAGCAGCGGGGCCAGCCGCGCGATGGACTGCAGACCCCCGGCGGCGATGCGCACCTTGCGTTTCTGCTCCTCGCGCATATCGGCCGAGCCGCCCTCTTCTGCAAAAGCGTCGGGGGCATAGGCGATGCGGTACCCCTGCCCCGCGATCAGCATCGAAAGGATAAAATCATCCAACAGCGTATCCTCGGGCATGGGCCGGAAAAGCTCCCGGCGCACGGCGAAAAGTTCCCCGGCCGCCCCCACGGCGGAATAAAGCCGCGAGTCGAGGTCTTTTAAAGTGGATTCATATTTCCAGTAAAGCCCTTCCCCTTCCGCCGCACTGCCGTCCCCCTGCTGCACGACCACGCGCTTTTCCCCGGCCACGCAACCCACGCGCGGATCCGAAAAGCGGCGGACGATATTGCGGATCGCATCGTGGTTGAGCATGGTGTTCGCATCGGTAAATACGACGATCGGGGCCGTGATCTCGCCCACCCCATGGTTCAGGGCGGCCGTCTTACCGCGCCGCTCGGGCGAATAGATCACCCTGGCGTCGGGATAGGCGGCCAGCAACTCGTTGGTCCGGTCCGTGGTGCCGTCCGTGACCCACACGATCTGCAGTTTTCCCGCCGGATAATCCAGCGCGCGGCAGTTGGCCATCTTCGGCGCGACGATCTGCTCCTCGTTGAAGGCCGCGATCATCAACACCACCTCCGGGGCCGGGTCGGGAACCTCCAGTTTGCGCGGTTTGCAGAACAATTCCTTGATCTTCACCGCGATGAACATGACGATCCCGTAGCCGACATAGGTGTAGACCACGATCCCGAAAAAGACCCAGAAGAGAATTTCTACCGTTCCCATATCTTATTCCTCATTTACCACATCAATAACTTTCCGCATTTGCGCCTGCCACGAGAGCGTCCCCTCGACCGACCCCCGGATCACCCCCGGATCATGCGGCGCCGAGCGGTAAAACGCCACCACCGCCGCAATATCCAGCGGCGACTCATCCGCAGGGGCCTTCATCACATAAGGCTGTCCCTCGAAATCGTCGTCGATCTCCGAATAGACGAACGGGATCCCCCGCGCGGCATATTCCCGGTTCTTGAGCGTTTTGATATGCGTGATCCCGCTGCGGTGGCGCGCCAGGCTGGCCACGCCCATATCCGCCTGCTCGAAGAGCGCATCCAACGCCCCGCCCGCCTGCCGTCCGTGAAAGATCACATATTCCTGCATCCCGAGCGCCGCGACCTGCGCTCGCAGTTCGTCCGCCGCCCCCCCGAAACCGGGCCCAACGATATGCAGCACCACCCGGACATCATGCGAAGAGCGGTAATACTCCGCCAGCCCCGCGACCGCCCGGTCGAACCCGTGCCACGTATGGATCTCCGCCACGGCGATCAGGTTGAGCACGGAAGCGTCCGCACTCACATGTTTTTTAACAGGTATCCCGCTGAAATCAATGCCGTTCGATATGCGGATCGTCGGCACCCCGAAGATCTTCTCCTCGTTGGAAAACGTAACGATCCGGTAAAGCTCCCGCGCCATCCCGCGCCGGAACAGCCGGTCGATATAAAGCCGCGAGCGGAACGAGAGCGGCATCCCCCGGTACTCGCTGTCATAGGGCCACGTGGGGATCTCCATCACCACACGCACCTTCCCGTCGCGCCGCAATTTGCGCAGCAGCGCAGCCAGGAACGGGTTGGCGTTGTGGTTGGAACGCATGTAGACCATGCCGATCTTCTCGCGCATGATGAAGCGGTAGAGTGATCCCCAGCTGGTGCGTTTGGCGATCTTCGCCGCCCGGCCCCGCCCGTAATCGTCCAGCACCTCGTCGCCGATCATGCGCAGCTGCTCGCCGTGCGGCCCGAATTCGGTATAGCACAGCACGGTCTCCACGCCGCAGGCACGCATGGCGGCCACCTGGCTGTAGATTTTCTTGGTGATGCCGTTGTGCTCGGCGAAGCCGTGGAAGACCAAAAACAGCGCTTTCATCGTCGTCTCAACATGGATTTAGCCCGTCCCAGGATATCGCTGTCGCCCGCCAACTGCACGTAAACGAGCCAGATCGCCCCGGCGGCCATGCATTTCACACCGAGCGTAAAGATCATATTCATCACCTCCGACAGCGCGTCGATATGCGGCAGGATCATACTCAGGCCCCACAAGGCCACCAGGATGATCGCCGAAAGGATGAGCGGCGAGATGAACTGCCGCCAGAACCAAGCCATCGAAACGCGGAACGTGACGCGGTAGATCAAAATGTAGCAGACCAGGAAATTGATCGTGAAGCTGATCACCATCGCCCACGCCACCGCCTCGATCGTGTTGTAGATCACCAGCGCGCCCAGCATGCCGCCCACGTTGGTGATGGCCGACGTAAGGCCCGAGATGAACAGCGTGCGCGTGTCCCCCGCCGCCTGCAGGATCGAGCCCGACGAGCTGAGGATGATCTGGATGCCCACCGTGAGCGAGAGGATCTGGAACGTGCGCACCGAAGGCTCCCACTGCATCCCGAAGATAAGCAGCATCATCTCCCGGCCTCCGAACAACAGCACCACCGACAACGGCAGCCCGATCAGCGCCAGCCATTTGACTACGCGCTGATAGTTCTTGATCATCAGTGTCTTATCGTGCTGCATATCCGAAAACACGGGGTGCATCACAGGCGTCAGCACATTGGTGATATTCTGCAACGGAAGCGTCATCAGCCGGTACGATTTTTCGTAGTACCCCAGCTGGCTCATGTTCAGGTATTTACCGATCACGAGTTTGTCCAGGTTGCGGCTGAAATAGTTGATGAAATTAAAAAGGAACTGGTAGGCCGAGTAGCGGAACACCTTGCGCACCGTCTCCAGCCCCATCGTCCACCGCAGCCGCATCGGGTATTCGGCCAGGTTGACCACGAAGATCGCCAGGGTCGAGAGCAGGGGTTGTACGATCAGCGCGTAGATCTTGTGCTGCTCGGGCAGCTTATAAGCCATCACGATGGCCAGCACGCCCGTGCCCAACTGCACGGCCATCGTCCGCACGGCGATGAACTTGAACCGTTTGTCTCGGTACATCAGCGCCCCGGGGACGATGTTCATGCTCGCCAGCAGCAGTAGCAGCGACAACACCTGGCAGATGCTCACCAGCGAGGGCGAGTCGTAAAACGCGCCGATCCACCACGAGGCGCCGAAAAACAGCACCGCGAGGATCGCCCCCGACCAGCTCGAAAAACAAAAAAGGTTTTCTATGTCTTTTTGCGTCAGGTCTTTGTGCTGGATCACGGCAGGGCCCAGGCCCATGTCGCTCAGCGTGGTGAAGAAGGTGATCAGCACCAGGGCGATGGCCACCACGCCGAAAACCTCCGGGGCGAGCAGACGGCTCAGCACGCCGGTGATGCCGAGCTGGATGACCAGGCCGGCGTATTTCGACACGGCGGTGTAGGCTACACCGGAGAGGAATTGTTTTTTGTGTTCGCCCATAAGGCGGGGTATTTATTTTTTGTCATTCTGAGCGTAGCGAAGAATCTCAGACCTATTGTGTTTAAGTTTGCCTGTCGCGCGGGGCCGATTTCGCCTTGCGGCGACTCACTTTTTCCCTTGATGGAAAAAGTAAGCAAAAAGATCAAGGCGCCGCGCTCCCGGCTTACCCGCTAAGGTCTTTGAAACAAGTCGAACGGAAATTCCGCTGCGCACAAGGCCACATCGCACACCTCCGCGTCCCGCTCCGGTCTCCCGCTACAGTTTCCGTTCTTTGTCGTTTCAAACACCCGAGCGGGTCCCAAGCCTCCCGCTTAAAGGCGCCGGGCCGACGCGCATTGGCGTCCGCTCCGGGCCATCGCACAGCCTCACGCACTTTGGCTGCCACTCTGACCCCTGCGTCTGTATCGTCATGTCGAGCGTTAGCCGAGACATCTCAAACCGTCTGTCCGGACCTGTAGGGGCACCCCTCGCGGGTGCCCTTTTTTCACTTCTTCCGTCCGACCAGCAGCCGGGCCATATTTTTTGCCGACACCGTGCCGGAAAAATGCTTCAGCGACCAGCCCAGCAGGTCCATGCGGGCCTGCAGTGGCATCGTCGAAGCGTTGAACACCACGGCGTTCAGCACCTCGCGGACGCGCCGTTCGACCAGCTCCGCCTGCGAAGCCTCGCGGCCCGCGGCGTACTTGCGCAGTTCGGTGAGCACGGTCTTGTACCCCTCGATGGTGCGGGGCGAGTAGGTGGCGGTCATGATCGAGCCCGGGCGCATGCGGCGGTGGAAAAAGGCGCGGTCGATGCGCCCGGCCCGTGCCGCACCCAGCAGCAGCTGCGGCGTGTAAAGCTCGTCCTCATGCAGGATCCCCGGGTAAAATTCCAACCCCAACTCCCGGAGCAACCCTGTGCGCACCAGGCAAAGGCAGGCCGAAGAGCGGTAACCCCCCGTGTCCATCAGCGCGCGCATCATCTCCTCGCCCGCGTAGACCTTGTCCTCGATCAGATGGCTGCGCATATAGTCGAACCCCAACTCGAATCCCCCTTCGTCGCTGAACACGTCCGCGTCGAAGATCACCAGGTCCAGCCGCTCCGCCTTGCATTTATCGTAGCACAGTTCCAGCGTATCGGGTTCCAGCAGATCGTCGCTGTCCATGAAATAGATGAACTCGCCGCGCGCCTCGGCGATGCCGCGGTTGCGCGTGAGCGAGAGGCCGCGGTTCTGCTGCGAGAGCACCCGGATGCGGGGGTCGTGCGCCGCGGCAGCCTCCATGATGCGCAGGCTGCCGTCGCGGGATCCATCGTTGATGGCGATGATCTCTATATCGTCGAGCGTCTGCGCGCAGATGCTTTCGATCGTCTGTTCCACGTAATCCTCCGTATTGTAGACGGGGATCACCACGGTCACTTTTATATTTTGATCCATTGCTTCTTTTCGAAATCGTAACGCTTGATGGGCCGCGCGGGCGAACCGACCGAAACGGTATAGGGCGGCAGGTCGTGCGTGACCACGCTGCAGGCCCCCACCACGCAATGCTCGCCGATCGTCACCCCGGCCACCACCACGCAGTTCGAGCCCAGGTACGTCCCCCGGCCGATCACCACCGGCGCGGTGGAGACCCCCTGGTCGATGATCTCCACGTCGGGGTTTTCGTAATTATGCACCAGCCCCGAGATCAGGCAATGCTGTCCCGTGACCACATAATCCTCCATCACGACCGGCCCGATGATCACCCCGCCGATGCCCAGCCGCACGCGGTCGCCGATCACCACATCCCCCACGCCGTTGTTGACGGCCGAGAACGACTCGATGACCGATTTGCGCCCCAGTTTAAAGCGGTGGTTGGGCAGCAGGTCCTTGCGCACGCTGCGGTCGATGACCGATCCGCGCCCGCGTTCGGTGTAGAACCGCATGAACAGGCGCACCCACCATTGCGGCCGCGCTTTCACGGGATGAACCACGAAATCGAGCAGCATGCGCTTCAGGCGCGGGTGTTGTTTGATCTTTTCCAGCAGCGACATCTTTTGAATATTGTGTGCGTGTTTGTCATTCTGAGCGAAGCGAAGAATCTCAAAATGGCTGTCTGAGATTCTTCGCTTCGCTCAGAATGACAAACACTATTATATTGTCAAAGGGCAACCGCGAGGGCTGCCCCTGTAAGGCCTTTCCTGCGCAGTCCCGCAGGACCTGTTATCCGTTGACCACCTGCTGGTAAAGCGCCAGCAACTCCTCGGCCGTTTTCTTCCACGAGAATTTCTTCACCCGCTTCAGCCCGTATTCCCGCTGCGCCTGCCAGAACGCCGGATCGGTCTGCAGCTTGACGATCGCCGCGGCGATCGCATCCTCGTCCAGCGGGTCGACCAACACCGCCCCCTCGCCCGCGATCTCCGGCATGGCCGAGACGGTCGAAGTGACGATAGGCGTCCCGCAGGCCATCGACTCCAGGATCGGGATCCCGAAACTCTCCCGCAGCGAAGCGTACAGGAACACGCTCGCCCCGCTGTAAATCGCCGGCAGGTCGGTGTTCGGGATATACCCCGGGAAGCGCAACAGCGGCTTAATATACGAAATTTCCTGGCGGTAAAGCACCTCGTCGATCACCGCCTCCTTCAGGTCGGCGATCAGCAGCGGCAGCGGATCGTTCACGCTCGTGGCGTAGAGCGCGTAGGCTTTCAGGATGCGCGGCGTGTTCTTCTTGGGGTCGGTATTGCCCAAAAAGAACATGTATTTTTCCGAATCTATGTATTTCGAAGTGATCGGCAGGTAATCTTCCACAGGTTTGAAATGCGAACTGTACCCGTTATAGATCGCCACCACCTTCTCGGGCGGCAGGGCGAGGGCCTCGCCGATGCGGTCGCGTTCGAATTTCGAAACGGTGATGATCCGCTTGCAATCCTTCAGGATGCGCGGCACCACGAAACGGCGGTAGTGCCAGCCGAACTCCTGGTACCACGATGCGCTTTTGCCCGCCCGCGGCTCCAGGAAGATAATATCGTGCAGCGTGAGCACCAACGGCACGTCGCAATACATAGGCGCCGTGTTCGAAGTGCAATGCAGCAGGTCGGGCTTGATTTTGCGCAGGGCGTTGGGAAGCGCGAGTTGTTCCCAGAGGGGATAGGTCGGGCACTTGACCTCGACGATATGGACGTTCTTGGAGGGTTGCAGGCAACGGTCTTCCCCCGGGGCGACGAGGATGAAGTACTCGTTGCGGGTATCCATCTTCTGCAATTCGCGGATGGATTCGAGCGCTACGAAATCCATCCCGTGTTTGTTGCGGCGGAAAATGCGCTGCGCCTCGATCGCGATCCTCATGGCGTTTACGCTTTTGTGTCCTTCACGGTCGCGATCCGGATCACGTGGTCCTCGGTCTGGTGCAGGATGCGTTCTTCCTCGTAGTCCACCTCCACGTCGCCGTGGGGGGTATGGATGAATTTCTTCCCGGCGCCTTTCAGGCGGAAGAAGTTGGCCACCATCAGCAGGAACAGGATGGGGACCTTTTTGACGGTTTTCTTGAAATTGGCGTCGACGATATAGTCGGGCGTGGCCATGGCGATCGCCAGCAGGGCCATCACCAGCAGCAGCCACCATTTGAACGAGAGGTCCCACGCCAGCAGCGTGATGCCGAAGGCGTAGATGCCCACCATCCCGAGCAGGATGATGCGCGGGGGCATCATCCACTGGAACAGTTTATCCGTATAGTCCGCGTTGCCCGAAAGGATGGCGTGCGGCAAGTCGTGCAGCGAGTTGCGCAGCACGTCGATCTGGGCGTAGAGCCAGCGGCGGCGCTGGTTGAAGAACGTGCTGTCCTTCTCGACCTTCTGGTCGTAGACCTCCACGTCCTCCAGGTATTCGATGTAAGTCCCCTCTTTGAGGAGCAGCGTTTCCAGCTCCTTGTCCTCCCCGGTCGATACGACCAGCGGGATATGGCGCAGGAACCATTTGAAATCGAAGGCCATCCCCGACCCGATGAGGGCCGACGAGAGCCCCATGCGCACGTGGCCCTTACGGAAGATCGAGTTGTTCATCTCCTCCGAGAAGGCGTCCAGGATGGCGGTCGAAGTATTGCGGTTTTTGGCCACGCGGTGGGCCTGCATGGCGATCACGCCCGAGTAGAAGGCATTGTTGATCTGTTGCAGGAAGTCGGGGCGCACGGTATTGTCCGAGTCGAAGATCAGCACCACGTCGTAATCCTCGT
This sequence comes from Rikenellaceae bacterium, assembly GCA_031549495.1. Lineage (GTDB taxonomy): Bacteria > Bacteroidota > Bacteroidia > Bacteroidales > Rikenellaceae > JAVBOW01. Next base: position 10,745 of record JAVBPS010000018.1, on the reverse strand, counting down.
GCGCCAGTTCGGTCATGGCGAAGTTGAGCGCCTTGGCTTTCGACGAATTGGCGTAGTGGGCGGTGAAAAGGATGATGGGCAGCTCGGCCAGTTGCCGGACCGTCTCCTCCTTCATGTGGTCCGAGATGACGATCACGTCGAAACGCTCTTTGGGATAGTCCTGCTGGAGGAACGACTTGACGCTCGATATGATCACCCCGTCCTCTTTGTAAGAGGGGAACATGACCGCCATCCGGTTGAATTCCCGGGCGGGCGGATAGGTGTCCCCGCGCTTTTTGAGCGCGAACAGGGCGAAGATGAAAAGATAGAGGACCAGGATCCCCAGGATTATGAAACAAACAGAGTCGAAAAGCTCTAACATGTTCAAAAAATTAATAATTCACAATTAACTTATTAAATAATTAATTGTAAGAATGATATTATATAAAATGTTTTATAATCAGCGGTTTGTGTAACTCTTTATGGGAGTGGCCCAGCAAATATATGTCTTATAATCGAAATATTAAAATTTTCTTTCACATAAAATCCAACGGATCAAGGCAATCCTCGTTACTGTCTGGTTTTCCGCGCCTTCTTCGGACTGCCCTTTTTCATCACGCAGAAAGCGTAGCACGCCCGCGCCATCGAGGCGGCGATCCGCAGCTCCCCTTTCGCGACGGCCACCAGCGCGTTCTTCGGCACGGCCAGACCCATCTGGTAGGCCACCGAAGCCCACCGTTTCGTGCTCCCGGCCTTGCGCCAGGCGAGCAGCATGCGGTTGCGTGTCAGGTAATACGACCGGAAAGGAGTGACCGGCGCCCCAGCCTGTCCGTCGCGGTGGAAAACGGTGCACGCGGGCTCGTACCAGATCTGAAAGCCGCACTCCGAGATCGTCACGCTCCAGTCCAGCTCCTCGTAGTAAAGGAAATACTCCTCGGGCATCGGCCCTGCGGCCTCCAGCGCCGCCCGGCTGACCATCATGGCCGCCCCGTGCGCGTAGGGGATCTGCCGCGGGGTGTCGTACTGGCCTTTATCCTCTTCCATATAACCGACCAGGCTGTTGCGCAGCGTGACCGAGGTCAGGGGGGTGAATCCGGCGAACTGGATCAGGCGCGGCGGGGTTGAGAAACGGATTTTAGGCGAACAGGCCCCGATGCGCGGATTGGCGTCCATCAGCGCGACCAGCCGTCCGAAGCCGTCCTCTTCTATATAGGTGTCGTTGTTGAGCAGCATCACGTAGCGGCCCGTAGCCCGTGCGATCCCGAGGTTGTTGCCCCCTGAGAAGCCGAGGTTGCGTTCGCTGCGGATGCAGAGCACGTCCGGGAATTCCCGTTGCACGGCCTGCGCTTCATTCTCGCGCGAGGCGTTGTCCACCACGATGATCTGGTACGTCACCGAGCGCACCACCTCGCGCAGGGAACGGATCATCTGCAACGTGTCCCGAAGGCCGTTGTAGGTGATCGTGACGATGGATATGTCAATAGGATTATTCGGCATCTGCGGCCGGATTAAGCCGCGCCTGCTCCTCTTCGATCTGTTTATCGAAGCGCGGTCCCATGAATATAAAGGCCAGCAGGGTATAGATGACGATCCCGGTGGGGAACTGGCCCATGATCTCGTTGCCGGTCGAGGAGATCATGGTCCCGAAGATCCCGGCGAGGCATCCGCCGAGCACACCGCGCAGGGTGCGGTCCTTGATGCGGAACATGATGATCCACGAACATTTTATCAGCAGGTAGACGAGTATAGACACATAGATCAGCAGCCCCACGATGCCCGTCTCAGCCCAGATCATCACGAACCAGGAGTCCGTGGGCAGCTGGCCCATATAGGCATTGGGTACGTAGTTTCGCGACTTCACGCCGCCCATCCCGATGCCCACCCCGAACGGGCGGCTTTTCAGGTAGACGCGCATCTTTTTCTGGTTTTCCAGGCGCACCAGCAGCGAGGGGTCGTTGGGGTTGAACGCTCCGCGCATGCGCCGCACGTAGGCGTTGCCGTGCAGGTACATCGTCTCGCTGAGGAACCAGTAGGCCCCCACCAACATCACCGACATCAGGATGATCACCTTCCAGTTGCGCGAGAGCACCACGTAGAGCGCGAACCCGGCGAACGGCACGGCGATCGCCCCGCGCGTACCCGAGATCATCATCGCGTACCCGGCCGCCAGCGCCACGAACAGGAAGTAGAGCCGCTGCGGCCACTTCTTGATCGCCAGCGCCACCAGCGAGAAGGTCACCATCGAGAAACCCATCCCCGCGCCGAAGTTGGCCGCGTCGGTGAAGATCGAGAAGTAACGGATACCGGACTGGATCAGGTGGGTCGATTCCCCGCGCTCATACAGCCAGCGCATCTCGTACTGGTCGAAGCCGTAGTTCTTCTGGATATAGGCTTTCACCACCGCCACCAGCGTGAAGGCCGACCACATGTAGAGGATGCGCCACAGGTCGCGGTAGTGGTTGAACAGGAGCGGCACCAGGATCGAGACGATGAAGAAATAGCCCGCCACCCCGCGCACCGTGGAATACCACGCCGCCAGGGGAGGCCCTTCCAGGTTAAAGATCTCCAGGAAACAGTAGAGCATCCAGATCCCCGACGCGGCGGTCAGCCCGTTGGCGGCCGCCTTCAGGTCGACGCGTTTGTAGCACGCCTGGATCAGCACGCCCAGCAGCGTCAGCCCGATCAGCACGTCCATCCCTACCCCCAGGGGCAGCATGGAGGCGTAGCGTTGGATCCCCATCAGGAAGTAGTTGGCCGTAAAGATCCCCATCAGTCCCGCGTAGGGCGAGGAGATGAAGGCGAACACGGCGAACAGCACGAACGGCGAGACGGCGAACAGCATCCCCGCGCCGAAACCGAAGCGCGAGGCGATCAGCGCGATCAGCAGGCCGCCCAGGATGAGCAGCCCGTACATCACGGTGCGGGTGTTCAGACCGGCAATGGTCTGCCCTGCGTAATTCTGATCGTCTTGCATCATAAGCGAGTTGCGTATTCGTTCTTTCCGTCATGTCGAGCGTTAGCCGAGACATCTCAAACTAACGCTCGCAGTCCGTTTGAAATGTCTTGGCTAACGCTCGACATGACGGAAAACGAGGATCATTCTTTTCAGCCCCCTTGCTGTTTTAGGTGCAGGGCTTTAAATTGTTATGGAGATAGACTCAGACCCGGGGACGAGCCCCGGGCCGGCAGTCCGTCTTATCGCTTGGAAGTGAGGCCCAACTGGAACAGGCGGTAGATGATCTTACGCATCGGCGTGAAGGGAGGCAGCATGCCGGTGAAGTATTCCACCGTTTCCCTTTCGGCCTGCGTGAGGTACATATAGAGGGGCACTTCGCCCTTCTGCTCGTTCAGGCGGTCCAGCAGCAGCTGGTCGGTATCCTTCCACACGCGGTCGGCGCGCGCCGTGAGCAGGTTCACGTCGGCCTGGCGCAGCAGCGCGGCCGGGACGTTGCTCACCCTCAAGGGGGGCTGCTCGACGATCACGATATCCTCGTCGCCCCGTTCGTAGAGGTCGTAGATGCTGCCGGCCTGCAGGTATCGTTTCGGGTCGGCCATCAGTTCGCCGTGCCACGAGAGCACCTTGACCTTCATTCCGAGCGAACTCCACTGCTCTTCCAGTTTACCGGCCACGAACTCCTTGCCGTCCGAGTCCTCGGTCGAGATCAGGTTGACGATATTTTTATCCTTCGATTGGTCGAGGAACGAGAGCATGGCGTTGCCCAGGTAGGTCGAGGCGATGCGGTAGCACTCCTTGTTGTAGCCGCGGTATTTGAGCTTGCCCGCCCCGAGGAAGGCCCCGATGACCTTCGCCCCGGTGAGGCGCTCGGCGCGTACCTTGTCGCGCAGCGTGCGGTCGAGCAGTTCCAGGATCAGGAAGAAGCCGATCACGAAGATGATCGAGCCGATGAAGGCCGCCGCCACGATCAGCTTACGCGCCGTCGGCATGGCCGAGATCGGGAAGATCGGCGGGTTGATCACCTTGAGCGATGCGGAGGACATCTGCAGGTTCTTCTGCTTCATCAGCGCCGCGTGCAGGGCGTCCAGGATCTCCAGGTAGGATTGCTCCGTGAGGTTGATATCGCGCTCCTTACGCTTGATGGTCGATCCGATGGGGGAGTAGTAGGCATACTGCGCGTCGAGTTCCTTCTTGCGCTGCTGCATCACCATCAGCTCGGCTTCGGCCTTCGTGTTGCGGAGTTTCTCGGCCAGCCACTGGTTCACGATATCCACGTTGGCGACCCCCTCCTTCGAATATTTCTGCACGCTGTACGGCACGCTGAAGGCGGTGAAATCCTCCTCGGCCGTTTTCAGGCGGTCGCGCAGGGTCTGCAATTCCTTGTTGTAACGGCCCAGCGAGTCGGTCTGGAAGGCTTCCAGGCGGGTGATGGCGGTGGTCAGGTCGGCGATGTTCTTCAGCTTGGCCGAGAACTGCGCGTTCTGCAGCATCTGCTTCACCGACTCCTCGATACGCTCGTCGAGGGCTTCGACCAGGGCGTTCGAGCTTTCGTACTCCAACAGGATCTCCTCGTAGTGCAGTTCGAAGTCGCGCGTCAGGGCGGCCACGTGTTTGGTCTGCTCGTCGTAGTTGATCACGCGCATGCGCACGTTATATTGGGTGAGCGAGTCCTCGGCGTTGCGCAGGCGGGTGCCCGTCTCGGCCAGTTGCTGGCGGAAATACTCGATCACGTTGTTCGTCTCGGCGAAACGCAGGTCCTTATACTGGTAAACGAACTCCTCGTTCAGGATCAGCAGCGTGTTGTAGGTGATCCCCGGGTCGTTGTTTACGTAGCGGATGTCCAGCATGTCCGACGCGGCGAGGCGCTTCACCTCGATCTTCGAGAGGGCGTCGTAGCTGTAATGCTCGTGCGTCCAGTTGAACAGGCCGTAGACGAAGTTCTTCGGGTCGGGCTCCTCGAAGGCCAGCAGGTTGGCCATGGTCTGCTCCTCGGAGCTCTTGTCGATCAGCGCCTGCACCTCTTTCGGGGTGATGGAGAGCAACTGGCGGTAGTGGGCCGCGGTGATGTAGTTGTTGTCCTTGTCGGGGTTGCCGTTGATCATGTTACGCGCGTAGAGGCGCAGCGAAACACGCTTCAGGGTCGACTGCGAATAGATAATGTTGATGATGTTATCCATCGCGTTGTTGATCGTGTTCCAGTCGGCGACCACACCCACACCCGATTCGATGCTGTATCCCGATGCCACACCGGTGTAGATGGTGCTGTTACACTGGTAGTTGCGCTGCATATTACGCGTCGCGAAGATCGCGAGCAGGGTCACGATGAGCGGAATGCCGATCAGCCAGAGGCGGATTCGGTAAATGATCCTTAAGATGTAAAGCAATGTTTTCATATCCGTACGAAAGGATTAATCGGTATGTTGTGGGGTCTATTTATTTAGAATCTTATAGTTGGAGAGCGCTTCGAGGGTCATGATCGCTTTGTAGAGCTCCGAACGGGTTTGTTCGTACTCGGTGGACGAAGTGTTCTGGATGCCCTTGGCGTAGGAGAGCTCCGTCACGCCGATGCGGCCGTTGATGAAGTCGGCCTGCGACATGGAGTATTGCTGGGCGGCCAGGGTGGCGGCCTCGCTCTTGATGCGGATCAGCGCCAGGCAAAGCCCTGCGTTGGCGTAGGCGTCGATGATCTTGATCTTCCGTTCATTGTACCACGATTCGGCCTCCCATTGCGACTGGGCAATGATCGCTTTCTGCTTGCGGATCAGAGGGCGCTTGTTGAAGATTTCGTCGAAAGGCAGCACGATCGCGGCCCCGAAGCTCCACCACCACTGGATCTGATTGCTGTAATTCCAGAGCATCGGCATGGTGGGGTCGATCGAGGGGTCGACCTCCGTGCCGTAGCTGGCCAGCAGGTAGCCGTAGCGGCCGCTGGCGTTGAGGTTGATGTACTTCAGCCAGCTGCCCTTGATGTATTTGAGCTCCCACTCTTTCTCCTGCTGGCGCAGGGCGTGGTACTCGGTCATCGGGTTGTTGCGGGCCGACTCGAAGATCACGTCGATCTCCGGCAGGTGGATATAGGTGTAATCCTCGAACCGCGAGGTCGAGAAATTAGACGACATGATCTGCTGCTGCACCTGATTGTAGGTGTCGGTGTTACCGCCCTCGGAGCCGCTCCCGAAGGTCGGGCCGCCGACCAGGGCCGGAGGCAGGGTGATGGCCGGCTGTTGCCCCGCCGGAACGGAGAGGTGCGTCGTCCGGATCGGTTGTTGGGCCTGGGCCGTGAAGGCCGCCAGCAGGAATAGAAGTGCGATCGATTTTTTCATATCGGATTATTATCTTAGTCTGTCAGACGTTTTCTTTCTGTATGAATGCGGTTAGCGTTTTGAATATGATCACGCAATCCATCCAGAACGAATAGTTGCGGGCGTAATAAATATCGAGTTGTTTACGCTCCTCGGCCGAGAGCTTGCCCGCCCCGCCCCGCTTCTCGACCTGCCACAGGCCGGTCAGCCCCGCGGGGGCCATGAACCGGTCGATGTAGTCGTCGCTGGTGAGCAGTTCCGCCTCGTAGAGCGGCAGGGGCCGGTTGCCCACGATCGACATGTCGCCTTTCAGCACGTTGATCAGCTGCGGCAACTCGTCGATGCTGTATTTGCGGATAAAACGCCCCGTACGCGTGATGCGCGGGTCGTTGGCCAGTTTGACGAAGTTATTCTCCTGCTTATCGTGCTGTTCCTTCAGGAAATCCCCCTCGTCGATCACGAAATCGTCCGAGAAGAGCATGTTCTCCCCGCCGGCGAAAGCGCGGTAGAAGGCGTCGTTCTGCAGCGGGAAGACCTTCGCCTCCTCGCGGATCTGCTGGTACTGGTTGAGCGAGGCGAACTCCTTGAGCTTGGTGTCCGAGTCGAGGTACATCGAGCGGAATTTCAGGAAGTCGAAGATCTTGTAGTTGCTTCCCACGCGTTTGGACTTGTAGATCGACGGCCCCTTGCTCTCGATCTTGATGCAGGCCATGATCAGCAGCATGAAAGGCAGCAGGAAAAGGAAAGCCGTCCCGGCAAACAGCAGGTCGAAGGCGCGTTTCCAGAACGGTATTTTGTAAACGCTCAGGTCGCGGGTTTCGGTATTTTCCCCGCGCAGTTTGAACTGGTGTTCGGTCAGAAAGCGCGTCGAGCGCGTCCATTGCCCTTCGTCGGCCGAGGGCGAGATCACGTCGTTGATGCCGTTCTTGAGATATTGCAGGCTCTCCTCGGCAGCCATAGCGTCGGCCACCAGGAAAAGATAGGCGTCGGGAAGACTCTTGCGGAGCAGTTTGATGGAGGGCAGGTCCGTGCGGAAACTCCGCCTTTCGAGCAGCACCACCACCAGGCTATCCTCCTTGGGGTCGACCGATTGGGCGGCTTCATTGGCCGTGGAGGCCACTTTGAGCATCCCGGTGGTGAAGGCCTCGAACCGCGAAATATATTCCGGGTTCGATCCGACGTAAATGTATTTTGCCGCCTTTGTCAATTTCTTGTTTCTTACAGCTCTCTCTCCTTATGCCATTCCCGGGCTCTGTGCCGGGATCTGTTTTGCGGTCTACGCGGTTTTAAGGCCCCGCCCGGCCATCTGTATTATTCGATGATCTTCTTGATCCTCACTTTCAATTCCATTGGGTTGAACGGCTTGATGATGAAGTCGTCCGCACCCTCCCTGAGCAGCCTGATGCGTTCGGTGGTACTCTCCTCGGACGAGAGCATGATCACCGGGATGGATTTAAAAAGTTCGTTGCTCTTTACATATTCCAGGAATTCGTCCCCGCGCATTTCCGGCATGCGGATGTCGGAAATGATCAGGTCGGGGATGTTGCCTTCCTGAAGCCATGCAATGCCTTTTATGGGGTTCTCGAACCAAACGATATCGTATTCGCCCGACAGATAGATGGAAATAATCTGTGCGATCGACTGTTTGTCGTCCAAAATTAATATCTTTTTTTTCATAAAACCCCTTAAATTCTTATAGCTATATATATGAATAATAGCTCGTTGCGTATTGGGCGCACGGTCTGCGAACAGGCCGCCCCCCCGCAAGAGCATTCCTTTTCAATGACGCAAATATAGCCATTCGATTCAAAACAGCAAATAAATTTGACAAATAAACCTCTGGTACACCGGGAGTATGCTTCTTTTTACGCCTTTATAACTTATTGATGGGCCCGTTTGGACTACCGGATTGGTCAATGTCTCTGATTCTATGATGAAAACGTAAAAAAAAATTTGGATTTTCAAAATCCGAATTATATATTTGTGTCGGCGAAATGCCCTCTACGAAAGAGGGTTAGGTGCGGATGGGCGCAATCCCTGTTATAGGGATTCTGTGTGGGTTTTCCGGAAGAAATCACAACCTAAATATAGCCCGAACATGAAAAAACTCTCTTTCTTCACAATCGCCCTTTCCCTGGCCGCGGTTCTCGCGGGCTGCGTGAAAGAGGAAGGCCCGGCCGGCGGCGGCGCGACGGATAACGGGACGTTCGATTTCTCCTTAACGCAGATCTACGGGCTCGACCTTAACCTCAACCTGAAAGGGTATCAGAGCCCCGTGATCTTCGAAGTGTACGCCCAAAACCCCTACCTGGCGGACGGCATCACGCGCAACGCCGACGTGGAGCCGATCCTGCAGCGTTTCGCGCTGACCGCCGACGGTAAATTCCAGGGCGACCTGGTGGCCCCGGTGGGTCTGGAGAAGGTCTATCTCCACTCCTCTTATCCCGGCATACCCCGCCTGGTCGAGGTGCCGGTGACCGGTAACAAGGTGACGCTCGATTTGTCCAAAGCGACATCCGTAAGCAAGTTCGCTTCCCGCGCCCCGTATTCGTACCCCGCAGGGTTCGAGGTGCTCGGCGATTGGGCGGCCTCGGGGCGTCCCGACTACCTGCTCAATCCTGCGCCCGGCGTACCCGTGGGGCTGATGGATTACATCAACGGCGTGCTGCCCGACGAGCAATCCGTGCTCAGCCATCATCCCGAACTGCTGACCGATACCTATAAAACGCTGAGGATTCGCGAGGAGGCTACGGTCAATATGGTTTTCGTGCACAACGGCGGGATGTTCAAGAATGCCGTAGGGTATTACACCTTCCCCACGGGGAGCACCCCCACACTGGAAAACATCAAAAAAGTGATCGTTTTCCCGAATGCGAAATATAACGGCGACGGCGGCGGCCTGAATTCGGGCGACGGTGTGGCGCTCAAGTATTACAACGCTTCCGCCAAAAAATGGGAAGATAAGTTCCCTGCCGGGACGACCATCGGCTTCTTCCATATCATGAATGGTTTTGACGCAGGCAGCATCGGCGCGGCCGCCACGTTCTATTCGAACTACGACCTGGTGGCCGGCCAGATGCAGCAAGCCGTGGCTTTCTACAGCGACGACTATAAAATGGCCGTGCTGGGCTTCGAAGATCAGGATCGCAACAACGTGGCATGCGACCATGACTTCAACGACATCATCATGTACGTGAAGAGCACCCCGGATCGCGCCATCGATCCCACCGATCCCCCGAAACCGGCAGATCCGCCCACGGAGACGGCCACCCGCTATTTCGGCACGTTGATCTACGAAGACCTCTGGCCGAACCGCGGCGACTACGACCTGAACGACCTGGTGGTCGAGTACTCGTGCTACGTCTACCAGAACGCGGCCGGCAAGGTGACCAGGATCAAAGACAAATACACGGCGGTGCATAACGGCGCCCAGATCCAGAGCGGCTTTGCCGTGCAGTACGGTTTCGCCCCGGGCGAAGGCCGTGTGACCCGCTACGAAACCGACTGCCCCTTCCCCGTGGGCGAAAACGTCGGCAAAAATTACCAGCAGATCCCGTTCGAAACCGGCGGCGGTTACTTCGAACTGGGGCAGGCGAAGGCGAACATCATGTTTTTCGACGACATCCGCAGCGTGAAGCGCGGCACTCCGAACTATACATGGAAGTTCGAGGTGGCGTTCGATACCCCGCTGGATATCGCCTACGTGACCTATCCGCCCTACAACCCCTACTCGATCATCAAGCACGCCCCCGTCGAGCCGGAGGATAAACTGCGTGTGCGCGAGTTGCACCTGGCGTCGACCACCTGGTACGGTTCCACCGGCCGTGAGCACAAGCTCTACCCGCCCACGGACAAGGCCAGCTACGAATGGTTCGGCACCGCATGGGACCACTCGAAGGTCGCCGAGGGGATTTTCTACCTCTCCAACGACAACTATCCCTTCGCGCTGAATATTCCCTATCAGCACGGTTGGAAACTGGCTGACGAGGGTTACAGCGATAAGGATCTCGACAAGTCGAAGTCCATCTTCGAAAAACTCTATCCCGAATATAACCGCTGGGCCACCTCGCACGGCTACAACAACAAGAGCTGGTATCTTCATCCGAGCAAGTAGGCTTTGCCGGGTCGGCTGCGCATATAGCGGGTCACCTTTTGCACAGCGAACGTTCGGACACTGATTACGCTAACAGACGGGCGCTCCTCCTGCACCCGACAGATACCAATAATCCGGTTGCGTATAATTAATTGAAACCGGGGCGGCCTTTATGAAGGCTGCCCCGGTTCTGTTTTCCGGTTTTGTCATTCTGAGCGAAGCGAAGAATCCTGGTCTGAATTGTTCCGGCTCAATGAAAAAATCAGGTGGAGTAGATTTATTAGCATGATCTTTGGGGTCAGTCTGAAAAATAGGTTGGTGAATATTTTAATTCATACCCTCTCTGCCCGTGTTTGTCATTCGGCAGCGAAGTGGAGGTACGGTGTGGGGGGGGGGAGGGGCAGCCCGTAGGGCC
>JAVBPS010000023.1:0-3316 GCA_031549495.1 Rikenellaceae bacterium | reverse complement strand
AGCCCGATGGGTTGCGAACCGGGAAAATGGGGCGTACGCCGCCGCACGGAGGCCGTCAATCCGTTCGCCAATAACGAAATACGCTTCGTTGAGGATCGCGGGTACAACATCCAGTCCGCGGGCGAAGCGTTGCGCACGGCGCTGGACAACTACCTCACGGGGAACGGTTTGGACCGTCCCGCGCACAAGTGGTTCGAGGGCAAGGCCCAGCAGACGACCGTGGAGCCCGTTCTTATTGCCGGACATTTGATCCAGCCCGACGCCTCGCGTCTTTACAATCCCGATGCGCGTCTGGTCTGGCTCGGCACGCCGCTGCGGCGCACCCCCGAGGGCATTGCGCTGGAAACCCCGGCCGAGACGATGGAGATGAAATTCGCACCGGCGGACGCTGATTTTTTGACAGAGGTCACGGCTTTGGCCTCGGACCTCAACCGGAAAGTGACTTTCGGCGAGGTGAAAGAAATGTATAAAAACGAAAAGCCCTTCGCGGAGTTGTACCATTCGAAAAAATGGGACAAGCTGCGCGAAGAGGGCCTTTTACAATTATAATGCGATGAATTTCAAAGGAAAAACTGTCGTGATCACCGGCGCGTCATCGGGCATCGGCCTGGCGCTGGCGCGCGAATTCGCCTCCCTCGGGGCGAACATCGTTATGGGTGCGCGCAATGTGGAAAAGCTCGCCGAGGTGGCCGCCCAGATCAATTTCACCGGCAGCCAGGCGGTCTACGCCGCCACGGACGTGACGAAAAAGGAAGATTGCAGGCAACTGATCAACAAGGCGGTCGGAAGTTTCGGGCGCATCGACGTGCTGATCTGCAACGCGGGAATCTCGATGCGCGCGCTGTTCGACGATGTGGATCCGGATGTGCTGCGGCGGCTGATGGAGGTCAACTTCTGGGGGACGGTCTACTGCGTGAAATACGCGCTGCCCTATATACAGGCCTCGCGCGGCTCGATCGTGGGCGTCTCGTCCGTCGCGGGCATCCACGGGCTGCCGGGGCGCACGGGCTACTCGGCCTCGAAATTCGCCATGACCGGATTTCTGGAAACGATCCGTGTCGAGAATCTTAAAAAAGGGGTGCACGTGATGGTCGCCTGCCCGGGTTTCACCGCCTCCAACGTCCGTTTCTCCGCCCTCACCGCCGACGGCAGCGCCCAGGGCGAGACTCCGCGCGACGAGGAAAAAATGATGACCCCGGAAGAGGTCGCCCGGCGCATCGCGCGCGGTATCGCATGCCGCAAACGCACGCTGCTGATGGAATTCAACGGGCGCGCGACGACATTTATCAAAAAATTCGCCCCGGGCTTTCTCGACCGTATGTTCTACAACCATATGGCCAAAGAACCGGACTCGCCCTTCAAATAATTCTTTTGTCATTCAGAGCGAAGCGAAAAATCTTGGTCGGAAGTGTTCAGAACACAGTCCGACCAAGATTTTTCGCTTCGCTCTAAATAACAAAATATCCCCCGTGTGCCGGGCGGCACCGGCACCGCTTCGCCCGGCTATTTGGTCAGCCGGTCGATCAGGAACTGATTCGTCTGCTCGTACTGCTCGGGGTAGAGCCAGTGGCCCACCTCGTTCACCACGACCACCTCCTTGGGCGCCGGACAGGCGTTGTAGGCAGAGAAAGTCGAGGTCGGGGGGCAGACCTTGTCGTTGTAGCCCATCATGAACTTGACGGGGGCGCGCAGGATGCGGGCGAAGTTCACGGCATCGTAATAGGAAAGCGTCTCGATGTACCGGGGGTTGTTGTAGACGTTCCCTTCGGGGTTGCGCAGGATATGCGGCCAGCCGCCGGCGCGTCCGTAGAGGTAGCCGGCGATGTCCGACAGGGCCGGGTAGTGCGAAACGGCGGCCACCACACGCTCGTCCAGCGCGGCGACCACCAGCGTCAGGGCGCCGCCCTGGCTGCCGCCCGCCACGCCGACGTTCTTGCCGTCGAATTCGTCGAGCGAGAAGATGTAATCCACCGCGCGGCGGCATCCGCGGTAGACGCGGTTGTAATAGTAGCTCTCGCGGCTCTCGATGTTCATCGAGTTGTAGGCCGTCAGCGCCCCTCCGTAGCGCAGGTTGTCGTAAACTTTCTGATCGAGGGTGACGGGAATGCCATGAATACCCACTTCGAGGGTGATGAAGCCCCTCGCGGCCAGGCCGACGTCGCCGTTGTAGGGGCGCACGCCCGCGCCGGGAACGCGCAGCACGGCCGGGTACCTGCCCGGGGCGCGCGGCACGCACAGGATGCCGTAGAACAGGCCGTTGGCGGAGCTGGCCGAGGGGACGTAGCTGATCTCATAAACGTCCACCTTGTCCGTACAGCGCTCGGGCAGCAGGCGGCGGACGGCCTTCAGGGGCAGCTTGCGGTCGGCATCGACCTGCGCCTTCCACCACGACTGGAAATCGGCGGGCATCTTCACCGTCGGCTCGATCTTATCGCGCTCCACGCCGACGGTCTTGTACTGGTCGTATTTCACCCCGTCGACCTCCACGAAAACGTTCAGCGTGTAGAAACCCGGCTTATCCATCTTACCCAGATCGAGCACCACGCTTCCCTTGCCGGTGTTCGCCTCTTTTTTGATCCCGGCGGGCAGCATCTCGGGGCCCGCCTCGTAACGGAAGGCGACGTTCGGCAGCGGCAGCTCGCCTTTCTCGATGCTTACCTGCATCTTGATCGGCTCGCCGATGTTGTAATCCCATGACTGTTTGGTGGGGGTGATGCGCACCTTGACATAGGGCGCATTCTGGGTCCGCTGGCCGAAGGCGGGCAGGATGGCGGCGCAGAGCAGCGCCAGGGCGAGAAGTTTTTTCATATTTGGAGAATGACTGGTTATGGGTTTTGTCATTCTGAACGCAGTGAAGAATCTTGGTCGGACTGTTTCAAAGGATTCCGACCAAGATTCTTCACTGCGTTCAGAATGACAAACAATGATTTATTTTACAAAGGTATTGCGTCCCAGGGCCACGGCCTGCGCGTTATCTTTCGCCGGGGCGATCACGAAGCCGTAGGAGTATTTCTTCTCCAGCAGGCGGTAAGGCTCGGCCGGGCGCGACTTGAGGCTCCACGTGTCGGTACCGCCCACACCGGCCTGCGCCATGTCGACGTTGACCGTGTAAGCATCCTTCAGGGTAACGATCTCGTTGGGGTGGCGGGCATCGTCCAGGGCCTGCTGCGTGCAGTTCCAGGCCGAAACGCTCAGCGGTCGCACGCCCGCGAAAGCCACGCCCGAGTTACCGCCCGAGAGCATGATCCAGCGCACGTCCGAGCGGTTGCCGTTCTCCTGCGGGTAGTTGTACTGCCACATCATCTCCTTGACCGGG
>JAVBPS010000002.1:0-59733 GCA_031549495.1 Rikenellaceae bacterium | reverse complement strand
CGCCATGCAGCAAACCGATATCCACACGCGCCTGCTGGAAAAGCTCCACGAACGAGATATAGATCATCACCCCCGCCGAAAATCCGAGCGAAAAAGAGAGGAATTTGCGGTCGGTATGGCGTGCGAAAAAGGCGATGCAACTGCCGATACCGGTCGAAAGCCCGGCGAAAAGAGTGAGCCCGAGGGCGTATAGGATGGTGCTGTCCATAGTTTACAGAAACTTCCGATTAGGATCTTTTGTCATTCTGAGCGCAGCGAAGAATCTCAAAATGGCTGTCTGAGATTCTTCGCTGCGCTCAGAATGACAAAAAGCCTAAAAGGATATTATAATAGTTACCCGCCGTAACGGTAATGTCCGATGATCTTATACGAAAACAGGCAATCTTCCAAAACCTGCCCCCATCCGATGTTGTGTACCACCAGGTTACGGGCCCCGTCGCGCGATTTGCGGGCAACAACTATGCCGATGTGCGTCACCCCGCCGCCGAGGTCCCAGCAGACGATCTCGCCGGGGGTGTAATCCTGCGCGCGCTGCGAGATCGTGAGTTCGGTGCCCTTGCGGGTGAAAAAAGTCATCAGGTTGGGCACGCGGCGGTGGTCGATATTGGTGTCTGTGCCCTTCATGCCCCACTTTTTCGGATAGAGGCCGAAGTTCGCCTTCATGTCCAGGTGCACCTCTTTCTGCAGGTCGATTCCCATTTTCCGGTAAGCGCGGATGACCACGTCCGTGCAGACCCCCCGGTTCGCCGCCACATCGCCGTTCGGATAGGGGATCGAGCGGTAAGCCGGGTCGTAGATGACCCGCTGTCGCGTGAGCGTGACGGTCGAGTCGGCCAGCGCGCGCAGGAACGCCTCTTGCGCCTGCGCACCAGAGGTCAGGCATGCGAGCAACGCTACGGCGATATATCGGCGAAGGGTCACGGCTATCGGATCAGGTTATCGAGCGTGTAGTCCAACGCCCGGGCGGCAGGTATTTCGATGTCGGGCAGCGCCCCGTGGATGGCATCGCCGTCCCTGGCCCCGTAAAGGTAGAATTTCTTCCAGGAAACGCTATAGCGGAATCCCGAGTTGGGCAGCCGGAATTGCAATATATCCCCGAAACAGATATTCATCCCGCCCGTCTGCTCGCCGACCAGGGTTCCCATGTTGAAATATTGGAACGCCCATGCGAAACTGCTGGCCGAGGAAAAAGTCATGTGGCTGGTCAGCAGATAGACATTCCCCAGTCCCGCATACCGCAACGGATTGTCTTCCAGTTCGACCAGCGGGACATCCATAAAAGTTTCATACCCATCCGGTTCGGTTATATCCGGCTTGGCCGCCCTTACCCGGGGGCTGAACCGCACCGCACCCCCGCCGAATTGCGCGAATGCAACAGGCGAAATGTATTGCAAAAGCATATCGCCGACATTCGAATCGCCGCCGCCGTTCGCCCTTAGGTCGATGACCAGGTTTTTGATCCCTTTTTCGTGCAGTTCGGCGAACATCGTTTCGGCGAATTTCCCGAAACGCTCACGATCGGAGAACGCGTTGAACTCCATCACGGCAATGCTGCGGCCGTCGATGATGCGGTAGCGGTAAGGCTCTTTGCGCAAGATCTGCGTTTGCGCACCCCGGATCGAGTCGAAGACCACGGCCGGGAATTTTTCACGCATGGTCATCTCTTCGTCCCCCCATTCGACCATCCATTCATCGGCCGGGTAGAGGAGGGTAAAAAGTTCGGAAAAATTCATCTGCACCCCCATCACATTGAAATGGAGCGACTCGCCGCTCATATAAGGCAGCATCGAACCCACGATCTGCCGCGCCGGAATGCCGTCCACGGAAAAGATCCGGCGTCCGTCGGCGGTCGTGACGGTCGAGTCGCCCGCTTCGATCGTAACCCGCCACGGGAAGAACACGGGCGCGGTTTTGTCCGGCGAAGGAACCCTCATCCGCGTATGCCCGTCGCCGAGCATGGGTAACAGGCGGCCGATGCGCAGGTAAAATTCCCTGCTGTCCATCGAATCCGGCAATTCCGCTTTCATCGCCGACACCGCGGCATTGAACGTCTCTTCCGGACAGACGAAAAACATGCCGGGATGCACTCCGGACACCACGGCTACGAGCGTGTCGATGTCGGCCACAGCCTCGGCGCGGGAGAGCGCTTTACCCGGAGCGGATAATGCGGCTGCGGGCAGGGCGGTGCAAAAGAACAAAATGGCGAAAAACGTCCTGCGCATGGTCTGGGATGGGGGGATAAGGTATATCCGGCCTTACGGGCTAATTGGTTTTGAAAGGCCGCTTCACCGCCGCGAGTTCGGCGTTCGCCTTTTCGATCTTCGAGGCCAGGTCGGCTTTGAAGGCGATCATGGCAGCACGCAACTCGGGCGAGCCGACCGAAAGGATCTGCGCGGCCAGGATGGCGGCGTTGCGCGCCCCGTCCAGGGCCACCGTCGCCACGGGAATGCCCGAGGGCATCTGTAAAATGGAAAGGATGCTGTCCCAACCGTCGATCGAATTGGAAGACTTGATCGGCACCCCGATCACCGGCAGCGGCGTCGATGCGGCCACCACGCCCGGCAGGTGGGCGGCCCCGCCCGCACCCGCGATGATCACCTCCACGCCGCGCGTATGCGCCCCGGCGGCGACCTGCGCCACCCGGTCGGGCGTGCGGTGCGCCGAGAGGGCGTGGATCTCATAGGGGATCTTGAGTTGGTCGAACAATTCGGCGGCCTGCTCCATGATCTTCAGATCGGAGGTGCTGCCCATGATGATGGCTACTTTCGGGGTCATATTTTCGGATTACTTTAATGTTTTCTTGAATGCGGCGACCGCCAGCACGTCCGGTAACTGCTCCGCCCCGTGCACTTTGATCAGCAACGGCAAGAGCTTCCATACCGGCTCCACGCGGCAAAATTCCTCTTTAACCGCCTCGGAAATATCCAGTGCAAGCACCTGCGCCACATGTTTCTCTGTAAAGAAAAACCCGGTTTGGAACCAGCCGTCCCAGGCCGAGAGCCACGTGACGGTCTTCTTCCCGCGGCAGACACGGCAGAGCCAGGCCTTGCCGTCGTTATAAAATCTCCATTCCATCGCGAGACCTGCGTCCGTAAACGCTGCCGAGAGCGTTTCGAAAGCGGGAAAACTCTCCCGCAGCACACCCCGCAACACCTCGGCTGAGGGAAATTGCGCGGGATCGTTGAGCAACGGTTTTGTCTGGGCCATGGGTCGCGAACGAGAATTTTTATACCTTTGTCCGAATGAAGTAAATATATCCGAGTGCCGGGCGGCACCCGGGCGGCACCCGGGCGGCACTAATCTTCGACAAAGTTAATAATTAAATATTATGAAGAAAAGAGTCACGCTACACGACAAGGTTTTCGAGGTTTCGATCTCCCACGAGCAGATCATGACGGCCATCGACACGCTGGCCGCGCAAGTGAACGAGGATTATAAGGACAAGCCCGTGCCCCTGTTCCTGGGGGTGCTGAACGGGTCGTTCATGTTCATGGGCGAGCTGTTGCAGCGCATCGAATTCCCTTGCGAGGTGTCGTTCGTCAAGCTGGCTTCCTACCGCGGCACGCGTTCCACGGGGTCGGTGACCGAGCTGATCGGGCTGACGGACAACATCCGCGGGCGCGATATCATCGTGGTCGAGGACATCGTCGACACGGGCGAGAGCGTCGAGCACATCCTGCGTTCGCTGGTGGGTCACGAGCCGGCGAGCGTGAAGATCGCCACGCTGCTTTTCAAACCCGCGGCCGTGAAAGAGGGGATCGAGGTGGGGTACAGCGCCATGCGCATACCGAACGATTTTATTGTGGGTTTCGGCCTGGACTACAACCAGTTGGGCCGCAACCTGCGCGATATTTATACCCTGGTGAATGAGTGATCCTTTCGACGGCGGGCGCCTGCTGCCCCTGGTCGAGGATTTTTACACGATCCAGGGCGAGGGGTTCCATGCCGGCAAGCCCGCCTACTTCATCCGCCTGGGCGGGTGCGATGTGGGATGCCGCTGGTGCGACGCCAAGGCGACGTGGAACGCGCGGCTCTATCCGCCCGTGCCGGTCGACCAGATCGTCGCGCGGGCCGCTTCCTATCCCGCGCAGGCGGTCGTGATCACGGGAGGGGAGCCGTTGATGTATCCGTTGGAGTACCTGGCTGCGGAATTACACCGCTGCGGCATGCAGATCTTTCTGGAGACTTCCGGATCGCATCCGCTGAGCGGACAGTTCGACTGGATCTGCCTTTCACCGAAGCGCAACCAGCCGCCGTTAGCGGAAATTTTTCCGCTCGCCCACGAGCTTAAAATTATCGTTGAATCGGAGGAAGACCTGCTTTGGGCAGAAGAAAACGCCGCGAAAACCGGCCCGGATTGCCTGCTGTTGCTGCAACCGGAGTGGAGCCGCTACGATGCGGTGATCCAGATGGTGGTCGAGTATGCGAAGGCGCATCCGCAGTGGAATATTTCGATACAATCCCATAAGTTCATGCGGATCCCATAAAAAAGGCGGCAATTTGCCGCCTTTTTCTTTACCTATTTCCGCCACTATTCATCCGTAGTCCCCTTTTCGACCAGCTTTTTGATCCGGGCGATAAAATCGTCCGCGGGGCTGCCGCCGATCAGGGTGCCTTTGAGCACCCCGTCGCCGTCGAGGATCAGGAAGGTCGGGTAGCGGTCGACCTTGTAGGTGCGGGCGACCGTGATGCCCTCGCCCTGCTCGGCGTCGAATTTGGCGTTGACGAAAGTGGCGTTAAAGTAATCGCCCACCTTTTTCTGCGGGAAGATGTCGGCGGCCATCCGTTTGCAGGGGCCGCACCACGAGGCGTAGACATCCACGAAGACGAGTTTGTTTTCCGCTTTCGCCTTGGCGAGCACCTGGCTCAACGAGCCTTTGGTGAAAACGATGCCCTCCTGTTTGTTGCCCTGGCCGAAAGCCAGCGAGCAGATCAGCAGCAGGGCGGTGAATACCAATACTTTTTTCATATTTTCAGGTTTTTAGAGGTTGTTTTGATTTTCCAATCGAAGCGATTTTTGCTCATCTTCGAGCAGTTTTTTTCGCCGATTAGAGGAGCATATCGGGAATATGTGACGATAAACGGCGGAAAAAAATGCCGGAGAGGGGCGAAAAGAGCGAAGGTTGGAAATTCAAAACAACCTCTTAGTTCCGGTAGAAAATAAAACTTGCAATCGGCGTACCAAAGCTAACCTATTTCCCCCGATTCTCCAAAGCGGCGGTCGAGAGCAGCCCGCAGGCGGCCTGGATGTCCTCACCGCGCGAGGTGCGGATGGTGGTGGTGATCCCCTTGCGGGTGAGCGCGTCCCGGAAGGCCTCGATGCGCGCCAGCGGCGGAGAGCGGAAATCGGACCCCGGCACGTCGTGGAAGCGGATCAGGTTGATGCGGCACGAGAGGCCGTTCAGCAGGCGGCACAGTTCCTTTATATGCGCCGCCGAGTCGTTCAGCCCCTCCATCATGATGTATTCGAAACTCAGGCGGCGCTGGTGCGTGAAATCATATTTACGCAGCGCGGCCACCACCTGCGAAATGGGCTGGGCGTTCTGCACGGGCATAATGGCAGCCCGCTCCGCCTCGAAAGGATTGTGCAGGCTCACGGCCAGGTGGACGCGCGACTCGTTCAGAAAACGCTCCATCGCCGGGACCACGCCGATGGTCGAGAGCGTGATGCGCGTCGGGCTCCACGCGTAGCCCCACGGGGCGGTCAGCACGTTGAGCGAGCGCAACACCTCGTCCGTGTTGTCCAGCGGTTCGCCCATCCCCATATAGACGATATTGGTAAGCGACGCGCTTTCGGGGATCGAGGCGACCTGGTTGAGGATCTCCCCGGCGGAAAGGTTATGCCGGAATCCCATCTTCGCCGTGGCGCAGAAGCGGCAGCCCATGCGGCAGCCCACCTGCGACGATACGCAGAGCGTGGCGCGCTCGCCGTCGGGAATGTAGGCGGACTCGATGCTATCGCTGTTCAAAGTAGGGAAAAGATACTTTTTCGTCCCATCGCGCGAGCTGGCGACGTCCGCGGGGGCGATGCGGCCGACCTGGAACCCCGCCGAGAGCGCCTCGCGATGCTTCAGGGACAGGTCGGTCATCTGCGTGATTTCCGTAGCGCCCTTTTTATAGAGCCACGCGGCGATCTGCGCCCCGGCGAAACGGGGCATCCCCTGCGCGGCGGCGAGCAGCTGCAACTGCGCCAGGTCCTTCCCGAAAAGCCACTCTTTCGTCATTGAATTAACCTTTGGCCCGCGGGGATTGCGATTGGAGGATCGTGCTGTGCGAGAGATAGTTCTCGTCGTCGGCGTAGATATAGAGCAGCGTGCCGTTCTTGATCGTGTCGATGATCTCGCGCGTCAGCGCACGGGGCAGCGCCGGGCAGCCGAAGCTGCGGCCCAGACGTCCGCCGGGGGCGATGCGGGCGGGATCGCAGTAATCCGCGCCGTGGATCACGATGGCCCGCTCGCGCGCCTTGTCGTTGATCCCCTTCTCCAGGCCGTCCAGCAGCAGCGAATAGCCGTTGCCGCCCTGGTAGGTGCCGCCGGTAAGGTAGAAGCCGAGCGAGCTTTTGTGCGAACCGTTCACATTGGAGAACGAGGTGGCGTAATTTTCGCCGCTGCCCTGGCCGTGCGAGACGTGCGAGTGGTAGAGCAGTTCGCCCTTCGCCAGGTCGAGCACGAAAAGGCGCTCCTCGGTCGAGGGTTTTGTGAAATCGATCAGCGTAAGGATGCTTTTGTGGGCTTGCGGAATGCGCCGCCAGCCCTCCACGGCCTGCCAGAAAGCGGCATAGTCGACCGCGCCCTCCAGTCCCATCCGCACGTAGAGGTCGTAATCGGACGGGCCGGATTGCCCCGCCTGCTCTCCGCGCAAGTGGAAATAACCCGCCGGAAGCAGGATCAATATGATGATAACGAATATTTTACGCATGAAGGATGGGAAGCGTTTCTTGCAAATATAACGCTTTTATGCAAAAATCTATTGCCCGGGAAAGGATTTATTGTCATAACCGAAGGACCCCGTAGGGGCACCCTTCACGGGTGCCCAAAAGAAAGGGCGACCACAAGGGTCGCCCCTACGGGACGGTCAGTAAATGAATTACCTTACCCAGGAAATAAGATAAGGAAAACCTTCCGGCGAGGAGGGTGTGGCAAAAAATTGTTCCCATCGTCCCGGCAGGCCGAGTTCGCGGCAGGCGAGTTCGAAATGGCACATGGCGATACCCATATCGGCATGCGTGAAGCGCGAGGCCTCTTTTTCGCGGTAAAAATGCACCCCCGCCTCATCCATGACCACGCGCCACGGCTGCTTGTTGCGCGCCGAGGGAGCCAGTCGGACCATCTCCAGGGGCCCGGCGTATTCGCCCGCCGTCTGCTCGTCCAGAGGCGTTCCCCATGCGGCATGGAAAAAACGGTCGCCGAACGCCTCGCGGCTGGTGTGTTTGGTCATGGCGCCGAAAGTGACGTCCAGCAGCGTGCGCCGCGGGGCCTTGTACCCGACCGGCGAGACGATCAGCAGTTTTTCACCCGGATGCAACCGGGCCGCGCGGGCGAAGTCGCCCATGCGGAAGGTGGCTCCCATCCAGCAGGTGCCCAGCCCTAACTGCGTGCAGTAAAGCACGGCCTGTTCGAGGATGTAGGCGGCCGCCTCTTCCGCCAGCGGCCCCTTGCGGTAAGCGAGTACCAGGAAATCGCCCGCCCCGCGGATCACCCCGTAGGTGCCCAGCCGCACCCGCCCGTCGAAGACCGAGGTGTGCACCAGTTCCACACGCGCCTTAGCCCCGAACGGGGGAATGAGTGTGGCCAGGAAGGCCCGGATGTCCTGCACCAGGCTACGATCCAGTGTGATGGGCTGGTAGCTGCGCACCGATGTGCGCTGCGCGATCGCGTCCAAAAGGGTCATAAGGGATGGTTTGATGACAAATCTAATAAAACCGGTGCGAATTTGCAATACGGGCCCGCATTTTGTTAATGCGTAGGAAAGCGTTAAATTCACGCTCAAAATACCCGCAAATTCTATGCGAAAGTTAGTTACGATGCATTTTTTATTTTTGTTTTTTCTCTGCGGATGCGTGCCGCAGGGGCCGCAACCGCAGGTCGAAGCCGAACCAGGGACGGATACCGTGGCTGTGGAACCTGCCTTTCCCCGGATCGAAGTGGTGATCGAGAAGGCGTTGCTCTACGATGCGCACACCCTTGCGGACACCTTCCCCTACCGCGACACGGTGCGCGTGTTCCAATGGGACAAGATCCGCGCCTCGCTGGCCCGCCTGGACACCCTGCTGGCCACCCCCGCCGTCCAATGGGGCATCCTGCAAAACCGCAACAACACCAACGGCCAGGCCCCGCTCACGCGCACCTACTCGCGCAACGCCTACCGCAATATCCAGGACCCCTACGGCACCGAGCGCCGCCAGGGCATCCCGCTTTACCTCTCGGCCGACTCGCTCCACCCGGAGCGTTACGGACTGGACGGGTCATTGATCAAAATATTCTCTGCACCGGAAGATTCGCTGGTGGTGGCCGAGCACGGCTTCCTGGGCGGACGGTGGACGATCCCCCCGAAATACGTGCGGGTGATCGGCGGCGATACCCTACGCTTCGACCGCGCGGTCTTCGCCGACCGCACCAACCAATGCATCGCCACGATGGAGCGCGACTCGACCGGCCGCTGGCTCGTGCGCAGCATGAACCCCTGCACCACCGGCCGCCACCATCCGCCCTACCAGATGGAGACCCCGCTCGGCATTTTCGTCATCCAGGAAAAGAAGGCCAAGATGCTCTACACGGAGGACGGCTCGCACGAGATCGCCGGCTTCGCCCCCTACGCCAGCCGCTTCTGCAACGGCGGCTACCTGCACGGCGTGCCGGTCAACAACCCCCACGGCCAGCCGGTCGAATGGAGCTCCACGTTAGGCACCACCCCCCGCTCCCACATGTGCGTACGCAACGCCACCTCACACGCCAAATTCATCTACGAACAGATGCCCGTCGAACGCACGCTGGTCTTCGTGATCGAATAATCATTCCGGTTGTTACTCAGGGCGGAACGAAGGAAAATGACAATAAATTAATGGGGAGCTCGACTCCCCATTAATTTATTGTCATTTATCGCCTGTTCGTATTGAAATATCCGTGAATAGTAATATTTTTGTGACCGTTAAGACAACCTCTATTCAATAATCTCAACTAAATTCTATGAAAAAACTTTTACTGTCATTCGTGTCGGTGATGGTTCTTTTCTGCGTAGGTGCGACGGCGCAGGTGACCACATCGGGTATCGGCGGCCACATTTATGGCGCATCTGATCAGCCTTTGGCCGGAGCGGTGGTCAAAGCCGTGCACACCCCCACGGGAACCACCTATTACACCACCACCCTGAACAACGGCCGTTACGTGATCAGCGGCATGCGTGTGGGCGGCCCCTATGTGATCGAAGTGGAGTATATGGGCTACACGAGCGAGAAGCGCAACAACGTGCAGCTCGCCCTGGGGGAAGAGGCCGCCTTTAACTTTACCCTTAAAGAAGGTGCGGCGAACCTCGGCGAGATCGTGGTCTCGGCCGATAACAACGCCGTGTTCAGCGCGACCCGTACCGGCTCCGAGGAGATCATCACCTCGCAGACCATGCTGCGCATGCCCTCGGTCAACCGTTCGCTGTCGGATTACACCCGCCTGGCACCCACCTCGAGCGGCACCGAGCAGGGGAACTCCTTCGGCGGCATCTCCGGGCGTTATAACAACATGACCGTCGACGGCGCGTCGTTCAACAACTCCTTCGGCCTGAGCGCCACGCTCGGCTCGAACACGATCGAACCGGTCAGCCTGGAGTCTATCGAGCAGATCCAGGTGATGATCTCGCCCTTCGACGTGCGCAACGGCGGTTTCACCGGCGGCGGCGTGAACTCGGTGACCAAATCGGGGACCAACGAATGGAGTGCGACGGCCTATCTCTACAACCGCGGCCCGAAACTCACCGGCCTTAAGCAAAACGACTTCAAGGCGGAGCGTGCGGAAGGATTCAACCGCCAGTTCGGCGTCAGCCTCTCCGGCCCGATCATCCAGAATAAACTCTTCTTCTTCCTGAACGGCGAGATGGACCGCCAGGGATCGCCCATCAACTGGCGTCCCTCGAACGGCAGCGAGGCCTCGGGCGTTGGAACGGGCGTTTCCACCGTGACGCAAAGCGAGCTGAACGACATCGCCAAGTTCCTCGGGGACAAATTCTCGTACAGCCCCGGCTCCTCGAACGTGTCGGAAGTTCCTATCGAAGGCAACCGCATCACCGCCCGCATCGACTGGAACATCAACAGCCGGAACACGCTGAGTTTTAAATATTTCTTCCTCAAGTCGTTCGCGACCAACTCGCCCAGTTCCTCGAACGTGTTAGACAAGACCAGTCGTCAGGCCAGCGAGAACACGATCCCCTTCTCATCGTCCTATTATCGCGGCAACAACAACTTCAACATCTTCATGGCCGACCTGAACACGAAGATCAACGACCGCCTGCGCAACACGCTGACCGTGGGCTTCTCCGCCCTGCGCGATTTCCGCGATATGGACGGAGGCTTCTTCCCCTCGGTGGACATCGTGGATGCGGCGACCCCGCGCACGATAACCTCCTTCGGCACGGAACCGTACAGCTACAACAACCGGGTGAACACCAACCTTTTCCAGATCCAGAATAACCTCCAGATGCTGGCCGGCGACCATGATTTCACGTTCGGCGTCTACGGCGACCTGCGCAAGTTCACGAACGGCTTCCAGGGCAACGGCACGGGTTACTGGCGTTTCGGCTCGTTCGACTCTTTCAAGCAGAACGTGGATGAAATGGCCGCCTGGCTCGCAGCCGGCAACGCGCCCAAAGATTTCGCTCCCACCGCCGGAGCCAAACCGTTGATGTATACCGAAACCTATGCCGTGACCGACGACGGCTCGTTCGCCTACCTGGACATGCTGCAGTTCGGCTTTTACGCCCAGGACAAATGGAGCATCCGCCCCAACCTCCACCTCACCTACGGTATCCGTTTCGACATTCCGGTCTTTTTGAGCGATATCGCGTATAACAAGAACTGGAAGGACAAGCCTCTCCAGTACGGGGAGACGATCGACACCAGCGTGGTGCCGAGCACTAAACTGCAGATCTCGCCCCGCATCGGCGTCAACTGGGACGTGTTCAGCGACCGTACCCTGCAGGTGCGCGGCGGTGTGGGCCTGTTCGCCGGTACTCCTCCCTTCGTATGGCTGAGCAACCAGGCCAGCAACACCGGCCTGCTGTTCAACTCGACCACCGTCGGCACCAACGCGGGCTTTACCGGCCAGATCGGTTATTACAGCACCCCGGAGCCTAACAATTACTCGCAGACCATCGCCGTTACGGATAAGGATTTCAAATACCCGAAGGTATTCAAAGGTTCCGTCGCGGCGGACTGGCGTTTCTGGGACGACTGGATCCTCTCCGGTGAATTTCTCTACTCGAAGAACATCAACGACATCTACCACCGCAACATCAACCTGGCCGATCCGGCAGGTTACGTGCAGGACTACCCGGGCTCCGAGGCCCGTCCCTATTTCACTAAAAATCGTCTCCAGAGCAATGCCCAGTACGTGATCGCGATGTCGAATACCAGCAAGGGTTACGCGGCCTACACCACCTTCAAGCTGCAGAAGAATTTCAACTACGGGACGCTGCGCGGCCTGCAGTTCAGCGGCGCTTACACGTTCGGCGTGGGTAAGGCCGTCACCGACGGCTCTTCCGCGCAGGCGCAGTCCGCATGGCGGTACCGTCCGGCCCTCGACCCCAACTCCGAGGAACTGGGCTACACGGTGGGCGCTTTCCGCGACCGCTTCATCTTCACGCTCTCCTACCGCAAGGAGTACGCCAAGCACTTCGCCAGCGGCATCGGTCTGGTTTATGACCGCTACACGCCCTACGTGTACGGGATAACCCCCCGCTACAGCTACACCTACCTGGGCGACGTGAACGGCGACGGCGAGCGCTCCAACGACCTGATCTATATCCCGCGGACCAAAGCCGAGAGCAACCTCTCGGATGAATCGCAATGGGACGCCCTGAACGCCTTCATCGAGCAGGATCCCTACCTGTCCACGCACCGCGGGCAGTACGCCGAGCGCAACTCGGCCCTGATCCCGAAAGTGAACCGGGTGGATCTGAACTTCACGCAGGATTTCTTCGTCACGATGAAGAGCGGTCAGCGTAACACCATCCGCCTGAGCGTGGATATCCGCAACCTGGGCAACCTGCTCAACAAGAATTGGGGCGTGATCCGCAAAGTGAGCGGAACCGGCAACAACCAGCAGTTCCAGTTCCTGAACGTGGACAGCGTGACGGAGAGTACCCCCGGTTCAGGCGTATACGTGCCCAAATTCTCGTTCGTGCCCACCCCCAACAACTCCACCTATACCGATTTCATCAGCGCGCAATCGCGTTGGGGCTTGCAGTTCGGGATCAAGTATATCTTCAACTAGGGCGTGTTAACATAACCGTTTATGTTAACACGCCCTAATAGGGTTACCCTTTATTTGCAGCCCGGCAATCTGTTTGCCGGGCTGTTTTTTATAAAAAATATCCCATCCGCCTTGTCCGTCATTCCGAGCGTTAGCCGAGGAATCTCAGACAGCCGGTTTGAGATTCCTCGGCTAAGGCTCGGAATGACGGACAAAGCCCGACAGAGATAATCGGGGTTTTTGCATATCTTTGCAGGCAAAGGCCATTCTATGAAAAAATATATAGTATTCTTGCTGCTGGTCTGCCTGGCGGCGGGGGCGGCGGCCGGGAAGAACGACCGCCACGTGGTGGTGGTTTCGCTGGACGGGTTCCGGTGGGATTACGCCTCGCGGGCCCACACGCCCACGCTCGACTCGTTGCGCCGGGCGGGGGTTTATTCGGAGATTTATCCCTGCTTTCCTTCGAATACCTTTCCGAATCACTATTCCATGGCCACCGGGCTGCATCCCGACCACCACGGCATCGTGAACAACACGTTCTATGACCGTGCGTACGGCAAATGGTACTCGATCGGCAATGACGCCGCGCTGCAGGACCCTTATTTCTGGCGCGGGGAGCCGGTCTGGAACACGGCCGAGCGGCAGGGGTTGCGCACGGCGGTGTTCATGTGGGTCGGCAACCAGGCGGCGGTCGGCGGTCGCCAGCCCTCCGTCAACCGGCTATATGACGGCAAGATACCCTTCCGCGAACGGGCGCAGTGGGTGCTGGACGAGATGAACCGCCCCCAGGACAGCATTCCGCACCTGATTATGTGGTACCTCGAAGAACCCGATTACACGGGGCACGGCGCCTCGCCCGATTCGCCCGAGGTGCTGCGCGTGGCCGAGGAGTTGGACAGCGTGCTCGGCTGGTTCTTCCGGGAAGTGCGCCGCTCGCCTGTTTTCGAAAAAACCGATTTCATCGTCCTCTCGGACCACGGGATGGCTTCTTTATCGCCCGAGAGGCACCTCGAACTTTACCCATTGCTGGACGCCTCGCGCATGCGCAACTCGATCGCCAGCAACCCGCTCTACCTGGAACCCGAGCCTTCGTATGTGGACGAGGCGGTGGGCATCATCAACGCGCAGCCCCATGTTCGCGCCTGGCGGCGGGAAGCGATGCCCCCCGAATACCATTACGGCAGCGACACGATGCGGATCATGCCCGTGGTCGTGCTGCCCGAGACGGGTTGGACAGTGACCTATAAGGACGGGCCCTACACGCCCCTGGCCGGCAACCACGGCTTCGATCCTTTCTCGCGCGAGATGCACATGATCTTCTACGCCTCGGGGCCCGATTTCAAAAAGGGCTATACGCAGCCCTCTTTCCAGAACCTCAACCTGCACGCCATCATCGCCCGGCTGCTGGGGATCGAGCCCGCGCAGCCGAACGACTGCGACCTGCGCCCGATGAAAAAAATGTTCCGCCGATGACCCGCCTTTCGCTGTTAGTGGCCACCTACAACCGCTCGGACTACCTGGCCCGCACCCTGCGCTCGCTCGCCGGGCAACGCCTTGCGCCGGAGCTGTTCGAGGTCGTGGTGGTGGATAACAACAGCAGCGACGACACACGGGCGGTGGTCGAGGCATTTCGGACGGATAATCCCTCGCTCGGGGTGATTTACGTGTTCGAGCAGCAGCAGGGGCTTTCCTTCGCCCGCAACCGCGCCATCGCGGAGAGTCACGGCGAGTGGCTGGTCATGCTCGACGACGACATCGAGGCCGATCCGGGGCTTGCGGAAGCGTATTTCGGCTTTTTCAGCGAAAAGACGGATATGGCGGCCTGCGGCGGGAAGGTGTTGCCGCTCTATGAGACCGAGCCGCCCCGGTGGCGCTCCTATTATACCGATTTATTCATCGCCAGCGCGCTCGATTTAGGCGATGCAGGGAAGGAATTTCCGCGCAAAAAATACCCGATCGGGGCCAATTTCGGCTTCCGGCGCACGGCCGTGGAACGTTACGGCGGATTTGACACGCAACTGGGCCGCAAAGGCGACCTGCCCTTGGGCGGCGAGGAAAAAGAGTTTATCGCAAGACTACGTGCAGGCGGTGATCGGATTTTTTACCTGCCCGAATCCGTCGTACACCACATCGTCCCGGAGTGGAAAGTCACGGACGCCTATTTCGACCGCGTGACCCGCGGCATGGGGGCTAGCGAGCGCATCCGCACCCGGGCCCTCTCATCCGGCGCCTATTTCACCGCGCTGCTACGCGAGGGGGTCAAATGGTGCGGCGCGGCGGTCATCGCCCTGGGTTACACGCTCGGCGGCCATCCCGCGCGGGGAATCTACCTGCTGCGCATGCGGCGCAATGTAACGCAGGGGTTGCTCTTCGGCAAACCTTAACAGATTTGTCATTCTGAACGAAGTGAAGAATCTTGGTCGGGCTGTGCCGTAGCAATTCCGACCAAGATTCTTCACTTCGTTCAGAATGACAAACCCGATATGAAAGAAGAAGGCCCGGAGCATGCGCTCCGGGCCTTCTTCTTTCATATCAGGGATGATTACTTCTTGTAGATCTTCGTATAACCGTAGATCGCCTCGTCGCCCAGTTCCTCTTCGATGCGGAGCAGTTGGTTGTACTTGGCCATACGGTCCGAGCGCGACAGCGAGCCGGTCTTGATCTGGCCCGAGTTGGTCGCCACGGCTATGTCGGCGATGGTCGAGTCTTCGGTCTCGCCCGAGCGGTGCGAGGTGACGGAGGTGTAACCGGCGCGGTGGGCCATCTCGATGGCGTCCAGCGTCTCGGTCAGCGAACCGATCTGGTTCACCTTGATCAGGATCGAGTTGGCGCAGCCCATTTCGATGCCCTTTTTCAGGAACTCGACGTTCGTAACGAACAGGTCGTCGCCCACGAGCTGGCATTTGTCACCGATCATGTCGGTCAGCATCTTCCAGCCTTCCCAGTCGTTCTCGCCCATACCGTCCTCGATCGAGTCGATCGGGTATTTGCTCACCAGCTCGGCCATGTATTCGGCCTGCTGTTTGGAGTTGCGCTTGGCGCCTTTGTCGCCTTCGAATTTGGCGTAGTTGTAGATGCCGTCCTTGAAGAACTCGGAAGCGGCGCAGTCCAGGCCGATGGCCACGTCGCCGCCTTCAGCCTTGCGGCCGGGTTTGTAACCGGCTTTCTTGATCGCCTCGATGATCGACTCCAGGGCATCCTCGGTGCCTTTCAGCGCGGGGGCGAAACCACCCTCGTCACCTACGGCGGTCGAGAGGCCGCGGTCGTGCAGCACTTTCTTCAGGGCGTGGAACACCTCGGCGCCCATGCGCAGCCCCTCTTTAAACGACGGAGCGCCCACGGGACGGATCATGAATTCCTGGAAAGCGATGGGGGCGTCGGAGTGCGAGCCGCCGTTGATGATGTTCATCATCGGCACGGGCAGCGTCTTGGCGTTCACGCCGCCGATGTAGCGGTACAGGGGCATGCCGAGCAGGTCGGCCGCGGCGCGGGCAACAGCCAGCGACACGCCCAGGATGGCGTTGGCGCCGAGCTTGCTCTTGGTGGCGGTGCCGTCCAGGGCGATCATCAGCTTGTCGATGCCCACCTGGTCGGTCACGGACATGCCGAGGACCTCTTTGGCGATGATCTCGTTAACGTTCTCCACGGCGCGCAGTACGCCTTTGCCGAGGTAGCGGCTCTTGTCGCCGTCGCGCAGTTCGAGGGCTTCGTTCTCGCCGGTCGATGCGCCCGAGGGCACGGCGGCGCGGCCCGTAGCGCCGCTGGCGGTCATGACTTCGACTTCGATGGTCGGATTGCCGCGCGAATCGAGAATCTCACGGGCGTGTACACTGATGATCTGTGACATAGCTATTAAGGTTTTATGTGCGATTTTTTTGCTTGGTGCAAAGGTAGGTTTTTTCGAATTATTAACAAAATTTAAAATCGGGGTTTCGATTCTGTCATTCTGAACGCAGTGAAGAATCTTGGTCGGGCTGTGCCGCAACAATTCCGACCAAGATTCTTCACTGCGTTCAGAATGACAAATCCGGCCCGGCATCCGCTTATACGATCCGGCGGGTGGAAGCGTCGGGCAGAAGCGTCATGGTTTGCCAGTCGATGCCCGTCAGCAACGCTACGCCGGGGGCTTTGCCGACTTCCAGCGTACCGAGGGTGGCCGATAAACCCAAGGCTTCGGCACCCGAGGCGGTCGCCCAGCGCAGAAGTTCCCCGAGGGGTACTTCCGGGAACATTTTCATCTCTTCGACCATGGAAAGCGAAGTGTTCGAAGCGAGCGAATCGGTCCCCAGCGCGATGCGCACCCCTTTGCGGCGCAGCAGCTCCACGGGCGGCAGCGCGCCGGTCAGGTAGCGGTTCGAACGGGGACAGAGCACGAAGGTCACCCGGCCGCCGAAATGGGCCGTGAGGCGGTCGAGGGCCTCTTCCGTGATGAATGTATTGTGGATCAGCAAAATCGAACGGTCGCCCGGAACCTGCGCGACGATGCGTCCGGCGGGCGAGCCGTAACCGAGGAAATCGGGATCGTGCCCCTGCTCGCCGTACCACGCCCACATCTCCCCCTCGCGGCGGAACATCTGCTGCTCGTCCTCGCTCTCCATGAAATGCACGGAAAGGAGCTGTCCGGGGGTCATCGCCACCGCTTCGGCGAACGGGCCGCGCTGCAATGAGTAGGTCGAATGGGGCGTGAGGCCATAGCGCAGCCCCGCCGCCGCGGCCTGGTGCGCCACCTGCACCAGATGTTGCGAGGAGAGGGTGTTCATCCCGAAAAGTTCGAGCAGGGTCAAATAATCCACCCGGCTGCTGCGCTTGCAATCGAAAGAGGAATCGCCGTTGGAAATATCCGCCACGGCCGCCACCCCCTGCTGCCACAACAGCGCGTCCTGCGCCGCGATGGCCCGCTGGCGATCGTCCGTATCGCGTTTCACCCCGCGCATGGCCCTTGCGAAACCGGCGAAACCGCCCCCCGGCGGGATCGCGCCGCAGAGGGCGGACAACTCCAGATGGCAATGGGCGTTGACCATCCCCGGGATGAGGATGCCGCTGTAAAATTCCACGCCGGGCTGCGCGTCGAGGCTGTCGGCCGTGGAAATATCGGTGATGATCCCGTCGGCGTTAAGGGAGAGTATCGCGCGGGGGAGCAATCCGCGGGGGGTCAACGCGAAGTGCGACGCTATCCGGCGCGAACCCGCGTCCGATCTCTTTTCCATCGATGATCAGTTTGTAATCCAACAGCGAACGTTTGAGCGAGTCGAGCGCTATCTCCAGCGGCAGGTAATAGATAACCGCCAGGGTGTCGATGCGCAGGTCGGGCGCGGTGGACGTTTTGTTATAGTTGCCCAGCAGGACCTCCAGTTTGGCCGCACGGGCCGGGGCGTCGAGCGTCGTTTCGTAAAGCAGGCTGCGGCCCCGCTGCATCCAGTTGGTCCGGGTCTGGATCTGGCGTCCGGCGCTGTCGAGCAGGGTTTGCGTGCCGCGCACACTGCCGTTCTTGTCCACCGTGTCGATCAGGTAACGGTAGGCGATCTTATACTGTCCCTCGCGGGCGGGGAATTCCAGCCGCAGGCGCGCGGTGTCTTTCAGGCGGGTGATGTGCAGCAGCGTGTCGGTGTAGACGATCTGGCGGAAACGCTCTTTGGCCACCATGTTGATCGAATCGAGCAGCGCCACCCGCTGGTTGTACCCCTCGTGCTCCTTGGCCAACTGGATCATCGAGGCGTCCAGGATATCGGACAGGCGCGCGGATTTGCGGCGCGAGAAGTGCCCGATCGTGTAGACCAGGTCGCGCGGCTTGTAGCCGTATTTATGCAGGATCGGCTCGTAGACGTCCAGGCTGTCCGTATTGATCGTCCGGCTGTTGCAATAGGCGTTCACAAGGAAGATCTCCTTGAAGATCGCCTCCAGCTTGCGGTCGGGAATTTCGCGCGGACGCGAACACCCCGCGACGGCGAAAAGCAGCGTCAGCAGCAATAACTTTTTCATATCCTTATCGTACTTTTCGGTATCATCCTGCCCACGGTCAGCCGCACGATCACCCAGCTCACCGCCAGGAACAGCGCCGTCACCGCGGCCAGGTCGCTTCCGCGCAGGATCACCGGATAACTCTGCACGATGAACGACTCGCCCGTCATCGGGATCAGCCCGAAATATTGCTGCAGCAGGCAAAATCCCACCCCGACCAACATTCCGCACGCCGCCCCCGCCAGGCAGATCATCATCCCCTCGCGGGCGAAAACCCGCCGCACGAAAGCGATCGTCGCCCCCATCGTGACCAGCGTGGCGATATCCTCCCGCTTGTCGATCACCAGCATCACCAACGACCCGATCACCGAGAACGAGGCGATCACCATCACCAGCGCGATGATCAAAAAGATGCCCCATTTCTCATAATGCATGATCCGGTACAGAGAAGCCTTCTGCTGGTAGCGCGTGAGGGCTTTGAAATCGTCACCCAGCGCCGCCGTGATGCGCGCACAGGCCTTGTCCGCGTCCACGCCCGGCGAGAGCTTCACCGCCACGCCCGTCGCCTGGTCCGGGTAATCGAACAGGCGCCGCGCAAACCCGATCGGGGCGATCAGGTACTTCGACTCGGTCTCCGCGTCGAGCGTGAAAGTGCCCACCGGCAACAACCGCTCGCGGTTATAACTGTCCACCGGCAGGATCGGGTTGAAACTCCCCCGCCGCGGCGCATAAACGTCCATATACTCGAAAACGGAAGGATTGATCCCCAGGCTCATCGCCATCCCGTACCCCACCACCGCCTGGTCCACATCCCCGAAAGTGAGCTGGAACTCCCCGCCGTGCATCATCCGCTGCACCGGGATCACCCGCCCATAAAGCGAATCCACCCCCCGCACCGTGACGATCGACTGCCCCCCATGGTACTCCACCATGGCGTTCTCCTCCACAACGAAGGAGTAAGCCTCGACCCCGTCTATCCCGGTCAGTTTCCCCCGCAGCTCGTCCGTCACCGCAAAAGTCTTCCCCCGCGCCGGCAGCACGATCACATCCGGATCGAAATCGTTATACATCCCCTTCACCAACCCCTCGAACCCATTGAAAACCGAAAGCAGGATCACCATCGCCGCCACCGGCACCGAAACCGCAAAAGCACTCACCCCGGAGATGATGTTGATCACCGAGTGGGATTTTCTGCTTAACAGATAACGGCGGGCAAAAAGGGATGCGAGCACTTGGTTTCAGTTTTTTCTTTCGGTTTTCGTCATGTCGAGCGTTAGTCGCGACATATCAAAGAGGCTGTCTGAGATGTCGCGACGAACGCGCGACATGACGAAAAAAAATGAGAGGGAATTAAAGCAGCCGGTCTATATTGGCGATATATTCCAATGAATCGTCGATGTTGAAGGCGATTTCAGGGACGGATTTGAGTTGATTCTTCAGCTTCTGTCCGAGGTTGTGGCGGATGGCCTTGTTGTTCTTTTCCAGAGAGGCGATCACCTCTTCGCTTTTGTCGTAGGGGAATACGCTCAGGTAGATCTTGGCGAAGCTCAGGTCGGGGCTTACGCGCACGACGGTCACGGAGACCATCACTCCGGGGAAGAGGGTCTTGGACTCGCGCAGGAAGATGTCACTGATGTCCTTCTGTATCTGTCGGGCTACTTTGAGCTGGCGTGTCGTTTCCATGTTGGGGGGTGTTTTCAGGGGTGGGTATGGGGGCGGCAGGGGCCGCGGGGTCCGCCGTTTGGGCGGGTTCGGCGGCGGGGGTACCGGTCGTATCGGGGGTGGGTTCCTTGCTTTTTTTCGAGGGTTTCGGGGGTTGCAGGGCCCTTTCCGCTTCGCGGGCGGCCATTTTCGCGGCCAGTTTTTTGGAGGGGGGTGCCAGAATGCCTCCTTTGCCGAGGCGGTAGTAGGCGCCTACGGTAAAATAGAGGTTGTCGATCGGCGAACGGAGGTAGAAATTGGGGTAGTAGACGTTGCGGTTTTTGTAGAGGTCGGAATAGCCGAAGTTGTAGCGCGCCTCGGCGGTGGCTTCGAACCGGCCGATGATGTAGTTGATGCCGAAGCCGCCGCACAGGCCGAAGCCCCAGCGGTTGTCGCGCACCAGGATCATATCGTACGGTTGGAGGGGCTCGATCACCCCCCGCGTTTTCGAGAAGGTCTCTTCCGAGGCGTCGATGTTATAGGAAAAGACCACGCCCGCGTTGAGGAACACACGCATCTTGCGCCCCAACACATAAAGGTGGGGCTGCCAGAAGATGGGCAGTTCGGCCGTGTTGACCCGGTGGACGAATACCGTGTCGGGCTTGCCGGGCTCGGGCTCGGAGTAGCCTTTCTGGATGTAATGCAGATCGACCTCCACGCCGCCGAGGTATTTTTCCTTGCTGTAATATTTCCAGGAAACGCCGAAATTCTTGCATCCCCAGACCGATCCCGTTTCAACGGGGGGATAGAGGCGGATGGAGCCGCTGCCGTAACCCGCGCGCACGCCGAGGTAGTGCTGGCCCAGGGCCGGCACCGCAGCCAGCGCAAAGGCCGCCAGGAGCGCTATGTAAAAAACCTTCCTCATCGTTGCATCCCTGAGGGCATGGGGAATCCGCCCGCGCCGGACGCCGCTCCTCCCACAGCTCCAAAGCCCATGCCACCCTGGCTGTTGTCGGCGGGTTTCATCTGGTTCTCACGCTGGCGATCGGCCTGTTGCTTGAGGTATTTCATCAGGCGCGTCTGCTCCTGTTTATGCAGTTGCTCCATGATGCGCTCCATGGTGATGGGGGCGAACATGACGTTCATATCCAGGTTGAAATCGAGCGTCCAGTTCTCTTTGGTCGTGATGTCCGGCTCGCCTTTTTCGGTCAGGAAGACCTCGGCGCGCTCGGGCTGCATGCGTTTGATCAGGTTGCCGCCGTCCCACTTGCCGTTGCCGTTGGCGTCTTCGATCACGCGGATGCGCACGGTACCCGCTTCGAGGTAGGGCACCGACAGCTTGCCGCTACGCACGTGCAGGATCTCGCGGATCACCCGGTTGCCCGTGCCGTCGGTGACCTGGACGATGTATTCGCTCTCGGGCGTCTTTCCCCGGATCACCAGGTCGAGCGTGGCGAATTTTTCGGGGGGCGAGACGGTGAATTTAGCCGTCAGCGAGTCGTTCTTCTGCCCGGCCACGTCGACCAGCGCCCCGGCGGGGATCTTCAATTCGTAATTGGCGTCGGGCACCCATTGCGAGACCATCGTCCAGCGCAGCATATCGGCCGTGTCCTGCACGAAACGCAGGCGGGCGCGGAACTGCTTCTCCTCATCCTCGATGCGCGTAAGGGTGATCGCCGCGCTGTCGATCTTCACCAGCGGGTAGTCGAACGAGATGGGAATGTTGTTGAACGGGTTGAGCGTCGCCCCGGCGTCCACCTTGTACTTGAACGGATTGGGCGGGGGCAGGGTGTCGTTCTTGTCCTTTTTCTTCTTATCCTCGAAGGCCTTCCACCCTAAGGCCAGCTTCTGGGTGGTGGTCTGCAACACGCTCAGCGAGTCGTGTTTCTGGTAGATGATCTCGCCCTTGATCGTGTCGGGCAGGTCGGCCGAGGGGACGTGCAGCCACAGGGCGATGGAGTCTTTGGTCGGTTTGAGGTACTGGGTGATGATCTGCGAGGAGTCGATGCCGTCCAACTGCAGGCGCTCGATCTCGGGGTATTTGGCCCCGAACGTGAAGACCAGTTTATGTTGCACCGGACGCGAGGCGTCTACCAGGTACTGGCGGCGGAACCCCTCGTCCATGAAGAGGCGGAAATAGAGCTGCGGGTCGGGGACGTTGTACTTGCGCGAGGTGTCGTAGCGGATCATGAAGTCCGGCATGTCAGCCGGGTTGTAGGCCGAGTCCAAAAAGGCGATCTTGTCCACGCCGGGCTCGTATTTCTGGTTGGTGTTGCGGTCGTCGAGCGCGTAGACGCGGTAGGGGATCGGCTTGAGGTTTTCGGCGATGAAGAGCCCGTTGCTCTGGGCGCGCGCCACGGCGGCCGGGGCGCGGAACGGCAGCGAGTCGTATTCGGGGATGGTGTCCCACTGGGCCGGGTAGAAGAGGATGAAGGTTTTGGCGATGCTGTCGCGCGTGTAGGCGTCCACCGTGTAGCCCGACATGAGCATCGAGTCGATGGTGGGGCCGGTCGAGAAGACGTAGCGGAAATCCTGGAGGATGTTGCCCTCGTTGTTGTCGCGGATGCTGCTGCAGAAGTTGAACGAGTAGGTCTGGTTCTCGTCGAGCGTGTCCTTGATCTCGATCTGGATGCCGCGGCCGCGCGGCATCACGACGGGCTGCTTGCCGGAGAAAGGCGAGGTGTAGAACTCCTTCTGCTGCTCTTTGATCGTCACGTACTCGTCGAACTCGATGAAGATGCGCTTTTCGGTGAAGTTGACGGTCCCGTATTTGGGCGTCATGGAGACGATGCGCGGAGGCAGCGAGTCCTTCGGCCCGCCCTGCGGATAGCCCATGCTCGCACAACGCCAAAAGAACCCCATGGCGAAGAGCGCCGCGAAGAACATCATCACAAAAACCTTATACAGAGTGCGGCCCATGCAGCAAAAAGTCTAATGCAAAGCACAAAGGTAATTATTTTGCCGGATATGGCGAGCCGGGGGGTGGGTTTTTCGGTTGGGGCGGAAAAAAAAGGGGGAGAATGCGGATTTTTTGGTATCTTCGTTCGGTAGCATTTCCAATGCTGCTTAACAGGGGCCAAATATTATAATTGTGAAAATGAAAAAATTGATGTTGTTCTCTGTGATGTTGCTTTTGTTTAGCTGTACGAAAAAGCGCGATGATGACATGATCTTTATGTACAACTTTTCTGTGCCCAAAACATTGTCCTTCGACTTGACCACGCAAACAGTATTGCAAGTAGATCGCTTTGATCTTGATCTTCCCGATACTCTTACGATGCAAAAATTAGATAGGGTCGCGACGATTGAGATGATAAATACGATCGCAGAGGTAGGGAGTGGATGGGGCAAGCGAATTAATGAATTGGCCGGACGACCCGTTGCCGATACGGTATATCATGGTTATGATGATACATCAGCATCTTTCCATGAAACCAATCGTTTTTATGTTTATGGCAAATTGGATTTACAACCAGATATAAACAGCATAGTGTTATACGAGATTGAATATTTTGAATGGATGGATCGTTGGCTTGAAAGTTTTTGGTTATTAAATTTAAAAGACAATAAACTGTATTCTGCTGCAAGACTTGATTTTTTGATGGCAAAAGACAGTAAAAGTGGCCTTGAAAATAATATATTTACTGAAATTCTGGAAGATACAAGATTCGAATCAATGGATTTTAAGTTTTTGAGGAGATTAGACTGTGCAATAACTGCCTTACGAAAGGGCTATCCTGAATTCCCTGCTCCCGATTGTTTTGTAAAAACGTATTACACAAAGTATAAACTAAACGAAGAAGGGTATATTGAGTTTGTTAAATAGAGCAGGGAACATATGTTCGGCGGCGCTGTAATGCCGCTTAACGGGAATGACTTATAAAAAATCCGCGATATGCGGATTTTTTTGTATATTTGCAATCATATGCTGCTGCAAAAGCGAAATATCGCATTCCGGACGATGCTTGCGCTCTGCCTGCTGGCGCAGGTGGCGTTCATCGTGCCCCACCACCATCACGGCGAAGGGGCGTGCATCAACGTGCTGCATTGCCTGGCGGCCCAGGCCCCGGACGCGGGTTGCTGCGGGCATGACCACGGGCGGCAGGGTCATGACGCGGACGCGACGCATGACCACGACACGCCGGATCGCGGCTGCGCCATCACGCACGTGACGATGCCCGCACCGCGCACCGAAGAGCGTGCGACGGCGGCCCCGGCCCTCGCGATCGACCTGCTATTGCCCTGTGAATCTTGTTTTTGCGATAAATGCGACGAAATTTACCATTCGTTGCTTTCCGGTCTTATAATCAGGGAAGTCCCGGACGAAAGGCCCGCTTACGCGGCCATCGTCCCCCGTACCGCGCCTGCGCGCGGCCCTTCGGTGACGGCTTAATGTTTTCGTGCGGCGCACCTTTTGCGCTGCGAAGGAATATTAACGCATAAACCGATCTCCATGTTAAAATATATCGTTACGATCACCGTTTCGGCCATCATCCTGGCCGGCTGCGGCCGTGCCCATAAGGCAGGCCAGCAGCAAACCGCAAAAGAACCGGCCAAGGAGGCCTCTTCCTGCGGCCACGACCATTCCGGCCATGACCATTCGGCGCATGCTCCTGCCGCGGACAGCCATGCCGGCCACAATCACGCCGCCACCGACAGCCATGCGGGGCACAACCATGCCGCGGCGGAGAGCCACGCGGGTCACGACCATTCCGGCCATGACCACGCGAAACCCGCACCCGCGGAAGAAGAAAGCACCCACGCGGACGAGATCATCTTCCCCGCGGCCCAGGCGGCCCTGACCGATTTCGCGGTCGAACAAATTAATCCCGCCCCCCTGCGCCAGGTGATCCGCACCAGCGGCCAGATCCTTCCCGCGCAGGGCGACCAGGTCTGCCTCTCGGCCCCCGTGTCGGGCATCCTCTCCTTCGGCGGGGTGAAACTCACCGAGGGGAGCCGCATCGCCAAAGGACAGAACATTTTCTACATCTCCTCGAAAAACCTCGCCACGGGCGACGCCACGGATAAGATCACCGCCAACTACCTGAAAACGAAGGCCGACTACGAGCGCATGAAAGAGCTCGTGGCCGACCAGATCGTATCCCAGAAGGACTACGAAGCGGCCAAATACGCCTACCAGGAGGCGAAAGCGGCATACGACGCCATCTCGGCGGTCACCACCCCGCGCGGCACGGCCGTCGTGGCCCCGATGTCGGGTTTCCTGGTCGAGGTGGAGGTGCACGAGGGCGATTTCGTCGAGCTGGGCGCGGTGCTCGCCTCGGTGAGCCAGAACCGGCGGATGGAACTGCGCGCCGAGGTGTCGCAGAAATACTACTCGCAACTGAAAAGCATCCGCTCCGCGCGTTTCCGCACCCCTTACGGCGACGCGGTGCTCTCGATCAATAAGATGAACGGCCGGCTGATCTCCGTCGGCCAGGCTACCCCGGCGTCGGGTTATATGATCCCGGTGATCTTCGAGTTCGACAACCCGGGCGATTTGATGTCGGGCTCCTACGTGGAGGTCTACCTGCTGGGCACGGCGCGCGAGGGCGTGCTGAGCGTCCCCCAGAGCGCGATCACCGAGCAACAGGGATTCTATTATGTGTACGTCCAACTGGACGAGGAAGGGTATCAGCGGCGCGAGGTGAAACTGGGCGCCAACGACGGCGAACGGGTCGAGATCCTCTCCGGGATCAAGGCCGGCGAGCGCGTGGTGACGCGCGGGGCGATCCAGGTCAAGATGGCCGCCTCGTCGGGCGAAATTCCCCACGGACATAGCCACTAACCGCCATGCTGAACAAGATCATACGTTATTCGCTCGACAACCGCATGATGGTGGTGGTCGTGGCGGGCCTGCTGGCGGCGGCCGGGATATGGGTCGCCCGCAGCATGGAGGTGGACGTCTTTCCCGACCTGAACGCCCCCACGGTGGTGGTGATGACCGAATCGGGCGGCATGGCTGCCGAAGAGGTCGAGCGTCTGGTGACTTTCCCCGTGGAAACGGCCGTGAACGGCGCGACGGATGTGCGCCGCGTACGCTCCTCTTCGACCAACGGTTTTTCGGTCGTCTGGGTCGAATTCGACTGGAATACGGATATATACAAAGCGCGGCAGATCGTCGCCGAGAAACTCTCCGGCCTGGAGGGGACGCTGCCCGAGGGGGTGGGCGCCCCGACGATGGGGCCGCAATCCTCGATCCTCGGGGAGATGCTGATCATTGGGCTTACCGCCGAGCACACCTCGCAGGAGGAGCTGCGCACGCTGGCCGACTGGAACCTGCGCCCGCGCCTGCTTTCCGTGGCGGGGGTGGCCCAGGTGGCGGTGATCGGCGGCGATATCCGGGAATACCAGATCCTTTTAGAGCCGCACCGCATGCAACAATGGGGCATCTCGGTGGACGAGGTGATCGCGGCCACCCAAGGGATGAACCTGAACGCCTCGGGCGGGGTGCTCTACGAGTACGGCAACGAGTACATCGTGCGCGGCATGCTCTCCACCACGGATACCGAGCGGATGGGCCAGGCGGTCGTCAAGAGCGTCGGGGGCCGTCCGGTGTTGTTAGAGGACATTGCCGAAGTGAAGGTGGGCGAACACGCCCCGCGCCTGGGTACCGCCTCGGAGCGTACCAAGCCCGCCGTGCTGCTCACCGTGACCAAACAACCCAACACCGGCACGATCGAACTGACGGACCATCTGACCCGCGCGATCGAGGAGGTGAAATCCACGCTTCCGGCCGACGTGCACGTATCGACCGATATTTTCCAGCAGGCGCGCTTTATCGACGCCTCGATCAGCAATATCCAGAAAGCGCTGATCGAAGGGTCGCTGTTCGTGGTGCTCGTGCTGCTGCTGTTTTTGATGAACGGGCGCGTGACCCTCATTTCGCTCGTCGCACTGCCTTTGTCGCTACTGATGTCCGTGTTGGTGCTGCGCCTTTTGGGCATGACCATCAATACGATGAGCCTCGGGGGGATGGCCATCGCCATCGGTTCATTGGTGGATGATGCGATCATCGACGTGGAGAACGTCTTCAAACGATTGCGGGAGAATTTCCGCAAGCCGCCCGAAGAACGGATCAATACGCTCACGGTGGTTTACGACGCCTCGCGTGAGATCCGCGCCTCGGTCGTGAGCGCGACCTTTATCACGATCATCGCTTTCGTGCCGTTGTTCTTCCTCTCGGGCATGGAGGGGCGTATGCTCAAGCCGCTCGGCGTGTCGTTCATCGTCTCGCTGTTCTGCTCGCTGATCGTGGCCGTGACGCTCACCCCGGTGATGTGCTCGGGGATGCTCACGGGCGAAAAGGTACTGCAACGCAATGAGAAAGACCCCTTCCTGCAGGTCTGGCTGCGGCGCATCTACCGCCCCGCGCTGGAGTGGGCGCTGCGGAGCAAAGGGATCGTCCTGGGTGTGATCGGCGTGCTGTTCGTCGCCGCGCTGCTGGTCTTCTCCCGCTTCGGGGAGAGTTTTCTGCCCCAATTCAACGAGGGGTCGCTCACGATCAACGTTTCGATGATGCCGGGCGTGTCGTTGGACGAATCGGACAAGATGGGCCGCTCGGTCGAAAAACTGCTGCTCGAAATTCCCGAAATAAAGACCGTGGCGCGCAAGACGGGCCGCGCCGAGCTGGACGAGCACGCCCTGGGGGTCAACACCTCGGAGCTGGAAGCCCCGTTCGAGCTGGATAAGCGTTCGCGGGCGGAGTTCATGGCCGCCGTGCGGGAGAAATTAGGCATCCTGCGCGGGGTGAACATCGAGATCGGCCAGCCCATCTCGCACCGCATCGACGCCATGCTCTCGGGTACGCGCGCCAACATCGCCATCAAACTCTTCGGCACCGACCTGGAACGCATGTACGCGCTGGGCAACCAAATCAAGGGAGCCATCGGCACAATTCCCTCGCTGGCGGACGTGAACGTCGAGCAGCTGGTCGAAAGGCCGCAGCTGCAGATCGTCCCGCGCCGCGAAATGCTGGCGCGCTATGGCATCACGCTGCCCGAATTTTCCGAATATATCAACGTGGCGCTGGCCGGCAAGGTGCTCTCGCAGGTCTACGACCAGGGCCGCTCGTTCGACCTGGTGGTCAAGGTCGACCACGAACACGGCGCCACGATGGAGCAGATCGGCAACCTGCTGATCGACGCCCAGGGCGAAAAGATCCCGCTCAATTACGTGGCCGACATCGTCTCCACCTCGGGCCCGAGTTCCGTGAGCCGCGAGAACGTCCACCGCAAGATCGTCGTCTCGGCCAACGTCACCGACGGCGACCTGGGCGGGGCCGTGGAGCAGATCAAAAAGATGGTCGGCGAAAAGATAACCCTGCCGGAAAACTATTACATCGAGTACGGCGGCCAGTTCGAAAGCCAGCAGGAAGCGTCGCGGCGGCTGATGTTCGCCTCGGTGCTGGCGCTGCTGGTGATCTTTCTGATCATGTACCGCGAGTTCCGCAGCGCCTCTTTAGCGGGGGT
This sequence comes from Rikenellaceae bacterium, assembly GCA_031549495.1. Taxonomy (GTDB): domain Bacteria; phylum Bacteroidota; class Bacteroidia; order Bacteroidales; family Rikenellaceae; genus JAVBOW01. The sequence continues at coordinate 31,211 of JAVBPS010000002.1, read as the reverse complement.
GGTGATGCTCAACCTGCCCTTCGCGCTGATCGGCGGGGTGGCGGCCATCGCCCTCGGTTCGGGCATCGTCAGCATCCCGGCGGTGATCGGTTTTATCTCGTTGCTGGGGATCGCCGTGCGAAACGGCATCCTTCTTGTAAGCCGTTACTCGCATCTGCGCGAGGAGGGTCATCCGCTGTACGAGAGCGTCGTACAGGGATCGCTCGACCGCCTCACGCCGATCATGATGACCTCGCTCTGCTCGGCCCTGGCGCTCATCCCGCTGGCGATGGGCGGCGACGTGTCGGGCAACGAGATCCAAAGCCCGATGGCCAAGGTGATCCTCGGCGGACTGGTCAGTTCGATGATGCTCAACGCGTTCGTCGTCCCGGCCATTTATATCCTTTTAAACCGTAAAAAGGCATGAAACAGGTAATTATTTCGGCATTGGCCCTGTTGGCCGTCCTCTCGGCGCAGGCGGAAGGCACCCTGCGCGAACAACTGCTGCAAAGCATTGAAGATAATAACCTCACCTTGAAGGCCGAGCGCGAACTGATGGGCGCCCGCACGGCCGAAGCGCGCTCGGGTAATAACCTGCCCGACCCTTCGGTGACCTATGATTACCTGTGGGGCAAACCCTCCGCGGCGGGCAACTCGGGCGAGTTGAACGTGGTGCAGGGCTTCGACTTCCCGACCGCCTACGCCGCCCGCAGCCGCCACATCGAGGCCCTGGGCAAGCAGTACGCCAACCAGTACGACGCCTTGCGCCAGCAAGTGCTATTGCAGGCAGAACAAGCGCTGATCGAACTGGCGAGCCTGCGCGCGAAAGGGGAGTTGCTCGATGAAATGGTCGCCAACGCCCGCCGCCTTTCGGAACTCTACGCCAAAAAACTGGCCGCGGGCGACGCCACGGCGCTCGAACGCAACAAAGTCGACATCGAGTTGATGAACGCCCTCAACGCCATGAACATGAACAAGATCGACATCGAAGCCGCGGTGGCCCGCCTGGAGGCGCTCAACGGCGGAGTGCCGTTGCCCCAGTTGCAGGGCGACCTGACCACCCCCCTGCCCGGCCTGCCCGGCCTGGACGAGGTGACCAGGCTCTACGAAGAGGGCGATGCGGGCGTGGCGGCGATGCGTACGGCGGCCGACGCGGCCTCCCGTCAGGTCGGCGTGGCCCGCAACGAGGGACTGCCGAAGCTGGAAGTGGGTTTCCGCCGCGAGACCGCCCTCGGCGAGAGTTTCAATGGGGTGAAGATGGGCATGACCATCCCCATTTTCGAGAACAACAACAAGGTAAAGCGCGCCCGCGCCGAACAGCAGGTCGCCCAAACACAGCTTCGCGAGAGCCTCTCGCAGCAGCAGATCTCCCTGCGCCGGCTGCACGCCAAAGCGTCCCTGCTGCTGGGCAGCTACGAGAGCCACTGCGTGACGATCAGCCCGGGGCGTTGCGGCGAACTGGCGAACAAGGCGCTCGAAGCGGGACAGATCAACATCGAGGACTATTTCGTGGAGATCAGCTCGATCATCCTGCTGCGCGAAACGCAACTGGCCATCGAGCGCGACTACCGCATGGCGGTCGCCGAGTTGTTAATGCCGGCATTGTAATTTCTGTCATTCGGCAGCGAAGCGAAGAATGACAAAGATTCCCCCGGGGGCGGCGGGCGGAGTCATTTCGCTTTGAGTGGCAGAACAGGGCCGTGAGGGGATAATTCCGCCGGAAATTGCAATGCGGGCTTTTTTACTTACCTTTGCGGCAATAAAAACGCATAGAATATGTCCTATAATCTGTTGAAAGGGAAGAAGGGGTTGATTTTCGGCGCTTTGAACGAGCAATCGATCGCTTGGAAAGTGGCCGAGAGGGCTGTTGAGGAGGGGGCCGAGATCGTGCTCACCAACACCGCCGTGTCGATCCGTATGGGCACGATCAATGAGTTGGCCGAAAGGTGCGGCGCGATGGTCATCCCCGCCGACGCCACTTCGGTTACGGATCTGGAGAACCTGATCGACGGGGCGATGGAGCATTTCGGCGGCCGTTTCGACTTCATCCTCCACTCGATCGGCATGTCGCCCAACGTGCGCAAAGGGCGCAAATACGACGACCTGGATTACGATTTCCTCTCCAAAACGCTCGACATATCGGCCATCTCGTTCCACAAGGTGATCCAGGTGGCGCGCAAGAAGGACGCCATCAACCCCTGGGGCTCGATCGTGGCGCTCACGTATATCGCCGCCCAGCGCACGCTGTACGGCTACAACGATATGGCCGACGCCAAGGCGCTGCTCGAATCGATCGCCCGCAGCTTCGGTTATATTTACGGCCGCGAGCGCAAGATCCGCATCAACACCGTCTCGCAGTCGCCCACCCCGACCACGGCCGGCAGCGGCGTGCTGGGGCTGGACGACCTGATGGACTTCGCCGAGCGCATGGCCCCCCTGGGCAACGCCACGGCCGCCGATTGCGCCGACTACGTGATCTCGCTCTTCTCGGACCTCACGCGCAAGGTGACCATGCAGAATCTCTTCCACGACGGCGGATTCTCCTCGATGGGGATGTCGCGCCGCGCCATGAAAACGTACGAAAAGGGACTCGAGATACAGTTCGAGGATGTGAAGAAGGATAACGGGTTGTTTGGGAAAAAACAATAGCTTTTCTGGGGTCAGTGATCATGGATGATTTAAAAATTTCGGTCCTCCTTTCGACCTACAACTCCACGCAATCCCTCTCGCTGAGCCTGAGCAGCCTGGTGCGCCAGAGCCGCATGCCCGATCAGATCATCATCGCCGACGACGGGTCGGGGCCCGAGACCAGGGCGGTCATCGACGCATTCCGCGAACATTGCCCCGTCCCGGTGGTGCACCTCTGGCACGAAGACGACGGATTCCGTAAGGCGATCATCGTCAACCAGGCCGCCGCCGCCGCCACGGGCAATTACCTGCTCCTCACGGACGGCGATATCATTCTGCACGAACACCTGATCCGCGACCACTGTTCGCTGGCCCGAAAAGGCCTTTTCCTGAGCGGAAGCCGCGTTTCGCTGCCCAAAGGCATCACCGGCAGGATAATGCGCAGCGGCAATATCCGCATTCCCCTGTGGACGCGGCTGACCACCTTCAACGCCTGGCGCATCCCGGCGCTCATGCCCTGGATCACGCAGCGGTACAAGCAAGGCCCGAAACACCGATACCGCACCCTCAAAGGGTGCAACATGAGTTGCTGGCGCGACGACCTGATCGCCGTGAACGGCTACGACGAGAGTTTCACCGGATGGGGGTACGAGGATACCGACCTGGGGGTGAGGCTGCGCAACTATGGGCTGAAAATGCTCAATATAAAATTCGGGGCGGTGGTTTACCACCTTTACCACCGGATCAACTCTCGCGAGAACGCGGATCTGAACCTGTGCAAGACGCGGGAGAGCATCCGGCTGCATAAGAAGTGGTGTGAGGAGGGGATGAACAAATACCTGTAAACCATGAAACTGAGTTACGTCCTGCCGGTTTACAACGTCGAGCGATACCTGGCCAAAGCCCTGGATTCGATCATCGCGCAAAACCTTGCCCTCGACACGTACGAGATCATCGTGGTCAACGACTCCTCGCCGGACGATTCGCGCGCCGTGGCGGAAAGATTCGCAGCCACCCATCCCACCGTCAACCTGCGCATCATCGACCAGGTTCCCAACGGGGGCGTGGGGGCGGCCCGCACGCTGGGGATCGATAACGCCCGCGGGGAATACATCCTGTCGATGGACCCGGACGACTACCTCGATGGGAACGTGATGGGAAAGATGATCCGCGAGATGGATAAATACCATCTCGACGTGTTGGCGTTCCGTTGCCGGGGCGTGGACGAGCAGGGCGAGCGGATCGAATGGGTCTGCACCCCGAAGCTGAAAATATCGCGGTTCGGCGTGATCACCGGCCCGCAATACATGATCTCGAACCAATACGCCCTGATGGTGCACCAGTACCTGATGCGCCGCGATTTCGTACTGGGCAACCCCCTGCGCATGCTGGGGCACAACGTGCACGAGGATGTGGAATTCACCCCGAAGATGCTCTCCCTGGCCCGCCGCGTGAAACACTTTCCGCACGAAGTCTACAACTATATGCGCCGCGACGGCTCGACGATGAGCAGTTTCGGCCCGAACGACATCACCAGCGTGCTGGACAGCGTGGACAGCCTCAACCGGTTCGTCAAGAGCGGGGCGGTGACGGATAAAAAGGTCGTGCGCCATATCCGCCGGGTGATCAGCCACCAGCTCTACATGATCCTGCGGCGCAACATGCGCAGCGGCTACGTCTCCCAGGAGGAACTACTCGAAGAGGTCAAACGGCGCGACCTGCTGCCGATGGACAACCACCGCGCCCACATCAACCGCTTTCTGATCAACCATTCCACGAACCTATACCTATTTTACAATAGGTATATATGGGGATATAAAAAGAAGAGGGAATAAAAAAACGGGGGCATGCCCCCGTTTTTTATTCCCCTCTGAAAATCCTCATGGCGCAAAAATCCGGCCCGCACATGGTGCAGTGGTCGGGGTCGCCCCCTTCGGCGCGCATCAGGTGGTGCAGGCGGGCGGCGCGCCCGGGGTCGAGCGAGAGGTTGAACTGGTCGGCCCAGCGGAAATCGTAGCGCGCGCGGCTCATGGCCAGATCGTGCGCCACGGCGGCCGGGTGCCCCTTGGCCAGGTCGGCGGCATGGGCGGCGATCTTGAACGTGATCACCGCCTCGCGTACGTCGTCGCGGTCCGGAAGGGCCAGGTGTTCCTTGGTGGTCACGTAGCAGAGCATGGCGGTACCCGCGGCGCCGATGATGGCTCCCCCGATGGCGGCGGTGATGTGGTCGTAACCCGCGCCGATGTCGGTCACCAGCGGGCCGAGCGTGTAGAACGGCGCGCCGTGGCATTTTTCGATCTGCAGGCGCATGTTTTCCGCGATCTTGTCCATCGGCACGTGGCCGGGGCCCTCGATGATCACCTGCACGTCGCGGTCCCAGGCCTGCAACGTCAGTTCGCCCAACGCTTCCAGTTCGCCGAATTGCGCGGCGTCGTTGGCGTCGGCCGTCGAGCCGGGGCGCAGGCCGTCGCCCAGCGACACGGCCACGTCGTAGGCGGCCAGGATGTCGCAGATCTCCTTGAAACGGGTATAGAGGAAATTTTCCTGGTTATTGATCTCCATCCAGCGCGCCATGATCGACCCGCCGCGCGAGACGATGCCGGTCACCCGGCGGCGGGCGGCGGCGAGGTGCCCGCGCAGCAGCCCGGCGTGGATGGTGAAGTAGTCGACGCCCTGTTCGGCCTGTTCGATGAGCGTGTCGCGGTAGAGTTCCCAGGTGAGGTTTTCGATCCGTCCCCCGGCCTTTTCGAGCGCCTGGTAGATCGGCACGGTGCCCAGCGGGACGGGCGTGTTGCGCAGGATCGCCTCGCGGATGGCGTGGATGCCTTCGCCGGTCGAGAGGTCCATGACCGTGTCGGCGCCCCAACGCACCGACCAGAGCGCCTTTTCGACCTCCTCGTCCAAGGTCGAGCCGAGTTTCGAATTGCCGATATTGGAATTTACCTTGACCAGGTAGTCGCCCCCGATGATCATCGGCTCAGCCTCGGGATGGCGGCGGTTGCAGGGGATCACGGCGCGGCCTGCGGCCACGTCTTCCATCACCTTTTCGGGCGAAATCCCTTGCCCTTCCGGCATTCCGGCGCTCTCGCGCAGGGCCACGTACTCCATCTCCGGGGTCACCGTACCGCGCCGCGCGTACCACATCTGGGTATGGAAAGGCGTCTGCGGATCGCCCCACGCCTCGCGCAGGCGCGGCAACCCGCGGGCCACGTCGTGCTCATAACCGGGGGCGGTATAAGGCCCGGTCGTGTCGTAAAGCACGATCCGCTCGCCATTGCTCAGCGCCACCTCGCGCATGCCCACGGCGACGGGATGCAGCGTGCCCTGCACCGTTATTTTACTCGATTTGAAAGGGGTGAGGTCAAAAAGTTTGCTGTCCATTTTTCCTGTTTTTTGGCTGTAACAGGGGTATGCAAACTCTTTGAAAGGCTCCCTGCGGCAGCATGACCCGCCCAGGTTCAAAGGGTATGATCTCAGCCGCCTCGGCGGCACCCCTGTAAATTATACTCCGGCAAAGGTAGTAATTTGTATTGTGATGAAATCTATATCCGAAATGCAGAAAACGCGAAAAGTGTACCCGTGCCAGTCGCACGGGCCGTCTGAACTTTCGCTGTGCGCAGAGTGCGGCAGATTTTGCCGATCGTGAGATCTTTTGAGCGCAGGCGTACTTACGTACGTCGAGCATCAAAAGTCGAGGGATCGGTGAAAGATGCCGTGCTATGCGCGCAGCCGTGCCAAGAGTGATTACTTCTTGGGCTTAGGAGCCAGGATGATATTCATCCTTTTGCCCTCCAGTTTGGGCATGGACTCCACTTTGGCCAACTCTTCCAGGTCGGTCGCAAAGCGCAGCAACAGGATCTCCCCCTGCTCCTTGAAGACGATCGAGCGGCCGCGGAAGAAGACGTAAGCCTTCACTTTCGACCCTTCCTTGAGGAAGTTCTCGGCGTGCTTGAGCTTGAAGTTGTAGTCGTGGTCGTCGGTCTGGGGGCCGAATCGGATCTCCTTTACGACAACCTTCACGCTCTTGGCCTTCAGCTCTTTAGCGTGCTTCTTCTGCTGGTAGAGGAATTTTTGGTAATCCAGGATACGGCAAACGGGGGGATCGGCCTTGGGGGAAATTTCCACCAGGTCCAACTCCTGCTCGTCGGCCATACGCAACGCCTCGCGGGTGGGCAACACCAGCGGGGCTTCAATACCGTCGCCTACCAGACGTACCATGGGGGCCGTGATCTCGTTGTTGATCTTGTGCGGATTCTCCTTTTCGACACGGCGGCCGCGATTGAACGCGGGTTTTGGTTTCGTTGTGATTATAGTTTTGTCCTCCTATTGGTTGGTTAATACTGCATTGTTATTTGAAAGATGCGCCGTTTGCCCGCAACGTTGCACCGTATTCGTAAAAATTAGGACTTGTTTGTCATTCTTCACTGCGTTCAGAATGACAAAGATCATCCGGCGGTTTCTGCGGACACGCGCTCCTGCACGTACGCCACAAATTCCGGGCCGCTCATGCTGCCCTTATCGCCCTCACCCTGAACGCGTAACGAAACACGCTCCTCGGCCTGCTCCTTCTCGCCCACGATCAGCATCAGCGGCACGCGCTGCAGCTCCGTATCGCGGATCTTACGGCCGATTTTCTCGTTGCGGTCGTCCACCTCGGCACGAATATCGTGATTATTCAGGAATTTTGAAATATTTTCAGCGTATTCGTTGAATTTTTCGCTTATCGGCAGAATGGCAACCTGCTGTGGGGCAAGCCAGAGCGGGAATTTGCCCGCCGTATGTTCCAGAAGCACTGCGACGAAACGTTCCATCGACCCGAACGGGGCGCGGTGGATCATCACCGGACGGTGCTCCTTATCGTCCGATCCGACGTACGTCAGGTCGAAACGCTCGGGCAGGTTATAGTCCACCTGGATCGTGCCCAGCTGCCACTTGCGGCCCAGGGCGTCCTTGACCATGAAGTCGAGTTTCGGGCCGTAGAAAGCCGCCTCGCCGTACTCGACCACCGTCGGCAGGCCCTTTTCGGCGGCCGCCTCGATGATGGCGCTCTCGGCCTTCTCCCAGTTCTCGTCCGAGCCGATGTATTTTTCGCGGTTCACCTTGTCTCGCAGGGACACCTGTGCGGTGAAGTCGTTGAAATCGAGCTTCTTGAATATGTAGAGCACGTTGTCGATCACCTTGATGAATTCCTCCTTCAACTGGTCGGGACGGCAGAAAAGGTGCGCGTCGTCCTGCGTGAAACCGCGCACGCGGGTCAGGCCGTGCAGCTCGCCGCTCATCTCGTAGCGGTAGACCGTGCCGAATTCGGCGAAACGCAGGGGCAGGTCTTTGTACGAGCGCGGTTTGGTGCGGTAGATCTCGCAGTGGTGGGGGCAGTTCATCGGCTTGAGCAGGTACTCCTCGCCCTCCTCGGGGGTGTGGATCGGCTGAAATGAGTCCTTGCCGTATTTGGCGTAGTGCCCGGAAGTTACATAGAGTTCCTTGTTGCCGATGTGCGGGGTGATCACCTGCTGGTAGCCGTGCTTTTTCTGCACGTTGCGCAGGAAATTTTCCAGGCGTTCGCGCAACGCGGCACCTTTCGGCAGCCACAGCGGCAACCCCTGGCCCACGCGCTGCGAGAAGGCGAAGAGTTCCAGTTCGCGTCCCAGCTTGCGGTGGTCGCGCTTCTTGGCTTCCTCCACCATCACCAGGTACTCGTCGAGCATCGACTTTTTCGGGAAGGTGATCCCGTAGATGCGCGTGAGCATCTTGTTTTTCTCGTTGCCGCGCCAGTAGGCACCGGCCACGGAGGTCAGTTTGATCGCCTTGATGTAGCTGGTATTCGGCAGGTGCGGCCCGCGGCACAGGTCGGTAAAGGTACCGTTCGTATAAAAACTGATCGTGCCGTCGTCCAGGCCCTCGATCAGTTCGGTCTTATACTGGTCGCCCTTGGCGGTGTAGGTCTTCATCGCCTCCTGCTTGGAAACCTCGCGGCGCTCGACCGGCTCCTTGGTGGCGGCCAGCTCCATCATTTTTTTCTCGATCCGCTCCAGGTCGCCCTCGGTGATCGTTTCGGGCGAGTCCACGTCGTAGTAGAATCCGCTCTCGATCGAGGGGCCGATACCGAATTTGATGCCCGGGTAGAGCTGTTCCAATGCCTCGGCCAGCAGGTGCGACGAGGTGTGCCAGAAAGTCTGCTTACCCTCCTGGTCGTCCCATTTATGCAGTTTGATCGTGGCGTCTTCGGTGATGGGGCGCGTGAGATCCTGCACCACCCCGTTCACGGTGGCGGAAAGAACATCCTGCGCCAGACGGGGCGAGATGCCCTCGGCGATCTGCATCGGGGTGATGCCTTTTTCGTACTCGCGGACGCTGCCGTCCGGGAAGGTGATCTTGATCATATCGTTATGGTTGCTTGTATTCTTTGTACTTTTCGTTCACCATGGCGTCCAGGGCCTCGGCGATCTTCGCTTTCAGGTCCGCGTCCCGGTGCATCAGTTCGAGGAACTCTTCCGTCGGGGTAAAACTCAGGCGTGTCACGGGGGGCACGTTATTCAGCACGTTGAGTGAGAGATCCTTGAGCCCGATCATCATCGCCGCCTTATAGAAAATGCGTCCCGCGTCGGGGTTGGTGGCGGTGATGTAGCAGAGCGAATCGCCCATCGCCGTGCCGTTGCGCAGGTAGCGGCCATGCATGTAGGCCAACGCCTGCTCGCGCGTCTCGATCACCTTCACGTCCCGCTTATAAAGCGAGTCGATCACCGGGTAGAGCGGTTTGCAGTAGAGGTCGACGCGGTTCTTCACCGGCGTCAGGCGGCAACTCCCCTTGCCGTATTTCTGCTCGATCAGCGAGCAGACATAATCGGCCAACGCCTGCTCATAAGGATAGTAGCGGTCGATCTGGAACTGCTTCTTGTCGATATACATGCGGCCCATGTACTCGTTGAGCGTCCCGAGGATGAAATATTCCACCGGCTGCTGCGCACGGCAGGCCCCCCAAACCATCACGGCGGCGAGCAGGGCCGCTATTTTGCCCCGTAAACCCATTATTCCTCCGTCTGCGGCAAATCTTTCACCGAAACGTCCGCACCGCGCTCACGCTCATAGCGTTTGAGCGGATTGGCCGTCATCTCGGCCCAGCGCGCCCGGTTGCGGAAAATGTCGATCGCCATATAAATGGCGTTGCGCATCGAAGCCGGATCCGCCATCCCGTGCCCCGCGATATCGTAAGCCACCCCGTGGTCCGGACTCGTCCGCACCACCGGCAGCGAAGCCGTTACATTCACCCCGTCGGGCGACAACGCTTTAAAAGGCGCCAGCCCCTGGTCATGGTACATGGCCAGCACCGCGTCGTATTTCGTATAGCCGCCGCCCGCGAACAGCCCGTCCGCCGCCATCGGCCCGAAAGCCAGTATCTTGCGCGAGACGGCCTCCGCGATCGCCGGCCGGATGATCTCCTGCTCCTCGGTGCCCAGCATCCCGCCGTCCCCGCCATGCGGATTGAGCGACATGACCGCGATCCGGGGTTCCACGACCCCGAAATCCTGCACCAGAGAGGCACGCAACTGCCCCAGCCGCTCGACGATCTTCGCCTTCGTAACGCTATCGCTAACCTTAGCCACCGGCAGATGGATCGTCACCAGTCCCACCTTCAGCACATCGCTCGCCATCACCATCAAAGCCTCGCCGCCGAACTCCGCAGCCAGAAACTCCGTATGCCCGGTAAACGAAAACCCTTCCCCCTGCACATTCTCCTTATTGATAGGCGCCGTGACCAGTACGTCCACCAGCCCGGCTTTCAAATCTTCCACAGCCCGCCGCAAAGCCGACACCGCCGCCTCACCGGCCGCACGAGTCTGCTTACCCGGCTCCAAAATCGCCGCGTCATCCACACAATTCACCAGGTTGATCCGCTTCGAACGAGCCTCCCGAGCCGAAGAAATAATCGAAAATCCAAAATTCTCAGCCCCCTGCACCGTCTTCTTATACTCCGCAAGAAACTTCCCCGACCCATAAATAATAGGCGTGCAAATCTCGCTCATCCGGCTATCCGACAAAGACTTAATGATGACCTCATAGCCAATTCCATTAAAATCTCCGTGCGTGATAGCAACCCGTATTTTTTGGTCACCCATAGTGAACAATTTCAGTTTAACAGACAAAGATATTGAAAATTTGGCTACATCATGCGTTTTTCTTTGAAAACGCGCGATTCGTGGCCGCTTCCATGACGATTTGAGCGGCCCGGTCGGAGGGGAGTATATCCTCGGGGCGTAGGGTGGCGAGGGTTTGTCGGGCTTCCCGGATTTGGGTTTGGGCTTTGTCAGGGTTTTGGAGCAGGTCGAGGGCGCAGGCGGCTATGGGTTGGGGGCGGCAGTTCTGCAGGACGAATTCGGGGATGATCTCTTTTTTGGCGAGCAGGTTCATCAGGTTGGCGTAGGGGATCTTTATGGCGTTTTTGACCAGGATGTTGGTCAGGGGGTTGAAGGTATAGGCGATCAGGTGGGGGACGCCGAGGGCGGCGAGTTCCAGGGATACGGTGCCGGATTTGGCGAGGGCTATTCTGCTGGCGGCGAATGCGTCGTACCGCTCTTCGGGGCCGGTGACTATGGTTGCAGGGATGTCGGTTCGGGCGAAGCCTTCGCGAACCTTTTCGGCTACGGCGGGGACGGTGGGGACGACGATTTGAAAGTCGCCGTAGGACAGGCGGATGATTTCCAACGCCTGGCGGAAGATGGGGAGCAGGCGGCGGATCTCGCTGGCGCGGCTGCCGGGCAGCACGGTGATCACGGTGGCCCCGGGGGGGATGGCGTGGCGCTGGCGGAAGGCTTCGGGGTCGGTCCTCAGACCGCTCATGCGCTCGGTGACGGGATGGCCGACGAAGTCGCATTGCAGGCCGAATTTTTCGAAATATTTGCCCTCGTACGGCAGGAGCATCATCAGGCGGTCGACCAGCGCGGCGACGTTCTTGGCGCGGCCCTTTTTCCAGGCCCACACCTGGGGAGCGACGTAGTGGACGACAGGGATTTTCGACCCCTTCTTTTTGAGGCGGCCGAGCAGGTCGCTCACGAAGCCCCAACTGTCCACGGTGACCAGCACGTCGGGATGCCATGCTAAAATATCGGCGACGGTTTCGCGCAGCCGCTTGAGGATAAGGGGCAGGCGGGGGATCACCTCGAAGATACCCATGACGGATATTTCGGCGATATTGAAACGGCTTTCGAGGCCGAGGGCGGCCATGCTCTCGCCCCCCACGCCGCGGAATTCGACCGTGGGGTCGAGGCGTCGCAGGGCGGCCATCAGGCCCGAGGCCAGCAGGTCGCCCGAGGGTTCACCGGCAATGATGTAGACTTTCATGGGGCGATTAATTTCTTGTCGTTGCAAATCGATTTATGCTTTAAGATTTTCTTTCGCGGCGGGAGCATGTAGGAAAACGGCACCGACTATTAGACAATTGTCCAGTTCCTTGCAGTCTCCGCAGGTGTTGAATCCTTTTTCATGAACACATTTGCGGATTTCGCAATAATCGCTGCAATACGCAAACTTCGCTCCGGCCGTACGACAGCCCATGCAATTGATGGTTGTCGCCGTGATCTGCGGCGCATTGTTCATCGCGCTCCACTTTTGAGCGGTTTTTTCCCTTAATTCATTGTCATTTCCGACAGTGGCTACGCGGGCATCGCAACTTTCGCAATCCAATCCGCAACACGCGATTAATTGGTTCATTATTGGGTTGTATTTTTTCTGTTTCTGTCTGTAAAGATACAAAAAATCCTTGTTGGATCTTTGTCATTCTGAGCGCAGCGGTGCCGCCCGGCACTCGGGGAATACTTGTCATTCTGAACGAAGTGAAGAATCTTGGTCGGAATTGTGCAACCCACAGCCCGACCAAGATTCTTCACTTCGTTCAGAATGACAAATATTTTTTAAAACAAGTCTCAGATCTTCATTCCTATAATAAAGATTCCCGACTCGTCGGCCAAACGGATCACTTCGTCCTTTTCGATCAGCAGGATGCCTCCCGCCTCGACGGCGATGCCGCCCATGCCGTATTTTTTGAGTTGCTGAATGGTCTGGATGCCCATCGCGGGCATATCGGTACGGGTGTCCTGCCCCGGTTTTTTGATCTTCACCATCACGGGGTCCTTGCCCTGCTTGCGGACGACGGCCGCGCGCGAAAGCATCATGTCGGTGCCCTCGGCGGCCTCCACGGCCAGCACCATCCCCTCCTGCACCACCACGGCCTGGCCCACGTCCACGGCCCCCAGGGCCTTGGCCACCTCGATGCCGCGCATGATGTCCTGCATATCTTCCGACGAAGGTTTCACCTTGCCGTAGATCCCCTCGTGGAACATCATCTCGGGCACCACGTCCTCGATGCCCACCACGCGGAAACCGCGTTTCTCGATCTCATCCGACAGCGCGCGGAACAGCGCGTCGTCGCCCAGGTTCTTCATCGCCAGCTTGGCCAGGATCTTGGCCCCTTCCCAGTCGGGAATGAGTTCCTTGAACGACGGGCGTTTGATCCCCCCGGCCATCACCAGGTCCATCGCCCCATTCTCTTTGAAGAACTTCAGTATCTTGCCCGCCTCGCCCAACCGCGCGCCCACGAAGGGCAGGCCGGCATAAGCCGCCTCGTCGGCGAAGGGCATCAGCCCGGCCACATAAACCTCGATGCCCCTTGCGCGGCAACTTTTGACGATCTCCACGGGCATCATGCCGTTGCCGGCGACAAGCCCCACTTTCTTAATCCCATCCATAAATTATCCGTATTATAACGGTTGCAAATTTACGAAAATTCAAACAAAATTCTGCCCGGACCGCTTCCCGAATAGAAAAAACCGCCCCCCGAAAAACGGAAGGCGGCCCTTAACTGTTGAAAAGCAATCGCTTATTTAGCGGCTTCTACGGAAACCTTACGGAATTCCTTCAGGAGTTTGGAGAGTTCCAGAGCGGCTTTGCGAGCGCGGGTACCGGCTGCTTTGTTGTTTTTGGTAGCCTGGAGAGCGGCGTTCGACTGGAAGTCGGCGATCTGAGCGTTGATCTGATCAATTAATTTCTGCATAATATAAAGGATTTGAAGGTGATTGTTCTCGAATCTCGGTACAAAACTAATTAAAAAAACAGTTTAACAAACATTTTTTGTTGATTTTGACTCCTTTAAGGCTCTTTTTTTGCGTTTTTTTCCTGCTTCGGGACGATCTTCCGCGCTTTTTCTGTGGCGTTTACGTCTTTTGGGGTGGTCGGAGTCGAGTTTGCGGAAACGGGCGAGCACGTCGATCTCGGTAATTTCCTTGGAAAGCATGGCGATCGACTTCTCGGGCATGCGTTTCAGGTCGAGCAGCATCAGTGCGTCGAGGGCGTCGTTGAAATCGTGGTCGACGTTGAAGCCTAACACGTGGCTGTTCAGTTGCAGGTACTTGCGGATCAGTACCGGGATCTGGAACTCGTCGCGCTCGATGTCCGCGACGATCTTGTTGACCAGCTCGACGCTCTCCACCCCGGCGATCAGCCCCGGGTCGATGGCGGCCGAGATCCCCCGCATCCCGGTGCGGGGACGCACGCGGGCGGCGAGTTTGCCGTCGTAGTGCCAGCGGCGCAGGTACTCGGTGATCACCACCTTCGAGGTGCTCTGGAATTCGCCCGAGATGGTCACGGGCCCCAGCAGGTTGCGGTATTCGTCGTGTTTGAGCAGCACGTACAGGATGCCTTTCCAGAGCAGCATCAGCGTGACCGGCTTGCGCTGGTATTCCACGGTGACGAAACTGCGGCCCAGCTCGATCGTGTTCTCCAGGATGGGCAGCATCTTGGGCGAAAAGCGGAAGAGCGAGTGGGTATAGAACCCGTCCAACCCGAAACGGGGGACGATCTCGCGCCCCAGCCCCATGCGGTAGGCGCCGACCAGGGCCCCGGCCCCGCGGTCCCAGATGAAAAGCTGGTGGTAATATTCGTCGTAGCGGTCGGTGTCGATGCTTTTCATCGACCCTTCGCCGATCTCGCGGAAAGTGACCTCGCGCATGCGCCCGATCTCGTGCATCATGTTGGGGATTGCCGCGTAAGGGGCGAAAAAGACGTCGTAAGCGCCGTATTCAAACAATAAGTATTGCGCGCGGATGGCCTCCAACTCAGCTTGCAGCAACTCCCGCTCGCGGGCGCGGGTGATCTGTTCGACCACCACCGGGGCGGGTTTGCGCTTGGGGATGATACGCAGTTTGCGTCGGGGGAGTTTATGGGTCAGGTAGTCGACGTTGGCGCGCAGGTAATCGGCGTAGACGCGCTCGTCCTTCAGTTCCTCGACGCGGCGGGGGGTGATGGCCGAACCGACGTTGACGGTCACCGTCTTGCCCCGCTTGTTCATCAACTCGCGCGGCAGCAGGGCCGTGCGCAGCATGGGGTGGATCTTGCCCGCCAGGTGGAAGCGCAGGCTGTTCGAAGCCTCGATACAGACGGGGATCACCGGCACCCCGGCCCGGTGGATGAAACGCATCACCGACGGGCTCCATTTCTTATCTTTTACCCGCGAAAAACCGTTCTGCCACGTCGCCACCTCGCCCGCGGGGAAGATGACGAGCATCCCTCCGTTTTCCAGGTGCTCGTGGCAGGCGCGGATGCCGCGCATATTTTTCGACGCGTCCTTCGAATCGAAGGGATCGACGGCGATGAAGAATTTTTTCAGGAATTCGATGCGGTTCAACAGGAAATTGCCCATGAAACGCACGTCGGGCCGCACCTTCGACAGCAGGGCGATCAGCAGGATGCCGTCCAGCGCCCCGGTGGGGTGGTTGGCGATGACGATGGCGGGGCCGGTGGCGGGAATATTGGAAAGGTCTTTATCGCTGACCTCGTATTTCACCGCAAGCCGGTTGAGGATTCGCTCTCCTTCGGGCCCTTCGTCCGCGGCGCACCCTGCATAGAAACGGTTCACCTTGTTCAAACCCAACAGGCGCATCAGCAACCCCGCACGGGCGCGCGCGCCGGCGCCTTCGCCTCCCAGCAACAGGTCGTTCTTATCTACAAGGTGCATTCCGTCAGGGTTAAATCTTACATGTATCCGGTTTCCGAGCAACAAATATATCATTTTTTTCCTTAACCGTCCGGATTTCACAGATTCCCGTCGTTTTTTTCTTCGATGACGGCCCGGGCCCAATAAAAAGCCGCGATTTCCGGTCGCGGCTTTCTGATCTGTAAAGCGGTGGAGGGACTAAAAATACTCGATGAAACTTTCACTCGTACTGGAGACCGAGAACGATTCCGCCGTGCTGTTGCGTTTCGAAAAGATCGTCTTCATACAGGTCACATAACCGTCCTGATCCAACGTATATTCGTACTCGGCCTTGCTCAAACCATCGGAAGGCGCACTGCTCTTGAGCAGGTGTGCGCACCTCGCGCCCAGCATGGAGGGGACGCAATGGCTTATGCCTTTGGAAAGGTATGCCTCCTCCACATCGAAATAACTGCTGCCCGCGCGCACCAACTCGAGGTTGCACTTGTTGGGCAGGTTGTAATAGGTGTAAACAGACTTGATCGTGCCGGGGATGACTTCCTGGGGGCGATCGTAACCCGAACTCACGTATTGCGGGATCTCCATCTCCACGATGTTCCCCGCATCGTTCCAGGTGTACATCGCACTATATCCCATGTAGTTGGGATGAATATCGCCCCGGCGGTCGACGGCTTTGACCTCCACGATGCGGTTATTGGCGTCGTAAACATAGTCGCGGCTATACGCGTCATAGGCGGTTCTGTCCCAATAGGCCGCGTCGATGCGTCCCGCGGCGTCGATGTAGTAAGGGCAGCCGAACCACTTGCTGAACTCATCGCTGCCTTCGTTCCACATGAACACTTCGTTGGCAATATATTCGATGCGCATCGAACCGGCAACGATCACCCTGTCCCGGGCGTCGTATTCGTAATTCGTTACGCGGCTTCCGTTCGTGATGCTTTTGATCAGTTTCGGCGCGGAGGGTTCCTCTGTGCCGGTGAATTGGTAAAGCACGTCCAGGGCAGGGAAATCGAGGTAGAGCTTGCTCTTCACCTCATTCCCGCTGAGGAAAGAGGATTTCGTGCCTGCCACCCACGCCCCGAAATCGGGATACGCTTCGAAGATCGAGATCGTCTCCCCCGGATAGGCGAATTTGCCGGGGATCGCCAGGCCGAAGGGACGGCCTTCGAACAGCGCGGCGTGCCGCTGCGAGGCGGGCCAGGCGGGATCGGTCGAGATATAGTGTTTCTCGCCCGAGGCGGTCTTCACGAAGAAGTTGATGCGCGGGTTGTCGCCCAGGTCGAAACCGCCCACGGTGATCGTGTTGTAGGGCTTGGGCTGCTCCTCGGCGAGCCTCCATTTGGCGCAGTTCACCGGGGCGAACGCACTCGACCCCATCCGCGCGGGATCGAAGACGTCGTCGCCGAAGAAATCGCGGGCGTAATCGTCCGTGATCAGCCGGGTGACGCCTGCGGAGGTCTCGAAGCCGAAGCCGTTGCGGTTGGCGGCGCCTGCGGCGACGGGGGTGATGTCGAGGTAGTAGACGTTCTGATGGCCCGCGGGTTTGGTGTCGTCCACCACGATGCGCTGGCGCACGTAAAGCACCAGGTCGTTGTAGTCGTTGTCACAGCCGTCGGCGTCCTCGAAGCAGAGCGTCTGCTCGTATTGCGCCATCCACACCGTCGCAGGATCGACGGCCATGCTGCGCACGCCCACCTCGTACGTGGTGGTGTACCGGGCGGCCTTGTCCACCGGGAAGGTGAGGCTCACCCCGGTGCGGCACACCACGTTACCGTCCGCGTCGGTCACCACGGCCACCTGGCCCGCGGCAGGGGTCACGGTCATCGTGGTGGAGAGGGCGAATTGGCTCAGGTCAATGGTGGCGGTATCCGGATCCTGCGGCGCAGGCGAAGTCTCTTTAAGGCAGGACGACAGGCCCAGGACCAGGGCGGCCGATAACAGGAATAATCTTGTTTTCATAACTCTCTCTTCATTTACGTGGGCAGACACTTCCGCCTACGGCGCAAAAGTAAAAAAAAAACGGTAACTCCAAATAAATAGCCAGAAAAACAGCATTTTATGAGAAAAAATATCCAAAAAAACGGAATCCCCCAATAGAGCCACTCTTGTCATTCTGAACGAAGTGAAGAATCTTGGTCGGGCTGTGTCCAGAACTGTTCCGACCAAGATTCTTCACTTCGTTCAGAATGACAAGCAGGCGTAAAGGGAATGATCTCATTTTTGTTAACTTTGTCCGGGCAAAGTCAATCCCCCGGGTGCCGGACGGCACCACAGTGTATGGCCATAAAAGAACGGGACGAAGTCAGGCGGCAGGCGGCAGCCCTGCCCACCGATCCCGGGGTGTACCGTTTCCTGGACGCCTCGGGCAAGGTGATCTATGTGGGCAAGGCGAAGAACCTGCGCCGCCGGGTGGCCTCGTACTTCATGGACAGCGTCTCGCATCCGCCGAAGGTGCGGATCATGGTGCGTCACATCCGCCGGATCGTGCACACGGTCGTGGGCAGCGAGGCGGACGCTCTGCTGCTGGAGAACAACATGATCAAGAGCCTGCGCCCGCGTTACAACATCCTCCTGAAAGACGACAAGACCTACCCCTGGATCGTGGTGCGCAATGAGGATTTTCCGCGCGTGGAGTCCACCCGGCGGCTGGTGCGCGACGGGTCGCGTTATTTCGGGCCTTACGCTTCGGTGACGATGCAAAAGGCGATCCTGGAGATGTTGCGCGGGGTCTACCAGCTGCGCACCTGCACGCTCGACCTTTCGCCCAAGGCGATCGCGCGGGGCAAATATTCGGTCTGCCTGCAATACCACATCGGCAATTGCCGCGGCCCCTGCGAGGGACGGCAGAGCCAGCAGGACTACGATCAAAGCATCGAGATGGTCACCCGCATCCTGCGCGGCGACGTGCGTCCGGCCGCGGCCTGGCTGCGCGAGCGGATGGAAAAGGCCGCCGCGGAGTTGGATTTCGAAACCGCCGCACGCTACAAGACCCGCCTCGATCTGCTGCAGAACTACCACAGTCGCTCGGTGTTGGTGAGCAGCCGCCTGGGCGACCTGGACGTCTTCTCGCTGGTGCAGGACGAGTCGGTGGGGGCGGCTTTCTGCAACATGACCCGTATCGTGGGCGGGGCGGTGGTCAACAGTTTCACGGCCGAATTCTCGCTCGGCGCGGACGACACCCCTGGCGAGATCCTCACCCACGCCATCACGCAGATCACGGAAAACATCACGCGCGGCATGGCCCGCGAGGTGATCGTCCCCTTTCTGCCCGAGCAGGCGCTCTTCCCCGATACCGAATTCACGGTGCCCAAACGGGGCGAAAAACTCGACCTGCTGGAATTTTCTGCCAAGGGCGCGCGGTTGGCCCGCCTGGAAAAACTCAAAAATATCGAGGCGCGCGAACCCTCGCGCCATGCCGACCGCATCATGGAGACCATGCGCCGCGACCTGCGCCTGGACCGCGAACCGCGACATATCGAGTGCTTCGACAACTCCAACCTGCAGGGCACCAATGCCGTAGCCGCCTGCGTGGTGTTCCGCGACGGCAAGCCTGCCAAGAAGGAATACCGCCATTTCAACATCAAGACCGTCACGGGCATCGACGACTTCGCCTCGATGCGCGAGATCCTCACCCGCCGCTACGGCCGCCTGTTGGCCGAGGGGGCCGAGCTGCCCGACCTGGTGATCGTCGACGGTGGTAAGGGGCAGTTGAGCGCCGCTTATGGCGTATTGCTCGACCTCGGCCTGGCCGACCGTATCCCGATCATCGGCCTGGCCAAGCGCATCGAGGAGATCTTCTACCCCGGCGACCCGATGCCCTACTACCTGGATCGCAACTCCGAGACGCTCAAGGTGGTGATGCACCTGCGCGACGAGGCGCACCGTTTCGGGATCACGTTCCACCGCCAGAAACGCTCCAAAGCCGCCATCCGCACCCGCTTAGAGCAGATTCCCGGTATCGGCCCCGAGTCGGTCGCCAAACTGCTGCGCCGTTTCCGCTCGGCCTCCGGAGTGCAGAAAGCAACGCTGGAAGAGCTTACGGAGGCGGTCGGCCGCGCACGGGCGGAAAATGTCGTGGAGTTCTTCAAAAAGGAAACCTCATAACTAAACCGTGTCTTGTGTCCGTCATGTCGAGCGTTAGCCGAGACATCTCATACAGCCCCTTTGAGATGTCTCGACTAACGCTCGACATGACGGGAAAGAGACAGGGAAGAAAATTTCGGAGAGATTTTTGCCATTCCGAACAAAGTGGTACCGGTGTCGCCCGGCACACGGAGAATTTTTAGTTTGTCATTCTGAACGCAGTGAAGAATCTTGGTCTGAATCGTTCTGAACACAGCCCGACCAAGATTCTTCACTGCGTTCAGAATGACAAAGAAATATTAAAACCAGATCATCATGGAAACCCCCTTTCACGAAATACGCCGCCGCGACCGGATATTGGACGACGCCCGGGCCGCGAAGTTGTTGGAAACGGCCGAATACGGTTTCCTCTCGCTGGGTGCGGGGGCGGACGGTTACGCCTATGGCGTGCCGATCAACTTCGCCTACGAGCCGGAGACGCAGACCCTCTGGTTTCACTGCGCCCCCGAGGGCCACAAACTCGACAACCTGCGTCTGAATGATAAGGTCTCGTTCTGCGTGGTCGGCTGCACACAACCCCAACCCGAGAAATTCACCACCCTCTACGAAAGCGTGATCGCCTTCGGCCGCGCCCGGATCGCCTCCACGGACGACGAGCGCCGCCACGCCCTGCGCCTGCTGGTGCGCAAATACTGCCCCGGCCTGGAAACCACGGGCGAGAGCTACATGGCCCGCTCCCTGCCCCGCACCGAGACATTCTCCATCCGAGTGGAACGCATTACGGCCAAGGCGAAAAAATGAATGACAAACAAGCCCCGAAATAAATATTCCCTGCGGACTGTCCGCAGGGAATATTTATTTTCAACCGTATGCCGGGTTAATTCCGCGGCCCGTTGTATTCGCGCATTATCGGCGGCCCGAGCGGTACGAACGGCAACTCAGGTGCGCGAGCCCCGGAGGACTTCACCACTGTCTTATAATCGGGCGGTGTATCCCAGGCCATGAAGTCCGTCAGGGTGTAACTGGTATTCTTACCCGAAATCTTCATGATGCGCCTCACCTGGGCGTAACGGCTCGGGGCGTTGAAATAGGGCACGTTGTTGTTCATGCAAGTGTTATCTTCGGGCCGCCATACCTCCTTGGCGTAGTAATAGCCTCCTTCGTGCGTACCGACTACGCTGGCCGGATATTTGGTCCGGTTATTTGCAAAACCGGCCCAAGTGGTCTGCGATATATCGCTGTGAAGATCCACATTTTCTAAGCAACCATAGTTTTTCCAGGTCTGCAGGTTCGCTTTATTGTGCGGGTAATCATTCTGGGCGTTATTGGTTGCCGGGATGGCGGTACTGGAATTTACATACTCATCGGCGAGCTTGGCAAAACCATGGCCGCAGCACTCATGCACCAATGTTGCTTTGAAAGACCTGTCGACCTCTCCGCCTGAAGAAATTGAATTTTTTGCAACCATCCCTATGGACATTCCTGTGTCGACATTCCAGAAAATGCACGTCCCGGCATAAACATCCTCATTGATGGGCATGACGACCGTGATCGGCAGACCGTGCAGGATGTCGTTGTCGGTAATCGTCCCCAGTCCCAACGGCGTAACGGCCCGCGCATAATCGCACACAGTATTAGTATTGCAGTTTATCTCCGTGGAACCGGTCGTCCAAACGGTCGACAGGGCGTTGTTCACCGCCTTTGTTATAGTGGTTGTATTACCCGAACGAACCGCCCGGCTCATGCCCGCCTCCTTGGAGACCGCCACAACCATATAAACGGTGAAATAATCGCGGAATTCGCTGATCGGGTAGGTCGAGAAGAAGTGGTCGGTCGCCTCGCGCATATCGGCCTCGTATTTCCCTGTGGTCTTCTTCATCGAGGCCTTGGTGTACCCGTCGCCCATCATCACCAGCACGACGCCTTTGTTCTCGGCGACCGCCGTCGCCCCTTGTATCTTGAGGTAATTCCCGTCCTGGTAATAATTCGACAGGAAGTCAGTCTCGTTGTAGGCCGCCTGGATGATGGTCATCGGGGCGGTCAGGCCCCCGCCGCTGACCGTCAGGTTCGCCGTGCGCTGGTTCCCGGTGTTCATTGTGGTGGTTACGCTCAGCTCGTTCGTGTCGCTGTTCTTACTGATCGTGCACCAGCCGTCGCCCCCGTCGCAGATGTAGGTCCACGTCGTGGCGTTGGTCTGCACGGCGATCTTGCGCACCTCCTCGCCCATGCCGATGTTGAGGGTCTGCGCCGGATCGAGGATCAGCTTGGCCTTTTCCTGCGAGACGGCGATCGAGCGGGTCTGGCCGCCCGCCGAGACCTTGATGGTCGCCGTGCGGGTATCCCCGTTGCCGATGGCGGTGACTCTGACCTGTGTGACGGTGCTGCCTGCGCTGCCCTTCGCGGGGGTGATGGAGAGCCACGAGGAGGCGCTCGCGGGGGTGATCTCCGAAGTCCAGTCCTCTTCGGCAGTGATCATCACCGGTTTGGCGCCCACCACAGGCGTGAAGACGGCTTCGGTAACCGCCACGTTAAAGGTCTTCTGGGGAGCTACCTCTTCCACAGGATCGCCGCAGCTCCACAGCATCAGGGGGATCAGGAAATAAATTAATTTTCTCACTATAATAATCGATTTTGCAGTTTTATCTCTCTTTAGCATGGTCACAAAATTTATTCCATTTCCGCGATCGGTTCGCCCAGCGGGATGGATGTGATTTCCGGCGAACGGCTTACGGTGACGGGATAGGCGGGTACCACCTCGTCCCGGATGAAATCGGCCAGGGTGTAGTTGATCCCGGCCAGTTTCATCACGCGGCTCACCTGTGCCCAGCGGCTCGGGGCGTTGAAATATAGAACGTTGTTGTTCATGCAACTATTGTATTCGGGCCGCCATATCCCTTTGCCGTAATAGCGGGCGCCTTCCCATGTGCCGACCATCGAATATTTCGCGACGCCGGCGAAATCCCGCCAGCCGGTCTGGGCGATGTTGTCGTAAAGATCGACGTTGGGGTAAAACCCGTAGTTGTTTTTCCATTTCAGGACGGTCGCTTTATCCGCATCCGTAATGTACGCGGCGGAGTTGCCGGATCGGATATATTCGTCCGCGAGTTTGGCGAAGCCGTGACCGCAACATTCGTGTACGACTACATTCCGGAAGGTGCTGCACACCGGGACCATGCTGACCGAAAAGCCCGTGGAGACGAACCTGCACGTCCCGGCATACTGGTACTCGTTGATGGGCATCAGAACGGTCATGTTTCCCAGCGGTTTGCCTGCCAGGGCGGGAATAGCCGGGATATATTGTTGTTCCACCGTGGTGTAATTGCAGGAGATGCTGGTCGATCCGCTCCCGGCCCAGAGCGATTGGAAAGCGGTGTTCACGCTCTTGGTCGGGCTGCTCATCCCTTCCTGCTCCGACACGGCGACGACCATGTAGACGTTGAAGTAGTCGCGGTAGTTGCTCAGCGGGTAAACGGAGAAGAAATGCTCCATCGCCGCCCGCATATCGACTTCATATTTCCCGGTCGTTTTGGTCATGCGTTGTATATTGTAGCCGTCTCCCATCAGGATCAGGTCGATGCCGTTGCCTTTCGTGGCGCTTTGCAGCTTGAGCCAATCCTTGTCCGACCAGGTATTCCCGGAGACGCAAGCCGCCTGCTCCACGGGAAAGGCGATGGGGGTCAGGCCGCCCGCCGTGATGGTGATCGTCGCCGTGCGCCGCCCCCCGGTATTGGTCAGCGCCTCGATCTGGAAGGTGTTCTCCGTCGGTTTGCTCACCTTGCACCAGGTTTCATCCGAGGAGGTGCAACTCCATAAGGGCAAATTGGTTGTGATCGTTACGCTTTTGGTGCCGTAATGCATGTCCATGGATGCCGAAGAGCTGTCCAGCGAAAGCGTCGGCGCCGCCTGCGAGACCGGAATCCGGCGGGTAAGCGTCCCCGAGGTGAACGTGACCGTAGCTTGGCGGCTGGCGGTGCCCGAAAAATGGGAACCGGCGGTCAGGCGCACCTTGATCTCCCCCGACCCACCCGAAGAGGGCGATACCGTCAGCCACCCGCTCTTCCCGTCGGGATAGGTGATCGTCGTACTCCACGCCTGCGACGAAGTGATCGTGACGTTCTTGGCGGATTCGACCACCGTCCCGAATGAGACTTCGGAGGAGGGTACTTCGAATACCTGGGGTTCAGGCTCCGGTACGACGGCGTCCTCTTTCTCCGACTGCCCACACCCCCACAAAAGCAACAAGAACAGACAAGGACGAAGCTTCATCATAACGTGAGTTTTACGAATTCTAATGCGCTGGTCAGAAAAGGAACGTCTGTTTTCCTCTACCTTGCTCGGGACTGCATATTTATTTTAGCAGCTAAGTTAATAAAACACACATTAATAATATGGTTCTATGAAGTTAACCGATAAAAAATCTTTTGTTTCAGCGACCAGTTGCCCTCTCCTTCTTCCCACTCACCGTCCGGTACGCCCCGCGGAAACCAGAGGTTTCCGCAAAGTCCCCCTTCTCAAAGAGGGATTTAGGGGGATTGTCTGTATGAAAAAAATATCTTTACCATAATGGCCATTAAATATGGCCATTATGGTAAAGGTATTCGGCGATCTGGACGGCGTTCAGGGCGGCACCCTTGCGGATCTGGTCGCTTACGCACCAGAACGTCAGGCCGTTGGGGTTGGACACGTCCTTGCGGATGCGGCCTACGTAGACGGGGTCCTCGCCCGCCAGGAACAGCGGCATCGGGTAACGTTTCTGCGCCGGGTCGTCCATCAGGCGGATCCCTTCGCTGTCGCAGAACGCCTTGCGCACCTCCTCGATCTTCAGGGGACGCTCCGTTTCCACCCAGATGCTCTCCGAGTGGGAGCGCATCACCGGCACGCGCACGCAGGTGGCGCTCACCTCGATGTCCGAATGCATGATCTTGCGCGTCTCGTGGTACATCTTCATCTCCTCCTTCGTGTAGCCGTTCTCCAGGAAGACGTCCACCTGCGGGATCACGTTATAGGCGAGCTGGTAGGCGAATTTATCGACCACCACATCCTCGCCCTGCACGATCTGCGTGTGCTGCGTCTCCAGTTCGGCCATCGCCGAGGCGCCTGCGCCGCTGGCCGCCTGGTAGGTCGACACGTGCGCGCGTTTAATGTGCGAGAGGCGCTCGATGGCCGCCAGGGCCACCACCATCTGGATCGTGGTGCAATTCGGGTTGGCGATCAACCCGCGCGGCGGGTTGATGGCGTCCTTCGGGTTCACCTCGGGCACCACCAGGGGCACGTCCTCGTCCATGCGGAATGCGCTCGAGTTGTCGATCATCAGCGCGCCGTGTCGGGTGATCGTCTTTTCGAACTCCTTCGAAGTCCCGCCGCCGGCCGATACGAATGCGATCTGGATCCCTTTGAAATCGTCGTTATGGGCGAGCAGTTTCACGGTCAGCTCATGGCCGCGGAATTTATACTTCTTCCCGGCGCTGCGCTCCGAGCCGAAAAGCACCAGCTCGTCCACCGGAAATTCCCTCTCCTCCAGGACCTGCAGCAGTTCCTGTCCCACGGCGCCGCTGGCGCCTACGATTGCAACTTTCATGATTTATTTATAGTAATTAATCGAAAAATTCATCTCCCCCCATGTGCCCTGCCGTCGTCCCGGAATCCTCGGAGCAGTTGTAGCTCACCGCGCCCACCGGTATCGGGAAGCGGTCCTCGGCCGTCACCCCGAGGCGCGGATCCTTATAGACCAACTCCATGAAGCGCCCGTAGATCGGCAGGGCCATCACCGAGCCTTCCGCGCGGACGTAAAGGTGCACGCTGGGATCCTCGGCTCCCACCCAGGCGCCCGCCACCAGCTTCGGGGCCACGCCCATGAACCAGGCGTCGGCGTTCTTCTGCGTGGTGCCGGTCTTGCCGCCCACCTCGCCCGAGATGTTATAGGCCCACCTCAGGCGGCTGGCGGTACCGTTGCTTACCACGAATTTGAGCATGTCGAGCATCGTGTAGGCCGTCTGCTCGCTGATCGCGTCCGAGGTGGTCGGCGTGAAGGTCGAGATCAGGTTGCCGTGCCTATCCTCGATGCGCGTGACGAAGATCGGCTCGGTATAAACCCCCCGGTTCGCATAGATCGAATAGGTGGCCACCATCTCGTAGAGCGACACGTCCGGCGTGCCCAGGCAGAGGGCGTAGACCGGGTCGATATAACTATGTATCCCCAGCTTATGGATGAAATCGGCCACGGCCGCCGGTTGGCGCGCCTGCTTCATGATCCACGCCGAGTAGTTGTTGCGGCTGAGCGCCAGGCCCCAGCGCAGCGGGTGCATCACCCCGTCGTACTCCACCCGTCCGGCCTCTTTCGGGCTCCAGGCGTCGCCCGACTCCGTTTCTATGACCGTTTGCAAATTCGGGGCCATCGTGCAGGGCGTGTAGCCCAGGTGGTCCATGGCAAAAGTATAGATGAACGGCTTGATCGTCGAGCCCACCTGACGCTTGCCCTGCTTGACCATGTCGTACTTGAAGTAACGGTAGTTCGGGCCGCCCACATAGGCCTTCACATACCCCGTCGTGGGATCCATCGCCATGAACGCGGCACGCATGATCCGCTTGTGGTGCAGGATCGAGTCGCGCGGGGTCATCAGCGTGTCCCGGTCGCCCTTGTAGGTGAACACGCGCATCTGCACGGGCGTGTTGAAATCCTTCTCGATCTGCGAGGCCGAAGCGCCGCGGTTCTTCAGTTCGCGGTAGCGGTCCGAGTAACGCATGGCGTTGAAGACGATCTTCTCGATCTGGTCTTTGCTGATGTCGTTGAACAGCACTTTCGTACGGGCGTACTGCGCGTCCATCGCCGGCTGCACCTCCCGGGTCAGCTGCTCCACCAGGGCCTGCTCGGCATAGCGCTGCATCGCGGAGTTGATCGTCGTGTAGATCTTGATCCCGTCCCGGTAGATATTATAAGGTGTGCCGTCCGCCTTGCGGTTCTTCTCGCACCAGCCGTAGATCGGGTTCTCGTTCCACTGCTTCACGTCGTACTCGTAGTCCCAGTCGCTCTGGTACTGCGCCCGCGAGGGCCGCTTGGAGGTCATCACCATGCGCAGCATCTCGCGGAAATAGGTCCCACTCCCCTCGTTATGCGAAATGGGTTTATATTTGGTCATGTCGATCGGCGTGGCCTGCAGGGAATCGACCCTGTGGCGGCTCAGGAACCCCTGCGTCTCCATGCGGCTGAGCACCGTGTTGCGCCGCCCCATCGCCCGGTCATAATTCAACTTCGGGTTATAAGCCGTCGGGGCGTTCACCATCCCGATCAGCATAGCCGCCTCCTGCACATTGATATCCGCCGGAGCCTTCCCGAAAAACGTCCGCGCCGCCGACTTGATCCCATAGGCGTTCGACCCGAACAAAACCGTGTTCAGGTACATGGCGATGATCTCCTCCTTGGTATAGTTATATTCCAGCTTGACCGCCACGATCCACTCCTTGAACTTCGAAACCCCCGTGCGCATCAAACGCCCCACGCTGCTCCGGTCCACCGTGTCGCGCGGAAAAAGGTTCTTGGCCAACTGCTGCGTGATCGTACTCCCCCCGCCTTGCCCCCGGTCCAGCATAGCCACCGTCTTGAAAGCCACACGCCCCAAAGCGATGAAATCGATCCCCGAATGGGAATAATAACGCGCATCCTCCGTAGAGACCAAAGCCTCCACCAGATAAGGCGAAAGCTGGTCATAAGTAACAAAAGAGCGGTTCTGTACATAAAAAGACCCGATCATCTCCCCATCGTCCGAATAGATCTCGGTAGCGATATTACTCTTCGGATTCTCCAACTCCTCAAAAGAGGGCAGCCGCCCGAAAATCCCCGTCGAAGTGAGCAACAACATGAAGATCACCAGAGCAAAAGGAGCCGCCACCACGAGCCAAAACCACCTGACCGTCCGCCCCGTAACATATTTATCTGTAAAAGATTTCTTCTTCTTAGCCATAAGGACATACCTTTGCGACGCAAAGGTAGCATTTTCCCCGTTACAATCGCCGCTTTTTGAAAAAAGCGGCACCAAAAACTTTTGTGAAAACTTCGTTTTCTGATAATTAGTTTACTCGGAAATTTCAAAGAGGTCTTTAGAGAGAAAGAATCCCCGGTGATTCGCTTGCCACGATCTGCAAGCAATCCACCGGGGATTCTTTCTCTCTAAAGACCTCTACTAAGTCCGGAATAACTAAATCATTGGATACGAAGTATCCACAAAAGTTTTGGGGCGCCTTTTTCAAAAGGCGCGATTAGAGGCTATTTCACCTCCCATGTTTCTCCGCTGCGGAGCAGGTCGTTGACGTTGAAGATTTTGCGGGATGATTTTTCGTCGGCTACCTGGTCTACCACGCGGTCGTCGTAGGTGTGGTCGGGGACGGCTCGGATGACGCCCAGGGCTACGGGGTAGTTGGGGGTTCGCATGTTGACCAGCATCATGTGGACGCCGGGGTTGGGCTCGTGGACGTTGTGGGTCAGGATGTCGTCTTCGGTGACGCCGCCTTCTCCGATCTTGACGACCATTAACTTCATGCCGATCTGGACCAGGCCTTTGTCTCGGTTTTTGCCGAAGATCATTTTTTCTCCGTGACGCAGGACGATGGTGTTTTCGGCGCGGGTGTCGCGGTCCAGGGCGAAATCTCCGAAGGTTTTGTCGTTGAATATGACGCAGTTCTGGAGGATTTCGGTTACGGCGGCTCCGTCGTGGTTGGCGGAATGGACCAGGCATTCGCGGGTCAGGTCGACTTCGACGTCGATGGAGCGGGCGAAGAAGGTGCCGCGGGCGCCGAGGACCAGTTCGCCGGGGTTGAAGGGGTGCTCGATGGTGCCGAAGGGGGAGGTTTTAGTGACCTTTCCTAACTTGGAGGTGGGCGAGTACTGTCCTTTGGTGAGACCGTAGATCTCGTTGTTGAACAGCATGATGTTGATGTCTATGTTGCGACGGATGGCGTGGATGAAGTGGTTGCCGCCGATGGCCAGGGAGTCGCCGTCGCCGGTGTTGACCCAGACGGTGAGCTTGGGGTTGGCTACCTTCACGCCGGTGGCGATGGCTGCGGCGCGGCCGTGGATGCCGTGGAAGCCGTAGGTGTTCAGGTAGTAGGGGAAGCGCGAGGAGCAGCCGATGCCGGATACGAAGGTGAATCGGTGGTGCTTGTATTTGCGCGAGAGGGCTACTTCGGGCAGGGCTTTGAGCACGGAGGAGAGGATGGCGTGGTCGCCGCATCCGGGGCACCATTTGACCTCCTGGTCAGACTTGAAATCCTGCGGGGTGTATGTGTAGGGGGCGTTTGCGCCGTTCTGTTCGATGTTGTTCATGGCTTTATTTTTCGAGCAGCGTTATGAAATGCTTTTTGAGTTCGTCGACCGTGAAGGGCAGGCCCTGGATCTTGTTGTATTGCAGATATTCGAACTCCTGGAACGACATGCGCAGGTAGTTGGCCATCTGGCCGTCGTTGAGTTCGCAGACGACGATTTTCTTGAATTTGCCGAAGATCTCGCGCACGCCGTGGGGCAGCGGGTTGATGTAGTTCAGGTGGCAGAGCGACACGGAATGTCCTTCGGCCGCGAGCAGCGACACGGCGGTGTTCAGGTGTCCGAGCGTGCCGCCCCAGCCGACGACCAGCAGCTCTCCGCTGCGTTTGCCCGCGGTGATCTTCTGTTTGGGGACGAAATCGGCTATGCGGGCCACTTTCTGGGCGCGGATGTCGACCATCCGCTCATGGTTCTTCGGATCGTGCGATACCGACCCTTTCAGGAAATCTTTTTCCAGGCCGCCGACGCGGTGTTCCAGGCCGCGCGTTCCGGGCAGGGCCCAGGAGCGGGCGAGGCGTTTTTCATCGCGCGCGTAAGGTAAGTAAGGACCCTCCTCGGGGGCTTTGGAGATGATCGGCGGTTTGATGCCGGGGAAGTCGGCCATGTCGGGGATCAGCCAGGGCTGGCTGCCGTTGGCGATGAAGCCGTCGGTGAGCAGCAGCACGGGGGTCATGTGTTCCATGGCGATTTTACCCGCCATGAAGGCGTAGTCGAAGCAGTCCGAGGGGGTGCTGGCGGCGATCACGGGGATCGGGCATTCGCCGTTGCGTCCCCAGAGGGCCTGGTTCAGGTCGCTCTGCTCGGTCTTGGTCGGCAGGCCGGTCGAGGGGCCGCCGCGCTGCACGTCGACGATCACCAACGGCAGCTCGGTCATTACGGCCAGACCCATCGCCTCGCTTTTCAGCGAGAGGCCGGGGCCGGAAGTGGTCGTCACGGCGAAGTTGCCGGCGAAGGCCGCGCCGATCGAGGTGCAGATCCCCGCGATCTCGTCTTCGGCCTGCAACGTTTTTACGCCCAGGTCTTTGCGCTTGGCGAGCGTTTCGAGGATGCCCGTGGCCGGGGTGATCGGGTAGGAGCCGCAGAACAGGGGCCGTCCGCTCTTTTCCGAGGCGGCGATGAAGCCCCAGGCGGTCGCCTGGTTGCCGTTGATGCTGCGGTAGAGGCCCTTGGGCAGCTCGGCCGCGGTTATTTCATAGGTATCGGTGAACTGGTCGCTGTTCTCGGCGTAGTTGTACCCGGCGTGCACGGCCTTCTGGTTGGCTGCCGTCAGCACGGGGTTGCGCTTGCCGAACTTGCGCTCGATCAGGTGGTCGGCCACCTCCAGCGGGCGCGAGTAGATGTAGAAACAGATCCCCAGCGCGAACATGTTCTTGCATTTGAGCACCGCCTTCGTGTCCATCTCCAGCCCCGCGAGCGCCGTGCGCGTCATGGAGGAAATGGGGGCGAAGATCACGTTGCGATCCTGCAGGTTCAGCTCCGCGATGGGATCCGGGGTCTTGAATCCGGCCCGCTCGACGCTCTTGTCGTTGAACTGGTCGGCGTCCACGATCACCGTAGCCGCCGGCTTGAGCCAGACCGCGTTGGCGCGCAACGCCGCGGGGTTCATCGCCACCAGCGTGTCGCAATAGTCGCCCGGGGTGGCCATCATGCGGTTGCCGATGTGCACCTGGAAACCCGAAACGCCGGCTACCGTCCCCTGCGGGGCTCGGATCTCGGCCGGGAAATCGGGAAAAGTGGAAATGCCGTTGCCGATCAGCGCGGCGGCATCCGAGAAAAGCGTCCCTGTGAGTTGCATCCCGTCGCCCGAGTCGCCCGAGAAACGGATGGTCACATCATCGAGACTTAAAGTCTTTTTGTTCATGAAGTGTGTTTTAGGTGCCGAAAGGTAAATAAAATTTGTATAGGTGTAACCCGAAATGGTTAAAATTATATCAAATCCTTACTTTTTGCCATATCTGCGAAAAATGTATTACATTTGCGGACTGTTATTCGACAAACGATGCGTTGCGAATGAACTCTAAAACATTGTTGTGTTCAGGTTTACGCATCGTAATGCTGATGAGGTCGATACGCATCGTTTATTTTTTCCGCTGCGCTGGCATATTCCCCCCTGCCCCCCTTTGAACAACCGACGCAGTCAGGGAGAGCAGAGACCAAACGTATTTTTGTTTGGGCTATGCCGAGCGACAAGGAGGAAAACGAACGAGTCACTTTTCGTTCGTTAAC
>JAVBPS010000027.1:0-3098 GCA_031549495.1 Rikenellaceae bacterium | reverse complement strand
CTACCACTTATATAAGGTAGATCCCTCGTCGCTTCGCTCCGTCGGGATGACGTTATTGAATGAGCGGATATCGTAACGGTGAGTCCGCTATCTGCGGCTCAGCGAGCGCTGTTCCAGGTCGATCACCTTGCCGATCTCCATGAACGAGGCGCCTTGCACGCTGCTTAAATTACCGCCCACGAGCACGATCAGATCCTCCTTGGCGAGTATCTTACGGCCTTCCAGGTCGCTGAGCGTACGCAGCAGGAACTCGCTCTGGTTCTCGGCCGGCTCCTGGTACATGGCGTGCACGCCGTACGAAATGGCCAGCAGGCGCATCGAGGTTTTCCGGTAACAGACCGCGTAGACCGGCTTCTGCCCGCGGAAGGCGGCAATGTAACGCCCCGTACGCCCTGTGAGCGAGTCGATCAGGATCGCCTTGATGGGCAGGTTGATGCAGGCGCGTACGGCCGAGCGGGAGAGCTGGGCCGTGATCTCGTTGTTGATGCGCACCATGTTCATGTCGATCAGCGGCATGTTGTTGTCGTTGTCGCGCTCGATCTCCTCGGCCACGCGCGCCATGGTCTTTACCGCTTCCACCGGGTACTGGCCGTTGGCCGTCTCGCCGCTGAGCATGATCGCGTCCACGCGCTGGTAGATGGCGTTGGCGATGTCGCTCACCTCGGCGCGGGTGGGGCGGGGATTGTTGATCATCGAGTGGAGCATTTGCGTGGCGATGATCACCGGGGCCTTGCTCTCGATGCATTTTTTGACGATCAGGCGCTGCATGACCGGGATCTTCTCGGCGGGGATTTCTACGCCCAGGTCGCCGCGGGCCACCATCACGCCGTAGGTCACCGACAGGATGTCGTCGATGTTGTCCACCCCTTCGCGGTTCTCGATCTTCGAGATGATCTTGATGGGGCTGTTGTGCTCTTTGATGATCCTTTTGACCTCCAGTACGTCCTCTTTCTTGCGCACGAACGAGTGGGCGATGAAGTCCACGTCGCGTTTGATGGCCCACAGGATGAATTCTCGGTCGCGGTCCGTCACGCTCGGCAGGTCGATTTTCACGCCGGGGATGTTGACGCTTTTGCGCCCTTTGATGATCCCCTGGTTCTGCACCTCGCAATGGATCGTCGCCTCTTTGATGCTCACCACTTTCAACTCGATTTCGCCGTCGTCGATCAGGATCGAGGCCCCGGCGGGTACGTCGTGGGCGATGTCGGCGTCATTGACGTAGAGCATCGTGGAGGAGGAGGGAAGATCCTCGGAGGTGCCCTGTACGGCGATTTTCTGGCCCGTGACCACAGGGATGCCGCCGGAGAAATTCTCCGCCAGGCCCGTCACGCGGATCTCGGGACCTTTCGTGTCGACGATGATGGCGATCGACTCGCTTACCTTTCGCACGTTGCGCACGATCTTGTCCGCGCTTTCGGTGGTGACATGGGCCGTGTTGATGCGGGCGGCGTTCATACCCGCTTCCCAGAGTGAGCGGATGAAGGCCACGTCGCACCGCTTGTCGGAGATCGTGGCCACTATTTTGGTTCTTTTATTGGTCATTTCTTATTGGATAGGATCGGTAAAACTCAAAATTCCAAGGCGGTACGACTCCATGCCGAAGCCCATCACCGAGCCGCGGCAACGGGGGGCGATCAGCGAAACGTGGCGGAACTCCTCGCGCGAGAGGATACAGGAAATATGCACCTCGACCACGGGCGTGGAGATCGCGCCGATCGCATCGGCAAGGGCTACCGAGGTGTGCGTATAGCCGCCTGCGTTCAGCACGACGCCTTCATACTTGCCGTCCGCATCGTGCAGGATATTGATCAATTCGCCCTCTACGTTGGACTGGCG
Source organism: Rikenellaceae bacterium (assembly GCA_031549495.1). Taxonomy (GTDB): domain Bacteria; phylum Bacteroidota; class Bacteroidia; order Bacteroidales; family Rikenellaceae; genus JAVBOW01. The sequence continues at coordinate 1,262 of JAVBPS010000027.1, read as the reverse complement.
GTAGTCGATCTGGTGCTGCGGGAAGGCGCGGCGCAGTTTTTCCAGGTACGCTTCGAACGTGTCGCTGCCGTAGATGCCGGGCTCGCGCTTGCCCAGTAGGTTCAGATTCGGGCCGTTAAGGATCAGTAACTTCATAGCCGCTGTTTTTTTACACCGCAAAAGTACAACCGTTAATCGGATTTTTAACATACTTTTGCATCAAAGTTATCAACATGGGGGAGTTCGAATTCATCGAGGGGATCAAACGGATGTTCGCCGCCGTGGGCGATCCGGCTGCCATCCAGGGGATCGGCGACGATTGCGCCGTGATGCCGCTGGGGGACGGTCGTTCGCTCGTCTTTACTGCGGACATGCTCCTGGAGGGGACGCATTTTTTGTGCGAGGCGGCTACGGCCCGGCAGATCGGGCGTAAATCGCTGGCGGTCAACCTGAGCGATATTGCGGCGATGGGGGCGCGGCCGGTGGCTACGTTGCTTTCGCTGGGATTGCCCGCCGGGCGTACATCGGGCTGGGCAGAGGAATTTATGACCGGGTATCACGAGCTTTCGCAGCAATTCGGCGTGGCCCTCGCGGGCGGCGATACGACGCGCTCGCGGGATAGGGTGGCGGTGAACGTGACGGCGATCGGGATTGCGGACGATGCCTGCCTGAAACGGCGTTCGGATGCCCGGCCGGGGGATATGATCTGCGTGACGGGACGGTTGGGGGATTCGACTGCCGGACTGCGCGAGGTGCTTGCGGGGAATTATGCCTCGCCGCTGGCCCTTATTCATCATGATCCGCAACCGCACATCGTGCAGGGGCAGTGGCTTGGACAACAGGCGGACGTGCATGCGATGATCGACCTTTCGGACGGGCTGGCCTCCGATTTGAGGCATGTGCTCGTGGCTTCGGGCGTGGGCGCTGAGGTCGACCTGGAATGCATACCCACGGATCATTCGCTGGAAGACGCGCTTGCCGGCGGGGAAGATTATAAGTTGCTCTTTACGGCCGCACCCGATGTCGTCGAGCGTTATCGCCGCGAGGTGGGGGAGATCTATCCGGTCGGCCGCATCGTCGAAGGCGCGCCCCGGATCGTCTGGCTGCGTAACGGTATGCCCGTGGAGGGTGATTGGCGCGGATTTGTGCATTTTTGATCGGCTATCCTTGCCAATTTTTGCCTTTCGTCATGTCGCGCGTTAGTCGAGACTTCTGGGCCTGCCGTTTTGTTATGTCTCGCCTAACGCTCGACATGACGGGAAAGAATTTTATTTTTTTGCGGG
>JAVBPS010000104.1:0-5108 GCA_031549495.1 Rikenellaceae bacterium | reverse complement strand
GCACCCCTTGCGGTACGAGTGGGCTGAAGATTGTATTTAAAAGATAATCAACAAAATGCCGCAGCATTGCTGCGGCATTTTGTTGTCATGTCGAGCGCTAGTCGAGACATATAAGACAGACGGTTTGAGATGTCTCGACTAACGCTCGACATGACGAAAAAGAATTCATTCTTTCAAATAAACCCATGCATTTTAATGCATGGGTAATTTATCTATTATCTGATTTGTTACGATCTTCCGACCACGACTGCCCCTTTCGGGTGCCATCAAGAAGGGCACCCGCAAGGGGTGCCCCTACGGGCGGTAAAAAACAGGGGTTGGGAATTGCTGCGGAATGATTACATTTGCGCGCAAAATCACTGCCGCATGAAGTCGCTCGCAACCATCGCCCTGCTCGTGGTATCCAATGTCTTTATGACGTTCGCCTGGTACGGCCATCTCAAATTCAAGGAGTTGGGCTGGTTCGATAAATTCGGGCTGCCGGCGGTGATCCTGATCAGTTGGGGGATCGCCTTCTTCGAATACTGTTTCCAGGTGCCGGCCAACCGCATCGGCTTCGACGGCAACGGCGGGCCTTTCACCCTGTGGCAGTTGAAGGTGATGCAGGAGGTGGTCACGCTGGTCGTCTTCACGCTCTTCGCCACGCTGGTCTTCCGCAGCGAAACATTCCGCATGAACCATTTCATCGGCTTTGTCTTTCTGGTGCTGGCGGTCTATTTTATTTTCAAGAAATGACGTTTGACAGTTCGTCATTCCGAGCGCAAGTCGAGGAATCTCAAACCGGCTGTCTGAGATTCCTCGACTTGCGCTCGGAATGACGAGCCAGGTGGGGAGTGCTTTTATCGCGCTAAGTCGTACACAATCCGACGGAAAATCCCTATATTTGCCGAAACCTGATAAATTTCGTGCACGTGGACGAGCAAATGGAACACATCGCAGTCGTGGAGAACGTCGAGCCCGGCTGGGTCGGCGTGGTGATACGCCCCCAGAGCGCCTGCTCGGCATGCGCCGCGCGCCAGGTCTGCGGGACGGGCGAGGGCGACGAGCGCCGGATCATGATCCATACCGATGAGGCTGAAGAATATGCCGTCGGCGAGGAGGTGGCCGTTTCCGTCGAGCGTGTGATGGGGATGCGGGCCGTCGCCATATCTTATATCTATCCCTTCCTGCTGATGCTTGCGATCTTGTTGGTGTTGCTCGGGGTAGGGGCTTCGGAAGCGCTGGCCGGGCTGTCTGCCCTCGGGTCGCTGGCGGTTTATTATATCGTGGTGCGGCAGTTGCGCGGAAAAATCGAAAAACAGATCGTCTTCACTATAAGCAAACGCCAATGACTCTGTGGTTTACTATCGGGACGCTGGTCGTCCTGGGTGTGTTGTCCGCGGTGATTTTGTATTTCATCGCGCAGAAATTCAATGTCTGGGAAGACCCGCGCATCGACCAGGTCGAGCCGATGCTGCCCGGTGCGAACTGCGGCGGCTGCGGCATGCCCGGCTGCCGTGCGCTGGCCGAGGCGCTGGTCAAACAGGACGATATTTCGAACCTCTATTGCCCTGTGGGCGGAACGGAGGTGATGCAGGGCATCGCGTCGTTCTTAGGCAAGGCCGCGCCGGAAAAGGAGCCCGAGGTGGCCGTGGTGCGCTGTGGCGGGAGCTGTGACAAGCGCGCGAGCACCAATGTGTTCGACGGTGCGCCCTCATGCGCCGTGGTGGCTTCGTTGTACGGCGGCGAAACGGGCTGCATGTACGGCTGCCTGGGCAAGGGCGACTGCGTGGTGGTCTGCACGTTTGATGCGATCCATATCGACCCTGCCACGGGCCTCGCCACGGTCGACGAAGAGAAATGCACGGCCTGCGGCGCGTGCGTGAAGGCGTGCCCGAAGGCGATCATCGAACTGTGCCGCCGCGGGCCCAAAGGCCGTCGCGTTTATGTGAGTTGCGCGAATAAAGATAAAGGCGCGATCTCGCGCAAGGCGTGCGAAGTGTCGTGCATCGCCTGCACCAAATGCGTGAAAGTATGCGCGTTCGATGCGATCACCATCGAGAATAACCTGGCCTATATCGACTCTGTGAAGTGCCGCCTCTGCCGCAAATGCGCGCCCGAGTGCCCGACCAATGCGATCGTCGAGGTGAATTTCCCGCCGCGCAAAACCGCCGAAACCACGCCATTATGAAAACATTCCGTATAGGCGGGGTGCATCCGCCGGAAAACAAACTGAGCCGTGCCGCGGGGATCGAAACGCTGCCCCTGCCCGGGACGGTCGTCATCCCGCTTTCGCAGCATATCGGCGCCCCGGCTGCGGCGACCGTCGCCAAAGGCGATAAGGTGCTGGCCGGGCAGGTGATCGCCACCGCAGCCGGATTCGTCTCTTCGAATATCCATTCCCCGGTTTCGGGGACGGTGCTCTCCGTGGACGCCGTGCCGGATGCGGGTGGCGTGCGCCGTCCCGCGGTCACGATCCAGGTCGAGGGCGACGAGTGGGCCGCAGGGATCGACCGCAGCGCGACATTGCTGACCTATTGCGAATTATCCCCGAAAGAGATCGTCGCGAAAATCACCGCCGCCGGGATCGTCGGCATGGGTGGCGCGACCTTCCCCACGCAGGTAAAACTGAGCGTCCCGCAAGGGAAAAAAGCCGAAGCGCTGATCATCAATGGAGTAGAGTGCGAGCCCTATCTGACGGCCGACCACCGGGTGATGCTCGAACGCGGCGACGAACTGATCGTCGGCGCGAAGATCCTCGCCCGGGCGTTGGACGTGCAGCGGATATATATAGGTATCGAAAACAACAAGCCCGATGCGATCGCCCATCTGACGGCTTTGGCCGCGAAACACGGCGGCGTGCAAATCACCCCGCTGAAAGTGCACTATCCGCAGGGCGGCGAGAAACAACTGATCGACGCCGTGCTGGGCCGTAAGGTGCCTTCAGGCGGCCTGCCGGTCGATGTGGGCGCGGTGGTGCAGAACGTGGGCACGGCGCTGGCCGTCTACGAAGCGGTACAGAAGAACAAACCCCTGATCGAGCGTGTGGTAACCGTCACAGGCAAGGGCCTTGCTCATCCGAAAAACCTGCTGGTGCGCATCGGGACCCCGGTGAGCGCCCTGGTCGACTATTGCGGCGGTATGCCCGGCGGCACGGGTAAGCTGATCGGCGGCGGCCCGATGATGGGGCGCGCGATGGCCAACCCGGACGCCCCCGTGACCAAAGGCACCTCGGGAATCCTGCTTATGCCCCGCGAAGAGGCGCAGCGCGCCCCGGCCGGAAACTGCATCAAATGCGCCAAATGCGTGGCTGCCTGCCCGATGGGCCTGGAACCCTATCTGTTAGGTAAAATGGCGAAAAAACTCCTGTGGGCCGACATGGAGCCCCACCGCGTGACGGACTGCATCGAATGCGGCTGCTGCGCCTATACCTGCCCGGCCAACCTGCCGTTGCTGGATTATATCCGCCTGGGTAAGGCGGAGGTGATGAAGATCATGCGAGCGAGAAAATAAATTATGAATTATGGATTATGAATTATGAATTGCCTGCCGGAAGAACAGCGATAAATAATTTAGAATCTGTAATTCATAATTCATAATTCATAATTAATTAAGGATGAGCAAACTCACAGTCTCCCCCTCGCCCCATATCCACGGGAAGGATTCCACGCCGAAACTCATGCGCGACGTGCTGATCGCGCTGGCCCCGGCTTTCGTGGTGACGGTGCTTTTTTACGGCATAAATCCGGTGATCGTCACGGCGGTTTCGGTGGCGAGTTGCGTGCTTTTCGAATGGCTGATCCAGAAATACCTGCTCAAAGGGGAGAACACGCTTTGCAACTGGTCGGCCGTGCTGACGGGCGTGCTGCTGGCGTTCAACCTGCCCGCTTCGATCCCGCTGTGGATGGTGGTGATCGGGGCGCTGGCGGCCATCGGGGTGGGGAAGATGTCCTTCGGCGGGCTGGGGCGCAACCCGTTCAACCCGGCGCTGGTGGGGCGCGTGTTCCTGCTCATTTCGTTCCCCGTGGCGATGACCTCGTTTCCCGCACCGGCAGGGGTCGACGCTTCGACGGGGGCCACGCCGCTCGCTTTCGTCCAGGAGGCGCTCAAGTCGGGCAAATCGCTGGAAGAGATCGCTTCGCGGATCAACTATACCGATCTTCTTTTAGGTGCGAAAGCCGGGTCGTTGGGCGAGATCGCCGCATTGGCCCTGCTCGCCGGATTCGTTTACCTGCTGATCCGGCGGGTGATCACCTGGCATATTCCGGTGGCCGTACTCGGCACGATGGCCCTGTTCAGCGGTATCCTCTGGGGCGTCGACCCCGCGCACTACATGAGTCCGCTGTTCCACCTGCTCACGGGCGGGGCGTTGCTGGGGGCGATCTTTATGGCGACGGATTACGTGACCTCGCCGATGAACCCGCGCGGGATGATCATCTACGGCGTGGGGATCGGCGTGATCACCATGCTGATCCGTACCTGGGGGGCCTATCCCGAGGGGATCTCGTTCGCGATCCTGATCATGAACGCCCTCGTTCCCTTGATCGACAAATATCTAAAACCGCGCCGCTTCGGCCTCGCGACAAAATAACGGTATGGAAAGTACGCTCAAAAATATGGTGCTCACGCTGGGCATGATCACGCTGATCGGCTCGGCGGCCGTGGGCCTGGTCTACGGCGTGACCAAGGAGCCGATCGCCGCGGCCAAGCGGGCCAAGACGCTCAAGGCGCTGGAGGCCGTGCTGCCTGGATTTGAAGGCGACCCGAAAGTCGATAGCCTCACGGTAGACGGCAAACCCGCCATCGTCTATTCCGCTTCGAAAGAGGGCCACGTGGTCGGCTATGCCGTAGAAAGCCTCTCCACGCGCGGTTTCAACGGCGCGGTGAAACTGATGACGGGTTTCGATCCCGCGGGAGAGATCCTCAATATCGTCGTGCTGTTGCAGACCGAAACCCCCGGCCTGGGCGACAAAATGGAGAAAACGGATTTCCTCTCGGCGCAGTTCAAAGGTAAAAACCCCGCCGATCTGAAAATGGTCGTGCGCAAGGACGGCGGCGACATCGACGCCCTGACCGCCTCGACCATCTCCTCGCGCGCCTATGCCGACGCCGTGCAGCACGCCTGGGAC
>JAVBPS010000011.1:0-68747 GCA_031549495.1 Rikenellaceae bacterium | reverse complement strand
CACACACCTCCGCCCACCCAACCTCAAGGTGCCCACCACCTTCAAACATTACACCTATAGTTTTTTTTTCCCCCGCCCCGCCTTCCAATTGACGGACAACCGGAAGATAATCGATTCCGCTTCGTCCGCTTAAAATCTTTTTCGTACCTTGCAAAACATCAATCCAAAAAAACTAAACCGCGATACCGATGAATGAAATGAAACAAACCATGACGAACTACCGCTGGGCGATCTGCGCCCTGCTGTTCTTCGCCACCACGATCAACTACCTCGACCGCCAGGTACTCTCCCTGACCTGGGACGAATTCATCAAGCCCGAGTTCCACTGGAACGAGATGCACTACGGCAAGATCACCGCCATCTTCTCGATCGTCTACGCCATCGGCATGCTCTTCGCCGGCCGTTTCGTCGACTGGCTGGGATCGCGCCGGGGCTTCCTGTGGGCCATCGGCGTATGGTCCGTCGGCGCCTGTATGCACGCCCTGTGCGGCGTGGTCACCGAAGCGCACGTAGGCCTCGGCTCAGCCGCCGAACTGGCCAAAGCCACAGGCGACGTGGCGGTAGTGATCGCCACCATAAGCATGTATTGTTTCATCGTCGCGCGGTGCGTGCTGGCGATCGGCGAAGCGGGCAACTTCCCCGCCGCCATCAAGGTCACGGCCGAATACTTCCCCAAGCGCGACCGCGCCTTCGCCACCTCGATCTTCAACGCCGGCGCCTCCGTAGGCGCGCTGTTCGCCCCCCTCTCCATCCCCTTGCTGGCCAAAGCCTGGGGCTGGGAAATGGCCTTCATCGTGATCGGCGCCCTGGGCTTCGTCTGGATGGGATTCTGGGTCTTCATGTACGCTCCCCCCGCCAAAAGCAAGCACGTGAACGCCGCCGAGCTCGCCTACATCGAGCAGGACGCTACCGACGGCGAGGAAACCCCCAAGCAGGAGGCTAACCAAAAGGTATCGTTCCTCAAATGCTTCTCCTACCGCCAGACCTGGGCCTTCGCCGTGGGTAAATTCATGACCGACGGCGTATGGTGGTTCTTCCTCTTCTGGACCCCCTCCTACCTGAACACCCAGTTCGGCATCAAAACCTCCGAAGGCTTAGGCATGGCCCTGATATTCACCCTCTACGCCATCACCATGCTCTCCATCTACGGCGGTAAACTCCCCACCATCATCATCAACCGCACCGGCAAAAACCCCTACGCCGCCCGCATGCAGGCCATGCTCATCTTTGCCTTCTTCCCCCTGGTCGTGCTGCTCGCCCAACCCCTCGGTACCATCTCCCCCTGGCTCCCCGTCATCATGATCGGTATCGGAGGCGCCGCACACCAATCCTGGTCCGCCAACATCTTCTCCACCATCGGAGATATGTTCCCCAAAAAAGCCATCGCCACCATCACCGGGATCGGAGGCATGGCCGGCGGTATCGGCTCGATGCTCCTCCAATGGAACGCCGGAGACCTCTTCGTATACGCCGACCAAACCCAAATGACCTTCATGGGATTCACCGGCAAGCCCGCAGGATACTTCATTATCTTCTGCGTCTGCGCCGTAGCCTACCTCATCGGCTGGTCCATCATGAAAACCCTCGTCCCGAAATTCAAACCCATTACCGACCTCTAATCGCGCCTTTTGAAAAAGGCGCCCCAAAACTTTTGTGGATACTGCGTATCCAATGATTTAGTTTTTTCGGACTTACTAGAGGTCTTTAGATAGAAAGAGTCCCCGGTGATTCGCTTGCCACGATCCGCAAGCCATCCACCGGGGACTCTTTCTATCTAAAGACCTCTTTCAAAATCTCCGAGCAATCTAAATATCAGAAAACGAAGTTTTCAGAAAAGTTTTTGGTGCCGCTTTTTCCAAAAAGCGGCGATTGCAGGCTGGCATAGCTTTTGAATGTAGGGAGTTGATTCTCTGCGGTCCGGCGGGTTTTCTGGCGGGTTGGAGCGGGGGAGGTAGTTTTGATTATTATGAAAAAGAGTTTGTTTTTTGCGGCTTTTTTGCTGCTTGGTTGCGGCTTTGCTGCGCAGGCACAGTTGAAGGGGGATCACTTGTTGGGGGATTTTGGGCTTTCGGCGGGGACTCAGGCGCCTCCTTCGCTGATCATTTCGGTTCCGCTTTATTCTTATGATGCTTCCAAGTTGATGAATGGGAGCGGGGATAAAATCGGTAGTAATCTCGGCATCAATGAGTTTCTGACTGGGGTTGGTGGTACTCTGGTCACCAATTGGAAGATCCTGGGGGCTAATTATGGGGCTACAGTTTTGTTCTGCTTTGCGGATAACAGGTTGCAGAGCAGTAATAGCGATTCGAAGTCGCCTTTCAACCTGAGCGACACTTTTTTGCAGCCTGTCCAGTTGGGCTGGCATTTCAAGCGGGGCGATGTAATCGCGGGCTACTCCCTCTACTTACCTACCGGTCGTTACTCCTACGGCGGCGATAAGAACAGCGGCCTGGGCATGTGGACGAACGAGTTCTCGGCCGGGGGAACTTTCTACTTCGACAAAGAGCGTAAGTGGAACGTCTCGACCGTCGGCTTCTACGAGATCCACAGTAAAAAGAAGGACAGCGAAACCCGCGCAGGCGACATCCTCACCCTTGAAGGCGGCGCCGGCAAAACTTTTTATTGCCCGATCAGGGGCTCCAAGATCCCGATGCCGATCAATTTCGGGGTAGTCTACTACGGCCAATTCAAGATGACCGACGACCGGATCGCCGTAGGCCAGACCGGGACCACCATCCCCGGGGTCAAAGACCACGTATGGGCCGTCGGCCTGGAAGCCAACGCCTTCTACCCCAAAAGCAGAACCTCCGTCAGCCTCCGCTGGTTGGCCGAAACCGGAGCCCGCGACCGCTTCCAGGGCAACACCTTCATGATAACCCTGAGCCAGTTCCTTAAAATGTACGAGAAAAAATAGCATCTAACCGCATTTGTCATTCAGAGCGAAGCGGTGCCGCCCGGCACTCGGAGAGAATTTGAGTTTGTCATTCAGAGCGAAGCGGTGCCGCCCGGCACTCGGAGAGAATTTGAGTTTGTCATTCAGAGCGAAGCGGTGCCGCCCGGCACTCGGAGAATTTGAGTTTGTCATTCAGAGCGAAGCGAAAAATCTTGGTCAGAAGTGTTTGCTGCACACACCCCGACCAAGATTCTTCGCTTCGCTCTGAATGACAAAAACGACGATGCAGGCGAATAAAAAACCTCCGCAACTTTCGTTGCGGAGGTTTTCGTATAAAGGATATACTTTGCTTAACCCTTCTTGGTGGTCGTGCTCTTGGCGACGGCTTTCTTCGAGCCAGAAACCTTGGGGGCGGCCGTTTTCACGGCCGTCTTGGGGGCTGCGGGTTTCTTGGCGGCCGGGGCTTTCTTGGCGGCGGGCTTGGCGGCAGTTGCGGGGGCTTCTGCGCCCTCTGCGCCTTCTGCCACTACGACCTCAGCGCCTTCGGCAGCAGCTTTGGGGGCTGCGCTGCGCGAGCGGCGGGTGCGGGCCTTGGCGGGCACGGCGCCGGCTACGTACGTTTCGTTGAAGTCCACCAGCTCGATGAAGCACATTTCGGCGGCGTCGCCGAGGCGGAAGCCGGTCTTCAGGATGCGGGTGTAGCCACCGGGACGCTCGGCGATCTTGGGGGCCACCGTACGGAAGAGTTCCGTAACGGCCTCCTTGCTTTTCAGGTACGAAAAGACGGTACGACGCTGGTGCGTGGTATCCTGCTTGGATTTGGTGATCAGCGGCTCCACGAAGATCTTGAGGGCTTTCGCCTTGGCTACCGTGGTTTCGATGCGCTTGTGCATGATCAGCGAGCTGGCCATGTTGGAGAGCATCGATTTACGATGGGCGCTCTGGCGGCCTAAGTGATTAAATTTCTTATTGTGTCTCATGGTTAATCTTTGTCAAGTTTGTAAGGTGATACGTCCATCCCGAAATGGAGGTTCAGCGATGTGAGCAGCTCGTCCAGCTCCGTGAGCGACTTCTTGCCGAAGTTGCGGAATTTGAGCAGGTCGTTGCGGTTGAAGCGTACCAGGTCGCCGACGGTATCCACCTCGGCGGCTTTCAGGCAGTTCAGGGCGCGCACCGAGAGGTCCTGGTCGGAGAGCTTGGTTTTCAAAAGCTGGCGCATGTGCAGGATGTCCTCGTCGAACTCCTCGGTCGAGGCGCTCTCTTCCATGTTCAGCGTGATCTTCTCGTCGGAGAAGAGCATGAAGTGGTGGATGAGGATCTTCGCGGCCTCTTTGAGGGCATCTTTCGGGTGGATCGAACCGTCGGTGGTAATCTCCAGGTTGAGCTTCTCGTAGTCCGTCTTCTGCTCCACACGGTAATCTTCGCGCGAATATTTCACGTTCACGATCGGGGTGTGGATCGAGTCGATGGGCAGCAGCCCGAACTCGGCTTCGGCGGGGCGGTTCTCCTCGGCGGGGACGTAGCCGCGGCCCTTGTTGATCCCGAGCTCGATCTGGAGCTTGGTATCGGGCGAGAGGCGGCAGATCACCAGCTCGGGGTTGAGCACCTTGAAGTTCGTCAGGAAATTGGAGATGTAACCGGCGGTGAGTTCCGTCTGGCCGGCCACGTTCACCGTCACTTTCTCGAAGTCTACGTTATCCACCGTGCGGATAAAACGTACCTGTTTGAGTCCGAGGATGATGTCGATCATCCCCTCCATAACACCGTGGATGGCTGCAAACTCATGGTCCACGCCGTTGACCTTTACCGTGGTGATCGCGTACCCCTCCAGGGAGGAGAGCAGGATCCGGCGCAGGGCATTTCCGATCGTTTGCGCGAACCCGGGCTCCAACGGACGGAATTCGAATTTCCCGAAGTTGGACGTGGATTCAAGCATGATAACCTTCTCAGGCCTCTGGAATGCTAATATTGCCATAATTTCTATTTGTCTGGTGTGTTAGAATCTCTAACAGGTTAATACTACTTCGAGTAAAGCTCGACGATGAGTTGCTCCTTGATGTTCTCGGGAATGTCGGCTCTTTCGGGTTTTGCCATGAATTTACCATTCATCGAAGCCTGGTCCCAGTCGAGCCATGCGTAACGGCTCTTGCGGCCACCCTGCAGCGACTCCTGGATCACCTCGAGGCTCTTCGATTTTTCGCGCACACCTACCGTGTCGCCTACCTTGAGGCTGTACGAAGGAATGTTGACCACATCGCCATTGACGGTGATGTGGCGGTGCGACACCAGCTGGCGGGCGGCGGCACGCGTCGGGGCGATGCCCAGGCGGTACACCACGTTGTCCAGGCGGCATTCGAGCAGCTTGAGCAGGTTTTCGCCGGTGATACCCCCCACGCGGGCGGCTTCGGCGTAGGTCTTGCGGAATTGTTTTTCCAGCACGCCGTAAGTGGCTTTGGCCTTCTGCTTCTCGTTGAGCTGCGTGCCGTACTCGGACACCTTCTTACGTTTGCGGTTCAAGCCGTGCTGTCCGGGAGGGAAGTTCTTTTTTTCCAGAACTTTGTCCGCCCCGAAGATCGCCTCGCCGAATTTGCGGGCTATCTTGCTTTTAGGTCCTATATATCTTGCCATTTCTTTTGTTGTTTGTTGTTTTTTGAAATCATATTACGCCGACCGGAAGTTCCTGTACCCGGAATGACGAAACGGTTTTCCCGCCTTCAAACGCCATTCCCCGGCAACAAGTTTCCCGATCACTACGGCCCTTACACGCGGCGGCGGTTGGGGGGACGGCAGCCGTTGTGGGGCAGCGGCGTAACGTCGATGATCTCAAGAACTTCGATACCTGCACCGTGCAGGGTACGGATGGCGGACTCGCGTCCTGCACCGGGGCCTTTCACGTACACCTTGATCTTGCGCAGGCCCATGTCGTAGGCCACTTTGGCGCAATCCGTGGCAGCGGTCTGCGCTGCGTAGGGGGTGTTTTTCTTCGAGCCGCGGAAACCCATTTTACCGGCGGAGCTCCAGCTGATCACTTCACCGACCTCGTTGGTCAGGGTGACGATCACGTTGTTGAAAGTCGAGTGGACATAGGCGGCACCCATGGCACCCACCTTAACCACTTTTTTCTTGACTGTTCCAGTTTTCTTAGCCATAATTCAATGCCGGTTATTTGGTTGCCTTTTTCTTGTTCGCAACAGTTTTCTTGCGTCCCTTGCGGGTACGTGCGTTGTTCTTCGTGCTCTGTCCGCGCACGGGCAGGCCGATACGGTGACGGATGCCGCGGTAGCAACCGATGTCCATCAGTCGTTTGATATTCAGCTGCACCATCGAACGGCATTCGCCTTCGACCTTGTAACCCCCGTCGGCGATAGCCTGGCGGATGGCTGCGATCTGGGCGTCGTTCCACTCCTGTACCTTGACGCTGTAATCAACGCCTGCGGCCTCGAGGATCTTGCGGGAGGTGCTGCGGCCGATGCCGTAGATATAGGTCAGGCCTATCTCCCCGCGCTTGTTTTTGGGTAAATCTACACCAACTATACGTGCCATAAATCTCTTTTCGTGTTTTAATTAAATGTGATTAACCCTGGCGCATTTTCAGCTTGGGGTTCTTCTTGCAGATCACGTACAGGCGGCCTTTGCGCTTGACGATCTTGCAGTCTTCCGATCTTTTTTTGATCGATGCTCTTACTTTCATTTTCTTAGGTCTTTTTACTTGTACCTGAATGAAATGCGTCCTTTCGACAGGTCGTAGGGCGACATTTCGACTTTCACTTTGTCCCCGGGGAGGATCTTGATGTAATGCATGCGCATCTTCCCGGAGATGTGGGCGGTGATCACGTGGCCGTTGTCCAACTCGACGCGAAACATCGCGTTGCTGAGGGCCTCGATGATCGTCCCGTCCTTTTCAATAGCGTTCTGCTTAGCCATAAAAATCTTAGTTTGCGATTGCCTTTTCGATAACGTCGAAATCAGTCAGGATGTCGGCGCCGGTCGCGGTCACCGCCACGGCCCACTCGAAGTGCGCCGAGGGCTTGCGGTCGCGGGTGCGCACCGTCCATCCGTCCTGTTCGAAAACCACCGCCCGGGAGCCGGCGTTGATCATCGGCTCGACGCAGATCACCATGCCTTCCCGCAGGATAGGCCCCGATCCGCGCCGTCCGAAATTGGGTACCTCGGGCTCCTCGTGCATCTTGCGCCCGAGGCCGTGGCCCACCAACTCCCTGACTACGGAGAAACCGTTCGATTCGGCCATGTGCTGCACAGCGGCGGATATGTCGCCCACGCGGGCTCCTGCCTTGATCTGTGCGACACCTTCGCGAAGGGCTTTTTTGGTCACTTCGAGCAGGCGCTCAGCCTCCTCACTGATCCGTCCCACAGCGAATGTGTAGGCGGAATCACCATAAAACCCCTTCAGGATGGTGCCACAATCTACCGAAACGATGTCCCCTTCTTGCAGTGCGTAACCGGACGGGATACCGTGTACAACCTGCTCGTTGACCGACACGCAGAGCGTGGCGGGAAAGCCGTTGTACCCCAGGAAACCGGGAACTGCTCCGTGAGCACGGATGAAATCTTCAGCGATCCCGTCCAGCTCTTTGGTCGTGACCCCCGGGCGGATATGCTTACCCACCTCGGCTAAGGTCAGCGACACGAGAGCGTTGTTCTCGCGCAGCAGTTCCACTTCTTCCCTGGTCTTGATCTGTATCACAACGTCAGCAATAACTCCTTTCGGTTACGAGCGCCCTTTGATACGGCCGGTCTTCATCAGCCCGTCGTAGTGGCGCAGCAGGAGGTAACTTTCGATCTGTTTGAGAGTGTCGAGCACAACACCCACGAGGATCAGCAGCGAGGTTCCCCCGAAGAAGAGGGCGAACTGCGAACTGATGCCCAGCATCGAGGCGAACGTCGGCAGGATCGCCACGATCGCCAGGAAGATGGATCCCGGAAGGGTGATGCGCGTCATGATGGTGTCGATATAATTCACGGTCTGCTTGCCCGGCTTGATGCCCGGGATAAAGCCGCCGTTACGTTTCATATCTTCAGCCATCATGTTGGGGTTAACGGTGATCGCGGTGTAGAAGTAGGTGAACGCGACCACCAGCAATCCGAATACGAGGTTATACCAGAACCCGCGGTAGTCGGAGAAAGCCGACGCGAAGGCCTGGGCCCAGTTCGCTTCGATGCGCGTGAAGAGCATCGGCACGAACATCAGCGCCTGCGCGAAGATGATGGGCATAACGCCCGCCGCGTTGATCTTCAGCGGGATGTACTGGCGAACGCCGCCGTACTGTTTGTTGCCCACGATGCGCTTGGCGTACTGCACGGGAATCTTCCGTACGGCCTGCACCAGCGCGATCGTCGCCGCGAAGACGAAGAACAGCAGCACGAACTCCACGAGCAGCATGATCGCGCCGCCGGTAGCCTCCGTGAAACGCGAGTTGAGCTCCCCGAGCAGGGCGTGCGGCAGGCGCGCGATGATCCCCACCATGATGATGAGCGACACCCCGTTGCCGATCCCCTTGTCGGTGATCTTCTCGCCGAGCCACATGGTGAACATCGTACCGGCGATCAGCACGATCGTAGCGCTGATGTTGAACAGCATGGCATGGCTCTGGCCCAGCACGAAAGCCGCCGCAGGCAGCGTGGTGTGCAGGTTGGCCAGGTAAGCCGGCCCTTGCAGCAACAGCACGATGATGGTCAGGTAGCGCGTCCATTGGTTCATCTTGCGGCGGCCGCTCTCGCCCTCCTTCTGCAGTTTCTGGAAATAGGGGACCATGATCCCCAGCAGCTGGATGACGATAGACGCCGAGATGTAGGGCATGATCCCCAGGGCGAAGATCGAAGCGTTGTGGAACGCGCCGCCGGAAAAGATGTTGAGCAACTGCAACAAGCCGTTGCCTTCCACCTGCTCCTGGAGGCCCGACAGCGCCTCGGGGTTGATGCCCGGGATCACGACGAAACTTCCCAGCCTATACACAAGCACGAGCGAGAGCGTGAACAGAATCCTGTTGCGCAGCTCCTCGATCTTGAATATATTCTTTATGGTTTCAATCAGCCTTTTCATAGCTTAGGGTCGGGTTAGAGTTTTACAGCCTTGCCTCCCTGCGCTTCGATAGCTGCGACGGCGGTCTTGCTGAACGCGTGCGCGGTCACCTCGACGGCTGCGGAAAGCGTGCCGTTGCCGAGGATCTTCACGCGGTCGTTCTTCGAAACGAAACCGGCTTCGATCAGCGTCTCGATGGAAACAGCCTTCAGGTTGTTCTTCTTCACCAGCTCGTCGATGGTCTGCAGGTTGATCGCCTTGAACTCGACCCTTTTGAGGTTCGTGAAGCCGAATTTCGGCAGGCGGCGCTGCATGGGCATCTGACCGCCTTCGAAACCGCGCTTGGAGCTGTAGCCCGAACGCGACTGGGCGCCTTTGTGGCCGCGCGTAGAGGTACCGCCACGGCCCGAGCCCTGTCCGCGGCCGAGGCGTTTCTCGCTGTGAGTCGACCCTGTTGCAGGTTTTAAATTATTGAGATTCATTATCCTAAATTTTTCCGGGTTCCCGGCCCGACCGTCCATCTTATCAGAAACACACCTGCCCCCTAAAGATATTCCAGTCGTCCGGCCCCTTGTCAGTTAACTATTTTTTGACTGTTTCGACCTGGACGAGGTGCTTCACTTTTTCGATCATCCCCGTGATGATGGGGGAGTCGTCGTGTTGCACGGTCTTGTTCATCTTGGTAAGACCGAGTGCGTCGAGGTTCTTGCATTGCAGCGCGGTCGCACCTATGCGGCTGCGCACCTGGGTGATATTGAGCTTTGCCATTGTCTGCTTGGGATTATCCGTTAAACACTTTATCCATGGATATTCCCCTGACCTGGGCCACGCTGTGGGCGTCGCGCAGTTCGAGCAGGGCGGCGATCGTCGCTTTCACCAGGTTATGGGGGTTCGACGAACCCTTGCTCTTGGCGAGCACGTTGTGGATGCCGACGCTCTCCAGCACTGCACGCATGGCGCCGCCGGCGATGACGCCCGTACCGGGCGCCGCGGGGCGGATCATGACGAGCGAGCCGCTGTAACGGGCTTCCTGCTTGTGGGGAATGGTCCCTTTGAGGATGGGAATTTTCACCAGGTTCTTCTTGGCGTCCTCGATGCCCTTGCTGATGGCCAGCTGGACTTCGCTCGCTTTGCCGAGGCCGTAGCCGACCACGCCGTTCTCGTTACCGACGACCACGATCGCCGAGAAGGTGAACGTGCGGCCCCCTTTGGTCACCTTGGTCACCCTTTGGATGCTGACCAGGCGGTCTTTGAGCTCCAGGTCGCTGGTGCGTACTTTCTTTATGTTCGCGTTTGTCATCTTTGTTAGAATTTAAGTCCGGCTTCGCGGGCGGCTTCGGCCAACTGTTTAACTCGTCCGTGGTAGAGGTACCCGTTGCGGTCGAAAGCCACTTCGGTGATCCCTTTCTCTTTCGCCCTCTCGGCGGTCAGTTTGCCCACCAGCGCGGCCACCTGGGTCTTGTTCAGACCTTTGGTCTGCTCAACCACGGCTTTGTCGGTGGAGGAAGCCGCAGCCAGCGTCACGCCGGTCACGTCGTCCACCAGTTGCGTGTATATCTGCTTATTGCTGCGATACACCGTCAGGCGCGGGGTCGAGGCGGTTCCGCTGACGATCTTGCGGATACGCATCTTGATTCGCGTCCTTCTTTCTATCTTATTGAGTGCCATATCCTATTTACTATTTAGCATTAGCAGATTTACCGGCTTTGCGGCGGAGTTGTTCACCGACGAACTTGATACCCTTGCCCTTGTAAGGCTCCGGTTTGCGCAGCGAGCGGATCTTGGCCGCTACCTGGCCGATCAGTTGCTTGTCGATGCTTTTGAGCGTCAGTATGGGGTTGCCCTTCTTCTCCGTGACGGCCGTAGCCTGGATCTCGTTGGGAAGCAGCATGTGGATATCGTGCGAGTATCCGAGGCTCATGATCAGCAGCTGGCCCTGGGTTTCGGCCTTGAAGCCGACGCCCACGAACTCCTGTTTGATCTCGAAGCCGGTCGATACGCCGACCACCATGTTGTTGATCAGGGCACGGTAGAGGCCGTGCATCGAGCGGTGGCGGGGCTGGTTCGTCGGGCGCGACACTTCGAGCACGCCGTCCTTCACCTCCACGGTAATATCCTTATCCACTTGCTGGGACAGGCTTCCGAGGGGCCCTTTCACGCTCACCACGTTGTCGTCACTCACCGAAACGGTGACGCCAGCGGGCAGGTTTACAGGTAATTTTCCTATTCGTGACATTTTTTGTAATTTAGTTTGCTGTCAACAGGTTGTCCTTAAAAGACTTTGTCGTCGAATCCAGCCGTTAGTAAATGTAGCAGAGCACTTCACCGCCTACGTTGTCCTGGCGGGCCTGCTTGTCGGTCATCACCCCTTTCGAAGTCGAAACGATGGCGATGCCCAGGCCGTTCAGCACACGGGGCATGTCTTCGGCGCTCGCGTAGCGGCGCAGGCCGGGACGCGAAACACGCTTCAGCCCCTTGATGGCGTTCTGCTTGGTTTGCGTGTGGTACTTCAGAGCGATCTTGATGATGGCATGGCCACGCTCGTCAGCGTCGAACTTGTAAGCCAGGATGTAACCCTGGTCATACAGGATCTTGGTCATTTCCTGCTTGATCTTGGAGCCGGGAGCTTCGACCACTTTGTGGCCGGCTTTCACCGCGTTTCTAATTCGTGTCAGAAAATCCGAAATAGGATCAGTCATGGTTGATTATGAATTATAAATTATGAATTATGAATTTCGGTCTCGGATTAATGAATCACTCCTTATGCATTATAAAATCGTCGCAGAATCTTTCTCTGCAAACCATTCATAATCCATAATTCATAATTCATAATTCCAAAAATTACCAGCTTGCCTTGCGTACGCCCGGGATCAGCCCCTTGGAGGCCATTTCGCGGAACTGGATGCGGCTCACGCCGAACAGACGCATGTACCCCTTCGGGCGGCCCGTGATCTGGCAACGGTTGTGCAGACGGACCGGGTTGGAGTTACGCGGCAGTTTCGAAAGGCCCACCTGGTCGCCTGCCTCTTTGAGGGCGGCGCGCTTGGCGGCGTAACGATTCACCAGCTTGAGGCGCTTGGCCTCGCGTGCTTTCATTGATTCTTTTGCCATATCGCTTAGCTCTTTTTAGCGTTTTTGAACGGGAGGCCGAACTCTTTCAGAAGGGCGTAGGCCTCTTCGTCCGTGTCGGCCGAGGTCACGAAGGTGATCTCCATACCGAACATCTTGGTGATCTTGTCGATCTCGATCTCCGGGAAGATGATCTGCTCCTTCACCCCGAGGGTGTAGTTGCCACGACCGTCGAACTTCTCGTTGATCCCTTTGAAGTCGCGGATGCGGGGCAGGGCCACGGCGACCAGGCGCTCCAGGAACTCGTACATGCGCTCGTTGCGCAGCGTGACGCGCACGCCGATGGGCATGCCCTTACGCAGTTTGAAGTTCGAAATGTCCTTCGTGGACTTGGTCTGCACGGCTTTCTGGCCGGTGATGGTCGACAGCTCCTGCTGGGCCACCTCGATCAGCTTCTTGTCGGCGATGGCCTGGCCCATACCCTGGTTGATGACGATCTTCTCCAGTTTGGGGGCCTGCATGACGCTCGTGTAGCCGAATTGCTTCACCAGTGCGGGAACGATCTGTTCCTTGTACTGCGTTTTCAGTGTAGGTACGTATGCCATTATTTGATCTCCTCCCCTGATTTAGCGATGCGAACTAACTTACCTTTCACCTCCTTGCGTCCCACGCGGGTCGGTTTGCCGCTTTTGGGGTCGAGGGGTTGCAGGTTCGAAATGTGTATGGGGGCCTCTTTTTTGATGATGCCGCCCTGGGGGCTCTTCGAGTTGGGCTTGGTGTGCCGGCTGATCATGTTCAGACCCTCCACGATGGCGCGTTGTTCGGCCACCTGCACTTCCAGGACCTTACCCTGCTGACCGCGGCTGTTGCCCGCGTTCACGTAGACGGTGTCCCCTTTTTTGATATGCAATTTTGACATGTCTGTAATGGTTTAAAGTACTTCGGGGGCCAGCGAGATGATCTTCATGTACTGGTCGCGCAGCTCGCGGGCCACGGGGCCGAAGATACGCGTACCGCGGATCTCGCCCTGATTGTTCAGCAGCACCACCGCGTTGTCGTCGAAGCGGATGTACGACCCGTTCTGGCGACGGATCTCTTTCTTTGTCCTAACCACAACGGCTTTCGAAACGGTACCCTTCTTCATGTCGCCCGAAGGGGTAGCGCTCTTGACCGTCACGACGATCTTATCGCCGATCGAAGCGTAGCGTTTGCCGGTGCCGCCCAGCACGCGGATACAAAGGACCTCCTTCGCACCGCTGTTGTCCGCGACAATCAGTCTGCTTTCTTGTTGTATCATGACTATTTAGCTCTTTCTATGATTTCTACTAACCTCCAGCGCTTTGTTTTGCTCAGGGGGCGGGTCTCCATGATGCGTACGGTATCGCCCGGGTTGGTGGTGTTTTCGTCGTCGGCGGCCACGAATTTGGTGGTCTTGTTGACGAATTTACCGTAGATCGGATGTTTTACCTTACGTTTGACGGCAACGACCATGGATTTGTCCATTTTGCTGCTCACGACCACCCCGATACGCTCTTTTCTAAGATTCCTTTCCATAACGGGCTGCATTATTTAACGGTTTGCCTTTGACGCAGGATGGTCATCATGCGTGCGATATTCCTGCGCGCCTTCTTGATCGTGGAAGCGTTTTCCACGGGGGAGGTGGCATGGTTGAGTTTCACTTTCACCAGTTCGGCCTTCTCGGCTTCGATGCGTTCCTGCAGGTCGGCTACCGCGAGCTCTCTTACTTCTGTTGTTTTCATCTCTCAGATCAGATTTGAGTTTCGGTATAGTCCCTGCGGACGATGAATTTCGTAGCGATGGGCAGTTTCTGGGCCCCGAGGCGCAGCGCCTCCTGGGCGATCTCCAGGGGTACCCCTTCCGCTTCGATGATGATGCGGCCGGGCGTAACGGGAGCCACGAATCCTTCGGGAGCACCTTTCCCCTTACCCATACGTACCTCGGCGGGTTTCTTGGTGATCGGTTTGTCCGGGAAGATGCGGATCCAGATCTGGCCTTCACGTTTCATATGGCGCGTAATAGCCTGGCGTGCAGCTTCGATCTGACGGCCGGTGATCCAGGTCGAATCGAGCGCTTTGATGCCGAAGGAACCGAAAGCGAGCTGGTTCCCGCGTCCCGCAAGGCCTTTCATGCGGCCTTTCTGCATCCTGCGGAACTTAGTCTTTTTTGGCTGTAACATCTCTTATTTTACTTTTACTTGTTTCTGGGTTTACGGTCGCGGTCACCGCTGCCGCCACGACCTCCACGGTCGCCGCGCGGGCCACGGTCACGACGGTCACGGCGGTCGCCGCGATCACGGTCGCCGCGATCGTACGAACCGGCCGATGCGCCGGCGCCGGCTACGCTCGCGCCCGAGATTTCGAACAGGTCGCGCTTGCCGTACACTTCGCCCGTGCAGATCCACACTTTGATGCCTAACAGGCCCACTTTCGTAAGCGCTTCGGCCAGCGCGTAATCCACGTCGGCGCGGAACGTGTGCAGCGGAATGCGTCCTTCCTTGTACGTCTCGCTGCGGGCCATCTCGGCGCCACCTACGCGGCCCGAGACCTGGATCTTGATCCCCTCGGCGCCCATGCGCATCGTGGAGGCGATCGTGGTCTTCATGGCGCGGCGGAACGAGATGCGTCCCTCGAGCTGGCGGGCGATGTTGTTGGCGACGATCACCGAGTCGATCTCGGGGCGTTTCACCTCGAAGATGTTGATCTGCACCTCTTTACCCGTGAGCTTTTTGAGCTCCTCTTTCAGTTTGTCCACTTCCTGGCCGCCCTTGCCGATGATGATGCCGGGGCGTGCGGTCGAGATGGTCACGGTAACCAGTTTGAGCGTGCGCTCGATGATGATCTTCGAAATGCTCGCTTTGGCAAGACGGGCGCCCAGGTACTGACGGATCTTGGCATCCTCGACCAGTTTGGCCGAAAAGTCCTTGCCACCGTACCAGTTGGAATCCCAGCCGCGGATGATGCCGAGGCGGTTGGATATCGGATTTACTTTCTGTCCCATCTTACGCTTCTTTTTCTTTGGTTACGATTTTATCGACGACGATCGTCACGTGGTTCGAACGCTTGCGCACACGGTGTGCACGGCCCTGGGGAGCGGGCTGCACGCGCTTGAGCATGCGGCCGCCGTCCACGAAGATCTCCTTCACGCAGAGGGGAGTGTCTTCCAGGCGCTCGTTTTCGTTCTTCTTTTCCCAGTTGGCGATGGCCGAACGGAGCAGTTTTTCCAGGCGGATCGAGGCCTCTTTCTTCGAGTAACGAAGCAGACCCAGCGCCTTGTTGATCTCCACGCCGCGGACCATGTCGGCCACCAGCCTCATTTTACGCGGGGAGGTAGGGCAGTCACGCAGCGAGGCTACCGCCTTCTGCGCTTTTTCGGCCTTTATGATCTCGGCCGTATCGTGTTTTCTTGTACCCATCTCTTACTTATCTTTTCTTGTTTCCGGCGTGGCCGCGGAAGTTACGCGTGGGGGAGAATTCACCCAGCTTGTGGCCTACCATGTTCTCGGTGTCGTATACGGGGATGAACTTGTTCCCGTTGTGTACGGCGATGGTCTGGCCCACGAAATCGGGCGAGATCATCGAGGCGCGCGACCACGTCTTGATGACGGTCTTCTTACCCGACTCGCTTTGTGCAGCGACCCTGCTTTCCAGCTTGGGTTCGATATACGGTCCTTTCTTTAATGAACGGCTCATTTGCTATTTATTTTTTCTACGTGACACAATGAATTTCGAAGAAGTCTTCTTCGGATCGCGGGTCTTGTAGCCTTTGGCCAGCAAGCCTTTGCGCGAACGGGGGTGTCCGCCCGACGAACGGCCTTCGCCACCGCCCATGGGGTGGTCGACGGGGTTCATCGTCACACCGCGGTTGTGCGGGCGGCGGCCCAGCCAACGGCGGCGACCGGCTTTACCGTGCTGCTCGAGGCTGTGGTCGGGATTCGACACGGCACCGACGGTAGCGCGGCAGGTAACCAGCACCATGCGGGTTTCACCCGAAGGCAACTTGATGATAGCAAACTTACCTTCACGGGCAAGCAGTTGAGCGTACGTACCGGCCGAGCGGGCCATCACGGCGCCCTCTCCGGGGTAGAGTTCGATGTTGTGGACTACGGTACCGAGGGGAATTTCCGCCAGCGGCAGCGAGTTGCCCACTTCGGGAGCGATGCCCGCGCCCGATTTGATCACCTGGCCCACTTTCAGGCCGTTGGGGGCGAGGATGTAGCTCTTCGTCCCGTCGGCGTACACCACCAGGGCGATGCGCGCCGAGCGGTTGGGGTCGTATTCGATGGTCTTTACCGTGGCGTCCACGCCGTCCTTCTGGCGTTTGAAATCCACGACACGGTACATCTGCTTGTGGCCGCCACCTAAGTAGCGGACGGTCATCTTACCGGAGTTGTTGCGGCCGCCGGAGTTTTTCTTCGGCTCCAGCAGGCTCTTCTCGGGAGTGTCGCAGGTGATGTCGTCGTTCTTGATGATCACCTTATGCCTGGTGCCCGGGGTGGTGGGCTTGAACTTTCTTACTGCCATCGTCGTTAGATATTACTGTAAAAATCGATCTTATCCCCACCCTTGAGCGTGATGATCGCCTTTTTGGTGTTGTTCGTACGGCCTGCGAGAAGTCCTGCTTTGGTGTAGCGGCTTTTGGCCTTGCCCAGATAGTTCATGGTGTTCACGTCGGAGACGGTCACCCCGTACATTTGCTCAACAGCCGACCGGATCTGGATCTTGTTGGCCCGGCGGTCGACGATGAAACCGTAACGATTCAGCTTATCGCCCTGGATCGTCATTTTCTCGGTCAGTATCGGCTTAATCAATGCTTCCATTTTGCTTACGCTAACAGTTGGTTAATAACTCCGGCTGCGCCTTCGGTCATCAGCACCACGCCCGTGTTCATCAGGTCATAGGTGTTCACGTCGCTGGCTACGACCACCTTCACATTACGAAGGTTGCGCGTCGAGAGGATGATGTTGTGGCTCGATTCGGGCAGCACCACCAGCACTTTCTTGTCGGCCATCTTCAGGTTGCCCGCGATGTCCAGGAAAGTTTTGGTTTTGGGCGTGTCGATCGTAAAGTCTTCCACAACGGTGATCAGCTCGCCTTTCGCTTTGTAAGCCAAAGCGCTGCGGCGTGCCAGTTGCTTGAGTTTCTTGTTCAGCTTGAAGCTGTAATCGCGGGGCACGGGGCCGAAGATGCGGCCGCCGCCGGGGAACAGGGGGCTTTTGATGCTGCCCGCGCGTGCGCCGCCGGTGCCTTTCTGGCGTTTGAGCTTGCGGGTCGAACCGGCGACCTCGTTACGCTGCTTGCTCTTGTGCGTGCCCTGGCGCTGGTTGGCCAGATACTGCTTCACGTCGAGCCAGATGGCGTGGTCGTTGGGTTCGATACCGAAAATCGTATCGTCAAGGGTAACCTTCTTGCCGGTTTCCTTGCCTGCGGTGTTATAAATCGCTAATTCCATCGCTTAATCTTCCATTAATACGTAAGACCCTTTTGCACCGGGGAGCGACCCTTTCACCAGGAGAAGGTTGCTTTCCGGAATCTTCTTCAGTATGCGCAGGTTGAGCACTTTAACCTGGTCCCCGCCGGTCTGTCCGGGAAGGCGCTTGCCCTTGAACACGCGCGAGGGGTAGGAAGATGCGCCGAGCGAACCCGGCTTGCGCTGGCGGTTGTGCTGGCCGTGTGTCTGGCCGCCCACTCCGGCGAAACCATGGCGTTTCACAACGCCCTGGAATCCTTTACCCTTCGAAATTCCGGTGATGTCGAGCCAGTCGTCATCCATGAATACGTCGAGGGTGATTACGTCTCCGACCTTCAGTTCGGGGTCAAATTCCCTGAACTCTACGATCTTACGCTTGGGGGTAGTCCCGGCCTTCTTGAAATGGCCCAGGAGGCTACTGCTGGTGTGCTTTTCGGATTTGTCGTCATAGGCAATCTGGATCGCGGAGTACCCATCGGTCTCCACGGTCTTGATTTGCGTAACTACGCACGGTCCAGCCTCGATCACGGTGCATGGGATGTTTTTCCCATCGGCACCGAAAACGGAAGTCATTCCGATCTTCTTTCCAATTAATCCTGACATTTTGTCTTTTGTTGCGTCTGTTGTTACTTATGTTATAGCATGCCTCCAGGGGCAGCGGCTATTCGTTACTCAAACCCTATATATAATATAAGGTATCGTGTAGGGGCACCCCTCGTGGGTGCCCTTTCTTTTGGGCGACCACAAGGGTCGCCCCTACGGGCATCAGACCTTGATTTCCACTTCAACGCCCGAAGGAAGCTCCAACTTCATCAGGGCATCGATCGTCTTCGGGGTCGAAGAGTAGATGTCCAAAATCCGCTTGAAGGTGCAGAGCTGGAACTGCTCGCGGCTCTTCTTGTTGACGAAGGTCGAGCGGTTGACCGTGAAGATCTTCTTCTGCGTGGGCAGGGGGATCGGACCGCTGACCACGGCGCCGCTGCTTTTCACGGTCTTTACGATCTTCTCGGCGGATTTGTCCACCAGGTTGTGATCGTACGATTTGAGTTTGATTCTGATTTTCTGGCTCATATCTGTTCTTTTTATTCTAATTCCTGGTGTTTGCCGCTCGATTTCTCGATGATATCCTTGGCGAGGTTCTGCGAAACGGGTTCGAAGTGCGAGAATTCCATCGTGGAGGTCGCACGGCCCGAAGAGAGCGTACGCAGCACGGTCACATAACCGAACATCTCCGAAAGGGGCACTTTAGCCTTCACCACACGGGCCACGCCGCGCGATTCCATGCCTGCGATCTGTCCGCGGCGCTTGTTCAAGTCGCCGATGATGTCGCCCATCGACTCCTCGGGGGTGACAACTTCCACGCTCATAACGGGTTCCATGATCACCGGCGAGGCTTTCTTGCCCGACTGGCGGAAACCGTTGCGCGCGCAGATCTCGAACGACAGCTGGTCGGAGTCGACCGCGTGGAACGAACCGTCGATCAGCGTGACTTTCATCGCGTCGATCGCGTAACCGGCGAGGGGACCGTTGGCCATGGCGGCCTTGAAGCCCTTCTCCACGGAGGGGATGAATTCGCGCGGAATGTTGCCGCCCTTCACCTCGTCCACGAACTGCAGGCCGACCACACCTTCATCGGCGGGGCCGATCTTAAAGATGATATCGGCGAACTTACCGCGACCGCCGGTCTGCTTCTTGAACACCTCGCGGTGCTCTACGGAGCCGGTGAGAGCCTCTTTGTAGTTCACCTGCGGAGCGCCCTGGTTGATCTCCACGCCGAATTCGCGGCGCAGGCGATCGACGATGATCTCCAGGTGCAGCTCGCCCATCCCGCTGATGACGGTCTGGCCGCTGTCCGGGTCGGTCTTCACGGTGAACGTGGGGTCCTCTTCGGAGAGTTTGCCCAGGGCGATACCGAGCTTGTCGAGGTCTTTCTGGGTCTTGGGCTCTACCGCCAGGCCGATCACCGGCTCGGGGAAAGTCATCGACTCCAGCACGATCGGGTGTTTCTCATCGCAGAGCGTGTCGCCCGTGCGCACATCCTTGAAGCCCACCGCCGCGCAGATATCGCCGGCCGTCACGGCCTCGATCGGGTTCTGCTTGTTGGAGTGCATCTGGTAGAGGCGCGAGATACGCTCCTTCTTATCGGAACGGGTATTGAGTACGTAGGAACCGGCATCCAATTTGCCCGAGTAGGCGCGAACGAAAGCCAGACGGCCCACGAAGGGGTCGGTAGCGATCTTGAAGGCCAACCCGCAGAACGGATCGTCTTCGCTCGGATGGCGGACCACCTCTTTCTCCGTACGCGGATCGGTGCCCACGATGGCCTCGATATCGAGCGGCGAGGGGAGGAAAGCCATGATGTAGTCCAGCAACAGCTGCACGCCCTTGTTCTTGAACGAAGAGCCGCAGAGCATCGGCACGATGACCATCTCGATGGTCGCCTTGCGGATCGTGGCGATCAGTTCGTCGGCGGTGATCGAATCGGGATCCTCGAAGAATTTCTCCATCAGCTGATCGTCCACCGAGGCCACTTCTTCGATCAGTTTGGCGCGCCATTCGGCGGCCTCCTCTTTCATGTCGGCGGGGATTTCCTCGTAGTGGAAGTTGTCGCGAACGACCTGGTCGTCGTTGTAGATGATCGCCCTATTATATATAAGGTCTACCAGCCCGTAGAAGTTGGCCTCCTTGCCCATGGGCAGAACGACGGGCAGGGCGGTGGCGCCGAGGCGCTCTTTGACCTGCGCGCAGACGTTCAGGAAGTCGCCGCCGATGCGGTCCATCTTGTTCACGTAACCGATGCGCGGAACCTTGTATTTATCGGCCTGGCGCCACACCGTTTCGCTCTGGGGCTCCACGCCGCCCACGGCGCAGAACGTAGCCACGGCACCGTCCAGCACGCGCAGCGAGCGTTCCACTTCGACCGTAAAGTCGACGTGTCCCGGGGTGTCGATCACGTTGAGCTGGTACTGGTGGTCCTTGTACATCCAGAAGGCGGTGGTGGCCGCCGAGGTAATGGTGATGCCTCGTTCCTGTTCCTGGGCCATCCAGTCCATGGTGGCGGTACCCTCGTGGGTTTCGCCGACCTTGTGGGTTTTCCCGGTGTAGAACAGGATGCGTTCGGAGGTGGTGGTTTTACCGGCATCGATGTGAGCCATGATGCCGATATTGCGTGTATAATTTAAATCTCTTTTAGCCATCGGTCCTCCTTAGAATCTGAAATGGGCGAATGCCTTGTTGGCTTCGGCCATGCGGTGCATTTCCTCTTTACGTTTGTATGCGGCGCCTTCCTGGTTGTAGGCTGCCATGACTTCGCCGGCCAGTTTCTCGGCCATGCTGCGACCCGGACGCTTGCGGGAATAAAGAACAAGGTTCTTCATGGATAATGAAATTTTGCGTTCGGGGCGTACTTCCATCGGAACCTGGAACGTGGCGCCGCCCACGCGGCGGGACTTCACCTCCACCTGGGGGGTAATGTTCTCCAATGCCTGTTTCCAGATCTCCAGAGGAGCCTTTTCTGCATCTTTCAGCTTCTCGCCCACGATATCCAATGCATCATAGAAGATCGTGTAGGCAATACTCTTCTTACCATCCAGCATCAGGTTATTCACAAACCTGGTCACAAGCACGTCGGAGAACTTGGGATCCGGAAGTAGAATTCGCTTTTTAGGCTTTGCTTTTCTCATTGCTTCTTTTTGTTTTTGTTGGCCGGGCGGCTATCTTCACTTCGGGGAGGTACTTGATCAGCTCCGCACTTTTTCAGCATCGCTGTCCGGCAACCTTCTTTCGCTGCCTCTTCCCTTGTCCCTGGTTACTGCCCTCGGCCGGTTAATTTTCCTGGACTCTTTTCGTCGGTCCGTTATTTCTTCTTGGCGGGAGCTGCGCCGGGCTTAGGCCTTTTGGCTCCGTACTTGCTTCGGCGCTGGCGGCGTCCATCGACACCGGCTGCGTCGAGCGCGCCGCGCACCAGGTGGTAGCGAACGCCGGGGAGGTCTTTGACCCTGCCGCCGCGCACCAGCACGATCGAGTGCTCCTGCAGGTTATGGCCTTCGCCCGGTATGTAGGCGTTGACCTCTTTGGTGTTCGTAAGACGGACACGCGCAACTTTACGCATGGCCGAATTAGGCTTCTTGGGAGTGGTCGTGTACACGCGTACGCAAACGCCGCGGCGCTGCGGGCACGAATCCAACGCCGGCGACTTGCTCTTGTCGACCAGCGCAACCCTACCCTTTCTGACTAACTGTTGGATAGTTGGCATTTCGTTTTTCCTTGTTTTTTAGTTAATTATTCCCTGTTCCATTATCCAAAATGGACTGCAAAGATACAGCTTTTTTCCACACCACCATATATAATGGCAATTATTTTCACGGAAAAACGCTGTTTTTCGCCGGATTTACGGGCTTTTTCGAGGATTTCGGGGGTTTTGGGAGAGGGATTTTTATTGTATTTATTTATAATTATTATAAAACAATAATTATATATTATATTTATGCCCGCCAAAAACACACAACATCCATATTTTCAGACATATATATAGATGGCGCTTGGCCGCAATTCAGACCATAAAACAAAACCGGAGAGTGCGATCAACACTCTCCGGCAAATATTGACAAGATTAAAAATCGATCAATTTTTCGGAACTACGAAAATAGATTTTTGGGACATGCTCCACCAGCCACTATCGTCCCCCATAACCACCACAGGCGTACCGTTCTTCCAATACAAATCCCCATACCAGGCAGTCACATAAACATCTCCGTCAGGGGTAACAAAAACAGATGACGCGGTATCGGCTCCGACCAACACTATCGGCTCTCCATTTTTCCAGACAACAGCCCGATGCAACAGGGTTCCTGCGGCATAAATATCTTCATCGTGAACAACCATGCCACGTATGTAATCAGCAGGCGCATACTTATGACTACAACTATTGTCGATTTCCATGACCGAGGCCATGTTCTGGCGCCATACACTAAACCTTTGGTTATGATTGGAATCGAACCATTGTACGGCAGTAAACAACTTCCCATTCGAAATAGTAACAGCGCAAAAATCAAATCCCCCATCCCCTTCGCCATACCGTTTCCAAACTTCATTGCCATCCCTCCATAGCCTGGCGGAACAAACCTCAACCCCCGCGCCGATCACCCCGGCCGCATACAACCTTCCGTCATGAACGCCGACACAGGAGACGAAAGCATCCCCTCCCGGAAACCCGTTCTCACAAAGCTTCATCGGCACACCGTTCTTCCACACTACAGCCGAGTGCCACGCGCCAACCGCATTATTATACTCCCAGCCGCTGTTCCTCATCTCAATCCAGGAGCCCCCGACATAAACATCGTCTCCATCCACGCATACACATCTTGCTTCGGAGTAATCCCCGCCGGGCAAAAAGTTAGCAACGCCATTGATCCATAGGACGGCCGTACTATTTCCATCAACATACTCATATCCTGCGACATAAACATCATCTCCCACAACGCAAACAGCCCGACCCTCCCCATATGAAGTACCGAGCACCGTCATATCACCGTTCTTCCATACAACGGGAACCGTAACGAGGTCGCTGACAATGAATTTTGATCCCACTATGTAGACATCGTTCGGGTCGACCTGCTCCGGATCGGGGTCGGGATCCCCACTGCATGTATCCTTGCACGAAACAACGCCGAAGCAAACAACGGCAACCGCCAGACAAAAAACAAGGTTGAGTTTCTTCATAACTCATTCAGATTTTCAAATTCCACCTCCAGTCGCCCGCAGGATCATGCAAACGAATGCTTCGGTCAAACATAATTTTTTCTTCACCCCTCGATCGCCCCGGTCACCTCCCGGCGACCGCAGCCCCGCCCGGGGAATACTGCGCAAAAATGCAATGCACATGCGATATCCCATCCACCTCGGCCAGACCGGCCATCTCCTCCCCATTCTCCCAGATTTTGGGCCACGACCCGTTTCCTGCGACATAAACACCTTTCGCGGTAGAAAAGATACCGTTCACCGCATTGACGCCCTCGTAAACGGTCGGCAGTCCATTCTTCCACATCACCGCGCGGGACGCATCCGTACCGCCGATATAGGTATCTCCGTCATTCACATAGAACCAATGGATCGTCGCGCCGGATCCATCCCGGAAAGAGACGACCTCATTGTTGTTTTTCCATACTTTCGTATACCCGTACTGCTTACCCAGCACATAAAAATCCCCATCGCTGAACGCGAGGCTGTAAACGCTGACGGGATAGTAATCCTTGTTCATCACCAGATTCCCGTTCTTCCACTGCTTGACCACGTTGTTGTAATGCCTGGCCGCCCAGACATCCGAACCCGATTCATACATCGTCACACAGGCGAGCCAACGGCCGTCGGCATAGTTGCGATCCAGCACCGTGTTCACGCCGTTATGCCACAGCTTCACCACGTAATATCCATATTGGTCTTCCTCCAGCCAGAAGACATACACCCGGTCGTCGAAAGCATAAACCACTTTGGCCCTGGCGTCATAGGGTCCTTCGTTCAACACGGCCTGCACCACGCCGTTTTTCCAAAGGACGGCCTTTTCCACCCCATTTACAGCTATATAGCCCGCCACATAGACATTTTTGCCCGAGGCCGCGACGCCGCAGGCTTCCCCGCATATCGCGCCCAAATCCGAAGAAACGCCATTTCTCCACACTACGGGAACCTTCGCGCTTCCAAGATACCGGTATCCGACGGCGTACACATTATCCAATTTTTCATCGGTTTGCGGTTTTGCCTCTTTCTTGCACGAAACAAACCCCACGCAAACGGCGATAGTCGCCAAACACAAAACAAGGTTGAGTTTCTTCATCGCTTATTCAGATTTTCAAATTTCCCCTTCAATCGCCCGCAGGATCACATAAACGAACACTACGGCTGTCAAATATAATCTTTTTTTTAGCCGCCGACCATCCCCCGAAACATTATGTTGCATTTTCCGGCGAAAAAGCCTTAAATTTGCCTCCTCAATTCTTTCTCAAAGCATCATGGACTACAATTTCAGGCAGATCGAGCAGAAGTGGCAGCAGGAGTGGGACCAGCGCGGCACCTACAAGGTGGACGTGGATCCCTCGCGCCCCAAATTCTACGTGTTGGACATGTTCCCCTACCCGTCGGGGGCGGGGCTGCACGTGGGGCACCCGCTGGGCTACATCGCCTCGGACATCTATACGCGCTACAAACGGCTTTGCGGCTTCAACGTGCTGCACCCGATGGGCTACGACGCCTTCGGGCTGCCGGCCGAGCAGTACGCGATCCAGACCGGCCAGCATCCGGCGGTGACCACCGAGAAGAACATCGCCCGCTACCGCAAGCAGATGGACAAGATCGGTTTCTCGTACGACTGGTCGCGCGAGGTGCGCACCTGCGACCCGGGTTACTACCACTGGACGCAGTGGGCGTTCATCCAAATGTTCGAATCGTACTACTGCAACGACGCCAAACAGGCCCGTCCGATCGCCGAACTGAAAGAAGTCTTCGCCGCCCAGGGCAGCGAGGACCTCAACGTCGCCTGCACCCGCCCGATAAACTTCACCGCCGCCGAGTGGAACGCGATGGACGAGGCGGCGCAGGAAGAGACGCTGCAGAACTACCGCCTGGCCTACCGCGCGGACACGATGGTCAACTGGTGCCCCGGCCTGGGGACGGTGCTGGCCAACGACGAAGTGAAGGACGGGCTCTCGGTACGCGGCGGCTTCCCGGTGGAACAAAAACGGATGAAGCAATGGCTGCTCCGGATAACCGCCTATGCCGAACGGATGCTCGACGGACTGATCCGGCTCGAATGGAGTGAGTCTTTGAAGGAGATCCAGCGCAACTGGATCGGCCGCAGCGAAGGCGCGCAAATGTTCTTCCGCCTGGAGGCCACGGCCGACAACAAACTCTCCGGCGGGGAGCAACTGGAGATCTTCACCACCCGCCCGGACACCATCTTCGGGGCCACCTTCATGGTGCTCGCCCCCGAGCACGAACTGGTGCCTGCCCTAACCACCCCGGCACAGAAAAACGAGATCGACGCCTACATCGCCGAAACCAATAAACGCTCTGAACGAGAGCGTATTGCCGACGCGAAACGCGTGAGCGGATCCTTCACCGGGAGCTACGCCCTGAACCCCTTCAACGGCGTGCGCATCCCCATCTACATCTCCGATTACGTCCTCGCGGGCTACGGCACGGGCGCCATCATGGCCGTCCCGGCGCACGACTCGCGGGACTGGGCTTTTGCCCGCCATTTCAACCTGCCGATCATTCCCGTGGTCGAGGGCGGCGACGTGAACGAGGCCTCCTACGACGCAAAATCGGGCAAAGTAATCAACTCGGATTTCATCACCGGGATGGATGTAACCGAGGCGATTCAAACCATGTTCACCGAATCCGAAAAACGCGGCATCGGCAAAAAACAGGTCAACTACCGCCTGCGCGACGCCATCTTCAGCCGCCAGCGCTACTGGGGGGAACCCTTCCCGATCTACTATAAGGACGAGGTGGCCTACCCCCTGGCGGACGACAAACTGCCGCTGGAACTCCCCGCGATCCAGGATTTCGGCCCCACGACCGACGGCGAGCCGCCCCTGGCCCGCGTGAAGGAGTGGCACACCCCTGAAGGGCACCCGTACGAACTGAGCACCATGCCCGGCTTCGCAGGCTCCTCGGCCTACTTCCTGCGCTACATGGATCCGCGCAACGACAAAGCCCTCGTCAGCAAGACCGCCAACGAATACTGGCGCAACGTCGACCTCTACGTCGGCGGCATCGAACACGCCACGGGGCACCTGATGTACTCGCGCTTCTGGAACATGTTCCTCTACGACCTGGGCGCGGTCTGCGAATCCGAGCCGTTCAAAAAACTGGTCAACCAGGGGATGATCCAGGGCCGCTCGAACTTCGTCTACCGCGTCAAGGGCACCAACAAATTCGTCTCCCTCAACCTGAAGGACGCCTACGACACCCAGGAAATCCACGTCGACGTGAACATCGTGCGCAACGACGTGCTCGACACCGAGGCCTTCAAGAAATGGCAGCCCGACTTCGCCCACGCCGAATTCATCCTCGAAGAGGGCAAATACATCTGCGGCTGGGCCGTGGAAAAAATGTCCAAGTCGATGTTCAACGTCGTGAACCCCGACATGATCGTCGAAAACTACGGCGCCGACACGCTGCGCATGTATGAGATGTTCCTCGGCCCGCTGGAGCAGGCCAAACCGTGGGACACGAACGGTATCGACGGCGTGCACAAATTCCTGCGCCGTTTCTGGAAACTTTTCTGGACGAAGGACGGCCACCGGTGCGTGACGGACGAACCCGCCACCCCCGCCGAGCTGAAAGCGCTGCACAAAACGATCAAAAAAGTGCGCGGCGACATCGAGACCTTCTCGTTCAACACCTCCGTGAGCGCCTTCATGATCTGCCTGGGCGAGCTGGGCGAGTGCCACAAGCGCGCGATCCTCGAACCCCTCGCGGTGATCCTCTCTCCCTTCGCCCCGCACGTGACCGAGGAGTTATGGCACACGGCCCTGGGCCACACCACCACGATTTTCGACGCGAGCTTCCCCGAAGCCGAGGAAAAATACCTGGTGGAGAGCAGCTTCGAATACCCGGTGTCGGTGAACGGCAAGCTGCGCTTCAAAAAGGAGTTGCCGCTGGGCATCAGCAATGCCGAGATCGAGGCCGCCGTACTGGCCGACGAGCAAGCCACCCGCTACACGGAAGGGCGCGCCCCGAAAAAAATGATCATCGTGCCGGGCAAGATAATCAATATAGTCATATAGCGTCCGGCTTTTTTCATATCAAAAACGGGCGGGGAATGCATCCGGATGCATTCCCCGCCCGATTTTTGCAATATCGGCCCTCAAGCCCGCGCAACGTCGCAAACCACAATCCCATCCTTTATACGGAAGGAATATGGCGGACGTGTAAATGCCAATATCGTGCCAGCATTAAGTGATCGTTAATTGTTGAAAACTATCATGATTTCTCTTCCTTATCCGAATAATTTTTCGTAAATTTGAGTGATTTTCCCTCAATTTTTAATCGGCTGAGAAATGAGAAAAAGGAAAACAACCGGAAAAGAATATAACAATCAAATTCCCATATTATGAAAAGACTGAGCTTTACATTGATGATCGCCACGCTGGCCGGGCTACTCGGCTTTGTGGCGTGCAACACGGAGGAGGTCGACCCGAACGTTCCGAATATCAGCGTTTCGGGCGCGACCCTCGAACCGGGCAACATCGTGAACCTCCCCCAGGAAGGCGGCAGCGTCGACCTGCTCGTCGAATCCAACCGTCCCTGGCAGGTGACCAACCGGACCCCGGCCCAGGAATGGCTCGTGGCCACGCCGACCTACGGCGAAAACAACGGAACCGTCCGTTTTACCTGCCCCTCCAACATGAGCACGCGCCAGCAGGCCACCTGGCGGATCTCCACCCCGACGGAGTTCGTGGACATCCTGTTCATCCAGCAGGGCGCGATCGCTTCCGAGACGATCCTCTCGACCAACTTCGGCACCGGGGCGCCGGACTCCGGCACCTTCCCCACCGTGGCGGAATGGGCCGCCTCGGGCACCGATCCCTGGAAACTCCAGGGCGTGGGTAAATCGGGCGTGACGATCACCGGCACGAGCGCCACCGTGCGGGCCAACCAGCCCTCCTCGACCTACGCCGGGGCATCGGGCAGCAACAACATCCTCATCCCGGCCGCCGGCAGCGGCAACCTGCTGATCAACAACATACAGACCCTGGGGATCACCGGATTCCAACTGAGCTTCGGCTTCAACTGGACGGCCGCCACCGGCGACGCCAGCACCGATCCCGCGGGCAAGGTCGAATACAGCACCGACGGGGTCACATGGACGGCCATCACCGCCACCTTCCCGACCGCCGCATGGGGCCTGGTGACCTGCGCGTTCGATATCCCGTCGGGCAGCACCAGCGTCTCGCTGCGCTTCACCGCCAGGGCCAGCCAATTCGGCGCCCGCTTCGACGACGTGACCCTGATCGGCCTGGGCACCCCGGTCATCCCGGACGTAGAGGTGACCACCGGCACGGCCAGCTCGATCACCAAGAGCACCGCCACCATCTCGAACAACACGTACAGCCTCAACGCGCAGGTGACCATCGCCGAGTTGGGCGTGGCTTACGCCGAGAGCGGCAGCTCGACCTGGAACTACGTGGCAGCCCCCAGCGCGACCATCACCCCCTTCTCGGTCACCCTGGGCAGTGCAACGGCGCTTACCCCCGCGACCGTTTACCAATATAAGGCCTACGCGAAGGTCGGCGAAGAGTATACCTTCGGCGGCACCTCGTCCTTCACCACCCTGGACAATTACATCCCGCCCACGCCCGTGACGACGTTCAGCGATGACTTCCAGAGCATCGAAACCGCCAGCGTGGCCTATGTGAACGCCGATAAAGGCTGGCGTTTCGAGTCGACCGACGCGGACGTGGCCAACGGCTGGAAGACCGGCATTTACAATACGACGGAAAAGTACCTCCAGTGCGCTCCCTACGCCTCCTCCCAGACCACCGTGACCGCCTTCGCCGTGATGCCCCCGTTCGACGTGAACGGCGCCGCGGACAAGAAGATCGGCTACTCGGTCGCCTATTACTACCAGAGCGGAGCGACCGACGACGGGACGAAACTGGAACTCGTCGCCACCGAGAACTACGAAGGCAGCGCCGCCGTCGCGACCTGGACTCTGGTCAAAGATCTGACCGTCGCGTTCGGTTCCACCACCAGCCAGTGGATCGCCGGTGAGGCGGACCTCACCTCGACCGGCTATGCCACCAAGACCGATGTGGTCTTCGCCTTCCGCTACACGGGCAAGGCGATCACCTACCGCCTGGACAACGTGACCTTCAACACCACGATCGTCCAGACCGTAACCTTCGGCACACCTTACTTTAAGCTCGCCTCGCTCGCACAGAATACCCCGACTCCGGCGGAATCCAAGATCGTCATTCCGTACAGCGGCGCCGTGGGCGGCGAGTCCTATAACGCCACCGTGGCCCTCTCAGGCTCCCTGACCGGTCTGTCCGTTGCCGCCACGGCGCTCAACATCGCAGCCGCGGGCGACGGCACCCTCGAAATTCCCGTGACGGGCACCCCGACCGCGACAGGCAAGGTGACCTTCACCATCTCGGGTGTCACGACCCTCTCGCCCAACACGGCCAGCACCTATGTGATCCCCATCGTGGGCGGCACGAGCTACGTCAGCCAGGACTTCTCGTCCATCACGACGGGTAACGCCCCCTACGGCGGTTCGAGCAACCCGACCATCACCCTGGCCACCGTTCTCCCCGGCTGGTCGAGCACGGGTACCGTTTACGCAGCCAACGGCGCTGCCAAACTGGGTACCGCCTCCACCCTGGGCAACCTCACGACCCCCGCACTGGCCGTAGCCAGCACCATGAATGTGACCATGAACTTCAAGATGGGCGTATGGAGCGGCGACCCGAAATCGGTCACCCTGACTGTGAATAACGGCGGTACGATCAACGGTGCGACCGATTACGTGGTCGACGACCTGCTGGACTTCATGATGACCGACCGTTCGGTGGTGATCACCGGCGCGACCGCCGCCACCACCGTCACCTTCAAGGGAACGGCCAGCGATGGCAAGAACCGCTTCTACCTGGACGACGTCTATGTGTTCGACGGACAGAGCGTCAGCCCTATCCAGCCCTCGGCCGTCACCGTGGCCGACCCGACGGGGGTAACCGACTCCCAGGCATCGGTTTCAGCGACCTATACCGCAGGAAACCAGCCCGTGACCGCGGCAGGCTTCGAATATTCGACCGACGGCGGGACCACCTGGCCCGGGACGCAGGCTTCGACGGTGACCGCTTCGCCTTTCACCGCCGAGCTTTCGGGCCTCACAGCCGGTACGCCCTACACGGTGCGCGCCTATGTGCAGACGGGCTCTTCGGGCGGAAAGATCTACAGCGCCTCTCCGTACAAGACCTTCACCACCCTGACCGTCCAGCCGATCACCTTCGGCACGCTCTCCACCACCGGCACGTTCAAGGTCGGCACGTCGAGCACCGACGGTAAGATCCTGATCGCCTACACCCACAGCACGGGTACGGAAACTTACCCCGCCGTGACGATCACCTGCACGGACACCGCTTTCGGGACCGCCGGTTCCTATACGACCAGCGCCCAGGCGACCACCGTCGGCGCGGGCAACATCCAGATCAGCCTGCCGGCCTGGACCCCTGCGGTCGCCGGCCAGACGACCTTCACCGTCACGGGCATTACCGGTCTGGACTCGCCGGACAACACCGCCAAGGCCAACGTACTGGACGCCAGCGGAAATACAGTCCTGGCCAGCATCCTGTTCAAGAACGAGACCATCTCCGGCGCGGCCGGCGCTTTCTCCAACTTCGACGCGACCTCTTTCCCCTCCGGGGCCTCCTTTACCAAATTCGGCGGCACCGCGACCCAACAACAGATCTCCGGAGCGAGCAACCGAAGCATCTACGCGGGTAACTTCCAGGTCGCCGATGCCTATTGGGTATTCGCCATCCCGGCCGCGGCGGAAGTGAAAGGCAACATCGAGTTCAAATTCGGCTCGTACGGCACGGCAAAGGCCTCCGCCAACTGGAGCATGGCCTATTCGAACGACGGGACGACCTGGAACCCGTGCGGATCGACCGCCGATTTCACGATCACCACGACGACCGGCGACCGGTTCACCAAAACGTTCACGATCGCCGAGGCCAATAAAGTGCCGGCCGGCGGAACGCTCTACATAAAAGTCGCCCCCACGACCATATTGCCCTCTGTCGACGGCGCAGCCACAGCGGAAGCGCAAGTGACGGGTAACTTCCGCTTCGCGTCCATCGGGACCGACGCCAACGTCACGGTCGTCCAGAAGGCCAATTAACCCGACTTCCCGCCGGGAGCGAAAACCCTCCCGGCGGCCGAGGTCCCTCCGCGCGCAGGACAACAAAAAAACCCGCCTGGGCGTTCTCTACGAAACAAAACCGAACAAAAAATGAATCTTCCCGGGAAACATATTCTGCTGAAAACCGCCCTCTGGACGGTCTGCGTCACGGCGTTGTGGGGTTGCCAGAAAACCAGCCTGGAACCCGCGGCAACGCTCTCCGCCGAGTTCACCAACGACGAGATGATCATCCCGAAAACCGCCAACGCCAACAAGGCGATCACCGTGATGGCGTCGGGCGACTGGACGCTGGGCGTGACGCTCGATGCGGCCGATCCGGCCGGTTGGTGCACGCCGCTGGCCACTTCCGGATCGGGCAACGGCGGGGCATGGCTCAACGTGCAGGCCAACCCGGCCGCGGATTCGCGCCAGGCGGTGATCATCATCGCCTCGGGCGCGCAGCGCGTGGAGCTGACCCTGATCCAGAAGGGCCTGAAGGTTCCCGTGCCGTCGAACCGCCCCGAGCTGCCGCAGATCGTCAACCCGCAGAACGTCTATTACCACGAGTTCGGTGACTACACGCTGGAATATTACCCTGAGAAGAAACATTCGCGCTGGGTGGCCTGGCCGCTGAACGCGGGTTACCTGGTGACCGGTTTCGTGCGCACCGACCCCTGGGCGCAGGATCCGGACGTGCCGCTGGCCCAGCAACCCGTGCGCGGCGATTTCTCCGGCTACGACCGCGGGCACATCTGCCCCTCGGCCGACCGCACGAAGAGCGTGGCGATGAACAGCGAAACCTTCTATTACACCAACATGACCCCGCAGGTGGGCGTAGGCTTCAACCAGGGCATCTGGGCGGACCTCGAAAACCGGCTGCGGGCGTTGGTGCGGGGCACCAGCGACGTCCTTTATATATGCGCGGGCGGCACCGTGCTCAAGGATTCCGACATCTCGGGCTACTCGTCCCCCAGCCGCATGGCCATCCCGAAGTACAACTTCAAGGTGGTCGTGCGCCGCAGGGCGGGCACGGGCGCCTACGACGGCATCGGCTTCTGGTTCGAAAACCGGAGCTACGGCGACAACGACGTGAAAGTCTCCAGCGGCCAGGTCAAAACGATCCGGCAGATCGAAGAGCTCACGGGCATCGACTTCTTCTACACGCTCGACGCCACGACCCAGAACAAAGTGGAAACCGACTATAATCCCCAGGCCTGGGGGATCAACTGACTTCAGGCGGGAAAAATAAATTTGGGAAAATTATGAAAAAAATGATCAACATACTGCTTCTGTTAACGGTGACGATCGTCGCCGGCACCGGCTGTAAAAGCGAGGAGACACCCACCGCGCTCTCCGCCTCGTTCCCCTACGGCAACACGCTCGCCTGGGACGGCACGACCAAGAACCTGGTGATCACCGCCCAGGGCGACTGGCAACTGTCGGTCTCCTACCCCGGCACGAACCAGGACTGGTGCGTGCCCACCGCCACGAGCGGCACGGGCAGCGTGTCGGCCCTCTGGGTCCAGGCCACCAGGAACACCTCGATCGACGACCGCACGGCCGAGATCACCGTCACCAGCGGCGGCCAGAGCGTGACCGCCACCCTGACCCAGACGGGCCGGGGCGGCATGTCGGCCCAGATCGAGGGCGCAGGCACCTACACCACCCTGTCGTACGACCAGACCGAATTCAAGGTCGACGTGTCGACCACCTCCGAGTCGACCGCCTGGACCTTGCAAATGACCCAGGGCGCGGATTGGTGCACCCCTTCGGCCTTCTCGGGCACAGGCAGCGAGGTGGTCACCTTCACCTTCGGGCCCAACAGCACCGAGGGTTCGCGCACGGCCATCTTCAACGTCACCTCCGCGGCGGCCAACGTCAACGGCCTGACGGCCGTGCAGCTCAACGTACGCCCGGAGCTGCCCGCGCTGATCGAACCGCAATGGTTTCGCGAGTATACCAATGGCGAGTTCGCCCTGGAGTACGCGACGACCAAAAAACACCCCAAATGGGTCGCCTGGGTGCTCAACACCACCTATAAATCCACCGTGGACCGCACCGACTACTGGCAGTTCGACAACAGCCTGGACCCCTACAACATCCAGGCGCCCTCGGGTTTCTACCCGGGCATGTCCTCCTCTCCGGCGGATTACAAAGACCAGCCGAGCGCGTACGGCACCGGCACCGAGAGTTACGACCGCGGCCACATGTGTCCGTCGAACGACCGGCGCAACACCATCGCGATGAACCGCGCCACGTTCTACTACTCGAACATGTCGCCCCAGAACGGCCCGCTCAACCAGGGCATCTGGGGGCAACTGGAAGGAAAAGTACACAACTGGGGACAGGTCGAGGGCGACGAGATCTACATCTGCTGCGGCGGCACGGTCCTCAAAGAGAGCGACATCTTCGCCTACACCTCCCCCAGCCGCATGGCGATCCCGAAATATTATTTCAAGGCCGTGCTGCGCAAGAAGGCCGACGGCACCTACTCCTCGATCGGCTTCTGGTTCGAAAACCGGCCGTACAAAGTCCCCGAAGGGCAGTCCGGCACGCAGCTCAATTACTACCTGGACACGATCATCCGCTCGGTAGCGGAGCTGGAAACGGCCACGGGCCTCGATTTCTTCCACGACCTCTACCCGGCCGGAGTGCCCAACGACGTGGAGACGCAGAAAAACAAGAACGACTGGACCTGGTAACACCCCCGGCGAGACAACTAAAAATGTAACGATATGAAAAAGACCTTCTATCTGCTCGGCGTGCTCCTCCTTTCGGGGCTGATCCTCTTCGCGCAAACCCCCGCGAAGCGCTACACGGTGGCCTTCTATAACGTCGAGAATCTCTTCGACACGATCAAGGACCCCGTGGTGTTCGACGAGGAGTTCACCCCCGCGGGCCCCAAGAAGTGGAACACGCAGAAGTACACGCAGAAGATGCAGAACCTGGAAAAGGTGTTTTACGAGCTTTCGGCCGCCACGAAGGGTTACCCGACGATCATCGGCATCTCGGAGGTGGAGAACCGCAACGTGCTCGAAGACCTGGTCTCGATGCCCCGCCTGCAGCGGGCCAACTACCAGATCGCCCATTACGACTCGCCCGACCCGCGCGGCATCGACGTGGCGCTGCTCTACCGCGGCGACCAGTTCAAGTACGAGGGCAGCTTCCCGATCACCACGATCGTCCCCTCGCTGCCGGGCTTCAAGACGCGCGACATCCTCTCCGTGTGGGGCACCATCGAGGGCGAGCCGTTCTGCTTCTTCGTCTGCCACTGGCCCTCGCGCCGGGGCGGGCAGCAGGCCTCGGAATTCAAGCGCGTGGGGGCGGCCCAGACCGTGCGCCACGCCGCCGACTCGATTATGAAGCTGCGTCCCGAGACGAAGATCGTGGTGATGGGCGACCTGAACGACGACCCGGTCGATGCGAGCATCTACGAAGCGCTGGGCGCCAAGGGCGATCGTTCGAAGATCGGCCCCTTCGGCTTTTACAACCCCTTCTACGAGATGTTCAAGAAAGGCTACGGCACGCTGGCCTACAACGACGCCTGGAACCTGTTCGACAACATCATCGTCAACAGCGCGCTGGCCAACGCCCCCAAGGGCACGCTGAAACTGACCTCCTCGGAACGGAGCGAATACCTGGGCAACATCTTCAACCGTCCTTTCCTGCTGCAACAGACCGGACAATTCAAAGGATACCCCCTGCGCACGTTCGTGGGCAACAACTTCCAGGGCGGCTATTCCGACCACTTCCCGGTCTACATCTTCCTCGCCAAATAAAACGATTGAGATATGAAAAAGCTAATTTTACTAACGTTAGCCGTGACGGCCTGCCTGTCGCTTTGGGCGCAGGACTACGGGTCTATCCGGGGGACGGTGATCTCACGGGCGGACAAGGCGTACCTGGCCGAGGTCAAAGTCGTACTGAACACGCCGCATCAGCAAACCACCTATTCCACCACCCCGAAAGGTGAATTCGTCTTTACGAACGTTCCCGCGGGCGTGTGGGAAATGGTCTTCGAGACGTACGATTACACCTCGGCCCGCGTGACCATCAAGGTCGACCCAGGGGCAGAGCGCACGATCACGGTCTCGCTGACGCCCGAAACGCGCAGCACAGGCGTCGAAGACAGCGCGTACGCCGAATTCGACACCGAGGGCGCCGACGATTCGTACCAGGACATGCCGGTGTCGCTCTCCGCGACGAAGGACGTCTTCGACAACATCGCCAGCTACAAGTTCGGCGCCCTGCGTTTCCGCCCGCGCGGTTACGAGAGCACCTCGCAGGAGGTCTATTTCAACGGCATCCTGTTCAACGACGCCCAGACCGGTTACTCCCCCTGGTCGCTGTGGGGCGGCCTGAACGACGTGACGCGCAACCAGGAGGCCAGCAGCGGCCTGTCGATCGGCGGCAACGGCATCGGCTCGGTGAACGGCACCACGAGCATCAACGCCACCGCCTCGCAGGTCCGCCAGGGTTTCCGCGCCGGGCTGGCCCACGCCAACGGCCAATACCTGCTGCGCGCCATGGTGACCTACGCCTCGGGCGAGCGGCCCAGCGGTTGGTCCTACGCCTTCTCGGCCTCCACGCGACAAGGCAGCAACCTGTGGATCAACGGGGTTTACTATGACGCCTGGTCCTATTACGGCTCGATCGAAAAGAAGA
Organism: Rikenellaceae bacterium; assembly: GCA_031549495.1. Classification (GTDB taxonomy): domain Bacteria; phylum Bacteroidota; class Bacteroidia; order Bacteroidales; family Rikenellaceae; genus JAVBOW01. The sequence goes on along the minus strand of JAVBPS010000011.1, from coordinate 32,687 downwards.
TCTGCCACGACCACCGCCTGGCGCTGACCGTCTTCGGCGCGCCGACCGAGCGCGGCACGCAGGGCGCCACGACCCAGGAGGTCTACGACCTGGTCGGCAGCAACTATTACAACCCCAACTGGGGCTACCAGGGCGGCAACTGGGACCAGACGACCCGTTACCTGGGCGGCGGGGTGATGCGCAACGCCCGCGTGAGGGACAACCACGAACCGGTGGCGATCCTCAACTACACCTACGACATCTCTTCGAGGACCAAGCTGCTGGCCGCCGCCTCGTACCGTTTCGGCCGCAACGGCTACTCGGCCCTCGACTGGTACAACGCCCCCGACCCGCGGCCGGACTACTACCGCAAGCTGCCCAGCTACGAGCAGAAGCAGGATGAGAACTGGGACGTTTACGGCCACAAATATTACTTCTACCCGGAAGGCTGGGCCAACGACTGGGGCATCCGCCAGATCAACTGGAACTACCTCTACAACATCAACTACGAGAGCGGTTCCAACCCGAATACCCCGACCGACCCGGCCCAGAACAGCTTTTCGCGCCGTTCGGTCTACGTCCTCCAGGACCGCCGCGCCGACCAGCAGGACGTCCATTTCAAAGCGCAGGTCAACACGCTGCTCGGCGAGCGGTTCAAGCTCAACGGCGGGCTGGAATACCGCTGGAACCGCACCGAATACTTCCAGACGATCAAGGACCTGCTGGGCGGCGACTACTGGCTCGACGTGGACCAGTTCGCCCAGCGCGCCTATCCCCAGAGTCCGGATCAGGGCCAGAGCAACCTGTTCGCGCCCAACCGCGTCGTGCGCAAAGGCGACAAATACGGCTACGACTACTACGGCTACGTGCAGTCGGGCAAGGCATGGGCCAGCCTGCGCTTCAACCGAGGCCATTGGGAAGCCTACGCGGCCCTGGACGGCGGCATGACCCGCCTGTGGCGCTACGGCCTCTACAAGAAGGGCCTCTTCCCCACCGACTCCTACGGCTCCTCCGAGAAGAAGGATTTCCCCACCTACGGCGCCAAACTCGGCCTTACGTATAAGATCAACGGCAACCACGTGGTCTGGGCCAACGCCGCCTACATCGTCGACGCCCCCTACTTCACCCGCTCGATGGTCTCGCCCCGCACGCGCAACGACTTCCTGCCGGGGCTGAAGACCGAAAAACGATTGAGCGGCGATGTCAACTACTCGATGAACCTGCGCGGAGTACGCCTGCGCCTGACGGGTTACTACACCCGGATCCAGGACCAGTCGGAGGTGATCAGCTACTACGACGACATCCAGCGCACCTTCACCAACTTCGCCATGAGCGGCATCGACCAGTTGCACACCGGTGTGGAGTTAGGCCTTCAGGTGCCCATCATCTGGGACATCACCCTGCAGGGCGCCCTGAGCTACGGGTACTACATCTACACCTCCAACCCCAAGGTGACGCAGACCATCGACAACAACGCCCTGGTGGTATTGGACCGCGCGACCGTCTACTACAAGGACTACAAGGTCGACGGCACCCCCCAGACCGCGGCCAGCCTCGGGCTGAACTACCGCTCGCCCAAGAACCTCTTCCTGGGTTTCGACGCGGGCTACTACAACGCCAACTACATCTCGATGAACCCGCTGCGCCGCACCGACTACGCCTACCAGAACCTCACCGACCCGGCCGAGATCAAAGCGATGGGCCAGCAGGAGATGTTCCCCGAGGTGTTCCTGTTCAATGCGAACATCGGCAAGATGTGGTACAAGGGCAAATACAACTTCGGGGCGAACCTCAGCGTGAACAACCTGCTCAACCGCAAGAATTACCGAACCGGCGGCTACGAGCAGATGCGCCTTGAGAACACCGCGGCCACCAACGCCCCCGTGCACTACGTCCCCTTCGACTCGAAGTATTTCTACCTCTTCGGGACGACCTACTACCTGACCCTTTACTTCCGTTTCTAATCCCAAAACGCCATGAAAAAGATATTATCATACGCCATAGCCCTCGCGACCGCCGCCTGCATCCTGCCGGGATGCGACGAGTATGAGGAGCCCGACCACTTCTCTCCCGTCATACTCCCCATCAGCATGACACTCAGTGAGTTCAAGTCGCTCATGACCGGCGCCGCCTGGGAGGTCGACTCCGACATCGTCATCGGCGGCCAGGTCGTCTCCTCGGACTTCGACGGCAACATCTACCGCAGCCTGTTCATCCAGGACGAAACCGGAGGGCTGGAAGTGATGGAAGGCACCAGCTACGGGATGTACAACAAATACCACGTCGGCCAGATGATCTACATCAAGGCCCGCGGACTCACCCTGGCCCCGAACAGTAGCGCCCTGCGCCTGGGCTACCGGACCACCAGCTACCCCAACACGTACCTCGACAACGAGTACCTGATCAAAAAGACCATCTTCAAAGGGTACGTCTACGCCCCCATAGTCCCGAAAGTGCTCACCACCCGTACCGAACTGATGGCCGCCGCCAACATGAGCTCCCTGGTGACCATCAAGGGCATCACCTACACCTCGGGCAACACCAACACCGTCGCCCACCCGCGCAACACCTGGGCCTTCGGCGACGACGGCAACACGGTCGCCAACGAAGCCGCCTACGGCGCGCAATACTTCAACTTCACCGACGGCTCCGGCCAGTTCGAAGTCCGCACCAGCGGCTACGCCAAATTCGCCGAAACCCTCGTCCCTTTCACCCCGGGCACCGCCGTGGAGATCACCGGCATCATCTCCGGCATCTACAACAGCAGCCCGCAGATCACGCTGAACTCGGACAGGGATGTGGTCGTGGTGAATTGACCGCGTTCTGGTCCGAGTTCAAGGTCGGCGGATGGGATTTTCCCATCCGCCGATCCTTACGTTTCCGCTGCGCTGGCATATTCCCCCCTGCCCCCCTTTGGGAACCGACGCAGTCAGTGAGAGCAGAAGCCAAACGTCTTTTTGTTTGGGTTATGCCGAGCGACAAGGAGGAAAACGAACGAGTCCCTTTTCGTTCGTTAACAATAAAAGGGGGGTGCGCCAGGCCAACGCACCCTTTGCACGGCCTTAATACTACTAACAAGATTCTATGATGACAAAAGCCGAAACAGGACAGGCGGGCGAACAAATTGCCGCCGAGTGGTTGCATGCTAACGGTTTTGAACTGCTGCATCGCAATTGGCGGCGGGGGCGGTATGAGTTGGATTTGGTGGCCCGAAAATTTGGGGTGGTCCATTTCGTGGAGGTGAAAACCCGCAAGGCCGGGTCGCTCACCTCGCCCGAGGAGGCGCTGACCGCCTCGAAATTCGCTTCGCTGATGAAGGCGGCGCAAGCCTACGTCGCTGAATATGGGATACAGGAAGAATTGCAGTTCGACCTGATCGCCGTGCAGGGGGACGAGATCCGTTATGTGCCTAACGCGGCCTACCCGTCCTGGTAAATCTAACGTCATCCCGAGCGAGCGAAGCGACGAGGGAACTTCCTTATCTCTTTTATAAGCGGAAGTTCCCTCGTCGCTTCGCTCGCTCAGGATGACGCTCACAATGGCTGAATGTAGGGGCACCCCTCGCGGGTGCCCTCATGCGATCCCTTAATATTACGGAATAACCGTTTTTTGGTTATTTCGCGCAAAAACGCTACCTTCACACCGGAAAAAAGTCACCATATGTACTCCATATTGACCCAATGTCCTCTCTTTCGAGGGATGACCGCGCAGCAGATCGAGCAGAGCCTCTCTTCGGAGGATAACTTTTCGGTGACCACTTACGCCAAGGGCGAGGTGATCGCCTTGCGCGACACGGCCTATTCGGGACTGATGATCCTGCTGTCGGGGTCGGCCTCGGGGCAGATCACCTACGCCGGGGGGCGGACGGTGAAGATCGACGCCATCGAGTCGCCGCAACTGATCGCCCCGGCGTTCCTTTTCGGGGGGTACAACCGCCTGCCGGTGGACGTGGTGGCCGAGACCGAGACGCAGATCCTCACGCTGCACCGCGGCTTCGTCTTCGAACTGATGCAGGGCAACGTGCTGATCCTTTCGAACTTCATCGACATCATCTCGAACCGCGCGGGTGCGTGGTCCAAGAAAATATACGTCCTCTCGTTCCGCTCGCTGGAAGCGAAACTGGCCTCCTACCTGCTGGACAACTCCTCGGAAGAGCACCCTTCGGTCCCCATCCCCGACATCGCCCTGGTGGCGGACTATTTCGCCGCCACGCGCTCCTCGCTGGAGACCGTCATGCAGGGGATGCAGAAGAAGGGGATCATCCGGGTCGAAGAGGGGAACATCCTGATCAGCAACCGAAAAGCCCTAAACGACATCATCGGATGATGCTGCTCTACAACATCGGCATCTGGCTCTTCGCCGTGGTCATGCGCGCCGCGGCGCGCTTCAATAAAAAGGCCGCGCAACGCAAGGAAGGGCTCAAAGACGTCTTCACCCGGCTCTCTGCGGCCATCGACCGCAGCGCGCCCGTGATCTGGATCCACGCCGCCTCGCTGGGCGAATTCGAGCAGGGACGGCCGATCATCGAGGCGATCAAAACCTCCTATCCGCAATACAGGATCCTGCTGACGTTCTTCTCCCCCTCGGGCTACGAGATCCGCAAGAATTACGCGGGTGTGGACTGGGTGTTCTACCTGCCGACCGACACGCCGCGCAACGCGAAACGCTTCGTGCGGATCGTCAAACCCGAGATCGCCATCTTCATCAAATACGAGTTCTGGCTCAACTACTTACGGCAACTGGCCAAAGCCGGGACGCGCACATTCCTCATCTCGGCCATCTTCCGCCCCGACCAGATTTTCTTCAAATGGTACGCGGGGACTTTCCGCCGCGGGCTGAAACATTTCGAATGGCTTTTCGTGCAGAATACGGAATCGCGCCTGCTGTTGGACACGATCGGCCTGCACAACACCACCGCCACGGGCGACACGCGTTTCGACCGGGTGGCCGCCGTGGCCGACGCCGCGCGCCGCATCCCGGCCGTCGAGAGTTTTGCGGCCGGGGCCCGGGTGCTGGTCGCCGGCAGCACGTGGCCCGCGGACGAGCACATCCTGACCGAGATGATCCGCCGCCATCCCGAACTGAAATTCATCATCGTCCCGCACGAGATCGTCGAGGAACGCATCGCGCAATTCGTCGCCAAGTGCCCGCGCCCCGCGGTGCGTTACACGGAATGCGACGGCGGCGTCGATCCCTCGAAATACGAGGTGATGGTGGTCGACGTGATCGGCATCCTCTCGTCGGTCTACCGCTACGGCTCTTACGCCTTCATCGGCGGCGGCTTCGGGGTCGGCATCCACAACACGCTGGAGGCGGCCGCCTTCGGCATTCCCGTGGCCTTCGGGCCCAACTACCACCGCTTCCGCGAGGCGTGCGATTTGATCGCCGCCGGGGCCGCCACGAGCATCGAGTCGGCCGACGAGCTGGACGAGTGGATCACCCGCATGGAGCAGAACCTGCCCGCGTGGGAGAGCGGCTGCGAACTGGCGCAAAGCTACATTTCGCAGAATAAGGGAGCTACCCAAAAGATCATCGACCATATTTTTCGCAGGGACAGTGTGGGATAGAGGGATATTCCGGTTATTCCTGCTGTTCATACTCTTTTTACCGGTGCAGGGGTCAGCCCAGGCTAAAAGGCTTACGGCCCGGGGTACCGTGACCGACGCGTCCACCGGCGAGGTGCTGATCGGCGCCCAGGTCGCGGCCGAAGGGACCGGAATGGGCACCCAGACGAACGCCTACGGTTTCTATTCCCTGAGCATGCCGCGCGGCGAGTACCGCCTGCAGGCGAGCCATGACGGCTACATGCGGCTGGACACGACGGTCAATCTTTCCGTAAACATCGCGCTGGATCTGCGCCTGGAACCCATTTCGGAACACCTCGACGAGGTGGTGGTCAACACCCAGGAGCGCATCGGCACCCCCATCGCCTCGTCCCAGATGAGCGTGGCCACCCTTTCGGCCCGGCTGATCCGCAAGATCCCCGCGCTGATGGGCGAAACGGACCCCCTGAAGGCGTTGCAACTGCTGCCCGGCGTGCAGGCCACGGCCGAGGGATCCTCGGGCTTCAGCGTGCGCGGGGGCGGCTACGACCAGAACCTGATCGTGCTCGACGAGGCGACGGTCTACAGCGCCTCGCACCTGATGGGCTTCTTCTCGGTCTTCAACAACGACGCGCTGAAAGACATGAAGCTCTACAAGGGCGACATCCCGGCGGCGTACGGCGGCCGCCTCTCCTCGCTGGTGGAAATCCACTCGCGCGACGGCAACAACCAACGCTTCTCGGGCCGCGGCGGTATCGGCACCATTTCGAGCCGCCTGACGCTGGAGGGCCCGCTGGCCCGGGACCGCGCCTCGTTCATCGTCTCCGCGCGGCGCACCTACGCCGATATGTTCCTCAAACTATCTTCGGACAAGGACCTGCGCTCTTCACAACTCTATTTCTACGACCTGAACGCCAAGCTGAGCTGGCGGCTGGGTGAGGACGACCGCCTCTTCCTGGCGGGCTACTCGGGCCGGGATAAGGCCGTCGCAAGCATCTTCGGCATGCGGTTCGGCAACGCCACCGGCTCGCTGCGCTGGAACCACATCTACTCGCCGCGCCTGTTTTCGAACCTCACGCTCACCGCTTCGGGCTACGACTACTACCTGGCCTACGACGCCTCGAACTCGCTGGCCGTCGACTGGCGCTCGCGGATGCACGACTACGGCGCGAAGATGGATTTCTCATACCACATCAACCCCCGCAACACCCTGCGCTTCGGCTACCAGCTCACCTACCACCGTTTTTCGCCCGGCGAGGGAGGCGGCACGGGCGAGAACCCGATCTACGGCTACATCTCCACCACACGCCAGTACGCCCTCGAACAGGCGCTCTACGCCTCGGGCGAAAGCACCTTCGGCCCGGTGACGCTGCGCTACGGCGTACGCGCCTCGCTGTTCCAGAACATCGCCAACGGCGACTCGGTGCGCTACCGTAGCCACTACGAAGTGACCAAAGAGGGCGTCTATCCCAAAGGCACCTTTTACAACACGCAGGGGGTCGTCGAGCCGCGCCTGGCGGCCACCTGGCTGATCAACCCGGACAACTCGATCAAAGCGGGCTACACGCGCTCGGCGCAATACATCCAGCTCGCCTCCAACTCCACGGCCGGCTCGCCGTTGGACGTCTGGTTCCAGGCTTCGCAGAACGTGCGGCCGCAACTGTGCGACCAGTTTGCCGTGGGCTATTTCCGCTCGCTGGCCCGCGGCCGATTCGAGCTCTCCGTGGAGGCGTACTACAAAAAGATGAGCAACGTGATCGACTTCTGCGACCACGCCCAACTGCTGATGAACAAGGACCTGGAAACGGAGCTGCGCTTCGGGCGGGGCGAATCCTACGGCGTGGAGGTGATGCTGAGCAAGAACACCGGCCGCCTGACCGGCTGGATCAGCTACGACCTCTCGCGCAGCCAGCGCCGGATCGACCAGGTGAACGATAACCAGTGGTACCGCTCGCCCTACGACAAGCCGGTCAACATCTCGGCCGTGGTGAACTGGGAAGCCACGCCCCGCTGGACCCTCTCGGCCAACTGGATCTACGCCACCGGCATGCCCGTGACCTATCCCACGGGGCGGTTCCAGGTCGAAAACACCTATGTGCCGATCTATTCGGGCCGCAACGAATACCGCTACCCGGACTACCACCGCCTCGATGTGGGCGCGACGTGGGTCGCCTCGAAACCCTCGCGCCGCATCCAGAGCGAACTCAACTTCTCGATCTACAACGCCTACGCCCGCAAGAACCCCTGGACGATCATCTTCCAACACGAAGAAGGGAATCCCGACGCCTCTTACGGTGAAATGATCTACCTTTTTTCAATCGTACCCTCCGTGACATGGAATTTCCGTTTCTGACATACCGCCGCCTGCTGCACTGCGCCATGATCCTGCTCGTGGCCTCGCTGGCCTCATGCACCGAGCGCATCGAGATCAATACCCGCGACGCGGCGCCCCACCTGGTGATCTACGGCCGCATGACCTCCGTGCTGGAGATGCAGATGATTCGCATCACCCGTTCCGCGGGCTTTTTCTCCGGCCTCCCGCCCGAAGGCATCAGCGGGGCCGAGGTGACCATCACCAGCGACAACACCTTCATGCGGTTTCTGGAAGACAGCTCGGAACCGGGCACATACCGCTCCCCGGAAAGCACCATGGCGGTCCCCGGCAAGACCTACACGCTGGACGTGAAGGTCGACTTCTACGGCGACGGCCAGCTCCGCCACTACACCGCCACCAGCTACACGCCCGAGCCCGCCCGCATCGAAGGCATCGGCCTGGCCTCCTCCGATATCTACCGCAACACGGTCACCGTCTTCATCACGGCCGAGTTGCCCCGGCAGACGGACAACCACTATTTCAGCATCCACGTCTGGCGCGACAACCGGATGATGGACGACTCGCTGGGCCGCTTCACGCTGTTCAACAGCGAGAGTTTCACCGGGTCCCGGCTGGTCGACGTACCCTGCTTCCTGCTCGACCAGGAAAACCCCGACTCGCGCCTGCTGCCGGGCGACTACATCACCGTCGGGCTGGATGCCATCACCGACCTATACGCCGATTTCCTGACCCAGGCCCGCAGCGAATCGTCCGCCTCGATCCCCTTCTTCTCAGGCCCCCCCGCCAACGTGATCACCAACATCACCCCGGTGGACCCCAACGACAAAACCCCCCTGGCCGGCTTCTTCACCACCTTCTCCCGGTCGATGGAGAGCACGACTTATATCGTTGAGTAGCAACGCACATAGCGGGCAATAGCTTGTCATTCAGAGCGAAGCGAAGAATCTTGGTCGGGCTGTGGATAGAATAATTCCGACCACGATTCTTCGCTTCGCTCTGAATGACAAACTAAGAGATTATCCGTGTGCCGGGTGGCACCTCTGAATGACAAAGCACAACGGGCGGTGAAATCACCGCCCGTTGTACATGGATTCATATTCTGCTATACGGTTCCCAGTGCGTAGGTCCGCACATCCTGCTGGGTGATCGTCGTCGGGCCGCCGAGGATGATCAACCGCTCGACCACGTTGCGCAACTCGCGGATATTCCCGCGCCAGGGCATCTTCCTAAGCTCGGCGATCCCCTCCTTTTCGATCTTCTTGCAGGGAATGCCGTACTCTTCGCAGATCATCTCGATGAAGTGCTCGACCAGCAGCGGAATATCGTCCAAACGGTCGGCCAGGGCGGGTACATGGATAACGATCACGCTCAGCCGATGGTAAAGGTCCTCGCGGAACAACCCCTTGCCGATCTCGTCCTGCAGGTTCTTGTTGGTGGCCGCCACCACGCGCACGTTGACCTCGATGTCGTGGTCGCTGCCCACGCGGCTGATCTTGCGCTCCTGCAGCACGCGCAACACTTTGGCTTGCGCCGCCAGGCTCATGTCGCCGATCTCGTCCATGAAGAGCGTACCGCCTTCGGCCTGCTCGAATTTCCCTTTACGCTGCTTGATGGCCGAGGTGAAAGCCCCCTTCTCATGTCCGAAAAGCTCGCTCTCGATCAGCTCCGAAGGGATCGCGGCGCAGTTCACCTCGACGAAAGGAGCGGCATTGCGCGAACTTTTTTCATGCAACCAGCGGGCGACCAGCTCCTTGCCCGTACCGTTCGACCCGGTGATCAGCACACGCGCCTCCGAGGGTGCGACCTTGTCTATCAGGTGTTTGACATGGTGTATGGATTGCGACTCGCCGATGATCTCTTCCGCCTGGCCGGCCCGGCGCTTGGCCTTGGGCAGCTCCACGCGGGAGGGCCCCGCCGCCTGAACCTGCTTGGTCGCCGGGTCGATCGCCACTTTGATCGCCGCGAAAAGGCGGTTCATGTCGATCGGCTTGGGAATGTAGTCCAAAGCCCCTGCACGGATCGCTTCCACGGCCGCAGTCGTCGAATCGTCGCGCGAGACCAGGATCATCGGAATCGCCTGATTCAGTTGCGGTCCCTGGGGGGCGTACATGCACACCGCATCACAGATCACCACCTCGAAAGGGATGGTCTGCGAAAGAATAACGCCTTCGGCATATTCTTTGACCGTATCCACGCGGTAACCTTCGTATTCGAGCCGCTCCTTAAGGATGTTCCGCACGATACGATCGCCGTCAATCACCAATATCTTAACCATAGTGCTACGGGTTAGTACATCTATCGTATTTTATTTACGATGTTGTATAAATAGAAAAATCGGTATAACTTTGCCCAAAGTTAACCTCCGGGGGGCGAATTTGGGCCAGGGATATTAAGGTGAAATGAATGCAAAAATCATGCCTAATCCCTGTAAATCAGAACATTTTTAAGGCCTTTTCAAAACATTTCAGCGCCTTTTCTCCGTATCGCCCTCCCCAGACCAACCAACCAAAAGCCATATACCAATATCCCAATGAGGAAAAATTATAATTACGAGCGTAAAAAGCTCCTCCTGCCCGAATACGGCAGACACATACAAGAGATGGTCGACTTCCTGAACACCATCCCGCAGCGCGAAGAAAGGAACATCCAGGCCCGGGCCGTCATCGCCGTCATGGGAAACCTCAACCCCATGCTCCGCGACACCGCCGAGTACACCCACAAACTATGGGACCACCTCTTCATCATGTCTGATTTCAAATTAGATGTCGACTCCCCATACCCCCTCCCCACCGCCGCAACCCTAGTCCCAAAACCCGCCCGACTCCCATACCCCCGGCGACGCATCAACCGTAAACAATACGGAGCCAATATCCCAAAAATGATCCGCCTGATCGAACAACAAGGAGACTCCCCCGAAGCCCGAGAAGCCATAAACGACATAGCCCGCTACATGCGGGCCAAAAGCTTCGAATACAACCAGGACCACCCCAACAACGAAGTCATCATAAAAGAGATAAAAGCAATGTCCGAAAATGGCATCCAAATAGACGAAGATGCTATCAGCAACCTCAAAAACAACTACAAACAAACCCCACAACCCAAACCAAACAAAACAAACCGCCCCAACAACAAACAAAAAAACAACAAACGACGGGGACAACGGTAGCAGCCTCCAATCGCCGCTTTTTGGAAAAAGCGGCACCAAAAACTTTTGTGAAAACTGCGTTTTCTGATAATTAGTTTGTCCGGACTTAGTAGAAGTCTTTAGATAGGAAATCCCCCTGTGAACGCGATCGGATTACCGAGAGCGTACCACAGGGGGATTTCCTATCTAAAGACTTCTTTTAAAATCTCCGAATAAAGTAAATCATTGGATACGAAGTATCCACAAAAGTTTTTGGGGCGCCTTTTTTCAAAAAGGCGCGATTAGAGTTTGTCATCCATCATCTCCAGCAGTTTGTCGCTGTTGTTGTCTGAGAGGATGAGGCTGGAGAGGAGGTAGGCGGCTTGTTGTTCGGCTTCTTTTTTGGAGTTTCCTTCTCCGCGGGACATTTCGGTGCCGTCTATTTCTATTTTGGAGATGAAGGTGGGGCGGTTGGGGGAGGATTCGGGGTGGGTGGATGTGAGGAAATTTATGGTGCGGCGGCTTTTTTGGCACCATTCGATCAGGCGGCTTTTGAAGTCTATTTCTTCGGTTACCAGGCGGGTTATGTCGAGGTGTCGGGCGAAGATGCGGTTGATCAGCAGACGGTTGGTGAAGTCGTATCCTTTGTCGAGGTATATGGCTCCTATCATGGCTTCCATGGCGTCTCCGAAGAGGTTTTGGCGCATGGAGACGTGGTTGCGGCCTTCGTTGCGGATGACGTATTGGGCGAGGCCTATGTCTTCGGATAGTTGGTTCAGGGAGACGCGGGAGACGATTTTCTGGCGCATCTGGGTGAGGAAGCCCTCGTCGCGGTCGGGGAATTCGACGAAGAGGTAGTCGGAGGCTATGGCTTCGAGGATGGCGTCGCCGAGGTATTCGAGGCGTTCGTTGTTGATGGGGGTTCCGTTGTCCAGAAACAACGAAGCTGACCTGTGGAGTAAGGCCAGCTTGTATAGTTCTATGTTGTCGGGGGTGAAGCCGAAGATGTCGTGCATCACTTCATACCACTCCTTTTCGGGGCCGAAACGGCGTTTCCAAAAGCGGAGCAGGGGGGTAAACACGGCGTTACAGGAGTGTTTAGATCTTCTTGAGGATCACCGTCGAGTTGTGCCCGCCGAAACCGAAGGTGTTGCTCAGGGCGTAGGTGATATCCCTTTTCTGGGCCGTGTTGGGCGTCAGGTTGAGCTTGGGGTCGATTTCGGGGTCGAGGTTGTCGAGGTTGATCGTCGGGGCGATGATGCCGCGGGTGAGCGACATGATGCAGGCCAGCGCTTCGATGGCTCCGGCGGCACCCAGCAGGTGGCCGGTCATCGACTTGGTGGAGTTGATGTTGAGCTTGTAGCGGTGTTCGCCGAAGACCAGGGCGATACCGTTCAGTTCGGCGGGGTCGCCCGCGGGGGTCGACGTACCGTGGGTGTTGACCAGGTCGATGTCTTCGGGTTTGATCCCGGCGTCCTTGAGCGCGTGCTGCATCGACAGGCGGTTGCCCAGCCCCTCGGGATGGGGGGCGGTCAGGTGGTAGGCATCGGCACTCATGCCTGCGCCGGCTACCTCGGCGTAAATTTTGGCGCCGCGTGCTACGGCGTGCTCGTATTCTTCCAGGACGAGGGCTCCGGCGCCTTCGCCGATCACGAAGCCGTCGCGGTCCTTGTCAAAGGGGCGGGAAGCCGCCTTGGGGTCGTCGTTGCGGGTCGAGAGGGCCTGCATGGCGTTGAAACCGCCCACGCCGGGCTCGTTGACCGCAGCTTCCGATCCGCCCACGATCATCACGTCCGCCAGACCCAGGCGGATGTGCATCAGCGAATCGAACATGGCGTGGTTCGAGGAAGCGCAAGCCGACACGGTGCAGTAGTTGGGCCCCATGAAGCCGTACTTCATGGAGATGTGCCCTGCGGCCAGGTCGGCGATCATCTTAGGTATGAAGAAAGGGCTGTAGCGGGGGATGAATCCACCCTCTACAAACCCTTTGACTTCCTGGTAGAAAGTTTCCAATCCACCTATACCTGAGGCCCATATCACCCCGGCTTTCTCGAGGTCTATCTTCGTCGTGTCGATCCCGGAGTCCTCCATGGCTTGCGCTGCCGCAACCAGGGCGTACTGCGAGTAGAGGTCGTACTTGCGTACTTCCTTACGGTCGAAGAATTGGGCCGAATCGTAATTTTTTACCTCGCAGGCGAATTTCGTTTTGAAGTTCGTGGCGTCGAAACGGGTGATCGGGGCCGCTCCGCTAACCCCGTTGCAGAGGTTGTCGAAGTATTCCTGAATGTTGTTTCCCAACGGGTTGATGGTTCCAAGTCCGGTGACGACTACTCTTCTTCTTGCGCTCATAAATTTTTCAGTGCGTTCGTTCAAAAATTCGCTGCTCGGGTGTTACGGTGAAGAATTACTTCTTCGCTTCGATGTAGGTGATTGCGTCGCCTACGGTGGTGATCTTCTCGGCGTCTTCGTCGGGGATCGAGATTTCGAATTCTTTTTCGAACTCCATGATCAGCTCAACGGTGTCGAGAGAATCCGCACCCAGATCGTTCGTGAAACTTGCTGCAGGTACCACTTCTGCTGCATCCACACCCAGTTTATCAACGATAATCTCGGTCACTTTCGATGATACTTCAGACATAACTGTTTTAATTTAGGTTTAACATATCAATTGCTTGTCGTTATTTTTCAAAGGCAATTTGCTGCAAAAGTAATACAATTTTTTGAATCTGTGCCAGAATCCCCGGCCAAAAAACTCCAAAACGCAATAACACGCTGTCTGTCTGAATCTTAACTATCGAAACAAGTCTAAAAACAGAAAAACAACAGGTTATCCCCCCAAAAACGACCGGACCAATCCCTTTACGGGTTGCTTTGCCATTCGGCAGCGAAGCGCAACATGCAAGGGATATATCTAAAAAACAAATAAGGGCAACCGCATGGTCGCCCTTATTATTAAGGTGTCGCAGACCCCCGCAAACCGCCCGGAGCGCGGCCGCGGGAACCAAAGGTTCCCGCAAAGTCCCCCTTCTCAACCGACGCCAAGCCGAGCGCAATCGAGCTTGCTCGAATTGCCGAGGCGCGAAGGAGGAAGGCGCAGCCAAAGGGGGATTTAGGGGGATTGTCTGTATAGGCGGGATCGGTTTCATCTATAAGTTTTAACAGAAGCCCCGCAGGGTTTCTGTTAAAACTTATAGATGAAACCGATCTGAATATTGCTCGTATTGGCTACGCCGCCGGCGTTGGCTTTCAGGCCGAAGCTGCTGGTCTTGTCGCCGTCCTTGACCTTGGTCGAGTTGTAACCCAGGGTCAGGATGTCGCTGGTGGTGTAGAGGACCACGTTGTCGGTCAGGCTCCAGGCCAGCACCGGGGAGAGGTTGATCCCCCACTTGGTGTATTTCGTGGAGGTGTTCGCGTCCGGGGTGGTGGAGTATTCCCTTTCGGTTTTACCGCCGCCGAAATCGACAGCCAGTTTGGCGATCGCCTCGAACTTACCTACCTGGAAGAACGAATAACGGGCGAAGGGAGTCACTTTCCAGGGGCTGCTCGTCAATTTCACTTCGTTGGTCGAGCCTGTGATAGGGGTTTTGTCCGTAGTCGAACCCAAATTCAGGTCCAGGCCGATATCGAAACGATCATTCAGGTAGTAGCCTACGGTGGGGGTAATGTTCCAGTTGGAGCTCGTGCCCTTGTCTCCGGTTTCGGGTTTGATGCTTGTGCTGCCAAAACCTACCGAACCGCCGAGATAGATCTGGGCGTTCACTGCCGTCGCCGCCATCAACAGGGCGGCCATTGCTACGATTGACTTTTTCATAACTTAAATTGGGGTTAATGATTAATAATTAGCCGCTTGTGCGGCCCGAATCGGGCGCAAACGTAAGAAAACTTTCCCGTTTTGGTGCAAATTGTTATTATTTTTTTGGGCACCCTTTGTCCTGAAAGCCTCTATGCGGGATTTTTATCAGAATTTGTAAATGAAACCGAGTTGGATGTTGCCCGTGTTGACCACGTTCCCGGCGTCGGCGTTCAGGCCGAAGCGGTTGACCGTCGAGATGTCTTTGAGTTTGTACGAGTTGTAGCCCAAGGTCAGGTAGTCGCTGGTGGTGTAGATGACCACATGATCGGTCAGGCTCCAGGCCAGCACCGGGGAGAGGTTGATGCCCCAGGCGGTGTATTGGGTCGAGGTGTTGCCGTCGGGGCTCTCGGGGAATTTGGTCTCTTCCTTGCCGCCGCCGGCATGGATGCCCAACTTGGCGATCGCCTCGAATTTGCCTACCCGGAAGAACGAGTAGCGGGCGAACGGGGTCACGCTCCAGGAATTATTGACCAGCTCCCTCCTGGCGCTTACGTTGGTGGCCGGAAATTTCTGCGTATTCGAACCCAGGGTCAGGTCCAGGCCGATATCGAAACGGTCGTTCAGGTAGTAGCCTACGGTGGGGGAAAGGTTCCAGGTGGTCGTCGTGGTCTTGTCGCTGGCTTCGGGTTTGGTGCTGCGGGTGCTCAAACCGACCGAACCGCCGAGATAGACCTGGGCGTTCACTGCCGTTGCCGCCATGACCAGGGCGGCCATGGCTACGATTGTCTTTTTCATAATTTAAACTTGGGGTTAATGATTAACAAATAGCCGCTTGAGCGGCCCGAATCGAGTGCAAACGTAAGAAAACTTTCCCTTTTCGACGCAGATTGTCAATAATTATCCGGGGACTCCCTGCCCGGATAACCTCTATCCGGGATTTTTTCTTAATTTTGACCATTCGACCATTCCTATCCGCATGAAGAACATCGCCATATTCGCCTCGGGCTCGGGGAGCAACGCCCGGAAGATCATCGAACATTTCGCGGATTCGCCGCTGGCCCGGGTGACTCTCGTGCTTTCGAACAACCCGCAGGCTTACGTGCTGACCCGCGCACGCGAGGCGGGCGTGGAGGGCCTGGTTTTCGACCGGATGCAATTCACCGACAAAGAATACATTGTAAAAATCTTGCGCGACCGCGCGATCGACTACGTGGTCCTGGCCGGTTTCTTGTGGTTGATCCCCGCGGCGCTGGTCGAGGCCTACCGCGGGAAGATCGTCAACATCCACCCGGCGTTGCTGCCCGCCTACGGCGGCAAGGGCATGTACGGCCACCATGTCCACCAGGCGGTGATCGCCGCCGGGGAGAAAGAATCCGGCATCACGATCCATCGGGTGAACGAGGTCTACGACAGCGGCGACATCCTTGCCCAATACCGCGTGGCGGTCGCCCCGGACGATACCCCGGATACCCTCGCTGCAAAAATCCACGTGCTGGAACACCGTTATTTCCCCGAAATCATTGAAACCGAAATAAAAAAACTATGAGACTATTACTGATCAGCAACTCCACCAACGCCGGCGAAGAGTACCTCTCTTACCCGATCCAGACCATCGGTCATTTCCTGGGCGACGTGGGCGAAGTGCTCTTCGTGCCCTACGCCGCGGTGACCTTCTCCTACGACGACTACCTGAAAAAGGTGCAGAAACGTTTCGACGACATCAGCGTCAACGTCCGCTCGGTGCACGAGTTCTCGAACCCGGCCCGCGAGGTGGAAAAAGCCCGCGCCATCGTGGTCGGCGGGGGCAACACGTTCGCCCTGCTGCAAAAGATGCAGGAGCACGGCCTGCTGGACCCGATCCGCGCGCGCATCCGCGGCGGCATACCTTATATAGGATGGAGCGCCGGCAGCAACGTCGCCTGCCCGACGATCCGCACCACCAACGACATGCCCATCGTCGAGCCCGCCTCGTTCGAAGCGCTCGGCCTGGTCCCCTTCCAGATCAATCCCCACTACCTGGACGCCCACCCCACGGGCCACGCGGGCGAGACGCGCGAACAGCGCATCGAGGAGTTCATCGAGGCCAACCGCCACATGTACGTGGCCGGCCTGCGCGAAGGTTGCATGCTGCGCATGGAGGGCGAGCAGCTCTCGTTGATCGGCCCGCGTCCGATGCGCATCTTCCGCCACGGGAAAACGCCGCAGGAGATGGCAGCGGGCGATAACCTTTCCTTCCTGCTCTAACCGTTTCCATGATCGACCCGAAAGACAAGCAGGTCCGCGAACGCCTCGTGGCCCGCGGCGTGGCGGAGCTCTCGGACGAAGAGTTGCTGAGCGTGTTGCTGGGCGACGGCGGCCGGGCCGGGTCGGCATTGGACCTGGCCGGGGAGGCCTTGTCCGCAGGGAACGGGCTGGCGGGACTCGCGCGCCTGGACCTGAACCGCCTGCGCGCGATCTCGGGCATGGGCGTAAGCAAAGCCGCGTTACTGGCCGCAGCCTTCGAGGCCGGGCGCAGGGTCGCCGTGGCCGGGGGCGAAGAGCTGGAAACGATCACCACGGACGCCGACGTGGAACGGATCTTCCGCCCGCTGCTGGGCACTCTGCCGCACGAGGAATTCTGGGTCGTCTTCCTCTCCGCCTCGAACCGGGTGATGGAAAAAATGAAAGTAAGCCAGGGCGGCGTGCAGGGCACGGTGGTCGACCACAAGCTGATCGTCAAGCGGGCGGTGGAACGCCTCAGCCCCGGCATCCTCGTGGTACACAACCACCCCTCGGGTGCCGCCCGCCCGAGCAAACAGGACCTGGAACTGACCCGCAAACTGGAAACCGCCGCCTCGCTGTTCGACATCACCCTGCTGGACCACGTGATCATCACCGCCTCAGAGCGTTTCTCATTCCGAAAGGCCGGCCTGATCGGCAACACCGAAGTGCCGCCCGGCACACGGTGAATATCTGTCATTCAGAGCGAAGCGGTGCCGCCCGGCACGCGGAAAATATCTGTCATTCAGAGCGAAGCGAAGAATCTTGGTTGGGCTGTGTTCAGACAATGAACAATTCCGACCAAGATTCTTCGCTTCGCTCTGAATGACAACATAAAAACAGGAAGTTAAAAAATAATCGCCATCCGGTGAAACAAAATCGTTTTTTCTGCGTATATATTTTAATCGCCCTTTTCTTTTTGACTGAAAAAGGTCGATATAAAAACCAGATCGGCGAGGGAAGCGCCCCCCGTGATTAGCGTAACCTCCATGGAAATTTTCGCTGTGCATAGAGTGCGCCAGATTTCGCGCATCGTCCGATGCGAGCAGCGCAGCGTACTTTGGTACGTGAGCAGCGCAGGCGAGGAGGATGTGTGAAATATGGCGTGCTATATGCGCAGCCGCCCCAAGAATTGAGAGGAGAATATGAAGTTATCCCAATATAATTACGAATTTTCGCCCGAGCTACTGGCGAAATACCCCACCGACAACCGCGACGAGTCGCGCCTGATGGTCGTCAACCGCAAGACGGGCGAGATCCGGCACAAGGTCTTCAAAGACCTGATCGACTACTTCGACCCGCAGGACGTGCTGATCTTCAACAACACGAAGGTCTTCCCCGCCCGCCTGTACGGCAACAAGGAGAAGACCGGCGCCGAGATCGAGATCTTCCTTTTAAGGGAGTTGAACCGCGATCTGCGCCTGTGGGACGTGCTGGTCGATCCGGCACGTAAGATCCGCATCGGCAACAAGCTCTATTTCGGCGACGACGACCTGCTGGTGGCCGAGGTGATCGACAACACCACCTCGCGCGGCCGCACGCTGCGTTTCCTGTTCGACGGCAGCTACGAAGAGTTCAAGGAGGCGCTCTACAAGATGGGCGAAACGCCCCTTCCCAAATGGATCCGCTCGAAAGTCGAAGAGATCGACGCCGAGCGCTACCAGACCATTTTCGCCAAACACGAAGGCGCCGTGGCCGCCCCGACGGCCGGGCTGCACTTCAGCAAGCACCTCTTCAAGCGACTGGAGATCAAAGGCGTGAACTGCGCCGAGATCACCCTGCACGTGGGCCTGGGCAACTTCCGCACGGTGGACGTCGAGGACCTCACCAAGCACAAGATGGACTCCGAGCAGATCGACATCCCCGCGGATGCGGCGGAGATGGTCAACGCCGCCCGCCGCTCGGGCCGCAAGGTATGCGCTGTGGGCACGACCGTCATGCGCACCGTCGAGAGTTCGGTTTCGACCGACGGGATGGTCAAGCCGTTCCAGGGCTGGACGAACAAGTTCATCTTCCACCCCTACGAATTCTCGATCGCCGACTCGATGGTGACCAATTTCCACCTCCCCTACTCGACGCAGCTGATGATGGTCTGCGCCTTCGGGGGGTATGATAATGTAATGAACGCCTATAAGGTAGCGCGCCAGGAGGGCTACCGGTTCGGGACCTACGGGGACGCGATGTTGATCCTTTGATGTCCGTGCATGTAGGGGCACCCCTTGCGGGTGCCCAAAGAAAAGAGGGCACCCGCAAGGGGTGCCCCTACGGATCGGAACCGACACGCACCACGCGCAGTAAGCCTTCGGACGGTGATCACACCTGGGCTGCGCACGCTCTCCACAGTCAGGTTTTTATGATTTTTGTTAAAATCGTTAAAAATTAGTACCTTTGCAGTTGGCTTTCATAGCCTGCAACAGGAAAAACTCCCGCAATGAGCCATCCTAAGATACTTTACGTTTGCCAGCAAATCACTCCCTATCTGCCTGATAGCGAGATGGCTACTTTGTGCCGTACGCTGACGCAGGCGATCCAGGAGCGGGGGGCGGACATCCGCACCTTCATGCCGCGCTGGGGCGTGATCAACGAGCGGCGCAACCAGCTGCACGAGGTGATCCGCCTCTCGGGGATGAACCTGATCATCAACGACACCGACCACCAGCTGATCATCAAAGTGGCCTCGATCCCCTCGGCGCGGGTGCAGATCTATTTCATCGACAACGAGGATTATTTCGGCCGCAAGGCGATGCTCACCGATGCCGACGGCAATTGCTTCCCGGACAACGACGAGCGGGCGCTTTTCTTCGCCCGCGGGGTGCTGGAGACGGTCAAGAAGCTGCGCTGGTCGCCCGACGTGGTGCATTGCCACGGGTGGTTCACGGCTCTGGTGCCGATCTACCTGCGCAACAGCTTCGCGGACGACCCCCTGTTCCGCGACCTGAAGATCGTGGTGTCGTTGCCGGACGACGTTTTCCCGGGCCAGCTGGACGCCGGATTCAAGGATAAAGTGGCCGACTCGGGGGCGGAAAGCGCGAATCTCGAAATTCTTACCACGCCCACATACCAAAACCTGATGCGTTTCGTTATTGATAATGCGGACGCCGTGACGGTGGACACCCCGCATCCGGACGCGGGGACGCTGGCGTACGTGCGCTCTTCGGGCAAACCCGTACTGGAGTACGGCGCGAAGGAGGACGCAGGGTACCTGGATAAATACAAACAATTTTATGATGATCTGCTTAAAGCGTAGGGTGTGGATTTTGCCGCTCGCGGCCGTGATGGCCCTGGCGGGGTGTACGAGTGTGGACGACCTTCTGGGCAACAACCTGATCCCGGAGGATCAGCAGATGCAGACCCTCGCGGTGACGCTGGGCGAGGATCCCGCCACGGAGCCGGTCTATTTCGAAACGCGCCTCTACCAGGTGGATACCATCCAGACCAGCGATATGAGGAATGTCTACATCGGATCGCGGTTTACCCCTGATTTCGGCTATACGGTATGCAGCGGGATCATCCAACCCCTTCCCGATATAGATGCCACGGCCACCGACGCGACCAATAACTATTTCGGTGCCGGGGCCATTTTCGACTCGGTTTATTTCCGTGTAAAAATCCCCGCAACGAGCGGCAACACCATGCCCGCCCAGGATTTCACAATCTACGAGGTGACGAAAGATCTGAAACGCGACTCGACGTATTACAACCTCTCCAATATCGGCACCTATTACGACGCCTCCAAGCCGCTCTTCCGTTTCACGTCCGATCTGGCGAAGAACGACACCGTCTCGTTCAAGGTATATGCCGACGAGCTGACCCCGGACGGCAAGGATTATATCGACCGACTGATTGCCACGGGAAGCAACTTCGAGAGCGACAAGGTTTTTATCCTCGGTAACGGGGGGACTTTCGCCGGCTTCAAGGGGTTGGTATTCGTGCCGGATAACAAAATGGACGCCGCGCTTTACAAAGTAGATCTCTCGGGTACATCCTATTTTACCCTGTACACCCACCATCCGGAGGTTGACACCGGGGGAACCACCACCAATAAGCAGGTTACAGCCTCCTATCCGTTTACGGATTACTATTATTACGCGATGAGCGTCTTCCATGTGGAGCACGACTACGCTTCGGGTACCTTCTCCTCGCAGATCAGCCACGACCTCAAAGTGCAGGGCCCGTTGGTGGAGACCGCCTACGTGGAAGCGATGTCCGGCGTGTTCACCGAACTGACCGTTACCGACGCACTGCTCGACCGGATACGTCAATTGGGCGGCGGGAAAAATATCGCCATCAACAACGCCTCGATCTGCTTCGACCTGGCGGATAACAGCGTCGCGGCGATGAACAAGGCGCTGAACCGCATAGGCATGTACCTCAACTATCCCCAGATGTACAGCTACCTGCTGGACATGAAGAACATCACGAACCCGAACATCCCGGACTATAACCCCTACTACGAAAACACATACAGCACCACGACCGCCTACGGGGGCTACCTGACCCGTTCGTCGGACATCAACGTGAGCAGTTTTTACAGTATGGACATCACCAGCACGATACACAAGTTGCTCCAGGACGCGAGTTACCAACGTACGATCAGCCTGGGGGCCGACCAGTACTACCCTTATGCCTTCGGGCAGGTCTCCCTGAAAGGATCGCAAACGCCCAACTACCGGATCAAGCTCAAACTCACATATACACTCATTCCTTAACACCGCAAAACGAGCGAACCTAAAGAAATCCTTTAGGTTTTCGCTTTTTTATACCGACAACTTATGCAGGAGAATTTAGTGATCGTCGAGTCGCCCGCCAAGGCGAAAACCATAGAGAAATTCTTAGGAAAAGATTTCGTCGTCAAATCGAGTTACGGCCATATCCGCGACCTGGCAAAGAAAGGGTTGGGGATCGACATCGAGCACGGCTTCGCCCCGACGTACGAGGTGGCCGACGATAAGAAGAAAGTGGTCGCCGAACTCGCGAAGCTGGCCAAAAGCGCGCAGGCCGTCTGGCTCGCTTCCGATGAGGACCGCGAGGGAGAGGCTATCGCCTGGCACCTGACGCAGGTGCTGGGACTGCCGGTGGACACCACGCGCCGCATCGTTTTCCACGAGATCACCAAAGGGGCGATCCTCGAAGCGGTCGAGAATCCCCGCACGCTGGATATGAACCTGGTGAACGCCCAGCAGGCGCGCCGCATCCTGGACCGGCTGGTGGGTTTCGAACTCTCGCCGGTGCTCTGGAAGAAGGTGAAACCGTCGCTCTCGGCCGGACGCGTGCAGAGCGTGGCCGTGCGCCTCTTGGTGGAGCGCGAGCGCGAGATCATCGACTTCAAGGCGACGGCCTACTGGCGTGTGACCGCCCATTTCTACCTGCCGGACGATCCCTTAAAAACCCTCTTCAAAGCCGACCTGAACCGCCGCTTCGAAACGCGCGAGCAGTCCGAAGCGTTTTTGAACAAGTGCCTCGGCGCAGGCTATAAGGTCGCCAAGGCCGAGGAAAAACCGGCCACCAAGTCGCCCGCACCCCCCTTTACCACCTCCACGTTGCAGCAGGAGGCCGGCCGCCACCTCGGCATGAGCGTCTCGCAGACGATGTCCACCGCCCAGAAACTCTACGAGGCCGGTTACATCACCTACATGCGTACCGACTCGGTGAACCTCTCGAAACAAGCCATCGCCGCCGCGAAAGAGGAAGTCATCAAACTCTTCGGCGAGAAATACAGCAACCCGCGCAACTTCACCACCAAGACCAAAGGGGCTCAGGAGGCCCACGAAGCCATCCGCCCCTCCTACATGGACCACGCGACGATCGACGGCACCCCGGCCGAGAAACGGCTCTACGAACTGATCCGCCGCCGCACACTGGCCTCGCAGATGGCCGCCGCGCAGATCATGCGCAGCGTGGTGACGATCGACGTAAGCACGGCCCCGGAGCAATTCGTCGCCACGGGCGAGGTGATCCTCTTCGACGGTTTCCTGCGCCTCTACGCCGAATCGTCGGACGAAGAGCAGGAGCAGGGCCAGGGCGTGATGCCCCCGATGCGTGAAGGCGACGCCCTTCTGGCCGACAAGATCACCGCCACCGAGCGTTTCACCCAGTCGCCCCCGCGTTACAGCGAGGCCGCCCTGGTGCGCCGCCTGGAGGAGCTGGGCATCGGCCGCCCCTCGACCTACGCCCCCACGATCACCACGATCATCAACCGCGGCTACGTGGTCAAGCAGGGCCGCGAAGGGACGAAGCGCCCCTACACGCAACTCACCCTGTCGAAAGACAAAGTGACCGCCAAGGAACTCACCGAAGTGGTCGGTAAAGAGTCCTCGCGTCTCTGCCCCACCGACACGGGCATGCTGGTGAACGACTACCTGGAGGGCAATTTCAAGGATATCCTCGACTATAACTTCACCGCCACGGTCGAGAAGGAATTCGACCAGATCGCCGACGGCGAGCAGGATTGGGAGAAGATGATCGCGGCGTTCTACGGCCCGTTCCACAAGACGGTCGAACAGGCGCTGGAAACCGCCCCGCAGCGGACGAACAACATCCGCGTGCTGGGCACCGACCCCGCCACGGGACGCGAGGTGAGCGCCCGCATCGGCCGCTTCGGCCCGATGGTGCAGATCGCCACCGACGAGGGCGAGAAACCGCGCTACGCGAGCCTAAAGAAAGGTCAGCTGATCGCCTCGATCACGCTGGAAGAAGCCCTCGCCCTGTTCGCCCTGCCCCGCACCGTGGGCACCTACGAAGGCGACGACGTGGTGATCGGCATCGGTAAATTCGGCCCCTACGCCCGCAATAACGGCAAATTCGCTTCGCTGGCCAAGAGCGACGACCCCTATTCGGTCACCCTGGAAAGGGCGATCCAACTGCTGGAAGAGAAGAAAAACCAGGCGAACGGCGCAGGCGGCAAGTCCGTGCTCAAATCCTTCCCCGAGGACGCCGACATGCAGGTGCTCAACGGCCGCTACGGCCCCTACATCGCCTACAAGGGCAAGAACTACCGCATCCCGAAGGGTACCGTTCCCACGGAGCTGACCCTGGAGGCCTGCATGAAAATCGTGGAAGCGAAATAGTCGTCCGCCACCGGACACCCCTAAAAGTTAAGGGCACCCTTATGGGCGCGAGTGGTCGGAAGATTGTATTTAAAAGATAATCAACAAAATGCCGCAGCAATGCTGCGGCATTTTGTTGTCATGTCGAGCGTTAGTCGAGACATCTCAGACAGGCGGCTTGAGATGTCTCGACTAACGCTCGACATGACGAAAAAGAATTCATTCTTTCAAATAAACCCATGCATTTTAATGCATGGGTAATTTATCTATTATCCGATTTGTTATGATCTTCCGACCAGAGCTGCCCTTTGCGGGTGCCCTTTTCTATGAAGAGAGAAGGGCACCCGCAAGGGGTGCCCCTACGCGGCGGACAATACTTACTTTTTCAGCAATTCCGACAGGGTCGGCATGCCTTTCACGCGGTAGCGTTGCTTGAAGGCGTCGACTTTGTCTTTCGGGTACAGTTCCTCGTCCAGCAGCATCGCCTCGGCGGGGAACGGACGGTCATTGGTGATCTTTACGTCGATCACCACAGGGACGGCGCTGCGCTTAGCTTCGTCGAAAACGCCTTGCAACTGGTCGTAGCGGGTAACGGAAAAGCCGCGGGCGCCCATCGCCGCGCCGATGGCGGCGTAGTCGGCGCCGGTGAGGTCGACGCCGAATTTGGGCTGGCGGGTGTCCTCCTGCTCGGCGTCGATGAAGCCCAGGGAGTCGTTCGAGAAGACGATGTTGATGATCGGCAGACGATAGCGCACCTGGGTGATGATGTCCTGCATGACCATCGCGAAGGCGCCGTCGCCGCTGAGGGTGAAGACCTGACGTTTCGGAAAGCTCAGTTTGGCTGCGATGCCGCCCGGCACGCCGTAGCCCATCGTGGCGAAGAGGCCCGAGGTGGTGAAACGCTGGCGGGGATTCATTTTCAGCAAACGCACGGCCTGGATGGTTGTGTTGCCCACGTCGGTGACGAAGATCGCGTCGGGCTCGGCGATGCGGTTGATCTGGGCGAAAACGGGCTCGGGGCGCATCGGCACTTCGTCCATCGTTTCGAAGCCGCGCAGCCATTCCAGCCAGTTTTGACGGTTCTTGCGGTTGGCTTCCAGCCATTTGCCGGGGGCTTTCTTTTTGCCCGCGGCCGTCATGGCTTTCAAGGCCTCCCCGGCGTCGGCCAGGATGGCGGCGTCGGCCCGGTGGCGCTTGCCCAGGCGCGAGGAGTCGGTATCGACCTGGATGAATTTCACCTCGGGCATGAAATAATAGTTCGCGAAGGGGAAGTTGCTGCCCACGAAGACGATCAGGTCCGAGGCGGGCAGCGCTTCGTTCGCAGGCTTGGTCGACAGGCGGCCGGCCGAGCCTAATAAATTAGGCGTGTCCTCCGGGACGATCCCCTTGGCGAGCACGGAATAGACGATCGGCATTGAGAAATGCTCCGAAAAAGCGAGGATTTCCTTCTCGCGGCCGCGCGCACCCTGCCCCACGTAAAGCACGGGGCGCTCGGCGGCGGCGATCAATTCCACGGCGGCGGCGATGTCTTTCTGTTCGGGCGTGGGGGCACCGGTGCGATGGCTGCGGGCCGAGGAGTAATCCTTGTCGGCGATATCTGCGAAGCCGTAGTCAACGGGGATGGTCACCACGGCCACGCCCCGATATTCGTACGCGCGGCGGATCGCCTCGTCAACCACCGCGGGCAGGCTCTTGGGGTTCATCACCGTGCGGTTGTAGACGGCGACGTCGGCCAGCATCGGGTTCTCGTTCATCTCCTGGAAGGCGTCGGTGTTCATCGCGCCGGATACTACCTGGCCGATCAGGGCCAGCACCGGAACACGGTCCATCTGCGCGTCGTACAGGCCGTTGAACAGGTGGGTGGCGCCGGGACCGGCCGAGCCGAAGCAGACGCCGATCTTACCCGTGAGTTTGGCATCGGCGGCGGCGGCCATCGCGCCGACCTCCTCGTGGCGCACCTGGATGTATTTCATCGTATCCCGTTTTTCCCACAGGGCGTCCATCAGCGAGTTGATCGAGCCGCCGGGGATGCCGTAGAGGTGATCCACACCCCAACTTTCCAGAACATTGAGCATCGCCACGCCTGATTTGATCGTATTTTCCATAGGTTCTTGGATTTGTTTGCGGAAACTATGAACAAAAACGGTGCCGACCGGCACACGGTGAATATTTTGTCATTCTGAACGCAGTGAAGA
The DNA here is from genome assembly GCA_031549495.1 of Rikenellaceae bacterium. Lineage (GTDB taxonomy): Bacteria > Bacteroidota > Bacteroidia > Bacteroidales > Rikenellaceae > JAVBOW01. The sequence continues at coordinate 6,413 of JAVBPS010000011.1, read as the reverse complement.
ATGACAGGCTCGGCCGAGGAAAAAACAACAGGCGCACCGGTAAAGGTGCGCCTGCCGCGATATTAGGATGCTAAAAGATTACTCCTGCTTCAGGGCCGCATGTGCCGCTGCCAGGCGTGCGATGGGCACGCGGAAGGGCGAGCAGCTCACGTAGTTCAGGCCTGCGTAGTGGCAGAACTCGACCGACGAAGGTTCGCCGCCGTGCTCGCCGCAGATACCGCACTTCAGCTCGGGACGGGTGCCGCGGCCTTTGAATACCGCCTCGCGCACCAGCTGGCCCACGCCCTTCTTGTCCAGGATCTGGAACGGGTCGGCTTTCAGGATCCCTTTTTCCAGGTAGACGGGCAGGAACTTCGAAATATCGTCGCGCGAGAACCCGAGGGTCATCTGCGTCAGGTCATTGGTACCGAACGAGAAGAATTCGGCCACCTCGGCGATCTGGTCGGCGGTCACCGCGGCGCGCGGAACCTCGATCATCGTGCCGATCATGTACTCCAGCACCTCATTGCGCTCGGCGAACACCTCTTTGGCCGTGGCCTCGATGATGTTCTTCTGGTAGCGCAGCTCCTTGTGGTTACCCACCAGCGGCACCATGATCTCCACGCTCACCGGAATGCCGCGTTTTTTCACGTTCATCGCAGCCTCGATGATGGCGCGGGCCTGCATCTCGGTGATCTCGGGATAGGTGTTGCCCAGGCGGCAGCCGCGGTGGCCGAGCATGGGGTTGAATTCGTGGAGGCTGTCCACTTTGGCTTTGATCACTTCGAAGGAAACGCCCATTTCTTTCGCCATCTCACGCTGCTCCTTCTCTTCGTGGGGAACGAACTCGTGCAGGGGTGGGTCCAAAAGGCGCACGGTCACGGGGTGTCCGTCCATCGCCTCGAAAATGCCTTCGAAGTCGCCGCGCTGAATGGGCAGCAACTTGGCCAGGGCCACGCGGCGGCCTTTCTCGTCGTCCGCGAGGATCATCTCACGCACGGCTTTGATGCGGTCGCCTTCGAAGAACATGTGCTCCGTGCGGCAGAGGCCGATGCCCTGTGCGCCGAACGAGATAGCCACCTTCGCATCGTGCGGGGTGTCGGCGTTGGCGCGCACTTTCAGGTGGGCGTATTTGGTGGTCAGATCCATCAGCTTGGCGAAATCGCCGCTCAGTTCGGCCTCTTTCGTGCCGACTTTGCCGAGGTACACTTCACCGGTCGAGCCGTTCAGCGAGATCCAGTCGCCCTCTTTGATGACGACGCCCTTGATGACGAGCGTGCGGGCTTTGTAGTCGATCTGCACCTCACCGGCGCCCGACACGCAGCACTTGCCCATCCCGCGGGCCACCACGGCGGCGTGTGAGGTCATCCCGCCGCGGGCGGTCAGGATACCCTGGGCCACGAGCATCCCTTTCAGGTCCTCGGGCGAGGTTTCGATGCGCACCAGCAGCGGATGCTTGCCTTCGGCAGCCCATTTGTCGGCGTCGTCGGCGAAGAACACCACCTGGCCCGTAGCGGCGCCCGGCGAGGCGGGAAGGCCCTTCGTAAGCACCTTGGCGCTCTTGATGGCGGCGTTGTCGAAGACGGGGTGCAGCAACTCGTCCAGTTTGGCGGGCTCGCAGCGCAGGATGGCGGTCTCCTCGTTGATCAGCCCTTGCGAGAGCATGTCCATGGCGATCTTCACCATCGCGGCGCCGGTGCGCTTACCCGAGCGGGTCTGCAGCATCCACAGCTTGCCGTTCTGGATGGTGAATTCGATGTCCTGCATATCGGTGAAATAGTCTTCCAGGTGCTGCTGGGTGGCGTCGAGTTCCTTGTAAACCTCGGGCATCACCTCCTCCAGCGAGGGATATTTCGAAGCGCGGTCCGCTTCGCTCACGTTCTGGGCGATGGCCCAGCGGCGCGAACCTTCGAGGGTCACCTGCTGCGGGGTACGGATACCGGCCACCACGTCTTCGCCCTGGGCGTTGATCAGGTATTCGCCGTTGAAAATGTCCTCGCCCGTGGCGGCGTCGCGGGTGAAGGCTACGCCCGTGGCGGACGAGTCACCCATGTTGCCGAAAACCATCGCCTGCACGTTCACGGCGGTGCCCCACTCGGCGGGGATGTTGTTGAGCTTGCGGTAAAGGATCGCGCGGTCGTTCATCCACGAGGAGAACACGGCGCAGACGGCGCCCCAGAGCTGCTCCCAGGGATCGGTCGGGAAATCATGGCCGGTCTGCTCTTTGACAGCCTTTTTGAATTTGACCACCAGTTCTTTCAGGTCTTCGGTCGAGAGGTCGTTGTCGTTGGTGACTTTCTTAGCCTCCTTCATGTGGTGCATGATCACTTCGAACGGATCTTCGTCCTCTTTGCTCTCGGGTTTCATGCCGAGCACCACGTCGCCGTACATCTGAATGAAGCGGCGGTAGGAGTCCCAGGCGAAACGGGCGTTCCCCGAGCGCTTGGTGATCCCTTCGACGGCCGCGTCGTTGATCCCCAGGTTGAGGATGGTGTCCATCATACCGGGCATCGAGGCGCGCGCGCCCGAGCGTACGGATACGAACAGCGGGTTGCTCTCGCTGCCGAACTGCATGCCGGTAGCCTCCTCTACCATCTTCATGGCCTTCTCCACCTCGGGGCGGATCATGTCGATCACGGCCTGCTGGCCTTTCTCGTAGTACTCGGTGCAGACTTCGGTGGTGATGGTGAATCCCGGGGGCACGGGGATGCCGATCAGGTTCATCTCCGCCAGGTTGGCGCCCTTGCCGCCGAGGAGTTCTTTCATCTTGCCGTTGCCTTCGGCTTTCTTGTTGCCGAAGGTGTAGACTCTTTTCTGGTTAGCCATTTTGTTTAATTATGAGTTATGAATTATGAATTATGAATTTTTCCGGGTCGCTACAACTGACAAAGGTAACGATTATCTGCGATTTTTGAAAATCGGAAAGGGACAAAAGAAACGGGCAGCGCAATTTAGCGCTGCCCGTATGGGGATCTATCGGCGAAGAGGCGGTTATTTCTTCGGAGCGGGGGCGGGAGCAGGGGCAGGGGCGGGCTTGGCCTCGCTCTTTTTCTCACACTCCTTTTTGCATTTGCAATCGGATTTGGCCTCGCCTTTTTTCTCACATTTCCCTTCACACTTGCATGCGGCGGGTTTTTCGGCCGGTTTGGTGGTGGGCTGCTGGGCGGAAACGGCTACACAGAACATCAGAGCGGAAGCCAACACAAGGATCTTTTTCATAACTCACAATTAAAATAGTTTAATTTTCCGTTGCGTCCAGATACGCATTATAGTGTGCACCCGGACATCTATATGAACGTGAAAAGAGCCCCGATATTCTGTTAAACCGGGAGAAATTTTCAGGATTATCCGGATGCCGCTGGCTTACAACGCGTTTAATTTTCCATTCAGAATCGCAGCGTAACATACACCGGAAGATGGTCGCTGTACCCGCCCAGCCATACCCCGCGCGAGGAGGTGCGCAAGGGGTAGCCGCGCCTTAGGGTCTCCCCGTCCGAGAGGAGGTATTCGCGGATGAAGACGCCGCAATCGTCGAAGCGCAGGGCATTGCCGCCCAGCAGGGCGCTGCTGATGAAGATGTTGTCGTAGAAATGCCATGCGTCGTCCCAGACGTAGGTGCCGATGCCGCGTTCCCACATTCTGAAAAACGGGTTGTACAGGAAGGGCAGGCCGTCCATCGCGTGGCGGCCCGTGTGCATCTCCTCGCGCATGAAGCGTTCGGTGGGGTCGGCGTTCATGTCGCCCATCACGATGGGGCGGGCGGCCGGGTCGCTCTGCTGCAAGGAGTCGACGAAATGGTAGAGGCTGCGGGCGGCGGCGCGCTTTTGGTCCATCGCGTTCATGATCGAAGGCAGGTGGCAGACCACCAGGTCGACGCGGTGGCCGGCCAGTTTTCCGCGCACGTAGAGGAATTCCCGTCCTGCGGCCGAGGGAACGAGGCGCACATTGCGGCGATCCGTGTCGGGAATGAATTTATCGCCTTTATACAGCAATACCTGATCGAGTCCCCGTGGGTCGGAGGTGTCGAAATGGACGTAGCAGTAGTCGGTTTTCATTTCGCGCACCAGGTCGCGCAACGCGACGAGGCTCTCCACTTCGGCCAGGCCCGCCACGTCGAGGTTCATCTCGTCCAGCACGCGGGCCATGTTCTTTATTTTGAGGCGGTAACGTTCGGTATTCCAGCCCTCACGGCCTTCGGGGGTGAAGTCCGCGTCGTGTTTCATCGGGTTGCGGATCGTGTCGAAGAGGTTTTCGACGTTGTAGAAACCCACCATCACGCGGTTCTGCGCGGTCGCGGCCGCGCAGGACATGAGGCATAAAAACGTGAAAAGGATGGTATTTTTCAAAGAAACCGAATTGGCCAAAAAAAGCCCCCGGCGGTTGATAGTCTCTCACAACGTCTCAACGGTCGCTTGTTTGCACAGCACTCCCTTGCCGGGGGCGTAACTCCCCCGGGAATACCATGCATTACAATAAGCGAGCCTGTAACTAAGGCGTTGTGAGAGATTACAAAGATATGTTTTTTTCAATAAACCCGGTGGATGCCCGCCCTTTTTCATCGCTTGTCATTCTGAACGCAGTGAAGAATCTTGGTAGGGCTGTGCCGGAACAATTCCGACCAAGATTCTTCACTGCGTTCAGAATGACAAAGCAGGCCGGGCGGCTTTCGGATTTTTCGCCGGACAAAAAGCAGAAATAGGACAAACCGGCGCAACCGCAGACAACTTGCATGCCGCCAATGCGATGCCGGCGAAAACCCGTTGCCGGCCGGAAGAACCGGAGCAAATAAAACGTTCCGGACAAGAAAAACATGGTAGAAACATGACTTATTATGCTACATTTGCCCCCTCGACCGAACCGATTATGAAAACGACTGCACAGCGTATTGCATTACTGGCCCTGCTGGCCACTCCTTTTGCCGCCTTCGCGCAGACGGAGAAATCCAACGTCACGGCCAAAATCTACGGTTTCGTGCGCGGCGACGCCTCCGTCGACTCGCGGCATAGCGTGACGGCCTTCGAAGGGCTGTTCCTGCTCTATCCCTACGATGTGAATTACGATGCCAACGGGAAGGACCTGAATAAGATCGCCAGCGGCGGGTTTTACAGTTTCAACAGCCGCCTCGGGGTTCGGGTGGGCGGGCTAAATGCACTCAATGCCGATATTTCCGCCGTACTGGAGGCCGATTTCGCAGGGTTCAGCGGCTCTTTCGGGGCCAATTACAGCGTGTTCCGCATCCGGCAGGGGTATATGAAAATGGCGTGGTCGCGCTCGGCGCTCACCGTCGGGCATACGTGGCATCCGCTCTTCGGCGGGGTGATCCCCGATGTGATCTCGATCTCGGTGGCCGCGCCTTTCAACCCGTTCAACCGAAGCCCGCTGGTGCGTTACGACTACCAGGCGGGGCAGTTCCAACTTTCGGCCGCGTCGATCTGGCAATTCCAGTTCGCCTCGCTCGGGCCCGCGGGCAAAAGCAATATCTACCAACGCCAGGCCTTGCTGCCGGAGCTCTACGCCGGGGCGACCTGGGCCGATCAGCATTTCCTGGCCGGGGCCGGGATCAATTACCTGACCATCAAACCGCGCACGCAGGCCACCGTCGGGACGAACGTCTACAAAGTGGACGAAAGCCTCGGCTCGCTCTCGTTCGATGTTTTCGCGCAGTACACGTCCGGCCTGTTCTGGGCGGGGGCCAAAACGGTCTATGGCAAGAACCTGAGCGAACAGACCATGCCCGGCGGCTACGGCATCAGCAGCATCGACGCCACCGACGGACGCCAGACCTACACCAACTTCACCCAATCGACCACCTGGGTCAACGTCACCTACGGCAAGAAATACAAAGGGGGCGTGTTCGCCGCCTATTCCAAAAACTTAGGATCGGACAGCCCGTTGGCCGAAGGCTCGGCGCTCTATCTGGACGCGGCGAAGATCGCCTACCTCTATCGCCTGGTAGGCACGTTCAGCTACAACATCCCCCATTTTTTGATCGGCGTGGAGTACGAAATGACCGCGGCCGCCTATGGCGACGGGGCGCTGAATTACCGCACGGGTCGCTACGCAAGTTCGCACGAGGTGGTCAACCACCGGATCGTGGGGGCGATTTCGTATCTTTTTTAAAAGCTCTTCCGGACATGTAGGGGCACCCCTTGCGGGTGCCCTTCTTGAGGGCACCCGCAAGGGGCAGTCGTGGTCGGAAGATCGTAACAAATCAGATAATAGATAAAGTACCCATGCATTTTAATGCATGGGTTTATTTGAAAGAATGAATTCTTTTTCGTCAAGTCGAGCGCTAGTCGAGACATCTCAAACCGTCTGTCTTATATGTCTCGACTAGCGCTCGACATGACAACAAAATGCCGCAGCAATGCTGCGGCATTTTGTTGATTATCTTTTAAATACAATCTTCAGCCCACTCGTACCGCAAGGGGTGC